>NZ_QPJL01000019.1 GCF_003337565.1 Paracoccus lutimaris
GACATCAGGTCTCGTGCCAATCTGGTCTCCATTGCAGGTACCAGCTTGAATCACGATCAGGCCACCCTGTGAATCCCTTTTGTCAACACCACCTAGCGTGTCTGACAAGAGAAATTTTAGCTCATATTGCCATCCAATGCTGTGCAGGAGCGGTTATAAGAATGGACAAAGAAACCAACGAGGCTTCAGCTGATCGGGGAGCGGGGGGCGGCCTGATCCATCAGGCGGCGGATCCAGATGCCCGCCGCCCATGTTGCCGGAATGCCCAAAGGCAGCGCCAGAAGGGCGGCGAGCCAGGGGGAAAGCACATCGATGCCCAGCCAGCTCAGCAGCAAAAACAGCATGAACAGGTTGATCCAGACCGCCGTCGCCGCGAAGGGGTAAAGCAGGATCGCCAGTTTCCAGACCGGCCAGCGGCCCGGTTCCCCGGTGAGCCTGTCCTCAGTGGCTGGTTCCGTCCTCGAATGTGATCTTGTTCCAGACATTGTATTTCCCCGAGGGTTTGCGCATCGGCAGGCGCTTGACCTCTTCCAGCGTTTTCGCATCATAGATCACCACCGCGCCGTCGTCCTCCCACAATGAGACCAGCACATGGCTGCCGTCGCGGGTGAATTCGACATGCGCGAAGGTCTTGTCCGGGAAGGGTGCCAGCGTCTTGACGATCTTGAGCGTTTCCTTGTCGATCACATGCATGCGGTCCCTGTTCGGGCCAAAGAACACATCCGCCCAGAGATAGGGGCTGTTATGATGGCTGCGCAGGAAAAAGCCCGGCCCGTCGGTCTTGATCTGTTCGACCAGCGTCCAGTCCTGCATGTCGATGACCGAGAGCACCCCTTCGTTCAGATGCGGGGTCGCCATGACCCGGCGCCCGCCCCGTTCCCAGGTGATGCCCGAGCCCAGATGCGGCATGCCGGGCAACGGCAGTTCGGCGATCTCGCGGCCGACATCCAGATTGACGACGACACCCTTGTCGCCTTCGCGATTGGTGCCGATCAGGTTTCGGTAATCAGGGGTGAAGAAGAAATCGTCCAGCGGTTCCTCGGTCTGGATGCGGCGGCGGGCGAAAAGACCCTTTTCCGCGCCCAGAGCCTCTTTCATGCCTTTTTCGTGGCTGTGGACGAAGCCGTCATGGAAGGGGCCGGCATCGGGATCAGTGGCGATTTCCCAGATCTCCGGCGCGTCCTTGAGCGCCAGCACGAAGGATTTGCGTTCGGGCGCCTGATAGACCGCCGAGACGCGGCTTTCGCTGCCGTCGCGCGCGATGACCGGCACGATTTTCGCAAGGCCGAGGTTGTCGGTGGACAGGATCGTCAGGCTGTGGGGCAGGTAATTCGCCACTGCCAGCCATTTGCCGTCATGGCTCATGGCGATGTTGCGGCTGTTCAGGCCGGCGCGGATGCGCCCCACCTCGGCCAGCGACCAGATATCGTATTTCTGCACCCAGCCATCGCGCGACATGATGAAGACATAGCGCCCGTCGGGGCTGAATTTCGGCCCGCCATGCACGGCAAAGGGCGTGGCAAAGCGGTCCAGCACCTCGAACGTGTCGCCGTCCAGCACGCTGACATGGTGATCGCCGGTTTCCACCACCAGCGTGATGTTCATCGGGTCGGCCTTGAAGACCGGCGCCATGGCGGGCTGGTAATCGGGGTTCATCTGCCGGCTTTCCGCCATCTGCGCCGGGGTCCAGTCCGGCACATGATCCAGCGGCGACTTGAGGTAATCGACCAGCGCGGCGATCTGTTCTGGGGGCAGTTCGGCCTCGAACCCGGCCATCTGGGTCGCGACGCGGCCCTTGGCGATGATCTGGTCGATACCCTTGAGCCGCCCCAGCGTTTCCGGGATCAGGGCCGGGCCGGTGCCGCCAAGGCGGTCCTCGCCGTGGCAGGCGGCGCAATGGCTGGCATAGTCGGCGGCCGGATCGGCATGGGCCAGCAGCGGCAGCAGCGCGACAAGACTAAAGGAAGCGATGCGCCGGATCATGGCTTTTTCCCCGGAATGGCGTGACGGCAAGACGGTCAAGATCGGCATCGACAACGCCGATCTCGCGCGCGGTGAGATAGCAGGCCGGATCCTCGGCCCAGGGGTCGCCGGTCAGTTGCAGGGCGCGGATGCGGGTATTGCCGCCGCAGACCGCCTGATAGGCGCAGGCGCCGCAGCGCCCTTTCAGCGGGCGCGGGCGGGTGCGCAGGGTGGCCAGGATCGGGTCGTCCCCGGTCCAGATTTCCGAAAACGGCCGCTCCTTGACCGAGCCCACGGTGTAATCCGACCAATAGGTATCGGGATGGACCTTGCCCTGCGGGTCGATATTGCCGACGCCAAGACCCGAGGAATTACCGCCCCATGCCTCAAGATGGGCGCGCAGATGCGCCACGACCTGCGGCGCAAAGCGCGCCTCGGCCCAACGCAGGAAATAGACCGCGTCGCTGTCATTGTTGCCGGTGACGACCTCAAAGCCCTCGCCGGCCTCGACCGCGCTCCAGGCGCGGTCCATCAGCAGGTCCATGGCGCGGCGGGTATGGTCATGGGCGGTATCCTCGCCCCGGTGCTTGTCGCCCCGGCCGGCATAGACCAGATGCGACAGATAGAACTTGTCGACGCCCTCGTCCCGGCACAGGTCCAGCATCGCGGGCAGGTGATGGGCGTTGCCATCGGTGATGGTAAAGCGCAGGCCCACCTTGACGCCGCGCGCCTTACAGGCCCTGACCCCCGCCAGCGCCTGATCGAATGCGCCCTCGACGCCCCGGAACCAGTCATTGACCGCGCCGATCCCATCGAGCGAGATGCCAACATAGTCGAAACCCAGATCGGCCAGCCGGTCGATATTTTCGGCGTTGATCCTGGTGCCGTTCGTGGACAGCGACAGGTGGCGGAAGTTCAGCTTGCGGGCTTCCTCGGCCAGTTCCCAGAAATCGAAGCGCGACATCGGCTCGCCCCCCGACAGGATCAGGGCGGGGATGCGGAAATCCGACAGGTCGCGCAGCACCGACATTGCCTGATCGTGGGTCAGCTCGCCCGGGAACGGCCGGTCGGCCGAGACGGTATAGCAATGGCGGCATTTCAGGTTGCAGCTGCGGGTCAGGTTCCAGATCACCACTGGCTTGACCGGCCCCGAGCGGCGGCGCGGCGGCGTCGGATCAAGGATCTGGTGCATGTATTGGGTCAGGCGAAACATGGTGTCCCCTTTCAGCCGTCGCGCAAGCGCAGGCCGGTCTTTTTCAGAATCCGGGTGGAATACAGGATATCATCGGCGCGGCAGGCCGGGCCCAGCAGATCGCGCAGGATGGCGCGCTTTTCCTCGACCTCGCCGCGCGAGCTGCCATGCAGCATCGCAAACAGGTTATAGCGCCAGACCGGCGCGCGCGGGCGCAGATAGCAATGGCTGACGAAATCCAGCGCCCCGACCTGCGCGCCCAGCGTCTCGGCCTCGGCATCCTCGACATCCCAGACGCTCATGCCATTGGCGGTCATTCCCAGCGCGTAATGGTTGGGCGCGACCGCGATGCGGCGGATGATGCCCAGATCCAGAAGCGCGGTCAGGCGATAGATCACCTCGGCCTCGGTAAGGCCAAGCTGGCCCGCGATCTGCGCATAGGGCGCCTCGACCAGCGGCAGGCCGGCCTGCGTCGCGGCGATCAGGCGGCGGTCGATGGGGTCCAGATCATTCATGCCTGCACCCGAAAGCCGATGAAGAATTCCTGAAGCTTGGGGAACTGCCAGACGGTCAACCCGGTCTCGGCCTCGATCCGGGCGGCGGTTTCGGCGATCCCCTCGGGCGTGGGGGTGGCCAGGACGAACCACATGTTCAGCTCGTGGTCGCGGGCATAGTTATGGGCGACCTCGGGATGGGCGTTCACCAAAGCCGCGATGCGGTCGAAATCCGCCTCGGGCGCGGTCAGCGCGCAAAGGCAGAAATCGCCCCCCATGGCGGCGGCGTCGAAAAACGGGCCAAAGCGGGTGATGGCGCCGATCTCGCGCAGGCGGGAAAGCCGTTCGATCAGTTGTGCGCCGTTCAGGCCAAGGGGCGCGCCCGCATCGTCAAAGGGGCGCGGGGTCAGGGGAAAGCCCTCTTGCAGGGTGTTCAGGATGGCGCGGTCGGTCGCATCCAGCGCGCCTTCGGGCAGGGTCTGGCGGGTCGGGCGGGTCATGCTGCGGCCTCGACGATGGTGGCGCCGCGCTGGCGAAAGCAGCGGGTCGAGAACAGGATGCGATGCGCCGCCCCCGCCAGTTCCGGCAGGGCGCGGGCCTGATCCAGCACCGCCATCGCCTCGGGGCGGGACCGGGCGTGGATCATGCAAAACAGCGGCCAGTCCCAGACCCCCGGCACGGTGCGGCGCTGATAGCACAAGGTGACGCCCGGGATCGCGGACAGTGCCGCACCGGCGGCGGGGATCGCCGCATCGGGCAATTGCCAGACCACCATGGCGTTTTCGCGCCAGCCAAGCGCGCGGTGCCTGACGATGACGCCCACGCGGGTCAGCAGGCGCGCCCGCGCCAGCATGTCGATCCGCTCGATGATCGCGGCCTCGGGCATGTGCAGGCTGCGGGCCAGCGCGGCAAAGGGGCGCGGCTCCAGCGACAGGCCGGTGGAAAGGGCCTGCATCAGCGCCGCGTCGCCCGGACGCAGGACCGACAGATCGGCGGGCCGGTCCAGCGCCATGCTGCGGCGCGGGCCGTCCAGCGGAAAGCCAAGGTCGATGTTGAAGGCCCGCACCAAGGGCAGCGACAGCACGGTCAGGCCGGTCGCGGCCTCGATCCGGGCAAGGCTTGCGGCCAGTTTGCGCGCATCGGGGGCGGTGGCGACGAACCACAGGTTCCAGTCGCCCTCGCGCAGATAGGAATGGTTGACGCCCGGCTCATCGCCGACCAGCGCCGCCACCTCGTCGATGCGGGCGGGCGGCACCTGCAACGCGGCCAGGGTCGAGGCCCCCGCCGTATTCGGCCGGCAGGTCGCGCCGACGCGGGCGATGCGGCCACCATCCTGCAACCGGCGCAGGCGGGCGATCACCTCGGCCTCATGCGTGCCAAGGCGGGCGGCGATAGTGGCAAAGGGCTGCGGCACCAGCGGCAGGTCGCGCTGGAAGTCGTTCAAAAGGCGCAGGTCCAGATCGTCATCCAGCATGATCACAGCCCCGTCTGATGCGCGCGGTCGGTGAAAAAGATCCCCGAGGGCGCCCTGGCCGGGATCTCGGCCAGAACCTCGTGGCTGCGGGCGTCGCGGATTTCGACGCGGTTCTCGTCGCGGACGGACAGCCAGACCTCGCGGCCGCGGGGGGCGAATTCCATGTGCAACACGCCCTTGCCGGGGGTGATGGTGTCAGTGACCTGATGGGTCATCACGTCGATGATCTGCACCTTGTCATTGCCAGGCGGGGCGAAATTCACCCAGATCTCGCGCTTGTCGGGGCGGGCGACGGCAAAGACCGGCTGGCCGGCCAGATCGGTGCGGGCAATCTCGGACAGGTTCGCGGCATCGACCCAGAGTAGCTGATGCAGGCCCACGGCGGGCAGCGCGAAGACGCCATCCGCCAGCGTCCAGCCCTGCAGATGCGGCATTTTATAGACCGGCAGGTCGGGCTGATCCTTGCCGTAATCGGGCAGGAAGCGGGTGGCCTTGGGCGGGTCCTGCCACAGGTCCACCGCCGTCAGCCCCTTTTCGCCGAAAAGCCCCACGATATAGGTGCGCCCGTCCCCGGTCAGCAGCGCGTCATAGGGATTGGCGCCGATGCCGGTCAGCTTTGTGATCACAGGCTTTGCCGGGTCGGCGGCATGGTCCAGCACCCAGACCTCGCCCGTGTCCCAGGTGGCGACGACAAAGCGGCTGCCCGGCACATCGGCAATGCCCACGGTCTTTGAGCCCATGGGCACATCGGCGACCAGATCCAGCGTTTCGGCGTCAAAGACCTTGACCCCGCCGGGCTCATAATTCGACACCGCGACCAGCTTGCCGTCGTCGGAAATCGCGCCACCGATGGAATTGCCGCCCTGAACCACGCGCTTGACGATGGTCCGGGTCAGGATATCGACCTTGGTCAGCCCGCCGTCGCGACCAAAGACATAAGCGAAACGTTCATCGGGCGAATAGACGAGGCTCGCATGGGACAGATCGCCCAGGCCCTCGATCCGGCCGATGGCGGCGCGCTCGCTGCGGTCCACGACCAGAAGCGAGCCGGCCTCGCGTTCCACGATCAGGCCAAGATCGCCGGTGCCGCGCAGATCGTCGGCCAGTGCGGCAGGCGCGGTCAGCATGGGCGCGGTCAGGGTCAGCAGGGCAAGGGCGAGGGGCTTGAGCATCACGGCTCCTGTGTCAGAAGGTAATCGGCGATCCAGCGCGCCTCGTCCTCGGACAAGAGCGGGCGCCAGCCGGGCATGGCGGTGCCGGGCATGCCGTCAAGGATGATGGTGCTGAGGTCGTCGGGGTCGCGGCCGGCCAGCGCGGCGGGGGTGATGGCGCGGCCAAGCCCGCCGGTCATCCGCAGCCCGTGGCACGAGCCGCAATCCTGCCTGACGATATACCGCAGTTCATCGGCCCGGTCGGGCGTGACCGTGCCGGCGCTGGCCGGCAGCGCAAGCGCCACCAGCAGCAAGGCGGCCACCAGCCTAGCCATGCGAGAACAGCTTGTGCAGCGGCGCAGGCTCTGCCGTGGGCAGGCGCAGCACCTCCTCCTCGGCCAGTGCGGCGACACGGCCGATCAGGAACAGGACCGGCGCGGGCATCGGATTGTCGCGCAACGCCTCGGCAATGCCCGAAAGGTCGGATTGCAGGCGGCGCTCGCGCGGGGTGGTGGCCTGCGAAACCGCCATCACCGGCAGGTCGGCGGGCATGCCATGGGCGATCAGCTCGGCCGAGATCTGCACCATGTTCGCGGCCCCCATATAGACCGCCAGCGTCGTGTCGGGATCCGCCAGCGAGGCCCAGTCCAGGTCAAGCTCGGCGTCCCGCGCCCGGTGGCCGGTCACATAGCGCAGGCCCGTGGCCATACCGCGATGGGTCAGCGGCAACCGCAACGATGCGGCGGCCCCCTGCGCGGCGGTGATGCCGGGCACATAGTCACAGGCAATACCGGCAGCGATCAGGGCGTCATATTCCTCGCCGCCGCGGCCGAAAATGGTCGGGTCGCCCCCCTTGAGACGGGCGACGGTCAGGCCGGCGCGGCCCAGATCGACCAGAATTTCATTGATGCGGTCCTGCGGGACCGGATGGAAACCCGCGGCCTTGCCCACGGCGATGCGCCGGATATGGGCGGGAACAAGGGCCATGATCTCGTCCGAGACCAGCCGGTCATGGACCACGACATCGGCCGATTGCAGCAGGCGCAGCGCGCGCAGCGTCAACAGCTCGGGGTCGCCCGGTCCGGCGCCGATCAGGTAAACTTGCCCCGTCATCTCCAACCCCCGATGGATCTATCTGCCTGGGCAGGGGCGCGGACGCCCCTGCCTTGGTTGTTCCAGTCGCGATCAGTAGATATCGCCCTTGGTGTTGTAGACGTTGAACTTGCCGGTCGGGGTGACCAGACGTTCGTCCTTGATGACGTGCTTGACCTCAAGCGTGGCGTCGTCGACCACCACGATCGCCGAGGTCTGGTCCTTGCCGTTCCAGACGCTGAACCACACTTCGGTGCCGTCCTTGTTGAACTCACCCTGAACCACGCGGGGCTGACCCTCGGTGATCCCGGCCAGTTCGGCCAGCGGCAGGGTCTTGAACTCGGGGTCCGAGCCATCGCCCTTCATCGTGGTGGTGTCGAAGACCGCGACCGAACCCGAAATCTCGATCTCGGGGTTCAGGGTGGCATCGACATAGAGATGCTTCGACTTGGGATGCGTCTTGACGAACAGCGAACCGCCGCCAAGCGCCGGGAAGCTGTCGATGATCTTCCAGGCCTGGTCGGGATGCCCTTCGGGATCGGTGCCGATCAGCGCCACCGAGTCATCGCCAAGATGCGAGGTCGCCCAGACCGGCCCGAAGGTCGGATGGGTGAAGTTCGCGCCACGACCCGGATGCGGGGTCTGACCGCCGGTATCCGAGATGGCGACCAGCTTGCCTTCCTTGGTGTCGATCACGACCAGCTTGTTGCGCGCGTTCGCCGCGGTGATGAAGTAGCGCTTGGTGCTGTCCAGACCGCCATCGTGAAGGAAGCGCTCGGCCTCGATCTCGGTGGTTTTCAGGTTCTTGAGGTCGGTATAGTCGACCATCAGGATCTTGCCGGTTTCCTTGACGTTGACGATGAATTCCGGCCGGTAATGGCTGGCCAGGATCGCGGCAACGCGCGGCTCGGGGTGGTATTCCTGCTCGTCATAGATCATGCCACGGGTGGACTGGATCTTCTTGGGCTCCAGCGTCTCACCGTCCATGATGACGTATTGCGGCGGCCAATACGCGCCGGCAATGGCGTATTTGTCCTCCCAGCCTTCCATCTTCGAGGTCTCGATCGAGCGTGCCTCGGCGCCGATCTTGATTTCGGCGACGGTCGCCGGTTCCTTCATCCACAGGTCGATCATGTTGATCTTGGCGTCGCGGCCAATCACGAACAGATACCGACCCGAGGCCGACATCCGGCTGATATGGACCGCATAGCCGGTGTCGATGACCGACTTGATCTCATAGCTGCCGCCGTCGATCAGGGCGATCTGGCCGGCATCGCGCAGGGTGACGCTGAACAGGTTGTCCAGATCCCAGTCGTTTTCCTGCTTGGTCGGACGATCTTCGGGCGCGACGAGCACCTTCCAGGTGTCGCGCATTTCCTTCATGCCGAATTCCGGCGGCGCGGCCGGGTCCAGCAGCAGATAATTGGCCATCAGGTCGACCTGTTCCTGCGTCAGCTCGCCCGAGGTGCCCCAGTTCGGCATCCCGGCGGGCGACCCATAGGTGATGAAGCTTTGCAGGTATTCAAAGCCCAGCTCACGGGTCAGGTCGGGGGTCAGCGCCTTGCCGGTGGCGCCGTTGCGCAGAACGCCGTGGCAGCCGGCGCAGCGTTCGAAATAGATCTTGTTGGCTTCGGTATACTGGGCGTCGGTCAGCGCCGGGATACCTTCGGGCGCGCCGGGGGCCGCAACCTCGCCCTCGTCCTTGGCAAGATTGTCAAGCGAGGGTTCGTATTTGTTGTCCGACTTGCTTTGGTGATCCTCAAGCGCGGCCTTGGGGTCCTTCGCCGGAGCCTGATCTTGCGCCACTGCCGCCAAGGGTCCCAATACCAGGGCCAGGGCGGCGGTCGCGAGCAAGCTCGGTCTTGCGAATGGGAGCCTGTGTCTCATCTGGCTTTCCTATCTGCTGGAGCGCGTTCGCCACGTTCCTTGCGCAAGAATCAGGCCCGACGCTTTGATCTTGGTTAAGGTCTTGCGGTTGAATCTGCGAAACAACCGGAACCAGAACAGGTGGACGATCAGCGATGACCAGCGGCAGATTCCCCGTATTTCCCGTGAAAACCGCGCTTTTTGCGTGGGTTTTCCTGCTGTTGGCGGCGACCGGGATCCGGGCCCAGGAACCCGACCTGCGGCCGGATGTCGCGGCGGCACTTTTTGGCCAGACCACCGAGGTCGGAATCGAGCGCCGGGATAGCCCCGTGCCCGGCTGGCGGGTGACCGCTGGCGGGCAGGTGCTGGGCATGGTCGGCTCGACCTGGGAAATCGCCCAGACCAGCGGCTATTCGGGCAAGCCGCTGGACGTGCTGGTGGCGGTGACGCCGCAGGGCACCATCGCCGGGGCCAAGCTGATCCGCCAGACCGAGCCGGTCCTGAGCCTTGGCATCTCGGACGCCGACATCATCGCCTATGTGGACGGGTTTCGCGGCGTCGACCTGATGCGCGACCATGCCGCGCTGGGGCCGGACCCGGCGCTGCCCGATGTGATCTCGCGGGCCACCGTCTCGACCGGGGTGATCCGCGACGGGATCATGCGCACCGGCCGGGTGCTGGCGCAGGCGCAGGGGCTGGGCGGCGGCGGCATCGACCGCGTCAGCTTTCGCCCCACAGGCTGGGCCGAGCTGCTGAGCCAGGGCGCGCTGGCCCATAGCCTGACCACCATGGCCGAGGCCGCCCGCGCCTTTGCCGGGGCCAAGGTGCCCGTTGATCCCTCGGACGCACCGTTTCTGGACCTTTATGCCGGGCTGATCGACACCCCTACCGCCGGCCGCAACCTGCTGGGAGAGCTGGATTTCACCGCCGCCACCGGGTCGCTGCAACCCGGCCAGGCGCTGGTCGCGGTCATGTCGCGGGGGCTTTACAGCCCGCGCGGTACCGAATGGCGGCGCAGCGGCACGTTCGAGCGCATCGCCTTTCAACAGGGCGATATCCGCATCACCCCAAAGGCCGATGATTTCATCATGGTCGAGAAACTGGCCTTGCCTGATGCGCCCAGCTTCAAGGAAATCAGCCTGTTTCGCCTGAATGCCGACCCCGAGGCGGGCGGCATCGACCCGCGCCGGCCCTTTGATCTGATCGTCACCGCAACCCGCCCCCTGACCGCCGGGGGAGAGGCCGCGCTGCCCATCACCACCACCATCACCCTGCCCGCCGCCTTCGCGCTGGCCGAGGCGCCCGCCGCCATGCCGCTTTGGCAGGAATTCTGGCTGCAAAAGAAATTCGGCATCGCAATCGTCGGTGCCATGCTGTTCGTGCTGGCGCTGATCCTCTTCGGGCAAGAGGCGCTGGTCAGCCGCCCGAAACTGTGGCTGCGGGTGCGGCTGGGCTTTCTGGCCACCACGCTGTTCGTGCTGGGCTGGGGGCTGAACGGCCAATTGTCGGTCGTGCAGGTCGTGGCCTTCCTGAACTCGCTCTTGTCGGGTTTCCAGTGGGAGACCTTTCTGATCGCGCCGATCATCTTTCTGATCTGGTCCACCGTGGCCCTGGGGATGCTGTTCTGGGGACGCGGGGTCTATTGCGGCTGGCTGTGCCCCTTTGGCGCCTTGCAAGAGCTTCTGAACGTCGCCGCCCGCCGGCTGGGCGTGCGCCAGATCGCCGTGCCGCAGGGCCTGCATGAACGGCTTTGGGTGATCAAATACACCCTCTTCGTCGCCATCGTCGCGCTGAGCTTCTACAGCATGGAGAAATCGCTGCTGCTGGCCGAGGCCGAGCCCTTCAAGACCGTGATCTCGATGCGGTTCCTGCGGGCATGGCCGTTCGTGCTGTTCGCGCTCGTGGTCTTGGCGGGGGGGCTGTTCATCGAGCGGTTCTATTGCCGCTACCTGTGCCCCCTTGGCGCGGGGCTGGCGATTCCCGCCAAGCTCAAGGTCTTTGACTGGCTGCGGCGGCGTCCGCAATGCGGTCGCGAATGCCGGCTCTGCGAGACGAAATGCACCGTCGGCGCCATCGATCCGCTGGGCCGGATCAATGCCAATGAATGCGTGCTGTGCCTGCGCTGTCAGGTGGTGATGAACGATGCGCAGACCTGCCCGGTCCTGAAACGCCGCGCGCGCACATCCGACGCGCCGAAGGAGGCGACATGAAACCCGATTACCTGTTCACCGCCGGCTGGCGGGTGTTCTTTCTGGCCGCCGGGCTTTGGGCGGTGATCTCGGTCGCGATCTGGCTCATGTGGCTGATCGGGCTGGTGGATGGCGGGCATCTGGGCGTGGCGCCGCAAAGCTGGCACGCGCATGAGATGATCTTTGGCTATGCCACGGCGGCGATGGGCGGCTTTTTCCTGACCGCCGTGCCGAACTGGACCGGCGCCAAGGCCGCGCCCGAGCGGTTCGTCATGCTGGTTGCGGGCCTGTGGCTGGCTGGGCGGCTGGCGGTCTGTCTGGCCGGGGTGCTGCCCTCGGCCGTGGTGGCGGCGATCGATCTGGCCTTTCTGCCGGTGCTGGCGGCCAAGGTCCTGACCCAGCTCATGGCGCGCCCCAAGCCCCAGAACATGATGTTCCTGCTGCTGATCACGCTGGTATGGATTAGCAACCTGCTGGTGCATCTGGACTGGATGGGGCTGACCGGGACCGGCTGGCAGGGGTTGCGCGGCGGGCTTCTGACCACCTGCGCCATGATCGCGGCGCTTGGCGGGCGGGTGACGCCGGCCTTTACCCGCAATGCCATGCTGCGCGAAGGGCGTGCCGAGCGCCTGCCGGTCGAGCATCCGCGTCTGGACATGGCCGGGATCGCGCTGGCGATCCTGACCGCCTTTGTGGTCATCCTTGGCCTGCCCGATGCGGTCGACGGCGGGCTGGCGGTGCTGGCCGGTCTGGTCGCGGCGGCGCGGCTGGCGGGCTGGCGCGGGCTTGCCCTGCCCCACCAGCCCATCGTCTGGGTGCTGCATCTGGGCTATGGGTTTCTGGCCCTTGGCTTCGTCCTGTGGGGGCTGGCACAGCTTGGTCTGGGCGACGAGATGGCGGCGCTGCATGTCCTGGGCATCGGCGCCGTGGGCGGCATGACGCTGGCGGTGATGAGCCGCGCCTCGCTGGGCCATAGCGGCCGCGCGCTGGTCGCCCCCGGCCCCGTCGCGCTGGCCTATGCGCTGATCCCGCTGGCCGTCGCGCTGCGTTGGGCCGGCTCGACCTTTCCGGGCAGTTTCTACCTGCCGGGAGTGATCGGCTCGGGTCTGGTCTGGTGTCTGGCCTTTACGCTTTACCTGACGGCGCTGTGGCCGATCTTTTTCGGCCCCCGCGCCAATGGCAACGAGGCGGCGGCATGATCGGGCGCCGCCGCTTTCTAACCCTTTGCGCCTGCGCCGCCGCGCTGCCGCAATCCGCATGGTCCGCGCCGCAGGAATGGCGCGGGCAGGCCATGGGCGCCGATGTGACCCTGCGCCTGAATGGCGCCAGCCCCGCACAGGCCCGCGGCTTTTTCGCCGAGGCCCAGCGGCTTCTGGCCCATGTCGAGGACCAGTTTTCACTGCATCGTGCATCCGATCTGGCGCGGCTGAACCAGCAGGGCTGGCTGCGCTTTCCCGATCAGGACATGCTGGCCCTGATGTCCCTGTCCGAGCGGCTGCACGGCGCGACCGGCGGCGCCTTTGACCCGACGATCCAGCCCTTGTGGCTGACCCGCGCCCAGGGCGGGGACGAGGGTGCCGCCCGCGCCCTGACCGGCTGGCGGGGCGTCGAATGGTCGCAGCAGGAGATTCGCCTGACGCGGCCCGGCATGGCGCTGACCTTCAACGGCATCGCGCAGGGGCTGGCCGCCGACCGGCTGGCCGGAGCCGCCAGCCGCCACGGGCTGACCGATATCCTGATCGACGCGGGCGAGACCCGCGCCATGGGCCCGCGCGACTGGCGCGCCGGACTGGCCGATGCCCGGGGCCGCATCCATCGCCATATCGCGCTGCGCGAACGGGCGCTGGCGACCTCGTCGCCCATGGGCACGCGCATTGGCCCAAGGGGCGGGGCGCATATTCTGGCGGCGGATGGCCGCCCCCCCTTGTGGGACACGATCTCGGTCAGCGCGCCGGATGCGGCGCTGGCCGACGGGCTTTCGACGGCGCTTTGCCTGATGCCCGCCCATGCCGCGCGCAAGGCCTTGGCAGAACTGCCGGATTGCCGGATCGAGCTGGCCATTCCGGCCGAAAACACCCCACGAAACGGCTGACCCCGCCGCTGCTTGACTTCGATCAATGACCGACTCGCCTCATGCGCGCAGTGAGGTCGCACCCGCATTAACCAAAGAGGTGACCGCGTCATGAGCGATATCATGACTAAAAGCATGGCCCGGAACGTCTTTTATGGCGGGTCGATCTTCTTCATGCTGATCTTTGTGCTGTTGACCATCCACAGCCACATCTACGCCCGCACCAAGGCCGTGGATGAGAGCAAGCTGACCGCCTCGGTCGCCGAGGGAAAGCATATCTGGGAACGCAACGGCTGCATCGACTGCCATACCATTCTTGGCGAGGGCGCCTACTTTGCGCCCGAGCTTGGGAACGTCATGAAACGCTGGGCCGTGCAGGACGATCCCGATGCCGCCTTCGAGGCGCTGAAGGGCTGGATGCAATCCATGCCGACCGGCATCGAGGGCCGCCGCCAGATGCCCCTCTTCGACCTGACGGACGAGGAGTTCCGGGCGCTCAGCGACTTCCTGCTGTTCACCGGCACGATCAATACCCAGAACTGGCCGCCGAACGACGCCGGCTGAGGGGGGAAAACCGATGAAATATCAAACACAACGCATCGCCTATGCCTACTTCATCGTGGCCATGGCGCTGTTTGCCGTCCAGGTGACGCTGGGCCTTGTTCTGGGCTGGATCTATGTCAGCCCGAACTTCATGTCCGAGCTGCTGCCCTTCAACATCGCGCGGATGCTGCACACCAACAGCCTGATCGTCTGGCTGCTTCTGGGCTTCTTCGGCGCGACCTATTACATCCTTCCCGAAGAGGCCGAGCGGGAAATCCACTCGCCCATGCTGGCCTATCTGCAACTGGGCATTCTGGTCCTGGGCACCGCCGGCGTGGTCGTGACCTATCTGTTCGACCTCTTCCACGGCAACTGGCTGCTGGGCAAAGAGGGGCGCGAGTTCCTTGAACAGCCCAAATGGGTCAAGCTGGGCATCGCCGTCGCCGCCGTGATCTTCATGTACAATATCAGCATGACCGTGCTGAAGGGCCGCAAGACCGCCGTCACCAACGTGCTGTTGATGGGCCTTTGGGGTCTGGTGGTGCTGTGGCTCTTCGCCTTTTACAACCCGGCGAACCTGGTTCTGGACAAACAGTACTGGTGGTGGGTCGTCCATCTGTGGGTGGAGGGCGTCTGGGAACTGATCATGGCCTCGATCCTGGCGTTCCTGATGCTGAAACTGACCGGCGTGGACCGCGAAGTGGTCGAGAAATGGCTTTACGTCATCGTCGCCACGGCGCTGTTCTCGGGCATCCTTGGCACCGGGCACCATTACTACTGGATCGGCCTGCCGGCTTACTGGCAGTGGATCGGTTCGATCTTCTCAAGCTTCGAGATCGTGCCCTTCTTTGCGATGATGTCATTCGCCTTCGTCATGGTCTGGAAAGGCCGCCGCGACCATCCGAACAAGGCCGCGCTGGTCTGGTCCTTGGGTTGCACGGTTCTGGCCTTCTTTGGCGCCGGCGTCTGGGGCTTCCTGCATACGCTGCACGGGGTGAACTACTATACCCACGGCACCCAGATCACCGCCGCGCATGGGCACCTGTCCTTCTATGGCGCCTATGTCTGCCTGGTGCTGGCCATGGTCACCTTCGTGATGCCGATCATGAAGAACCGCGACCCCTACAACCAGATCCTGAACATGGCCGCCTTCTGGCTGATGTCCTCGGGGATGGTGTTCATGACGGTCACGCTGACCTTTGCGGGTGCCGTCCAGACCCATCTGCAACGGGTCGAGGGCGACTTCTTCATGGATGTGCAGGACGGGCTGACGCTGTTCTACTGGATGCGCTTTGGCGCCGGTCTGGCGGTGGTCATCGGTGCGCTGCTCTTCATCTACGCGGTTCTGTTCCCGCGTCGTGAAGTCGTCGATGCCGGCCCCGTGCAACGCCACAAGGACGGCCATCTTGAGGCCGCAGAGTAAGCCATGAACGCGCATGCGAAAACCAATCGGAAAGGGGCGGCTGACGCCCCCTTCTACCTGCCCGGCGCCGACGAGATCGCGGTCTTCGAGGCTGCCGCCGCAAATGATCTGCCCGTGCTGCTGAAAGGCCCCACGGGCTGCGGCAAGACCCGCTTTGTCGCCCATATGGCGGCGCGGCTGGGCCGGCCGCTTTACACCGTCGCCTGCCATGACGATCTGTCGGCGGCCGACCTGATCGGGCGCTATCTCTTGAAGGGCGGCGAAACCGTCTGGACCGATGGCCCGCTGACCCGCGCCGTGCGCGAGGGCGCGATCTGCTACCTCGACGAGGTGGTCGAGGCGCGCAAGGACGTGACCGTGGTCCTGCACCCCTTGACCGATGATCGCCGCATCCTGCCCATCGACCGCACCGGCGAGGAGCTTGAGGCCGCCCCCGGCTTCATGCTGGTCGCCAGCTACAACCCCGGCTACCAGAACATCCTGAAAACGCTGAAACCCTCGACCCGGCAGCGGTTTCTGGCGCTGGAATTCGACTTCCCCGAACCCGCCCGCGAGATCGAGATCGTGGCCCGCGAAAGCGGCCTTGACCGCGACCGCGTGACCGCCCTTGTGCGGCTGGCGGGCAAGATCCGCGGCCTCAAGGGGCAGGATCTGGAAGAGGGCGTCTCGACCCGGCTGGTGGTCTATGCCGCCTCGCTGATCCAGCAGGGCATGGGCGTCGACCGCGCCATCGAGGCGGCGATGATCGAGTCGCTGACCGATGACGCCGACACCAAGCGCGGGTTGCGCGACCTTGCCGCCGCGGTCTTTGGCTAAGGGCGGGCGGCATGAGCCTTGATCTGGAACCATGGGAGCCCGAGGAAACCGTCGGCAAGCTCTGGCACGCCTGGGCCAGCGGCTTTGACGCGCCTCAGGACTTTGCCGAACAATCCGTGGCGCTGCCCGAGGTCGCGGGCCGCATCGCGGTCTTGTTTCGCGGTCTTGGCGGCGCCCCCTCGGTCGAGATCAGGCCCGCCGCCATCCAGACCTCGCATCACCGTATCGGCTGGCGCCGCAAGCTGGGGACCGCCGCCGAAACCGTGCCCTCGGCCAGTTTCGACGGCGAAATCCTGCGCCTGCCCGAACGCCTTTCGGCGCTGCCAAGCCGGCAGGCGAATGGCGCGCTTTATCTGTGGCTGGCAGCCTGCGCCGCGCATGAATGCCGCCCCGCCCCGCAGGACGACCCGCTGGCCCGCGACCTTGCCCGGATCGGCGCCGCCCGCCACGCCGTTCAGGCGACACTGGCGGACGCCCCCGGCCTGACCGGGCTCTATCGCGGCCTTGCCGGGCTGATCCTGAAGCTGCGCCCCGTCACCGGCCTGCCCCCGGCTGAAGCCAATGTCGAGGCGATCATCCGTCACATTCTGGGCGATCCCGCGCCGCTGTCGCCGCTGTCGCAGGACTGGCTGGCGATGCTGGACGACCCCTCGGGTCTGCGCGCGCCGCGCGGCTATCAGCCGATGCGGCCCGTGGTGGTCTGGCCCGATTTCGCGCCCATGGCCAGCGCCGAGGCAGCAAGCGCCGCCGAACAGGCCGACGGCATCGCCGCCGAGCTCAGCAACCAGCGCATGTTCCGCGCCCAGCGGCGCAAATCGGACCAGCCCAACCGCCGCGACAGCCTGATCCTGCACAAATTCGAGGCCCTGCTGAGCTGGGCCAATCTGATGAACCTCAACCGGCATGTCGATGATGACGATCAGGACGACGCGAAGAAGGCGGCAGAGGATCAGGAAGAACTGGGCCTTGGCCAGATTTCAAAGGCGCCCGCAACGCGTCTGCGGCTGCATCTCGATCTTGCGCCCGAGGATGCGGATCTTGAGGCGGTCGCCGGCATCCATACCTATCCCGAATGGGACGCGCGGCGCGGGCACTACTTGCCCGACCATGTGCGCGTGCTGGAAAACCGTGCCCCCGAAATCGACCCCGGGGATGCGACTGCCGAACTGATCCGCGACCCCGCCGCGCAGCGCCGCATCCGCGCCGTGCGCCGCCAGTTCGAGGCCCTGCGCCCCGGCCGCATCACCACCACCGGCCATCGCGACGGCGAGGAACTGGACAGCGACCTGACCGTGCGCGCCGCCGCCGATCTGCGCGCCACCGGACAGGGCAGCGACCGCATCTGGCGCCAGTCGCGGCCGCAGGCGCGCAATCTGGCGGTCTCGATCCTGCTGGACGTGTCGCGCTCGACCGAAAGCGCGGTCACCGGCCGCGCCGTGATCGAGATCGAGCGCGAGGCCCTGACCGCTCTGGCCTGGGGGCTTGAGGCCTGTGGCGACAGTTTTGCCATCAACGCGTTTTCGTCGCTCAAGCGTGACCGGGTGTTCCTGGGCACCTGCAAAACCTTTGACGAGCCGATGAGCGGCGCCATCGAACGGCGCATCGCCGGCCTGCGCCCGCGCTTTTACACAAGGCTGGGCGCGGGCATCCGCCACGCCTCGGCGGGGTTGGCCGAGCAAACCGCGAAACGCCGGCTGCTGCTGGTCATCACCGATGGCAAGCCCAACGATCTGGACCATTACGAGGGCCGCCACGGCATCGAGGACAGCGCCCGCGCCGTGCGCGAGGCCCGCATGAAGGGGCAATCGGTCTATGGCATCACCGTGGATCGCGACGCGAAAAGCTGGTTTCCCCGCATTTTCGGTCAGGGCGGCTTTTCCCTGATCCCGCATCCCGATCACCTGATGGCGGCCCTGCCTGCGATCTATCGCCAGCTGGTGGGCGGATAAAATGCCCCCGGCGCGGTCCTGCTCAGTCCAGGGCCAGCAGCCGCAGGGCAGCGATGTCGTCGATCTCGGCCTTGTTGGCATCGACGCGCACGCCATGTTCGCGCAGCCGGGCAAAGGCGCGCGACAGGCTTTCGGGCTGCATGCCCAGATGGCCGGCGATCAGCCGCTTGTTATAGGGCAGGTTGACCTCGCAGGAGCCCTGCTCGAGATCGGTCAGATCGGCCAGGAACTGCGCCACGCGCTGCAAGCCGGTATGGGCCTTGAGCCGTTCGATCTGGTCGATCAGCCCCTGCAGATGCACGAAGGTCGAGGCCAGCATGCGAATGGCGAATTCCTGATTTTCCAGCAGGAATTGCCGCAGCCGCACGCCGTCGATCTGCAAAAGCGTGCAATCCGAAATCGCCTCGGCGCTGACCGGATAGGGTTCGCCCCTCAGCACCATCGCCTCGGCAAAGCTGCGGTTGCGGCCCATGATCGTCACCACCGCCTCGTTTCCGCTGGGCGTCATGCGCGACAGCTTGACGTAGCCGCTCAGCACGATCAACACCGACCGCGCGACATCGCCCTGCACGAAGATCGTCTCGCCCTCGCGATATGAGCGGCGCACCGAATCCTTCAGCAGGTTCTCGCGCATGTCTTCGCTCAGGCCACTGAGCAAGACGGATTTCTTGACCGCCTCGGGCAGGGGCGACTTCATGGGCCAGGGTCCTTCCGTTGGCGACGCAATATTTTTGCATGCCCGGCAGCCGAGCGAAAGCGCCAAAATGGCAAGGCCGGACCGCCACTTCCGGCAGGAACCCTTGGAGGTCCAGCGGGTTGCGTCTGGTGAGCACGGGATCGACGCGGGTAACGGACGGAGGATGACATCATGCAGCCACTGACCAGCGGCGGGATCAGCTATGCGCTTGCGGGCGCGACCCGCGACACCGCGCCCCAGCAGGTCCTGGACGACCATGCCCGGGCGCTTTTCGGACTGTTTCTGGAGCGCGAGCGGGATTTCGGCTTCAACCCCGATGTGGTGACCGAATATCCCGATGTCGCCGACCCCGAGAGCAGCGCCTTTCTGGCCGATCCGCTGACCGTCATCGCCCGGCACCGCGCCGCGCTGGCGCAATCGGGCGCGCCGGTCAGCCGCGTGATGGTGCTGACCACCTATGCCGACCGGCTGGGCCCGGTGCTGACGGCGGCGGGCTACCGGATGCAGTCCATCGACATGCCCGCCGGCCCCGACCACACCGCCGCCTTTATCCACGATTTCCCCGAGGCCGGCCCCGGCCGCACGCTTTACCTTGAAGCGGTGAACGAGGCCGACGAAAAGATCCGCCCGGGCTTTGCACTGACCATGCGCGATGCTTCGGGGCGGCTTTGCGGGGGGGCCAGCGGATCGCTGCATGCCCGCGACGGACGGCTTTACGCCTATCTGGCGACGATGACGATCATGGCCGGCCTGCCGCCGGGCACCGGCACGAAACTGGCGGGCGCGATGCTGGATTTCCTGCGCGGGCTGGGGGTTTCGACCGTGCATCTGGGCACGCAGACGGCGGGGCCCTTCTATGAACAGGTCGGCTTTCGCGTCACCCATCGCCTGATCCCCGAATTGCGCAGCCGCCGGGGCAAGGATGGACGCATCATCCCCCATGATCTGGTCATGCTGGAGATGGATCTCTAGCGCCTAAAGAAAGCTTTGCGGGTCGATATCGACGGCCAGCCGCAGGTTCGTGGGCGCCTTGGGCGCCAAGGCCAGCCATTGCGAGATCGCGGCCTGCACCGGCGCCTGCCGGGCCGCGTGGATCAACATGCGGACCCGGTAGCGGCCCCGCACACGGGCGATGGGCGCGGGCGCTGGTCCCCACAGCTCGGCCCCGATGGCCTGCAGGGGGGCAGCGCGGCGGGCCAGCGCATGGGCGTAATCCTCGACCACGGGCTGGTCGGGATGGGACAGAATGATCCCCGCCAGCCGGCCGAATGGCGGCATGCCGGCGGCCTGACGCCCGGCGGCCTCGGCGTCCCAGAATTCCTCGTCCTGCCCGGACAGGATCGCGCGGATCACCGGATGGTCGGGCTGATAGGTCTGCAAAAGCGCCAGCCCCCGCGCCTCGCCACCCTCGCGCCCGGCGCGACCGGCGACCTGCCGCATCAGCTGGAATGACCTCTCGGCCGCGCGCATGTCGGCGCCTTGCAGGCCCAGATCGGCGTCGATCACCCCCACCAGCGTCAGGCGCGGGAAATTGTGCCCCTTGGCCACCAGCTGGGTACCGATGATGATGTCGGTCTCGCCGGCGCCAATATCGCTGATCGCCTGTTTCAGCGCCCGGGCGGAATGGAACAGGTCCGAACTGAGGACGCTGGCGCGGGCATTCGGGAAACGCTCGGCGACCTCTTCGGCCAGACGTTCGACGCCGGGGCCGATCGCGGTCATCTTGCCCTCGACCCCGCAGCTTGGGCAGGCAACCGGGATCGGCTTGGTCGCGCCGCATTGGTGACAGACCAGCCGGTTCTGAAAGCGATGCTCGACCATGCGGGCGTCGCAATGGTCGCAGCCGATCTGCTGGCCGCAGGCGCGGCAGGCAGTGATCGGCGCATAGCCGCGCCGGTTAAGGAACAGCAGCGACTGTTCACCCTTGTCCTTGCGGGCGCGGATTTCGGCGGCAAGGCGGGGGCTGATCCAGCGCCCCTTTTCCATCTCTTGCTGGCGCAGGTCGATGGTGCCCATTTCGGGCAGCTCGGCACTGCCATAGCGCGCGCGCAGATCAAGCCGCGCATATTTCCCCAGACCCGCATTCACCCAGCTTTCGACCGAGGGCGTGGCCGAGGCCAGAACCACCTGTGCCCCCGCGATGCTGGCCCGCAGCACAGCCATGTCACGGGCGCTGTAATAGACCGTATCCTCCTGTTTATACGAGGAATCGTGCTCTTCATCGACGACGATCAGGCCCAGATCGGCAAAGGGCAGGAACAGGGCCGAACGCGCGCCCACCACCATGCCGACATGGTTTTGCGCGGCCATGGTCCAAAGCCTGCGCCGTTCGCCCCGGGTGATGCCGGAATGCCATTCGCCGGGCCGGTCGCCGAACCGCGCCTCGACCCGGTTCAGGAACTCGGCCGACAGCGCGATTTCGGGCAGCAGCACCAACGCCTGCCGGCCCTGACGCAGGCATTCGGCGACGGCCTCCAAATAGACCTCGGTCTTGCCCGAGCCAGTCACCCCGCGCAACAGCGTCGTGCCATAGGCGCGGCTGGCGATGGCGGCGCGCAGGCGCAGGGCGGCCTCGGCCTGATCGGGGGCAAGGGGTTTTCCGGGCAGGTCCGGGTCAAGGCGCGGATAGGGCAGATCGCGTGGCGCCAGCGTCTCGGCCAGGGTTCCGGCCTTGACCAGCCCCTGCACCACGCCCGGGCTGACCCCGGCAAGCTGCGCCAGCTCGGCGGGCGCAAAGCCCGCCCCGCCGTATTCCGCGATCACTTGCAGGACGGCGGCCCGGGCATCGGTCATGCGCTCGGGCGCCGCGCCCGCCAGATGGATGACCCGCCGGGCCGAGGGCGGCTGATCCAGATCGGGCGCCCGCGTCGCCATGCGCAGCATCAGCGGCAGAGGCGTCAGCGTGTATTCGCCCATCCGGGTCAGGAATTCGATCATCTCGGGCGCCAGCGGCGGCGCATCGACCAGCCGCGCCACCGGGCGCAGCCGCGCCGGATCGAAATCGCCCGTCCCCGGCCCCCAGACCGCCCCCATCACCCGGCGCGGCCCCAAGGGCACCACGACCAGTTGCCCCAGCCGCACGCCCCCCTCGGGCGCAAGATAGTCAAGAATGCCGACCACCTCTTGCGTCAGCACCGCGATGCGCGCGCCATGGGGATAGAAAAGCGGCGGCCCGGACATGGTCAAAAGCTGGGCACACCAAAGAGCATCGTGGCCGTCCCCAGCGCCAGAACCACCACCGGGTTCGATGCCGCGATCGCCGCAGGGATCAGCGCGATCATCAGGTCAAGCAGGCTGGGGTCGGCGGCAACCATGGCATTTCTCCGGTCAGAAAACACAAGGCATGCTTGTGCCACGACCCTGCCCCATGCCGCAAGCCGGCCAAGCCGGACAGGAAGGCAGGCTTCACCCGCCCGCCATTCTGCGCTAGACCTTTGGGCGAACCGACAACAGGGACGCCGATGACCAGCGACGCACAAGCCGAAACCCTGTCCGAGGACGAGCGCGCCCGCCTTCTGGCCCGGCCCGAACTGATCCTCGCCGACCGCGACCTGATGCGCGCCCTGATCGGCGTGCGTGAGACCGAGATCGGCGAGAACGTGATCGACATTCGCGGCCGCGCCATGCAGGCGCTGGAAACGCGGCTGGACCGGCTGGAAAGCACGCATGAATCGGTGATCTCGACCGCCTATGAAAACCAGACCGGCATGAACACCGTGCATCGCGCCGTGCTCTCGCTGCTGGAGCCGATGGATTTCGAGGGTTTTCTGGAAAATCTGGAAACCACCGTCGCCCCGATCCTGCGCGTCGAAACCCTGCGGCTGGTGATGGAGACGGGCGGCACCCTGCCCGAGCCCGAAAGCTCGGGTCCCTTGGTCATCGTCCCCGAGGGCGCGATTGCCGGGCTGATCTCGGGCGGGCGGCGGATGCCGCGCGGTGACGATATCGTGCTGCGCCGCGCCGCCGCGGAGACCCTGCCCATCCATGCCGAGACCCGCGCCCCCATCCGCTCCGAGGCGCTGCTGCCGCTGGATCTTGGCCCCGGCCGGCGGCCGGCGCTCTTGTTGATCGGCTCGGCCGATACCGGGCGCTTCAACCCGGCGCAGGGCACCGATCTCTTGCGTTTCTTCGGCCAGGCCTTCCGGCTGGTCCTGCTGTCCTGGCTGCGGCAATGACCGCAGGGGCCAGGCCGCCGGAATTCCCGCTGGCGCTGGCCCCGGTGATGTCAGAGGCGCTGACGCGCTGGCTGGACAGCGAACGCGCCGCCCGCGACCGCTCGGACCACACGATCCGCGCCTATCAGGCGGATCTGCTGGCGTTTCTGTCCTTTCTTGGCGGCCATCACGGCGCCCCAGCCCTGCCCGCAACGCTGGCCGGGCTGACCCAGACCGACATGCGCGCCTTTGCGGCGGCTGAACGCGGCCGTGGCCTGTCCGCGCGGTCTCTGGCGCGGCGGCTTTCGGCCACGCGCAGCTTCATCCGCTGGATGTCGGACCGTCACGGCTTTGACGCTTCAAAGGCGCTGGCCTCGCGCGGGCCGAAATACACCCGCTCGCTGCCCCGGCCGCTTGCGCCCGAACAGGCCCGGGACCTGCTCGATCTGGCCGCCAGCACCCATCCCGAGCCATGGATCGCCGCCCGCGATATGGCGGTGCTGACGCTACTTTACGGCTGCGGGCTGCGGATTTCCGAGGCGCTTTCGCTGAACGGCGCCGACTGGCCCCTGCGCGAGGCGCTGACCATCCGCGGCAAGGGCGGGCGCGAAAGACAGGTGCCGGTCCTGCCCGTGGCCCGCGACGCGATCCAGACCTATCTGCACCTCAGCCCCTATCCGCTGGAGCGCGACGGCCCGCTGTTTCGCGGCGCGCGCGGCAAAAGACTGGGCCAGCCGGCGATCTCGGGGGCGATGCGGCTGTTGCGGCAGGGGCTGGGCCTGCCGCCCACGGCGACGCCGCATGCGCTGCGCCATTCCTTCGCCACGCATCTTCTGGCGGCGGGGGGCGATCTGCGCACCATCCAGGAACTTCTGGGCCACGCGAGCCTGTCGACGACCCAGGTCTATACCGGGGTCGATGACGCCCATCTTCTGGCGGTCTATCGCGCCGCCCATCCCCGCGCCTGACGCGCCCTTTCTTCTTCATCCAAATATCCATGCCGCCCGCGCCACAGGCACCACCTTTACAATTCCCGCAGGGCAGACCATCAAATCGGCATGTTCGAGCTTTCCCTTGATCTTGTGCTGATGCTGGTTGCCGCGGCTTTCGCGGCCGGTTTCGTCGATTCCATCGCCGGAGGCGGCGGGCTGATCACCGTGCCCGCACTGTTGCTGGCGGGGCTGCCGCCCGCGCAGGCGCTGGCCACGAACAAGGTGCAGGGCGTCTTCGGCGCCGCCACCGCCGCCCTGTCCTACGCCCGGCGCGGTCTGGTCGATCTACGCCAGCAAAAGACCGAGGCCGTCGTCGCCTTTGTCGCCGGCCTCTGCGGGGCGCTGATGGTGTCCTGGATCCCGACCAAGGCGCTCAGCTACGGGCTGCCGGTGGTGCTGATCGGAATCGCGGTGTTTTTCGCGCTGAAGCCCGGCCTTGACGACACCGACCGCGTGCGTCGCATCTCGCCCGCCGTCTTCACCGCCACCTTCGTGCCGGCCATCGCCTTTTACGACGGGCTCCTGGGGCCGGGCACCGGGGCGTTCTTCATGCTGGGTTTCGTCATGCTGGCGGGCTACGGCATCCTCAAGGCCACGGCGCATACGAAACTGCTGAACTTTGCCTCGAATCTCGGCGGGCTGGTGGCCTTTGCGGTGGTCGCAAAGCCGCTTTGGCTGCTTGGCGGCGCCATGGCCATCGCCCAGATCGCAGGCGCGCTTCTAGGCGCGAGGCTCGCCATGCGGATCGGCGCGCGGGTGATCAAGCCGCTTTTGGTCATCACCTCGACGGCGCTGGCGCTGCGGCTGATCTGGCAGTTGCTCTGACCTGCCCTACAGGGGAAAGCCGCTGGCCCGGCGCAGCTCGCCGGTGACCAGCCCGCGCCAGTTCCGCTGTGCGCCGGTCAGGTATTTCTGCACGACCGGATCGCCCTCGGCCAGAATGCCCAGATGCACCAGCAGCGCGGTAATGGCGGCCTCGGACCCGCGCGTGCCGCCATCGGTGACCTTCAGCGCAATGCCCAGCCCGCGTTCGGGGACAATGCCGACGAAAACCGCCTCGGCCCCGGTCTTCAACGCGGCGCGGCCACGCGCGGCGCGCATCAGCTCGGTGCAGGCGCGGCCCTCGCCGGCGACCAACTCGGGATGGGTCATCATCGCCTGAACCAGCCGGCGCTGCGCATCGCCGCGCAGCCCGCCGCCCGGCGCGGCGAATGCCGCCATGGCGCGGGCCAGCCCCTCGACCGTGCAGGCAAAATTCGGCGCCGAGCAGCCGTCGACGCCCCAGCCGGCCGAGACCTCGCCCGTCACCTCCTCGAACGCGCCGCGCACGGCCTGCTGGACCGGATGATCCAGCTCGACATATTCCGCACCGCCGCCCAGATGCCGGTTCAGGGTCAGAAACCCCGCATGCTTGCCCGAGCAATTGTTGTGGATCTGGCAGGGCGCGCTGTCGGTACAGATCAGCCGGCGATGTTCCTCGGGGTCCTTGGGCAGATGCGCGCCGCAGCGCAGGTCGCCCTCGGCCAGACCCAGCCCCGAAAGCCATGACGTCACCCGCCCGGTATGGATCGCCGCGCCGTTATGGCTGGCGCAAGCCAAGGCCAGATGGTCCGGCCCCAGCCCCGCCGCATCCGCCGCGCCGCTTTCGATCAGAGGCAGCGCCTGGATCATCTTGCACGAGGATCGCGGAAAGATCACCGCGCCCGGATCGCCCCAGGCCTCGATGATGCCATTGCCGTCGGCAATCACCACATGTCCCAGATGCGTGCTTTCGCGAATCCCGCCACGCCACAATTCGATCAGTTTTGCTGCCGTCATGGGTGCATTTCCTCTGACAATCGCGCGATTTCCCATCAAAAGGGCTTTTTCGTGCCGGCGTTTTCGCATTATTTTGCGGCGAGATGGTTGAAAACACCACCGTCATCGGCAACAAGCCGGATAAAACCGGACATGGCAGGAGGCCAGAGCATGTTGAAATCCGCGCCGCGCGCCGCAGCGGCAGCTGCAGCACTCGTGATCGCCGCATCTTCGCCGGTCCTCGCGCAGGACTCGACCAATGTGGTCGCGACCGAAGGCGACTGGACCGTCTTTTCCGCAAACAGCCCCAAGGAATGCTGGGCGGTGTCCGCACCGAAATCCACCCAGAACATGGATTCCAGCGGCAAGCCCAAGGACGTGACGCGCGGCGACATCCGCCTGTATATCGCCTATCGCCCCGGTCAGGCCGGCGAGGTGTCCTTCTCGGGCGGCTATCCCTTTGCCCCGGATTCGGCGGTCGAGGTGAATATCGGCGGCAATGTCTTCAAGCTGTTCACCGAGGGCGAAAGCGCCTGGACCGGCTCGCCGTCCGAGGACAGCAAGCTGATCTCGGCCCTGCGCGCCGGCTCGTCGGCGGTCATCTCGGGGCGTTCGGCCCGGGGCACCATGACCAAGGACACGTTCAGCCTGTCGGGCATCACCGCCGCCTCGAACAAGGCGCAGGGTGCCTGCAAATAAGCCGCATTCCGGCGGATTGGCAGAATTCACGATGACAGGGGCCTTGGCCCCTGTTTTCTTTTGGGCCGGTCTCGCCTATATATCCGGTTTCGCCCAACGCCCGGACCGATTCCGCCATGACCGCCCAGAACGCCGCCCCGATCACGCAGGACCTGCTGACCATTCCGCGCAAGCTGCCCGAGACGGCCCTGACGAATATCGTCGGCCTGACCCGCGACCAGCTGCATCAGGCGCTGATCGCTGCTGGCACGCCCGAACGGCAGGCGAAGATGCGCGTGGGCCAGATCTGGCAATGGGTCTACCACTGGGGGGTGCGCGATTTCGCGCAGATGACCAATCTGGCCAAGGATTACCGCGCCTTTCTGGCCGAGCGGTTCGAGATCGCCCTGCCCGAGATCGTGACCCGCCAGATCAGCGCGGACGGCACCCGCAAGTATCTCTTGCGCATCGCCGGCGGGCACGAGGTCGAGACCGTCTATATCCCCGAGGAAAACCGCGGCACGCTGTGCATTTCCTCGCAGGTCGGCTGCACGCTGACCTGCTCCTTCTGCCATACCGGCACGCAGAAGCTGGTGCGCAACCTGACGGCGGGCGAAATCGTCGGACAGGTCATGTTGGCCCGCGACGATCTGGGCGAATGGCCCCGCCCCGGTGAGCCCAAGGACGAGACCCGCCTGGTCAGCAATGTGGTGCTGATGGGCATGGGCGAGCCGCTTTATAATTTCGACAATGTCCGCGACGCCATGAAGGTGGTGATGGATGGCGAGGGGATCAGCCTGTCGCGCCGCCGCATCACGCTGTCGACCAGCGGCATCGTCCCGGAAATCGCCAAGACCGCCGAGGAAATCGGCTGCCTTCTGGCCGTCAGCTTCCACGCGACCGAGGACGCGACCCGCGACCGTCTGGTGCCGGTGAACAAGAAATGGAACATCGAAACGCTCTTGAACGCGCTGCGCGACTATCCGCGCCTGTCGAATTCGGAACGCATCACCTTTGAATATGTGATGCTGGACGGGGTGAATGACAGCGATGCCGATGCCCGCCGTCTGGTCAAGCTGATCCGCGGCATTCCGGCCAAGATCAACCTGATCCCCTTCAACGAATGGCCCGGCACGCCCTATAAACGCTCGAGCTGGGAACGGATCGAGGCCTTTGCCGACATCGTCCACAAGGCAGGTTACGCCAGCCCCATCCGCACCCCGCGCGGCGAGGATATCATGGCCGCCTGCGGCCAGCTGAAATCCGCGACCGAGCGTGGCCGCAAATCGGCCGCGCAGATCGCAGCGGAAACCGCCCCTCAGGCCGCCCCCCAGACGCGCGCCTGAATATTCATCAAACCCGCTCGAAACACTTGAACGAAAAAGTCTTTCCGGCCTAGCATGCGCCGTTTCAGCAGGGCAGCCGCCCTGCTGCAGGCCACGCAAAGGACCGGACCATGCTTACCCCGCCTCGACGCAGCTTCCTGAAACTTGCCATGGCCGCCGGCCTTGTCCCGGCGATGGGCAGCCTTGCCCGCCCGGCCCTGGCCGCCGCCGAGGCGCGCGCCTTTGCCCCGCAGCCCGGCGACTGGCAGGGATATGAGACGGTGACCCGCGTCACCCTGCCCGCCGGTCAGGGTCCGGCGCAGGTCTGGCTGCCGGTGCCGTCGCTGGACACCGATTATCAGCGCAGCCTTGGCGATACGGTCGCGGGCAATGCCAGCCATGCCGAAATCATCACCGATCCGGCCAGCGGCGCGAAATACCTGCAGGCCAGCTTCGATGGCAGCGCCGCGCCGGAACTTGCGCTGACCAGCCGCTTCCAGACCCGCAACCGCACCATCGACTGGTCCAAACCCGGCAATGCGACCGAGGACACGGCCGTGCTGCAAGCGGCGCTGCGCCCCTCGGGCAACAAGCCGCTGGACGGCATCGTCGCCGAAACCGCTGCAAAAATCACCGCAGGCGCCAATAGCGATCTTGAAAAAGTCCGCGCGATCTATGCCTGGATCGTGGCGAACTGCCACCGCAACCTCGACACCGCCGGCTGCGGCACGGGCGATGCCGTCGCCACCCTGGCCAGCGCCGGTGGCAAATGCGCCGACCTGAACGGGCTGTTCGTGGCCCTGTCGCGCGCCTCGGGCGTGCCTGCCCGCGACGTCTTCGGCATCCGCGTCGCGCCTTCGGCCTTTGGCTTCAAACAGCTTGGCGCCAAGAACGAGGTCATCACCGGCGCCCAGCATTGCCGGGCCGAGGTTTGGATCGCCAGCCATGGCTGGGTGGCGATGGACCCGGCGGACGTGCTGAAAGTCATGCGCGCCGAATCTGATGCCTGGATCAAGGACCCGAATGACCCGCTGGTCACCCAGGTCAATGCGGCGCTGTTTGGCAATTGGGAAGGCAACTGGGTCGGCTACAACAGCGCCGAGGATCTGGCGCTGGCCGGTAGCGACCGCCGCCTGCCCTTCCTGATGTATCCGCAGGCAACCGTGAACGGTCAGGCGCTGGACGAACTGGACGCGAAAACTTTTGGCTACGAAATCACCGCCCAGGCCATTCCGGCCTGATCCGCATCCCGGCGCCGCACGGCCTTCTGTGCGGCGCCCCTGCTTCTTTCATGTTCAAATATCCATGCGGCCGGGCCAAAAGCGTGCCCGGAACCGGTCATGAAACCCGCTGCGAACTTGCCCTGCGCGCCCCGCGGTCGTAGAAGCGAAGCGACCCCCGAATGAGGCCGCCCATGACCCACCCGAAGCCAGTCGTCCTTTGCATCCTCGACGGATGGGGCATTTCCGACCGTCCCGAACAAAGCGCCCCTGCCCAGGCGAAGACGCCGAATTTCGACCGGCTGATGCGCGACTGCCCGAATGCGACGCTGGTGACCTTTGGCCCCGATGTCGGCCTGCCCAAGGGCCAGATGGGCAATTCCGAGGTCGGCCACACCAATATCGGCGCCGGCCGCGTCGTCGCCATGGATCTGGGCCAGATCGACCTCGCCATCGAGGATGGCAGTTTTTACGGCAATGCCGGGCTGGGCGACTTCATCCGCAAGCTCAAGGCCACCGGGGGCACGGCGCATCTGATGGGCGTCGTCTCGGACGGGGGCGTGCATGGCCATGTCCAGCATGTCGTCGCCGCCGCCCGCGCCATTGCCGACAAGGGCGTGCCGGTCGTCCTGCATGCCATCACCGATGGCCGCGACGTGCCGCCGAAATCGGCGCTGGGATTCATCACCGAGCTGCGCGGCGACCTGCCCGCCAGCGTCGAAATCGGCACCGTCATCGGCCGCTATTACGCCATGGACCGCGACAACCGCTGGGAACGCGTCAGCCGCGCCTATGCCGCCATGGTCGGGGCCCAGGGCCTGCCCGCCCCCGATGCCGCCAACGCCGTGACCGAGGCCTATCAGCGCGACGAGACCGACGAATTCATCCAGCCCACGGTGATCGCAGGCTATCAGGGCGCGAAAGACGGCGACGGCTTTTTCTGCCTGAACTTCCGCGCCGACCGCGCCCGCGAAATCCTTGCCGCCATCGGCCAGCCCGATTTCGACGCCTTCGACACCGGCGCGCGCCCGAACTGGGCGGCGCTGCTGGGCATGGTCGACTACTCGGCCAGGCATGACGAATACATGACCGCCGCCTATCCCAAGCGGCAGGTGGTGAACACGCTGGGCGCATGGGTCGCCGCCAAAGGCCTGCGCCAGTTCCGGCTGGCCGAGACCGAAAAATACCCCCATGTCACCTTCTTCCTGAACGGCGGCAAAGAGGCGCCCGAGCCGGGCGAGGACCGCTTCATGCCCGCCAGCCCCAAGGTCGCGACCTATGACCTTGCGCCGGAAATGTCCGCGCCCGAGGTCAGCGCCAAGCTGGTCGAGGCGATCGAGGGCGGCTACGACCTGGTCGTCGTCAATTTCGCCAACCCGGACATGGTCGGCCATACCGGCAGCCTGCCCGCCGCCATCCGCGCCTGCGAGGCGGTGGACAAGGGGCTGGGGATGATGCTGGCGGCGCTGGAAAAGACCGGGGGCGCGGCGGTGGTCATCGCCGACCACGGCAATTGCGAAACCATGATCGACCCGGAAACCGGCGGCCCGCATACCGCCCATACGACCAACCCGGTCCCGGTCATCGTCTTTGGCGGCCCGGCGGGCGCTACTGTGCGCAAGGGCCGGCTGGCCGATGTCGCGCCGACGGTTCTGGACCTGATGGGTCTGGACCTGCCGCCCGAGATGACCGGCACTTCGCTGATCGGGCGCGCATGAGACCCAGACTGCTCTTGCCGATGCTGGCGGCCTTTGGCATCGCCTCGATGGCCCCGGCCCAGCCCGCGACCTCGGCACAGGAGAACGCCCAGTTGAGCCAGGCCGCGCAAGAGGCCGCCGAGGCCGCCGAGATGATGCGCGGCGCCATCGGCCAGCTGGATCAGGCCCTGACCGAAGACGATCAGGTCGTGGCGCTGACCCGGATGATCCGCGCCTATGAACAGGGCCTGTCGGCGCTGCGCGATGGCTTGCGCCGCGCCGGTATCCGCGAACAGGAAATCCGCGCCGATTTCGACGCCCGCCGCGAAAGGCTGGGCCGGGTGCTGGGGGTGATGACCTCGATGCAGCGCTCGCCGGAAACCATGCTGCTTCTGCACCCCTCCGGCCCCGAATCCTCGGCCCGCGCCGGGATGATCCTGTCATCCGTGGCGCCGGGGCTTGAGGCCGAGGCCCGCGACATGCAGAAAAAGCTTGAGGAAATCCGCACCGTCCGCGCCATTCAGCTGAGCGCCGCCAATACGCTGGCCCAGGGTCTGGGCGAGGTGCAGGAGGCGCGCCGGCTGCTGGCCTCGGCGGTCACCGACCGCTCCAGCCTGCCAGTGCGTTTCGGGCAGGACCCGCAGGAGCTGACGGCGCTGGTGCAATCGGCCGACACGCTGGAATCCTTTGCCTCGGGCATCGTCGGCATGGAACAGGATGTCGGCCCGCCCATGGCCGATTTCGAGGGCGCTCAGGGCAGCCTGCCCCTGCCGGTCATGGGCACGGTGCTGCGCCGCTATAACGAGGCCGACGCCTCGGGCACGCGCCGGCCCGGTCAGGTCATCGCCACCGGGCCGGCGGCGCTGGTCACCACGCCCTGGCCCGCGACCATCCGCTATCGCGGTCCGCTTCTGGATTACGGCAATGTGATGATCCTTGAACCCGCGCGCGGTTATCTCATGGTATTTGCCGGCATGGCGCAGGTCTTTGGCGAGACCGGCGATGTGCTGGCTGCGGGCGAGCCGGTGGGTCTGATGGGCGGAGAGGAACCCCCTGCGCAGGAATTCGGGGCCGAATTTGTGGCCAATGCGGCAACCGGGGGCGGTGCTGGACAGACAGAAACACTGTATGTTGAACTGCGCCGGGACAAGGAAACGCTGGACCCCGCCGAATGGTTCGTGATGAATCCGATCATCGGCGAGGTTTCTCACGACGCAACTGGCCAGAACGCAAGCGGCCATAACCCTATCGGGCAGGACGAAACGGAATGAAACACTATCTTCTGGCAGGGGCGATCGGCACGCTTGCGGGCATCACCGTCGCCACGCAATTCGCCGGCCCGCTGGTCGCGCAGGAATCGGGCAAGAACGCCTCGGTCTATGAACAGCTCGACCTGTTCGGCAATGTATTCGAGCGCGTGCGCAGCGATTACGTCGAACAGGCCGACGACAAGAAGCTGATCGAGGCCGCGATCAACGGCATGCTGACCTCGCTTGATCCGCACAGCTCGTTCCTGTCGGCCAAGGATTACGAGGACATGCAGACCCAGACCCGGGGCAGCTTTGGCGGCCTTGGCATCGAGGTCGGGCAGGAAGACGGGCTTGTGAAGGTCATCTCGCCCATCGACGACACCCCCGCCGCCGAAGCCGGCGTGCAGGCGGGCGATTTCATCACCCATGTGAACGGCGAATCGCTGATGGGGCTGGGGCTGGACGAGGCGGTCGAAAAGATGCGCGGGCCGGTCGGATCGGAAATCAAGATCACCATCCTGCGTCAGGGCGAGAATGAGCCGTTCGACCTGACCATCGTGCGCGACACCATCAAGCTGACCGTGGTCAAGACCCGCATCGAAGGCCATGCCGTCGTCCTGCGCGTCACCACCTTCAACGACGAGACCATGGACACGCTGCGCGCCGAGATGACCAAGGCGATCAAGGACGCGGGTGGCATCGACAAGGTCACGGGCTTTGTCCTTGACCTCCGGAACAACCCGGGCGGGTTGCTCAATCAGGCCATCGACGTCTCGGACGCCTTCCTCGACAAGGGCGAGATCGTCTCGACCCGCGGCCGCAAGCCCGAGGAAAGCGAGCGCTGGAACGCCAAGGTCGGCGATCTGGCCGAGGGCAAGCCGATGGTCGTGCTGATCAATGGCGGTTCGGCCAGCGCCTCGGAAATCGTGACCGGCGCCCTGCAGGACCATCGCCGCGCCATCGTCGTGGGCACCAAGTCCTTTGGCAAGGGTTCGGTCCAGACGGTGATGCCGGTCACCGCCGACAGCGCCATCCGCCTGACCACGGCGCGCTATTACACGCCCTCGGGCCGCTCGATCCAGTCCTTGGGCATCCAGCCCGACATCATCGTCGAGCAGCCCGCCCGCAAACCCGAGGATGAGGCCGAGGCCGACAAGCCCAAGACCGATTCGAAGTTCCTCAGCTCTGAGGCGGATCTGCGCGGCGCGCTGAACAACGATTCGATCAGCGAGGAAGAGCGCAAGCAGATCGAGAGCGAGGCCAAGGAGGTCGAGGCCACCGCCAAGCTGCGCGAAGAGGACTATCAGCTCGCCTATGCGGTCGATATCCTCAAGGGCTTAGCGGCGATGGATTACAGCGCCGACAAGGTGACGGCGAATGTGAAGCCCGCCAATACCGGCGCAGATTCGGGAACCAAGACCGAATGAGCGACAAGGTTCTGGGTCCCTCGGGCCTGCCCTATCGCATGGGCGCGGGCGTGGTGCTGATCAACCCCGACGGGCTGATCTTTGCCGGCCAGCGCATCGACAACCCCGGTCCCGCCTGGCAGATGCCGCAAGGCGGGATCGACAAGGGCGAAACCCCGCGCGAGGCCGCCCTGCGCGAGCTGACCGAGGAAACCGGGGTTTCCGCCGATCTGGTCGAGGTCATGGCCGAAACGCCGGACTGGATCACCTATGAGCTGCCGCCCGAGATCCTTGGCAAGATCTGGAAGGGCAAATATGGCGGCCAGAAGCAGAAATGGTTCGCCATGCGCTTTCTGGGGCCGGACAGCGCCGTGCAGATCGAAACCGAGCACCCGGAATTCGAGCGCTGGCAATGGATGCGCGCCGCCGATCTGATCGATAACATCGTGCCCTTCAAGCGGGCGCTTTACGTGCAGGTCTTCAACGACTTCCGCGCCATCCTGCGCTGATCGCAGCCGGCCGGCCCCGACCCCGCTTGCCTAGCCTTGGCCGGCCAGCAGCCGCTGGAACTCGGCCAGCGTGGCCCGCCCCTCGGCCTCGGGCAGCGTGATCGCGTGGCGCACCGCCGCGCCGATCAGCGCGATCAGCAAGCCCGCGCGCAACCCCGCCTCTCCGGCTGATTCCCCCACCCGCAGCAGCGCCTCGGCCAGTTGCGCCGAAAGCCCGGCGCAATCCTGCGCATCCAGCGCCTGCAAGATCGGATCGGCCTGCGTCGCCTGCCAGATCGCCTGCGTCACCGGACGCTCCTGATAGATGCCATAGAAGCCTTGCGCGAGCTGCCCAAGCACCTCGGGCAGGTCGGCGGGCTGGTGAAACCCCTGCAATATCCCCGCCACACAGGCCTGACCCTGCGCATTGTAACGCTCGGCCAGGGTGCCGATGATCGCGGTCTTGTCGGGAAAATATTGGTAAAGCGAGCCGAATGGCACGCCCGTGCGCTCGACGATATCGCTCATCTTGAAGCCATCACTGCCCTTTTCCAGCAGCAGTTCCTCGGCGCAGGTCAGGATCCTCTCGAACCGCTCGCGGCTGCGCTTTTGCACCGGGACCAGCCGGGCCATGCCGGAAATGACCCCTGCCTCAGTCGCGTCCCCTGCCTGTGTCATATGCCCCGCCCCCTGCAAATCGCTTGACTCACAGAATACGAGAGTTTATCGCTTTGTCAAATACGAGTAACTCTCGCATTATGGAGGAGACGATGCGTGACACAATTCTGATCATCGGCGGCAATGGCAAAACCGGCGGGCGCGTGCAGGCCCGGCTGGCGGCGCGGGGACTGGCGACGCGGGCTGTCTCGCGCAGCGCCGAAACCCCCTTCGACTGGGAACGGCCCGAGACATGGCCGGGCGCATTGGCGGGGGTCAGCCGCGCCTATGTCACCTATCAGCCCGATCTGGCGGTCGACGGCGCGGACGAGGCGATTGCCCGGCTGGCACGGCTGGGCCGCGAGGCGGGCTTGCAGCAGATGGTGCTGCTGTCGGGCCGGGGCGAGCCCGGCGCCCAGCGGGCCGAGGCCGCGTTGCGCGAATCCGGCCTGAACTGGAACGTGGTTCGTGCCAGCTGGTTCAATCAGAACTTCTCGGAAGGCTATCTGCTGGGCGCCATCCAGTCGGGCGAACTGGCCCTGCCCGCCGGTGATGTGCCCGAACCCTTTACCGATGCGGGTGACATCGCCGATGTGGCGGTGGCAGCGCTGACCGATCCGCGCCATCTGAACCGGCTTTACGAGGTCACCGGCCCCCGCGCGCTCAGCTTTGCCGAGGCCGTCGCGGCCATCGCCGGGGCCTCGGGGCGCGATATCCGCTATCGTCAGGTTCCGGCCGGCCATTTCGCCGCGGCGATGCAGGGTGACGTGCCGCAGCCCATCATCGACCTGCTCTTAGACCTGTTCACCGTGGTGCTGGACGGGCGCAACAGCACCCCGACCCATGGCGTGCAAGAGGCGCTTGGCCGCCCGCCCCGCGATTTCGCCGATTATGCCCGTGCCACGGCGGCGACGGGGGTCTGGGCCGGCTGATCCGGCCGCGCATAAAGGGCGTCGGGACGACGGAAAACATCATGGACAGGCTCTGGCCAGGTCAAGACTGTTGACGCAGGGGAAGCTACTGTCACAAACTCAAAACGCGATAATAACAAACATGTTACATTGCGCTGCGATGAAGCGCCTGATCAACCGGGAGCCTTCCATGACATTCCGCATCATCACCGCCACTCTGGTCGGTACATTCCTTGCCACCAGCGCCCTCGCCGAGGTCGCGGTCAGCCAGAAAGACAGCAAATGGTACACCGACGCGCAGGCACGCATCGATGAACTGGCCGCCGTCACCAACAACACCAACCGCGCCAAGAATGTGATCCTGTTCGTCGCCGACGGCAATGGCATCGGCTCGAACTATGCCACCCGGCTGTGGGTCGGACAGAAAAAGGGCGGGCTGGGCGACGACCATGTGCTGCCGCAGGAAGCCTTTCCGAACCTCGCCTTGGTGAAAACCTATACGACCAACGGCCAGACGCCGGATTCCTCGCCCACCGCCAGCGCCATGAATACCGGCGTCAAATCCCGCAACGGCACCGTGAACCTTGACGATGCCGGCGACTATGAGGACTGCAACGCCGCCGCGAAAGCCGGGCTGACCACCTTCTCCGAAATCGTCACCGACATGGGCAAATCCGTGGGCATCGTCACCACCGCGCGCCTGACCCATGCCACGCCCGCCGCCGTCTATGCCAAATCCGCCCATCGCGACTGGGAGGATGACACCAAGCTGCCCGAGAAATGCGCCCAGAAGGACATCGCCGCGCAGATGGTCGATGCCGTCAATGCCGGCACGCTGGATTTCATCATGGGCGGCGGGCGCCAGCATTTCCTGCCCAACGGCATCACCGATGACGAGGGCGGCGAAGGCCGGCGCATGGACGACCGAAATCTGGTCGAGGAAATCAAGTCCAAGGGCTGGCAATATGTCTGGAACGACGAGACCGCCAAGGCCGCCGACCTGACCAAGCCGGTGCTGGGCATCTTCGAGGCCAGCCACATGAAATATGAGGCGGATCGCACCGGCGAGCCCTCGCTGGCCGAGATGACGGAAATGGCGATCAAGAACCTGTCGGCCAACGACAAGGGCTATTATCTCGAGGTCGAGGCCGGCCGCGTCGATCACGCCAACCATGACGGCAACATGCACCGCACCGTGACCGATGGCGAAGCCTTTGCCGCCGCGATCGAGAAGGCCGCCTCGATGGTCGATCTGAACGAGACGCTGATCATCGTCACCGCCGACCACAGCCATGCCATCAACTTCAACGGCTATTGCGGGCGCGGCACCCCAATCACCGGCCTGTGCTACGAGGTGGACGACCACGGCATCGAACATACCGGCAAGCCCTCGGTGGCCCTGGACGGCAAGCCCTATACGGTCGCGGGCTATCTGAATGGCGCCGGCTCGATCCTGCATCAGGAAGAGGGCGCGAATGACTGGACCGGCTCGCGCCCGGACCTGACGCAGGAACAGGCGACCGACCCCGACTACCTGCAACAGGCGCTGCTGCCGATGACCTCGGAAACCCATTCGGGCGAGGATGTCGCGGTGTTCTCGACCGGGCCGTGGGCGCATCTGTTCCGCGGCGTGATCGAGCAGAACGTGATCTTTCACGTGATGCTGCATGCCGTCACCGCCGAATAGGTACTATTCTTGAAAAGTGGCAGGGCCAGCAATGGCCCGCCCCCATCAGGGAGGACAGGATGACCGGCCTGCCCCGACGTTCGCTTATTCTGGGCCTGTCAGCCCTGCCCTTTGCCGGCGTAAGTCGCGCGGCCGAGGGCGCGATCCTGCTGCGCGACCTTTACAACAAGGACCTGTCCTTCTCGGCCCTGGCCGAGGCGAACAAGGGCCAGCGCATCACCGTCGACGGCTTCATGGCCCCGCCTCTGCGCGCCGACAGCAATTTCTTTGTCCTGACCCGCAGGCCCATGGCCACCTGCCCGTTTTGCAGCAGCGCCGCCGACTGGCCCACGGATATCGTCGCCATCTATACCAAGCGGCTGGTCAAGGTGATCGCCTTCAACATCCCCATTGCCGTCACCGGCCTGCTTGAGCTGGGCACCTATAAAGACCCGGAATTCGGCTTTGTCAGCCGCGTGCGGCTGGCCGATGCCAGCTATGAGCGCAAATGAGCCTTTCACTTTCGGCGCGTGACCTGACCGTGCGATCCGGCGCCCGGGTCCTGCTGAGCCTTGAGCGGCTGGACCTGCCCGCCGGCAGCCTGACCGGGATTCGCGGCGCATCGGGCGCCGGAAAATCGACGGCGCTGCATGCGATGGCGGGGCTGCTGGCCGCCTCGGGCAGCCTGATCTGGGGCGAGACCGATCTGGCCCGCCTGTCCCAACCCGCCCGCACCCGCTTTCGCGGCCAGCATATGGGCATGATCTTTCAGGATTTCCTGCTGTTCGAGGAAATGACCGCGCGCGAGAACGCCTTGGTTTCCGCCGCCTTTCGTCCCGACCGCGCCGCGCTGGCAGCGCGCGCCGATGCGCTGATGCAGCGGCTGGGCATTGCCGCGCTGGCCGACCGCCGGGCCGAGCTGCTTTCGGGGGGCGAGCGCCAGCGCGTCGCCGTCGCCCGGGCGCTGGCCCATGATCCGGCGATCCTGCTGGCGGATGAGCCGACCGCCAGCCTTGACCGCGCCGCCGCCGATGCGCTGATCGCCGATCTGGCGGCGCTGGCCCGCGACGAGGGGCGCACCGTCGTCATCGTCAGCCATGACGCCCATGTCTGGGCCGCGATGGACCGGGTGCTGACGCTGGATGACGGCCACCTGTGCGGGGATAGTCATGGCTGAGCTGTGGAACGGCCTGTCCGCCGATATGCAGGACGCGCTGACCTTGCTCGCGATCCTTGCGCCGGGGCTGGTGCTGGGCGCGGTGATCTGCCGGGGCCTGCGCCTGTGGCCGCTGCTTTCCAGCCTGCTGCGCCGCTATCCCTGGACCAATCTGGGCTATGTGGCGCTGGTCGCGCTGTCGGTCGGGCTGGGCGTCGGGCTGATCGCACAGGAACGCGGGCTGCGCCAAGCCAGCGCCCGGGTGGCGGCAAAGTTCGATCTGATTCTGGCCGCGCCCGGCGATGAAATCGCCATGCTGATGGCGACCGTCTATCTGCAACCGACCGGCGCGCCCCTGCTGGACGGCGTGACATGGGATCAGGTCAGCCGCAGCGCCGGCGCGGCGCTGGTCGCCCCCATCGCCTATGGAGATAGCTGGCAGGGGCATCCCCTGGTCGGCTCGACCGCCGAATTCGTCGCGCATCTTTCGGGCGATCTGGCCGAGGGGCGGATGTTTGCCGAGAATTGGCAGGCTGTCATCGGCGCCCGCGTGCCGCTGGAAATCGGCGCGCATCTCTCGCCCGCCCATGGCGCGGACGAGGCGGCCGAGCATGACGCCCATGAGGGCATCGAATTTCAGATCACCGGCCGCATGGCCCCGACCGGCAGCCCCTGGGACGATGCGATCATCACTCCGGTGGAAAGCGTCTGGCTGACGCATGGGCTGGGGAATGGCCATGAGGATGCGGGATCCGACCGCATCGGCGCGCCCTTCGATCCGCGCCATTTCCCCGGCACGCCCGCAATCCTGATCGCGACGCCCGATCTGGCGGCGGCCTACGGTTTGCAGGCGCAGTTCAGCAGCGACCGCACGATGGCGTTTTTCCCCGGTGCGGTGCTGGCGCGGCTGCACGGGCTGATGGGCAACCTGCGCGAGGTGATGTCGGTCCTGTCGCTGGGCACGCAGATTCTGGTCGCGGCCTCGGTCATGGCGGGGCTGATCGTGCTGTCGCGGCTGTTCGCGCGGCGGCTGGCGCTGTTGCAGGCGCTAGGGGCACCGGCGCGGATGATCTTTGCGCTGGTCTGGGCGCATGCGGCGCTGCTTCTGGGTGCGGGCGCGGTGCTGGGCTTGGGCGTCGGGCTGGTCGCGGTGCGCGGGCTGTCGGCGGTCCTGTCGGCGCGCAGCGGGCTGCTGATCGAGCCGCATCTGGGCTGGCCCGAGCTGCATGTGGTCGCCGCCTATTTCACCCTGGCCCTGCTGGTCGCGCTGGTGCCGGCGGCGCTGGCCCTGACCCGCCCGGTCACGCAGGAGCTGCGCCGCTAGCCATCCTGCGCGGGCTTTAGCCCCAGCACTTGCAGCACGTCATGGACATGGCTGCGCCCAACGCCCAGCTCGGTCCCGTCCTCAAGCCGGACGGCCAGCATGCCATAGCGGCGCCGGACCAGCCCGGCGATGGCCGCCTGCCGCACCAGCACGCCGCGATGGATGCGCAGGAAACCCATGGGGGCCAGCCGCCGCTGCATCGCGGCCATGCTTTCCGCGATCATGTATGACTGCCCGCCCGAGAAGATGCGCATATAGTCGCGCTCGGCCAAAATATAGTCGATGCTGTCGATGCCGATCCGCGTCTGCCCCATGCGCGTACGCACCCACAGATCGCGCGAACCCGCCGCCCCCTCGCCCGCCGTTCCATCCAGCGCGGCGCGCAGCACGGCGACCATGCCTTGCAATTCGGCGATGCGCTGGCCCTGGTCGCGCGCCATGGCGGCGGCGCGACCGCGTTCGATGGCGGCGGCAAGGCGCGGCATCTCGACGGGTTTGGTGATGTAATCGACCGCCGCCGCCTCGAATGCGCGCAGGGCATATTGGTCAAAGGCGGTGACAAAGATCACCGGCGGCACCGCCTTGCCCAACCGCTCGATGACCGCGAATCCGTCGCCGCCGGGCATTTGCAGATCGAGCATCACCAGATCGGGACGCAGGGTCTGGATCGCCGCGACCGCCTGATCGCAATCGCCCGCCTCGCCCACGGGCTGGATGCCATCAAGCTGCGCCAGCAGCCGCAGCAGACGCCGCCGGGCGATGGGCTCGTCATCGACGATCAGCACGCGCAACGCCCCGGTCATCGCAGAACCGGCAGGTCAAGTTCGGTCCGCAACCGGCCGGGGGCAATGACGCGCGCCGCACATGATGCGTTGCCGGGGTAGCGGGTGGCCAGACGCTCGGCCACGTTGCGCAAGCCGATGCCCATTCCGTCCTGGGCCTCGGCCTCGGCTTCGGGGATGGGGTTTTCGATCCAGACCAGCAGCCGGTCGCCGGGACGGCGGGCCGCGCCGATGGCCAGATCGGCCCGGCCGGGGCAGCGCGAGACCCCGTGCTTGATGGCATTTTCCACCAGCGGCTGCAGGATCAGCGCCGGAACCAGCGCCGTTTGCAGATCCGCGGGCAGGTCCAGATGCACGGCCAGCCGGTCAGAAAAGCGCACCTCCTCGATGGCCAGATAGTCAAGCTGCAAGGCGATCTCGGCCTCCAGCGGCATATCGGACAAGGGGTCCAGCGCCAGCGTCTTGCGCAGGAATACCGCCAGCCGCAGCACCATGTCGCTGGCTGGCTGCGCGGCGCCTTCCTCGATCAGACCGGCGACGGAATTCAGCGTGTTGAACAGGAAATGCGGGCTGACCTGATATTGCAGCGCGCGCAGCTGCGCCGAGACGGCCAGCTGGCGGGCCTCGGCCAGACGGCGCTCGGTCTCGCGGATCTGGCTGGCATATTGCAGCGCCAGATACAGGCAGGACCAGCCGAACAGTTCCGAGGTGGTGAAAGTCACGACCGAGGCGAAATATTGCGGATCGATGGGCGCGACATCGGGCTGGGTCATATAGATCTGCAAGCCGCGATCCACCACCGCCGAGACAAAGGCCCCGATCAGCGACAACAGACAGGCGACCAGCGCCTTGATCCCCAGCCGCCGCGCCGACATGCGCCACAGCACCAGGCTGATCAGGACCGCCAGAACCGCATCGGCCGAGATGCCCACCAGCTTTGGCAGCGCGGTGGTGACCGGGTCGATCCCCGTCACCACCCACCAGATCACGCTGGAGACGATGAACAGCACCGCCGCAAAGCCCAGCCCCAACACCACCACGTCGCGGCCAAAGGGCACAGACCGCGACGCCGCGACCGAGGGCGCTACGGGGGGCGCGACAAGGACGGGCATCGGGGCCGTGGCGGGGATCGCGGTTTGGTTCATGCCCGCATCATCGCCACCGCCCCCGCCCCTGTCGAGAGACGCTTGTCGCCGGATTCCGGTCGTTCGTCGTTTTTCCCGCGCGGCCTTCAGCCGTCGGCCTGGTTCAACGCCTCGACCAACAAAAGCAGCGCCATGGACCTCCCATATCCCGTCGGCTGGATCGGGATATCGCGGTGGAATTGCAGATCATGCCCGATGGGCGTCCCGTACGGGACCTGACCAACCACGCCATCCGACCCGAAATGGCGCATGATCGCCGCCAGCGCCAGCATTGGCGCCGCGATATCGATGTGCCGGGGCGGCAGGCGCTTGGCCAGATGCCCGGCATACCAGCCCACGTGCGTGGCGCGGCCGGTCTGGTCGGCGGTTTGCAGCCACAGCTGCGCCAGCCCGCAAAAGGCCCACTCCCGGGCGGCAAAGCTGATGCAATCGCCGGCGGTGCCATCGAGGTTCGGCGCATCGAACTGGCCCTTGTGACGCGATATGCGCAGACCCTGCACCAACTGATAGATCGACTGCGCAAGCATGGCGCGGCTTGCCGGGCGCGGCGGGCCTTGGCTGCTGCGGCTGGGCATTGCGGGGCGAACGGCACGAGATCCGCCTGAACGGGGGCCGGAACTCAGACCGGCGGGGCGGCTTCCGGGCGCGCCGCCAGCGCATCCCAGTCCAGATCGAACCGACCAAGATACTTCCGCAGCCGGTCGGCATCGTTCTGGCTGGTCTTTTTCGCCCGTGACGCCGCGAACAGCGCCCGCCCCGCAGCGCTGAGGCTGGGGGCCTCGCGGCAGGCGCGAATGACCGCCGCCAGCTGCACCATGTCGAACGGGTCCATCTCGGCGGCGCGCGCGCCCATGACCCCGGCAATCAGGCGGAAATCATCGTCCGGACGCGCGGCGCGCCAGTCTGCCTGCAGGCGCGCAATCTCGTCCTCCACCATGACGCGGGTAATGCGGCCGCGCGGCGCCAGCGTGCAAAGCCGCCGGATCATGCCGCCGAAATCGCGGAAATTGCCGGGCCAGAGCGTCGCCGGATCGGCTGCAAAGCGCAGGAAGCGGTCGCGGGCATCGGCATTGAAGCCGACCTGCGCACCCAGCTTTCGCTCGGATCGGGCCAGTTCATGGATCAGGTTGGCCTCGATATCCTCGCGCCGGTCGCGCAGCGGCGGCAGGGTGAAACGCCACATGCCCAGCCGCGCCAGAAGGTCCGGACGGAACTGCCCCAAGGCGACGCGCGCATTCAGGTCGCGCCCCGCCCCCGCGATCAGCTGGAACCGCGCCGTGACCTCGTGATCCGCACCCAGCGGATAGAAACGCCCGGTCTCGATCGCATGCAGCAGCATGGCCTGTTCGTTCAGGCCCAGGTGATCGACCTCATCCAGAAACAGGACGCCGCCATCGGCCTCGCGCAGCAGACCGCTGCGCTCGGTCCCGGCCTGGCCGGTAAAGCTGCGCCGCTGGCCAAACAGCGCCGCCAGCGCATGCGGTCCGTTCAAGGTCGCGCAATTGACATGGACCAGCCGGCCCTTGACCCGGCGCCGGTCCAGTTTCAGGTTGTAGATCCGCTCGGCCAGTTCGGTCTTGCCGGTGCCGGTTTCGCCCATCAGCAAGATCGGCTCGTCCGAGTTGCCGGCCACCAGCTCGATCCGGTCGATCAGCGCGTTATAGGCGGGGTTGCGGGTCTCGATTCCGCCGCGCAGCTGGTCGCTGTATTCCCGCGCCAGCTGGTCGAAACGCTGCTGCAAGGCGTTGTAATGGCTGAGATCCAGATCGATCAGATCAAGGCGGGGGGCATCGCCCTCGGCCCCGGGCGGCCCGGTCTGGATCAGGCGGGCCGGTACGTGGCGGCTTTCGGTCAGAAGGAACCAGCAGATCTGTGCCACATGCGAGCCGGTGGTCAGATGGACGTGATAGCGTTCGCGATCGTCGTCAAAGCCATAGCCGCGGGCAAAGTCGAACAGCTTGCCATAGACCTCCTGAAAGTCCCAGGGATTGGTCAGGTCCAGATTGCGCAGCAAAACCTCGGTCCCGGGCGAGAGCGCCTGAATCTCGGTCTGCAACTGCCGCGCCAGCCGGTGGAAGTCGCTGTCATAAAGCAGCTCAAGCCGGTCCACCTTGAAATGCGGGTGCTGGACCAGACTGACCGTCGGCTTCCAGCGCCGGTTCTGGCCCAGATCCAGCTTGGTGCCGACAAAGCCCAGGACCACATTCTTCATCAGATTAGCCATATGGATAAATAACTATCTTATCGTATCGTATATTCTGAACACAAAACCGGCAATACGTCATATTATCATTTAAAATCATGTGATTGCGTGAATTTCTGAATTTTCTCGGTCATGGCGCGGAAAGCTGTCAAAACGATCCCAAGACGAAACAAAGGATCACAGAGATGGCAAACAAATCCGTGTTTGCAGCGATCAAGGGCCTCTTTCTGCCCCGGGCCAATGCAACGAACTTCGAATGTGCCCCGGCCTATACCTATCGCGACCAACATGCGCTGGTGCAGATGGCGATGACCGGCAGCTTTGGCGAAATGTTCTATACCTCGCCCGAGAACGAGCTGGCGCAAGTCCTGAAACTGGCCGAGCGGGTCGAGCCGCGCTTTCTGGCGCAGACAGCGATCTATGCCCGCGAGGCCGGGTATATGAAGGACATGCCGGTGGTACTGCTGGCGGTTCTGGCGCGCCGTGATCCGGGCCTGTTCCGGGCCGCTTTCGGGCGGGTGGTCGACAATGGCATGATGCTGCGCAATTTCGTGCAGGTCCTGCGTTCCGGCCGCACCGGGCGCAGGTCGCTGGGCTCGGCGCCCAAGGCGATCGTGCGGAACTGGCTGAATGCGGCCTCGGACCGGGCGCTTCTGCATGACAGCATCGGCAATGACCCGTCGCTGGCGGACGTAATCCGGATGGCGCATCCCAAACCGCCGACGCCCGAGCGCGAGGCCTTCTATGCCTGGCTGCTCGGCCGGCCCTGCGATGTCGCGCTGCTGCCGCTGGCGGTGCAGGACTGGATGAGCTTTTCGGCCGGTTGCCGCGGGCCTTTGCCGGACGTGCCGTTCGAGATGCTGACGCAGCTGGAGCTGACGCCCGCGCAATGGGGGCGGATCGCCCGCAACGGCTCGTGGCAGATGGTGCGCCAGAACCTGAACACGTTCCTGCGCCGCGGTGCCTTTGACGATGCCGGCACCGTCGCCCATGTGGCGGCGCTGCTCTGCAACCCCGAACAGCTGGCCCGGGCCCGCGCCTTTCCCTATCAGCTGATGGTGGCGGCGCAGAACGTGGCCGGGGGCATGCCGCGCAAGATCGTCGAGGCGCTGCAGGACGCAATGGAAGTCGCGGCGCGCAACGTGCCGGCCATTGCCGGTCAGGTCGTGGTCTGTCCCGACGTGTCCGGGTCGATGTCCGGGTCCGTGACCGGCCGTCGCCGGGGTGCCAGATCGGTCATGCGGCATGTCGACGTGGCGGCGCTGGTGGCGGCCTCGTTCCTGAGGGTCAACCGCGACTGCCGCGTGCTGCCCTTTGACACCAAGCTGCGTCGCCTGCAGCTTGAGCCGAGCGACACGATCCTGACCAATGCCGGGCGTATGGCGGCGCTGACGGCGAAGGGCGGGGGAACGGCCTGTTCGGCGCCGCTGAAATGGCTGAACGCCCGGCATAAGGCACCCGATCTGGTGGTGTTCGTGTCCGACAACCAGTCCTGGGTCGATGCCCGGGATGGCGATCAGGGCACCGAGATGATGGCGCAATGGGCGCGGCTGAAACGCCGCAACCCCAAGGCAAGGCTGGTTTGTATCGACATCGCGCCTTACGGCACGACGCAGGCGCAGACCCAGGAGGACGTGCTGAATATCGGCGGGTTCTCGGATGCGGTCTTTGACCAGATCGCGGCCTTTGCCCAGGGTCGGAGCGGCTCCGCGCATTGGGTCGCCGAGATCGGCAAGATCGAATTGTAAGAATGGGTCAGGCGGAATGCCTGCGGGACTACATCCTGTTTGAATGCCAACAGTCTTCGTCAGAATCCTTGTCCGCCTGACCCGAATGAAAGACAGCCCCGGCGAATGCCGAAGAAACTGCAACATCCATTCCGGGATCACCGATGGGGTTCGACTCCCCTCCTGACATGCGCCCAGACGGCAAAACACCCGAACGGGTGTGGGCGGGCCCCGGGTAGTTTCTTCCACTCTTGTCGCCGGGGCACGTCCTTCCTGATCGCGCCCTGGCCGCTCAGGCCCAGGGGCGGGTCACACCCCCGCCGCCCGCAGGTGGCGGGCAACGCCGGCGGCCTCATCCGCGGTGCAGCCATGGGCGACCAGCGGGCCGTCAAAGCCCTCGGCCCGCAGCCGGGCGACAAGCTCTGCGAAATCGACCACGCCGCTGCCGGCCGCGACAAAACCGCCATCCGGGGCACGATCCTTGGCATGCGCCATGGCGATATGCGGGCCCAGCCGGCGAATCGCGTCGGCGATCACCGCGCGGCGGGTCCCATCCGAGGCGGTTTCAAACAGGTTCGCAGGGTCCAGCACGATCTTCAGCCTCGGGCTGCGAAGTTCGGCCAGCAGGCGTTCCGCCGCCGCCGCGTCCACGACGATATTGGCCAACTCCGGCTCAACCCCCAGATCGACGCCCTGCGTCTCGGCCTCGGCCAGCGCGTCGCGCATGGCGGCGATCATGTCGGTCCAAGCCGCGTCGCTGGCATTGTCGGGATGGGCGCGCCACTGGTCCCGCGCATCGCGCGTGCCGCTGCACAGCGTCACGATGGGCGCGCCGATCCTTGCCGCCGCCGCGATCACCGCGCGCAACCGCCGCGCGCCGTCGTGACGGACCAGCGGATCGGGATGGGCCATGTTATAAGTGCCCGACAGCCCGGCAATGCCGATGCCGGTTTGGCGCGCGGCATCGACAATCGCCGCGCAAGTCGCCGCATCGACGCGCTCGGGCAGCGCCGGCAGGCCCGAGCAGCTGAAGTTGTAATGCACCGCATCGAACCCCGCAGCCTTCGCAGCCGCCATCACCGCAAGCGGGGTGGTGCCGGGAAAGCTGCGCGCGAAAATCCCCAGCTGCATCAGATCGCCCCCTGTGATGCGGGCCGGATCGAGCCGCTTGGGTTTCGACCGTGGCGGACGACATGCCCGGCCCTTATTGCCTGCGGCCCCCCCGTCCCGCCGGGATCAGGGGGCCACGGCGTTCGTCATGCCGCCAGACGCGCGGCGACCAGCTTGATCAGCATCTGGTGATCGGCGTCGAAATTGCGGATGCCCTCGGCCAGCTTTTCGGTGGCCATGGCATCGGCATTCATCTGCCAGCGGAAGGTCGCCTCGTCCATCGAGACCTTGGCCATGCCGCTGGCGCTCTCGGGTGACAGCGCGCGGGGCAGCGTGGCGGTGTCATTGCCCAGATCGTCCAGCAGCTTGGGCGAGATGGTCAGGTTGTCGCAACCCGCCAAGGCCTTGATCTGGTCGGTATTGCGGAAGGACGCGCCCATGACCACGGTCTTGATGCCGTTCGACTTGTAATAGTCATAGATGCGGCGCACCGACAGCACGCCCGGATCCTCGTCGGGGGCATAGCTGTCGCGGCCCTCGGCCTTTTTGTACCAGTCGGTGATCCGGCCCACGAAGGGCGAGATCAGGAAGGCGCCCGCATCGGCGCAAGCCACCGCCTGCGTCATGGAAAACAGCAGCGTCAGATTGCAATCGACGCCCTCTTTCTGAAGGATCTCGGCAGCGCGGATCCCCTCCCAGGTCGAGGCAAGCTTGATCAGGATCCGATCCTTGCCGATGCCGCGCGCGGCGTAATCGGCGACGATGGCACGGGCACGGTCGACGGATGCGGCAGTATCAAAGGACAGGCAGGCATCCACCTCGGTCGAGACGCGGCCGGGCACCAGTTCGGTCAGCGCGGCGCCCACGGCCACAGTCAGCGTGCCGGTCACATCCTCGGCGCTGCGGCCAGCCTTGCGGCCCGCCTCGATCTCGCGCGCGATCAGCGCCTCAGAGGCCGGATCCTTCAGCGCGGCCAGCACCAGCGAGGGGTTGGTCGTGCAATCGATGGGTTTGTATTTCTTGACCGCCGCGACTTCGCCGGTATCGGCGACGACGACGGTCATCTCTCTGAGTTGATCAAGCACGCTGGTCATGTCGGCCTTCCTTTCCTCGCATTCGCTTGGGTGTTGGGCGCGAAATCAGCCCTTGGTCAAGATGTAATCGACCGAACCGGCCGTTTGCGCAACCACCCGGCCGTTCGGCAGGTCGTTCTGGTCCAGCTTGAAGTCGATCTCGGCCTCGGTCAGGTTATAGCCGGTCCAGCGCCGGCGCAGGCGGCGGCGCAGTTCCGCCTCGGGAACCTCGATCATCACGGTGGCGTCGAAATGCGGGCGCAGGCTGCGCCAGGGATCGGCGTCCAGCAGCAAGTAATTCCCCTCAGCCAGGATCAGGCGGGTTTCCGGGCCGATGATGCGGGCGCTGCCGCGCGAAATCTCAAGGTCGCGATCAAAGACCGGGACTGCCACCGCGCCCTCATCGGGGTCGCGCAGGCGGGCAAGCGCACTGCGCAACCCGCCCACATCGAACGTATCGGGCGCGCCCTTCCATGGGCGGCGGCCCATCGCATGCAGAACGGCATCGTCATAGTGAAACCCGTCCATGGGCAGAATCGCGACCGGCTGGCCGGCCAAGGCGCGGGCCAGCTTTTCCACCAGCGTGGACTTGCCCGAGCCCGGCGCCCCGGCAATCGCCAGCACCTGCCGGCCCGGACGCGCGAGAAGCCCGCGCGCCACCTCAAGCAAAGCGTCGAAATTCACCCGCTGGGGCATCAGATCAACCGATATTGTTTCGCCTTGTTGCGCAGGAAGGGCAGGCCCTTGTCCATGACCTCTTCAAAGCTGTTGGCCACGGGACGCCAGACGGCCAGACCGTAACCCACCTCGGGCGGCATGTTGATAAAGCTTTCCATCGCCAGCCCCCCCTTGAAGCCGATGGCCGCCAATGCGCCGTAAACCTCGTCCCAGGCCACGGTCCCCTCGCCCGGGGTGCCGCGGTCGGATTCCGACAAGTGGATATAACGCAGATGGTCACGCGCATCGAGAATGCCGTTCGCCTGACCCTTTTCTTCGATATTCATGTGATAGGTGTCAAGGTGAACGAAGATATTGTCCGCGCCCACCCGCTCGATCATGTCCACGGACTGGCGGGCGGTGTTGATCAGATGGGTCTCATAGCGGTTCACCGCCTCGATCCCAAAGGCGATGCCCAGTTTTTTCGCGTGTTTCGCAGCAGCGGCCAGCGCGCGGGCGATGTTGTCGTATTCAGCCTCGGTCGGGGGCACGCCGGTACGCTGGCCGATGCCGCCATAGGTCACGCCCGACAGCGCCTCGCAGCCCATCGCGGCGGCGACATCCATCGCCTCGATCAGATGGGCGATGGCGCCATCGGGATTGATGCTGGCCCAGTTGCGTTCGGGCAGACCCAGCGAGGCCACGGCCCGCATCTGGTGCTTTTCCAGCAGCGCGCGGGTATGGGGCGCATCGACGGCCGGCGCATTCAGCAGCGCGATCTCAATGAAGTCCATCTGATAGGCCGCGGCGGCGGGAATGGTCCTTTCGGCGCCTGCGCGGTCCCAGTTCATCGTCCACATGCTGGTGTGAACGCCAAAACCTTCCATGGTTCAGTCCTTTCTGCGAAATATTGCGGCCAACTGCTCTGAGCGCAGGATCATCACGGCGATCAGGAACAGGCCCCAGACGGCGGTTGCAAGATGTTGGTTGGCACCGATCAGGTTCAGTCCCGAGGACAGGACCTGCAGGATCAGCACCGACAGGATCACCGGCGCGACCTTGCCATGGCCGCCGAACGGGTCGATCCCGCCAAGAAAGATCGCCAGCACCGTGACCAGCAGCAGGGCCTCGCCATGACCGACGCGGACCGAGTTGAACCGCGCGGCCATCAGGATGCCGGCGACGGCGCAAAGCGTGCCCGACAGCGCATAGATCATCACCAGCGTACGCTTGGTATCGATGCCGGAATATTCGGTGGCGCGGATGTTTGAGCCGACCATATAGACCGCGAATCCGTGGCGTGAACGGCGCAGCATCACATGCCAGACCAGCGCCACCAGCCCGAACAGGATCAGCGGCACCGGCAGGCCCAGAAACGTGCCGTGCCCCAGCACGGCCAGCGCCGGCGGAAAGCCCGAAATGTCACCGCCCCGGGTCAGAAACTCGCCCAGGCCGCGCAGAAAGATCATCATCGCCAGCGAGACAAGGATCGGATGCGCGCCGATATAGGCGATGACCGCACCCATGACCGCCCCGGCCAGCGTGCCGACGACCAGCGCCGCGACCACGCCCAGGGCGATGGCGCCCAGCCCGGCCTCGGGCCCGCCGAATTGCAGCATGACCCAGGCCAGCGCCAGGCCCGAGATATTGGCGGTATAGACAATCGCCAGATTGAACCCGCCCGAGATCATCGGCGCCAGCATCGCCAGCGTCAAAAGCCCCAGCAGCGGCGCCTGAAACCCCATCGAGGACAGGCTGGGCCCGGTCAGGAATTTCGGGCTGGCAAGGCTGAAACCCAGCACCATCACCGCCATCAGGATCAGCAGGCCGAATGTCTCGCGCCCAAGGATCGTCCGCGCGCGTTGGATCACATCGCTCATTTCCGGCCTCCGCTGCGAAGATTGCCCAGACCGGCAAACGAGATGTTCGAGGTCGAGATCGCGATCAGGATCGCCGCACCGATGATCATCTGGAACGCAAAGGGCGAAATTCCCAGCAGGTTCAGCCCGTTCTGCGTCACCGCCACGAACATCACCCCCAGCACACAGCCGGTGACGGTGCCGCGCCCGCCGCCAAGGCGCGCACCGCCCAGAACCACAGCCGCCAGCACCTCAAGCTCGCGTCCGTAAAGGGCATTGGGGACGACCTCTTGCACGATATTGACCTGCATCAGCCCGGCGATCCCGGCCATCAGCCCGCACCAGCCGAATGCCAAAGCCTGCATCACGGCGATGCTGACACCGGCGCGGCGGGCGCCCTCGGGGTTGTCGCCGAATGCGTAAAGCTGGCGACCCAGATTGCTGCGCCGGATCAAAAGCCATGTCGCGCCCACGCAGACCACCATGACGGTAAAGGGCAGGGTCAATTCAGACCAGGTGCCGTCAGCGGCCTCGTGCTCGAACAGGATCACGCGGGCGGTCCACCAGTCGGGCAGCGCATAGATGCTGCGCCCGCCGCTGATGAACATCAAAAGCCCGAAATAGGCGTTGAAGGTGGCGATGGTGACCACGATCGAAATGATGCGGAAACGCTGGATCAGCCCGGCATTGATCAGTCCCAGCAGGACGCCAAGGCTGCCGCAGACCAGAAAGCCCAGCACCCAGTTGCCGCCGCCGATGCCCATCAGGATCTTGGCGGCCAGATATTGCACGACCGAGGCCGCGACGGCGAAGGAAATGTCGATCCCCCCGGCGATCAGCACCACCAAAAGCCCTACCGCCCAGATCAGGTTGACCGAGTTGTTGTTCAAGAGCGAGGTGATATTGGCCATGGTCAGGAAGGTGTCGGTGGTCAGCGACAGGCCAATGCACAGCAGGACCAGCACCACCAGCAGCCGGAATTCGACCTGACGGTTGCGCAGAAGGTTACTCATAGATCACCTCTTCCAGCGCATGGACCGAGACCTTGCGCGGATCGTATTCGCCGGCGATACGGCCCTGCGCCATGTGCAGGACGCGGTCGGCGTTATACAGCACCTCGCTGACCTCATCCGAGATCAGCAGGATCGCCAGCCCCTGCTCGGCCAGATCGCGCACGATGCGGAATATCCCCGCCCGCGCGCCGACATCGACACCGACCGTCGGGCTGTCCAGGATCAGCAGCTTTGGCTGGGTCGCCAGCCATTTCGCCAGCACCACCTTTTGCTGATTGCCCCCCGACAGGGTCGAGATGGCATCATCAGGCTGGCCGATCTTGATGCCCAGCCGCGTGACCCAGCCCCGGATCAGATCGATCTTTTGCGGGTTCGAGATCAGCCCGAACCGGTCCAGAAGACGGTCCAAAACCGAGATCGCGGCATTGTCGGCAATGGATTGCTTTTGCAGCAGGCCCAGATGCAGCCGATCCTCGGAAACATAGGCCATACCCTGCGAAATCGCCTCGCGGATCGAGGCGGGACGATAGGGCTGATCGTGCAGACGCATCTGGCCGGATATGGGCTGGCTCATGCCCATCATCGCATGCGCAAGTTCCGTGCGGCCCGCGCCCAAAAGACCAATCAGGCCGACGACCTCGCCCTGGCGGATGGTCAGGTCGATCCCCTCGAACTGGCCGGGCAGGCCAAGGTCCTGCGCCTGAAACACGACCGGCGCCGTGGCCATGTCGCGGGCGGTGACGTGATCCTCCAGCAGATGGCCGGTCATCAGCTCGCCCAGCCGGGCCTGGGTCATGCCCGCGGTCGGATAGACGCCGACCAGCTTGCCGTCGCGCACGACCGTGACGCGGCTGGCGATGTCCAGCACCTCGGCCAGACGGTGGCTGACAAAGACGATGGCAACGCCATCCGCCGAAAGCCGGCGCACGATTTCCAGCAGGCGGTCGGTTTCGGATTGGGTCAGCGAGGCGGTCGGCTCATCCATGAAGATCAGCCGCGCCTCGTTCATCAGTGCGCGGGCGATGGCCACGACCTGACATTGCGCGATGGGCAGCGTCTCAAGCGACGCGTCCAGATCCAGCGTGACGCCCAGCCGCGCCAGCACGACGCGGGCGCGGTCCTTCATGCCGCGATAATCGACGCCGCGCGGGCGCAGGCCGACCATCTCGTCAAAGGCGATGTTCTCGGCCACGCTCATGTTGGGAAACAGCGCCAGATCCTGCCAGATCACGGAAACGCCCCGCGCCCGCGACTGCACCGGAGTAATGCTCTCCAGCCGTTCGCCGAACAACTCGAATGCCTCGGCCCCGTCCGGCTGATAGACGCCGGTCACAATCTTGATCAGCGTCGATTTCCCGCAGCCATTTTCACCGGCAAGGCAATGCACCTCGCCCTCGCGCACGTCGAAATCGACGCCGTCCAGCGCCTTGACGCCCCCAAATACCTTCGAGACGCCCTTGAGGCGCAGCGCATGCCGCGCCGCCCCGTCATCCAGCATGACGTTCACCCTCCCAGATGGGCCACGGGCGCAGCCGCCCGTGGCATATTCTTGTGATCGGAATCCGGGGCTTACAGCCCCTGATCAGCCAGACCGTCCACCGTTTCCTTGTTCAGTTCCAACAGGTTGTCGGTGATGATGTCGCGGCCCTCGGCATCGGGCTGCACGACGCCCAGACCGGGAATGTCGTCGCCAGCTTTAATTTCCTGGCCGTCGGCCAGCATCTTGCCCAGCGTGACAAAGACCTCGCCAGCCTGCGCGGGGTTCCACATATAGCCGCCGGTCAGGACGTCCGAATGCACCATCTTGCGGCCCTGCCCCGGCGAGAACGGGCCAAGCACGGCGATCTCGCCGGTCTTGCGGCGTTCCTCGATGGCGCGGCCCGCACCGATCGGACCCTGGCTGCCAAAAGCCAGGAAGCCGCGCAGATCCGGGTTCGCGGAGATCAGGTCCAGCGCCGTCGCGCGGCTGTCGTCGACGTTCTCGGCCACGCCATAGCGTTCGCCGATCAGCTCAAGATCGGGGCGGTTTTCCTTCAGCCAGGCAATCGCCGCATCCGCCCAGGCATTGTGCAGCGGCACCGTCAGCGAGCCGACGAACACCGCATATTTGCCCGGACCCGGCGTCTTGTCCGAGAACAGCTTGGCATGCGCCTCGCCAAAGCCCGTGGCCGAGGCCAGCTCAAAGTCCCAGTCCACATTGGTCAGGCCGGGGCCTTCATGCGCGACGACCTTGATGCCGGCATCGCGAGCCTTTTTCAGCACCGGCTCAAGCGCGGCCTCGTCATTGGGAACGACGCCGATCACGTCGACGCCCTTGGCGATCAGGTCCTCGATGGCCTGCACCTGCAGGGCCGGATCGGCCGAAACCGGGCCGATCATCTCGGCATTGACGCCCAGTTCACCGGCGCGTTTCTTGATGCCGGCCTCCATGGCGTTGAACCACGGAATACCACCGATCTTGACGACGATGCCCATGTCCTGGGCCTGAACCGCGCCCGACAGACCGGCCGATATGGCAACGGCGCTGGCGAAAGCCAGAATTCTTTTCATCTCATCCTCCCTTCGGGGCGCAAGGCCCCGTCCACCCGGTCGCCCCGCTTGTGCGCGGGGCTTGTGCAATCGATTGTGCAATCAGCTTCAAAAAAAGACCGCCAGCGTTTCATCCGCAGAAAAAACCAATGCGATCCAGCATGCACAATCGATATTGCTAATTAACAGCGATTCGCGTCATCCTGTCAAGAATTTCGCGAACGGGGGTTCCGGTGCCGAAGCCCACACAGAAGCAGACGATCTATGACATTGCCCAGCAGATCGGCACCTCGCCCTCGACTGTCAGCGCGGCGCTGAACGGGACATGGAAGGCACGGCGGATCAAGGCCGAAACCGCCGAGCGCATCATCGCGCTGGCCGGGCAGATGGGCTATTCGGTGAACCTGCAGGCGCGGGGCTTGCGCACGGCGCGTTCGGGGCTGGTCGGGCTGATCCTGCCCGAGCACAACAACCGCTTCTTCTCGGATCTCAGCCAAAGCTTCACGCTTGAGGCGCGGGCGCGCGGCCAGATCCCGGTGATCATCGCCACCCAGCGCGACCCCAAGGCCGAGATGCAGACCGTGCAGGACCTGCTGGCCTATTCGATTGATGCGCTGTTTGTGGCCGGCGCCGCCGGACCGCAGCAGATCAGCGCATTCTGCCAGGCGGCAGAGCTGCCGCATGTCTTCATTGACCAGCCCTGCCCCGGCGCCTCTTCCGTCATCACCGACAATGAGGACGGCGCCCGCCGGCTGACCCGCGCCATCATCGAAACGCTGCAACCCGCAATCGCCCCGCCGCGCGACCGCATCTATCTGATCGGCGGCGATGGCCGGCTGCATGTCTCGTCGCGCCGCATCGCCGGTTTCCGCGCCGAGATCGAGGCCCATTTCGGCCAATGCGACGACGCGCAGGTGATCGCCTGCGGCTATGCCCCCGAGATGGCCCTGGCCAGCATCCGGGCGCTTTACGACCAGCTGGGGGGGCTGCCCGCCGGCATCTTCGCCAATTCGATCAACGTCTTCGAGGCGCTGCTGCGGTTTCTGGTCGAGCTGCCCGAGGCCGAGCTGCAATCCGTCTCGATGGGCTGTTTCGACTATGACCCCTATGGCGAGCTGCTGCGCGTGCCGGTCCATATGATCCGCCAGCGCCACCGGCAGCTGGTTCGCACCGCCTATGAGCTGATGGACCAGCCTCCCGAGCACCCCGAACTGGTCACCGTCAAACCCGAGCTCTACCCGGCGCCGGCCCGCGCCGCGCGGGTTCCGGCGCAATGAACGGCCGGGGGCCCGCCGGCTAAAGCTTCAGCTCGACCAGCGCCTGCCGCATCACCTCGGGATCGGCATCGATGCCGGTCCAGTACTTGATGCCGATGACGCCCTGATTGACCAGCATCCCCTGCCCGTCTGCGGTCTTGCAGCCCAGGGCCTGCGCCGCCCGCAGCAGCGGCGTCAGCGGCGGATTGTGGATGCCATCCGCCACCACCATCGAGGGGCGCAGCGTGCTCAGGTCCAGATCCGGCATGCTGTCGACATCCGGAAACAGCCCGACCGAGGTTGCGTGGATCAGGATATCGGTGCCCTCGGGGATGGCGTAGCTGCCGTCCCAGGGCTGATAGCTGGCGCGGGCCGGGGTCTGCTGGTCGATCAGCTGCGCGACCTCCTCGCCCCGCGCGGCGCTGCGGTTCACGACGATGATCTCGGCCGCGCCGGCCAGCGCCATCTCGACCCCCACCGCGCGCGCGGCGCCGCCCGCACCCAAGAGAACGACGCGCTTGCCCTTGGGATCCGTCACCGCCTCAAGCGCGCGGACAAATCCCTTGCCGTCGGTGTTCTCGCCGATCAGCTGGTCGCCGCGCCGCACGATGGTGTTGACCGCGCCGATGATGCGTGCCGAGTCCCCCAGACCGTCCAGATGCGCGATCACCGCGACCTTGTGCGGGATCGAACAGTTGAACCCCGCCCAGCCCATCGCCCGCGCACCGCGGACGGCATCGCCCAGATCCTCGGGCGCGACCTCGCAATTGATATAGCGCCAATCAAGCCCGTGATGGCGATAGGCGGCCTCGACCATGGCGACGGTCGGGTTCTCGGCCGCCGGCATCGCGAATGAGCCGGTCAGCGGGGACAGGAAATTATGGGTCATCGGGTTCCTCCTATGGGTCAGGCGGCCAGCCTGTCGTCGCGCCACGCGGCGCGCAGATGGGTGCCGACGCGCAGGGCCTGCGCGCAGACGGTCAAAGCCGGATTCAGCGCCGCCGAGGACGGGAAGAACCCGGCATCGACGACATAAAGATTGGCATGGTCATGCGCCCGGCACATGCCGTCCAGTGCCGATGTGGCGGGGTCCGCGCCCATGCGCACGGTACCGCATTGATGCGAGGGGGCCTCGATGCCGAAATCATGGCGCAGCACCATGGGAAAGATGCGGCGCAGGCGGGCGCGGATATGGGCGACGAAGCGCTCATGCGCGGGGCGGTCGCCGGGACGATAGGCGATCTCGACCCCGCCGCCGGGCAGCGCCCGCACCCGGCTTTCGGGATCGGGCAGGTCCTCGGACATGCAAAGCCAGTCGACGCTGTGCCGGCCCAGCAGATTCGCCAGGGGCGCGGGCACCCGGGGATAGGCGGCGCGGATCATCGGCCCCTGGATCTTGCCCAGCATCTGCACGTTGCCGCGCGCCGCCGGATCGTCCGGCAGGCCATGGTAGAAATCGTTGACCGCCAATGTCTTGGGGAATTTCGTGTCATTGACGCCAAGGGGCATCAGCCCCATCAGCCCGGTCAGGTGATGGTTCATCAGATAGCGCCCGACCACGCCCGAGCGGTTCGCCAGGCCCTGCGGATGCGCGTCATCCGCGGATCTGAGCAGGATCAGCGCCGAATTGATCGCCCCGGCGGACAGCACGAACAGCGGCGCCTCGACGCGCAGGGTCTGGCCGTTGCGCAAGACCTCGGCGGCGCTGATGCGCCCGTCCGCGCCGGCGATCAGCCGCGTCACCTGCGCGCCGGTCCATAGCGTGACGTCGGGATGGCGCAGCAAGGGCCGGATCAGCCGCGTCTCGGCATCGCCCTTGGCGTCATGGCGGCAGATGAAGGCGTCGCAGGTGCCGCAGCGCCGGCAATTGCCGCCCGGCCCGAAATCCACCGCCGAAGGCATGTGAAAGGGCCGCAGACCCTGCCCCCGCAGCGCCTCGGCCATGCGGGCCAGAACCGGCTCATGCGGGATGGCGGCATGGGCATAGGGGGCCGCGCGCGGCGGCTCGGTCGGGTCCTGCCCAGCCTCGCCCCGGACGCCGAACAGCCGCTCTGCCTCGTCATAATGCCCGGCCAGATCGGCATAGGAAATCGGCCAGGCGGGCGAGATCCCGCCCTCATGCGCGGTTTCCCGGAAATCGCCTTCGCGAAAGCGGAACATCGCGGTGCCATAGAATTTCGTATGCCCGCCGACATAGTAATATTGCCCCGGGCGATAGCGGCGCCCGGTCTCGTCCTGATATTCCTCGCGCGTCTTGTAGCGGGCCTGCACGAAGACCGCCTCGGCATCGGCGTTCTGCGGCTCGTTGGGCAGGAAATCGCCGCGCTCAAGGATCAGGATGCGCGCGCCGGACCCGGCCAGCCGATGCGCCACCGCACCACCGCCGACACCGGATCCGATGATGACCACGTCCGGCCTGATGCTCTCCATGCTGGCTGCTCCCTGTGCTTGCACCCCCAGAATAGGCGGCCAGGACCGGCGCGCCATTCCCATCCACCGCAAGAAATTGTACGATTGCCGCATCTGTTCATGCCGCTTAGGTCGTAATTCGTCCATGCAACCCTGGTTCGAGACCGTCGCCATTCCCCCCGACCGCTCATGGCTGCTGTTTGACCGGCAATTGCCCGGCTTTCCCTTCAACTGGCACTATCACCCGGAATTCGAGCTGACGCTGACCGTGAACAGCCGCGGCATGCGCTTCGTGGGCGATCATGTCGAACGCTATGACGATGGCGACCTGGTGCTGCTGGGGCCGAACCTGCCCCATGCCTGGCAATCGGGCGAGCTGGTCGCCGAGGGCATGCATCGCGCCATCGTCTGCTGGTTCACCCGCGACTGGATCGAGCAGCTGCTGGCCTTGATGCCCGAACTTGCGCCGGTTTCGGGGCTGCTGGCCGATGCCGGGCGCGGGCTGGAATTTGGCGGCGATACGGTGGCACGCCTGCGGCCCCGCATGCTGGCGCTGAGCGCTGCGCCGCCGGCGCGGCAGGTGCTCGAACTGCAGGGCCTGCTGCTGGACCTGGCCGATGCGGAACGGCGCCCCCTGGCCTCGGGCGAGATCGCGGTCAGCGAAATTCCCCGCGACCGGGCGCGGATGCAGCGGGTGCTGGACTGGCTGCACGCCCATTACCACGAGCCGCTGCGGCTGGCGCCGCTGCGCCGGATCGCGCATCTGACCGACAGCCAATTGCAGCGTGTCTTCAAGCGCAGCACCCGCATGTCGATCAGCCAGTATGTGACGCAGCTGCGCATCGGCCGTGCCTGCCAGATGCTGATCCAGACCGACCTGCCGATCAGCCGCATCGCCGCGGATTGCGGCTTTTCCGACGCCGCACATTTTGCCCGCCAGTTCCGCGCAGCCAAGGGGCTGCCGCCCTCGCATTTTCGCCACCGCTTCGATCCCGCCCGGCTGTCCGATCCCGCCTGACCCAGTTTTTCTAATGCCGGACCGGTGAACATTCTGCTTTGCGCTGCGCGCGCGGGATACCTTACCACTGCGGACAAGCAGCACATCACGAGGAAGGCCGCCATGACGCCACGAATGGTTCTTGAGGGCATCTATACCCCGCTGATCACGCCATTCCGGGCCGACGGCTCCTTCGATCTGGAGGCGCTGGACGCGCTGATCGAACGCTTGATCGGCGCCGGCGTGCACGGGCTGATCTCGGGCGGCTCGACCGGCGAGAATTACGCCGAAACCGTCGAGGAGCGGCTGGAACTGGCCCGTTTCACCGTCGCGCGCGTCAATGGCCGGCTGCCGGTCATCGTCGGCACCGGGGCCATGCGCACCCCCGATTCGATCGCGCTGGCGCAGGGCGCGCGCGATATGGGGGCGGATGCGATCCTGCTGGCGACGCCGCCCTATTCGGTCCCGACCGAGACCGAGAATGCGCTGAACGCGCTGGCCATCGACCGTGCCGCCGATCTGCCGGTGATCCTTTACAACTATCCTGGCCGCATGGGCGTCGCCATGGGGCGCGAGTTTCTGGACCGCGTCGGCCGCTCGAAGAACTTCATCGGCATCAAGGAAAGCTCGGGCGACATCAACCGCGTCCACCTGCTGGCGCGCGACTATCCGCATATCCAGCTGAGCTGCGGGATGGACGATCAGGCGCTGGAATTCTTTGCCTGGGGGGCGCGCAGCTGGATCTGCGCCGGCTCGAATTTCCTGCCCGAGGCGCATATCGCGCTCTATGAGGCCTGCGTCCTGCGCGGCGATTTCGACCAGGGCCGCCGCATCATGTCGGCGATGCTGCCGCTGATGGCGGTGCTGGAACAGGGCGGCAAGTTCATCCAATGCGTCAAGCACGGGGTCGAGACCACCGGCCTGCGGGCCGGACCGCTGCGGCCGCCGCTGAAAGGGCTGAACAAGGACGAGAAACGCGCGCTGGAACAGGTGATCCGCACGCTGAAAACCACCGTCACGGCGATTACGGAAGGGAACTGAGATGAGCGATCTTCTGACCGCAGAGGAATACAGGGCCATCGCCGCCGGGCTGAGCCTGCCGCAGAATGCCTTTATCGATGGCACCTACCGGCCGGCGCTTTCGGGCCGGACCTTCGCGACCATAAACCCGGCGACCGGCGAGACGCTGACCGAAATCGCCGCCTGCGGCCCCGAGGATGTGGATCTGGCGGTAGGCAAGGCCCGCGAGGCCTTTGACGATGGGCGCTGGTCGCACCTGCATCCCGGCGCCCGCAAGGAGGTGCTGATCCGGCTTTGCAAGCTGATGACCCGCGAGGCGCGCGAGCTGGCGGTGATGGAAAGCCTCGACAGCGGCAAGACCATCCATGATTGCGAAACCGTGGACCTGCCCGAGGCGATCCATGTCATCAAATGGCATGCCGAGCTGATCGACAAGATCTACGATCAGGTGGCGCCCGCCTCGGACGACCATATCGCCATGGTGCTGCGCGAGCCGGTCGGGGTCGTCGGTCTGGTGTTGCCCTGGAACTTTCCCCTGCTGATGCTGGCCTGGAAAATCGGCCCGGCGCTGGCCGCCGGCTGCTCGGTCGTGGTCAAGCCCACCGCCGAGACCACGCTGACCGCGCTGCGCGTCGCCGAACTGGCCATGCAGGCCGGGCTGCCCCGCGGCGTGTTGAACGTCGTCACCGGTTCGGGCCCGGAGGTCGGCGAGCCGCTGGGCCGGCACCCGGATGTGGACATGGTCAGCTTTACCGGCTCGACCGCGACCGGGCGGCGTTTCCTGCATTACTCGGCCGACAGCAACCTCAAGGAGGTGGTGCTGGAACTGGGCGGCAAGAACCCCTGCATCGTGCTGGAGGATGCCGAGGATCTGGACGCGGTCGCGGCGCATGTCGTCAATGGCGCCTTCTGGAACATGGGGCAGAACTGCTCGGCCGCCTCGCGGCTGATCGTGCACGAGGCCGTTCAGGAACCGCTGCTGGCGCGCATCCGCGCCCATGCCCGCGAATGGGTCCTTGGCGATCCGCTGGACCCGCAGGTGCGGGTCGGGGCGCTGGTCTCGGCGGCGCATTTCCAGAAGGTCAGCGCCTATCTGGAGGCGGCGCGGCAAGAGACGATCCTGCTCGGCGGCAACAGCCCCGCCGCCGGCTTTATCGAGCCGACCGTCGTTCAGGCCGGTCGCGGCAGCAGGATGGCGGTCGAGGAGATCTTTGGCCCGATCCTGACAGTGATCCCGGTCAGCAGCTTCGAGGAGGCGATCGCCGTCGCCAATGACACCGAATACGGGCTGGCCGCCTCGATCTTTACGGCCAATGGCAAGCGGGCGCTGCGCGGGGCGCGGATGCTGCGCGCCGGCACGGTGACCGTGAACAGTTTTGGCGAAGGTGACATCACCACCCCCTTCGGCGGCTACAGGCAGTCCGGTTTCGGCGGGCGCGACAACAGCATCCACGCGCATGATCAATATACCCAGCTGAAAACCATCTGGCTGGATCTGACCGACCATGCTGATACGGCGCTGGATTAAGGTGTCGCCCGGCCATGACCACGCATCAGGCAGCCCGTCTTCCTGTCTTTACCGGCCCGGCGGGCTGGCGCGCGATCCTGCCCGCGACCGCGCCGCGCGCCACGCTTGACGGCCCCGCAGGTTGCGACATCGCCATCATCGGCGCGGGCTTTGCCGGGCTTTCCGCCGCGCGCAGGCTCAGGCAGATCGACCCGCAGCTTGAGGTGGTAATCCTTGACGCCACCCGCATCGCCGAAGGCGGGACCGGACGCAATTCCGGCTTCATGATCGATCTGCCGCATGTGCTGACCTCATCCGATTATGCCGGCTCGGAAGACGGTCAGGACCGGCAGACCGCCCGGCTCAACCGGCAGGCCATCGAATTCGCCGCCGGCGCCGTGCAGGATTACGCCATTCCGCCCGGCTATTTCCGCCGCGACGGCAAGATCAACGCCGCCGCCTCGGCCAATGGCATGGCAGCCAATGCCAGCTATGCCGCCCATCTGCACCGGCTGGACGAGGCGCATGAGATGCTGGACGCGCAGGCCATGCGCACCATCACCGGCTCGGACTATTATCTTGGCGGGCTTTACACACCGGGGACGGTGATGCTGCAACCGGCGGGCTATGTGCAGGGTCTTGCCGCCGGGCTCGAGCGCGCGGGCGTACGGATCTATGAAAACGCCCCGGTCCTGAAGATCGAAGGCAATGCGCAGGGCTGGCGGCTGAAGACCGCGCAGGGCAGCGTTCAGGCGCAAAAGCTGATCCTTGCCAATAACGGCCATCTGGAAAGCTTTGGCTTCAAGCGCGGGCGGCTGATGCATATCATGCTGAACGCCTGCATGACCCAGGAACTGCCCCCCGAGGCCCTGCGCGCGCTTGGCGGGCAGGAATGCTGGGGCGCGACCCCGGCCGACCCCCTGGGCACCACCGTGCGCCGGATCGGCCCCGCACAGGGCGGCAACCGCATCATCATCCGTCAGGGCGGCTATTACCGGCCCGAGATGCAGACCAGCGCCGCCGATCTGGCACGGGTGACGCGCAACATGCGGCGGAAATTCGACACGCGCTTTCCGCAGCTTGCCGGCATCCGCTTTGAACATTGCTGGTCGGGACATCTGTGCCTGTCGAAAAACGACGTCTCGGTCATGCGCGAGCTGGAGCCGGGGCTTTACGCGGCCTGCGTCCAGAACGGCCTTGGCACGGTGCGCGGCACGCTGACCGGGATCGGCGCGGCGGAACTGGCCTGCGGCCAGACCAGCGCCGTCACCGGTTTCTTTACCGTGCAGGCCGAACCCCGACGCCTGCCGCCGCACCCTTTGGACAGCATCGGCGCCAATGCCTATCTGCGCTGGAAAGAGTGGCGCAGCCAGCTAGAATGACCTTCCCGACCCCAAGGGAGGTTGCCGCCATGCCGCCGATCAAGCGCCGTCATCTGCCCTCGCTTGGCGCTTTCGCGACATTCGAGGTGGCGGCCAAGCATCTCAGCTTCACGCTTGCCGCGCGCGAGCTGAACGTGACCCAGGGCGCCGTCAGCCAGCAGATCCGCCTGCTGGAACGCGCGCTGGACGTGGCGCTGTTCATCCGCAAGCACAATGCACTGGAGCTGACCCCGCAAGGCGCAAGCCTTTATGCGGGCGTGACGGCGGGGCTGGACCGGATCAGCGCCTCGGTCGGGGTGCTGACCGGCGATGCGGGGGCGCAGGGCGTCACCGTCTCGGCCACCGATGCCATGGCCAGCTATTGGCTGAAGCCGCTGATCGACAGCTTTCGTGCCCGCCATCCCGGCACCGGCTTTACCATCCTTGCCTCGGACGAGGATGACGCGCTGCGCAACTATGCCGAGGTGGATATCGCCATCCTTTGCGGCAATGAGCGCTGCGAGGCGGGCGAGACCCTGCATTTCCTGTTTCCGGAAATCGCCCAGCCGGTCTGTTCGCCGGAATTCCTGACCCGGCACGGACCGTTTCCCGACGCCGCGGCGCTGAACCGCACCGAGCTGTTGCACCTGCATGACCGCCATTGGGCCGGCGAGGCCATCGGCTGGCAGCCGCTGGGCTGGCCCGAATGGTTCCGGGCGCAGGGCAGCGAATGGGCAGGCGCGCGCCCGGCCCTTTCGACGAACAAGGTCGGCCTGCTGATCGAGGCGGCACTGGCCGGCCAGGGCATCATTCTGGGCTGGCATCACCTGATCCAGCCCCATATCGCCACGGGCTGCCTGGTCTTTGCCCATCCCGCGCCGGTCACGGCGGGGCGGGGCAATTTCCTGCATTGCAAGCCGAAATCCCTGCAGCGCCCCGAGGTCGCGGATTTCGTCGCCCATATCCTGGCCTCATTGCCGGATGCGATTGGATAGGACAGGTCAGGTCGCCTTGGCCTGATTCACCCGGCGCGACAGGGCGGCATGGCTTTCCACGCGCTCGGAATAGCGGTCGACCAGATGGTCGCGGATGTCGCGAGTCAGCAGGGTGAAACGTACCAGCTCCTCCATCACGTCCACGATCCGGTCGTAATAGGGCGATGGCCTCATCCGCCCCGCCGCGTCGAATTCATCCCATGCCTTGGCGACCGAGGATTGGTTGGGGATGGTCAGCAGCCGCATCCAGCGGCCCAGAATGCGCAGCTGGTTCACGGTGTTGAAGCTTTGGCTGCCGCCGCAGATCTGCATCACCGCCAGGGTCTTGCCCTGCGTCGGCCTGACACCGCCCATCGACAGTGGAATCCAGTCGATCTGCGTCTTCATCACCCCGGTCATCGCCCCGTGACGCTCGGGCGAGGACCAGACCATGCCCTCGGACCAGCCGACCAGCTCGTGCAGTTCAGCGACCTTGGGGTTGTCGGCATTCTCCTCATCCACCAAGGGCAGGCCATGGGGGTCGAAAAAGCGCGTCTCGGCACCCAGCGCGTTAAGGATCCGCGCCGCCTCTTCGGCAGCAAAGCGCGAAAAGCTGCGCGCGCGAAGCGAGCCATAAAGCAACAGGATGCGCGGCGGATGCGTGCTGCGCGCCGCGGGAAACAGTCCCTCGGCATCGACGGGGTGCAAGCAGGCCGGGTTGATATTGGGCAGGTCAGTCAACGATCTCACCCTTTTCGTTCAGGATCATCTGGCCGTCTTCCTTGTAAAGCGGCCCCGGCGGCAGCCGCTCCAGCAGCGGCAGCACGGTTTCCGAGGGCCGGCACAGGCGCACGCCCTTGGGCGAGGCGACGATGGGGCGGTTGACCAGAACCGGATGGCGCAGCATCGCCGCAAGGATCGTGTCGTCGCTGACGGCTTCGTCCAGCAGGCCCAGTTCGGCGGCGGGCGATTTGCTGGTCCGCAGCGCCTGACGGGGTGTCAGGCCGGCGGCGGCAAACAGCGCCAGCAGTTGCGGGCGCGTCCAGCCCTCGGCCAGATAGTCGATGACGAGCGGCGTCGCACCCGAGGCGCGGATGATCTCCAGCACATTGCGCGAGGTGCCGCAGGCGGGATTGTGGTGAATGACGATCATGGGCGCGGCTCGGGGAATCTGGCGCGGGTGCGGTTGGCGAATGCGACCAGCGACAGCATGACCGGCACCTCGACCAGCACGCCGACCACGGTGGCCAGCGCCGCGCCCGAGTTCAGCCCGAACAGGCTGATGGCGACCGCCACCGCCAGTTCAAAGAAATTCGATGTCCCGATCAGTGCGCAGGGGGCGGCGATACGATGGGGCACACCCAGCGCAAAGGCCGCGCCATAAGCCAGCGCAAAGATGCCATAGCTTTGAATCACGATCGGCACCGCGATCAGCGCGATGACAAAGGGCCGGCTCAGGATCACCTCGCCCTGCAGCGCGAACAGGATCGCCACCGTCGCGATCAGCCCGATCATCGACCATGGCTTGATCCGCGCCGAAAAGGCGTCGATCGCGGCTTGCGATCCCAGCACGCGCCGCGTCAGCAGCCCCGCCGCCAGCGGCAGCACGACATAAAGCACGGTCGCCAGAACCAGCGTCTGCCAGGGCACCGAGATTTCGGTCACCCCCAGCAGCAGGGCGACGATGGGCGCAAAGGCCACGACCATGACCAGATCATTCACCGAGACCTGCACCAGCGTATAGGTCGCATCCCCTCGCGTCAGCTGCGCCCAGACAAAGACCATCGCCGTGCAGGGCGCCGCCCCCAGCAGGATCAGCCCGGCGATATATTGCTGCGCATCGGCGGGCGCGATCCATGGCGCAAAGACATGGTCAAAGAACAGGACCGCCAGCAGCGCCATGGTAAAGGGCTTGATCAGCCAGTTGATCGCCAGCGTGATCAGCAGCCCGCGCGGCTGGCGCGCGACCCCGGCCACGGCGCCGAAATCGACATTGACCATCATCGGATAGACCATGGCCCAGATCAGCACCGCGACGACAAGGTTGATCGAGGCGATCTCGGCCCCCGCCACCGCCGCCGCAAGACCCGGCGCGACCGCCCCCAGCGCGATACCCCCGACCATGGCCAGCGCCACCCACAGCGTCAGCCAGCGCTCGAAAATCCCAAGGGGGCTGTCCCCGGTCTGCGCGGTATCACTCATCTCTGCCTCAAGATCGGAACGGGGTTCGGCATGGCTTTCCTCAGCATTTGCAGGCGATCTGGTCCAGAACCGGCTGGCAGAGCTCGGCCCGGCCGCCGCAGCAATCCCTCAGCAGAAAGCCCAGCAGGTCGCGCATCGTCTCCATCTGCGCGAAATAGCGGATCGAGCGGCCTTCGCGCGCGGAACGCACCAGCCCCGCCGAGGCCAGGATGGTCAGGTTGTTCGACAGCGTATTGGCGCGAATGTCGAGCGCGGCGGCAATCTCGCCCGCCGCCAGACCTTCCGGCCCGGCGCGGACCAGCAGGCGAAACACGTCCAGCCGGGCATCATGGGCCAGGGCGGAGAGCGATTCGAGGGCGCTTTGTCTTTCCATACTTCATGTAATATGGAAATAATTGATAAAAGCAAGCCCTGCCAGGCAGCTAACTTTTTGTCAGTACCTTTTGGCGGATTGCGCGGCTTTAGACTCCCCGCCCCGACCGCTCAACATCGAGTGTCGTCATCACTTCATAGTTCGACGAAATCCGTGCTGCTTGAGGGGCGGAAGGCAATAGGCTGAGCAAGAGGATCAGCGGTATAGCGCTTGGCTACTCAAGTAGTGCGCGCAAGCACGCACCCTAGATGCTAACACCCAACGCTACTGAGGACCAAAGAAAATGCAATATTCTGCAGTCGCCGGATGATCAGCCCCACTTCGGTGGTCCAGTTTGATTGTTAGTGCATGACCAGCCTCTGGTCCATCGGGATGAGGCTTTCTGGGGCTGGTGGGCGGTATCCTAATGCGCTGTGCGGGCGTTTGGTGTTGTAGTGCTTCCTCCATTCTTCGATGATGATCTGCGCCTCGCGGAGGCTGTAG
>NZ_QPJL01000020.1 GCF_003337565.1 Paracoccus lutimaris
CTACAGCCTCCGCGAGGCGCAGATCATCATCGAAGAATGGAGGAAGCACTACAACACCAAACGCCCGCACAGCGCATTAGGATACCGCCCACCAGCCCCAGAAAGCCGCATCCCGATGGACCAGAGGCTGGTCATGCACTAACAATCAAACTGGACCACCGAAGTGGGGCTGATCAGCACTCATCCGCCACCGGTGATTTTTTTTGAACCGATAGCCCATGCGGCGCAGCGCCCGCGACAGCGAGCTTTCATGCACATGGACACCCTCGACCCCGGCCAGCGCCCCTTTCAGCTCGGCCATGGTGATGTCGGGATCCTGCTCCACCAACTCGACCAGCAGCGCCTTGTGCGGCCCGAGCTTGCCCCAGCCCAGAGGCCGGCCACATTTCTGCGCCACCAATGCCTCGCCCTGCCGGACCCGACGCGCGAGACGGACGCCTGTGGCCGGCGAAATCAGCAATCTGCGCGCGGCTTCCCGGGCGCTGAGGCCGTCCTCGATATAGCGCCGAAACCGGTGGCGAAGGTCCTGCGAGAGCGGTGCGGGCATGGCGTGATCCTCCTCGACAGAGTGAATCATACCCTGTCCATCAGGGGAATCCCGATTCAGCGTAACGGAACGACGCTCTAGCGGAGGTTCTTCCCTTCGTCCACTCAGATGCTGTCTCTGAACTTGATTTAGATTCCGAATGTTCTGATGGCGAAGATCATGCCGACCGGCCTCAGCCTCGCCAAAACGGCGAGGCTTCTTTATGTCCTGATCCAAGCAAGAACTGGGCGACAAGGTCGCGCGTCAATCCAGTCAGCCCGGCCCGAAACTGGCCTCCCTGACCGGAGGGCCGTGGTGCGTAAGTTCGAGCGATCATTCAGCCTGATCAGGAGCCGAGCCGCGGATGATCCGCAGCCCTGCTTCGGCCTGTTCTAACTATCGTAGTCCCAATGTGCATTTTATGGATGCCATAATGTGCAATTTAGCCCGAAAATGTCCGAATTATGGTTGGCGTCACAACGGGGGCGACGGCGCTGCCGTCCCTGCGCTGCAGGGGCGCCTCCCGGCCAGCCTGATTGCCAGCTTGGCTAGGCCTCGGGCCGCTGCGACATTTGCGCGCAGTGCATGGCCGGTCTGCCGATAGCGGCGGATGACGGCGGGCGGCAGGTTCTGTTATCGCCAACATGAACTTCCCGCCACGCCAGACCGTCCCGAAAGGTGCCGCCATGTCACCGCAGCCCAATCTGAAACTTGCGATTCTTGCCCTGGGCCTGGGGGCCTTTGCCATCGGCACCTCGGAATTCGCGGCCATGGGGCTTTTGCCCTGGTATGCCTCGGATCTGGGGATCACCGAGCCGCAGGCCGGCCATGTCATCAGCGCCTATGCGCTGGGGGTGGTGGTGGGTGCGCCGATCACCTCGATCCTTGGCGCGAAATTGCCGCGCCGGCGCTATCTGGCGGCGCTGATCGCGCTTTACGGGGTGGTGAACCTGCTGGCCGCCGTGCTGCCGGGCTATGCCACGCTGACCGGCATGCGCTTTCTGGCCGGGCTGCCGCATGGCGGTTTCCTTGGCGTGGCGATGCTGTTCGCCGCCGATGCCCTGCCGCGCGAGAGCCGCGCCAAGGGGGTGACGCAGATCCTGCTGGGCCTGACCATCGCCAATATCGCCGGGGTGCCGCTGGCGGGGATATTGGGGCAGGGCCTGGGCTGGCGCTGGGGCTTCGCGCTGCCGGGTGTGCTGGCGCTGATCGCGGGCTGGCTGATCCTGAAGCTGGCGCCGCGTGTCGGCGTGGACAAATCCGCCCGGCCGCTGGACGAGCTGAAGGCGCTGGGAAACCCCGCCGTCATCCTGATCCTGCTGGTGGGCGCCATCGGTTTCGGCGGGCTGTTTGCGGTCTATTCCTATCTCTCGGCGGCGATGCTGGCGACCACGCAGGCGCCCGGCTGGGCGGTGCCGGTGATGCTGTCGGCCTTTGGCATCGGCGGCACGCTGGGCGGGATCATGTCGGCGAAGCTGACCATCCGCTATGGCATCTGGGGCTCGAGCTTCCGGCTGATGCTGTTCATGGCGCTGACCCAGGCCTTTGCGTCCTATGCCGTGGGCGACTGGGTGATGATGGTGGGCTCATCGCTGCTGCTGGGGCTGGGCTCGGGCATGGTCGTGCCCTTGCAGACCCGGCTGATGGATGTCGCGGGCAAGGCGCAATCCATGGCCGCCGCGATGAACCACGCCGCCTTCAACGCCGCCAATGCGCTGGGGCCGTGGTTGGCCGGGATGGCGCTGGCCGCGGGCTGGGGCTGGCGTTCCTCGGGGCTGGTGGCGGTCGGGCTATCGGTTGCCGGCATCCTTGCGCTGGCCGTCGCTTGGTATCAGGCTCGGGTCAGCGGGGATATGCTGCATAATTGCCCGGCGGGAATGTGAGGCGAATTCGCGCCGGATGGTGATGAAGATCACATAGCCCGTGGTCACGAACAGCGCCAGCGGACCGGCCAGCCAGCCCACCGCCGCCAGCGCGAAATAGACGCAGCGCAGCCCGGAATTGTAGCTGCGCGCGGCGGTGATGTTGATTTCCGCCGCCTGCATGGCCGAGGGCAAGGCGCGCGGGTCATTGGGATCATTCGGGACCGAGGCCATCAGGATCGCGCAATAGCCAAACAGCCGGTGCGACCAGATGAAGCGCAACAGCGCATTGGCGACGAAGAACAGCACCAGCACGATCTTGATTTCCCATTTCAGCGCCGGCACGTGTTCGAGGTCGAACTGGCGTGCGACGCCGGCCAACTGATCGGTATTGCCGATCAGCGCCAGCCCGCCACCGATGGCGATCATGCAGGCCGAGGCGAAGAAGGCCGTGCCCTCGCGCAGCGAGGTCAGGATATTGGCGTCGAAGATGCGCGGATCGCGGGTGACGAAATGTCGCATCCATTCGCGGCGATAGGATTTCATCACCGCCGAGACCGAGGGGTGGCTCCTTGGCGGATGCTCGGTGATCCAGCCAATTCCCAGCCAGGCCACGAAAAGCCAGCCGACGGTCAGCAGATCGGCCAGGGTGAAGGGGCCGGGAAGGGGTGCGTTCATGTCCATGTCGCCCGTTCTAGCGCTGCGCGGGGGCAGTTGTCAGCCGCAAACAGGGTGATTAACTGAGTACTGTCATAAGTCAGGAGAGCATCATGGCCGCACCCCATGCCATTCACGAGGAATTCCCCAATGACGGCGAGCGCATCCATGCGCTGAAAGTCTCGAACGCGCATTTCGCGCGGCTGCTGGAGGAATATGATCAGGTCAACGATCAGGTGTTCGGTGCGGAAAGCCGCCATACGCCGATGTCGGAGGAGGCCGAGGCCGCGCTGCGCCGCAAGCGCTCCAGCCTGAAGGACGAGATCGCCCATATGATGGCGACGGTCTGATCGTTTCGGTGGATTGCGGGGCTCTGCCCGCGCCATCCGGTCCTTGGACCGATGGCGGACCTGATGGCGCCCCGGGATATTTTTGACATGAAAGAATGGGGCGTGAGGGTAACCTCGCGCCCTTTGCCATTCGGGGCACGAGAGCGGGGGCTTGAAAAGCCGGGCGGGTATTCCCAGCTAAGCGGGTGTCGGATGGCCCGATGGCGCCGACGGACCTGCCCGCCCGTTCAGGGGGGCAAGCCTTTGTATCGCTTGAATGAAGGATGCGAAAATGCGCAACTTTGACCTGACCCCGCTTTATCGTGCCTCGGTCGGTTTCGACCGCATGGCTGATGTCATGGACCGTGCTCTCTCGGCCGATATCGCGAGCTACCCCCCCTATAACATCGAGAAGACCGGCGAGAATGCTTACCGCATCGCCATCGCCGTTGCCGGCTTTGGCGCCGAGGACCTGAATGTCGAGGTGCGCGATGGCGCCGTCATCGTCTCGGGACGCAAGGCCGCCGAGGATGAGGGCCGGACCTTCCTGCATCGCGGCATCGCGACGCGCGCCTTTGAGCGCCGCTTCACGCTGGCCGATCATGTCCGCGTCGATGGCGCGAGCCATCAGGACGGCATGCTGAATATCGATCTGGTCCGCGAGATCCCCGAAGCGCTGAAGCCGCGCCGGATCGAGATCGCGAAGAACGGAAAACTGGTCGAGAAGCTTGACGCCTGATCAGGCGTGACCGGTATGGGTCTGGGGGCGCTGCCCCCACGCCCCTGCGGGGCGTTCCCCCGGGATATTTTGACATGAAAGAAAGGGCGTGGGGGTTTCCTGCGCCCTTTTTTATAGCTTGCGGCGGGCGCGCAGGGCGGCGGTGATGGTGCCGTCATCGAGATAGTCGAGCTCGCCGCCGATGGGGACGCCTTGCGCAAGGCCGGTGACGGTAATGCCGGTGGGGGCCAGCGCCTCGGCGATGTAATGGGCGGTGGTCTGGCCCTCGACCGTGGCGGAGAGGGCGAGGATGACCTCGGTCACCCGCTCGTCGCCGATACGGGCAATGAGATCGGGTATGCGCAGGTCTTCGGGGCCGATTTCATCCAGCGCCGAAAGGCTGCCGCCAAGGACGTGATAGCGGCCCCGGAAGGCGCGGCCGCGTTCCAGCGCCCAGAGGTCGGCCACATCGGTCACGACGCAGATCTCGCCGCTGGCGCGGGCGGGATCCTCGCAGATCGGGCAGATGTCGGCGCCGGTGATATTGCCGCAGACGAGGCATTCGCGGGCATTTTCGGCGACATTGGCCATCAGGCTCGCAAGCTGGGCCATCTGGCCGGCGCGCTTGCGGATCAGGTGCAGCACGACCCGGCGCGCCGAGCGGGGGCCAAGCCCCGGCAGGCGCGCCATGGTGGCGATCAGCGTCTCGATCTCATCGCTGCGAGTGGGGCCGCCAGAGGTGCCGCCGGAGCTCATCTTAGAAGGGCAGCTTCATGTCGGCGGGCAGGCCCATCTCGCGGGTCAGCCGGGCCATTTCCTGTGCCGCCTTGTCGCTGGCGCGGCGCTGCGCGTCCTTGATCGCGGCAAGGATCAGGTCCTCGACCACTTCCTTTTCCGAGGCGACGAAGATCGAGGGGGCGATCTCCAGCGCCGTCAGTTCGCCCTTGGCGGTGGCGGTGGCCTTGACCAGCCCGGCGCCAGCCTCGCCCACGACGGTCAGACGGGCAAGCCCCTCTTGCATCTCGGTCATCTTGGTCTGCATCTGCTGGGCGGCCTCCATCATCTTCGACAGATCGCCCATATCGCCAAGCCCCTTGAACATCGCTTACTCCTCGTCCTCGAACGGGTCCCATTCCTCGACCTCGGCCACGGGGCCTTCGGTCAGCTCATGCGGGGATTTATCCTCGCCCGTGGCGATTTCAACCGCCGGCGCGGGAATGGGGCGGACCCGGGTGATCTTTGCCTCGGGGAAGGCGGCGAAAATCGCCTGTACCGCCGGGTTTTCCATGACGCGGGAGATTTTCTGTGCTTCGACCGCTTGGGCCTTTTCAGCGATTGTGTCCTCACCCGGCTCCGAACTAAGGACTGCCCGCACTTTACCGCCAGTCAGATTGTACAAGCTCTCTGCAAGGCGTTTTACAAATCCTGATGGTGCGGTATCGGACTGATTGAACTCAATGTAGCCTGGTGTGTAGCGCACTAATCGGAGGTTGTTTTCAACTTCAATCAGCATGCGCATATCGCGGCGTTTAAGTAGCGCGAGTACCGACTCGAGGTTGGGAAACCCGGCCAGCGCATCGGGCGAGACGGCGATGGCCGCAGCCGCGCCATCGGCGCGGATGGCGGCCGGGACCCGGGGCGGGGCCGCAGCGCGCGGGGCATCGGCCGGGCGCTGCGCGGGGACGGCGTTGCCGCGGGCGAATTCGCCGGCCGCGACCGAGGTCTGGACCTTGCGGATCAGCGTTTCTGGGTCGGGAAGGTCGGCGACATGGGTCAGGCGGATGATCGCCATTTCGGCGGCCATCATCGCGTTCGGGGCCTGCCCGACTTCCTCCAGCGCCTTGAGCAGCATCTGCCACAGCCGCGTCAGGGCCCGCATGGGGATGCGCGTGGCGATGTCCTGTCCGCGCGTGCGTTCGTCCGGGCCGATGGTCGGGTCCTCGATCGCCTCGGGGGTAATCTTCACGATCGAGACCCAATGCGTGATCTCGGCCAGATCGCGCAGGACGGCCATCGGGTCGGCGCCATCGGCATATTGCGCCTGCAGCTCGGCCAGAGCCTCGGCCGCGGCGCCGCGCAGGATCATGTCGAAGAGGTCCAGCACCCGGCCCCGGTCGGCCAGCCCCAGCATGGCGCGGACCTGCGGGGCCGTGGTTTCGCCCGCCCCGTGGCTGATCGCCTGATCCAGAAGCGAGGTCGCATCGCGGGCCGAACCTTCGGCGGCGCGGGTGATCAGTGCCAGTGCGTCATCGGTGATCTGGGCCTCTTCGGCGGTGGCGATCCTGCGCAGAAGCGCAATCATCACTTCGGGTTCGATCCGGCGCAGGTCAAAACGCTGGCAGCGCGACAGCACCGTCACCGGAACCTTGCGGATCTCGGTGGTGGCAAAGATGAATTTCACATGCGGAGGCGGTTCCTCGAGCGTTTTCAGAAGCGCGTTGAAGGCGCTTGTGGACAGCATGTGCACTTCGTCGATGATATAGATCTTGTAGCGCGCCGAGGCGGCCCGGTAATGGACGCTTTCGATGATTTCGCGGATGTCACCCACGCCGGTGCGGGATGCGGCGTCCATCTCCATCACATCGACATGGCGGCCCTCGCTGATGGCCACGCAATGTTCGCAGGTGCCGCAGGGCTCGGTCGTCGGGCCGCCCTGACCGTCGGGGCCGATGCAGTTCAGGCCCTTGGCGATGATGCGCGCGGTCGTGGTCTTGCCGGTGCCGCGGATGCCGGTCATCACGAAGGCCTGCGCGATGCGGTCTGCGGCAAAGGCGTTTTTCAGCGTCCGCACCATCGCATCCTGGCCGACAAGATCGGCAAAGGTCTCGGGGCGGTATTTCCGTGCCAGAACCTGATAGGTCTTGTCGCTGTCGCTCATGCCGGGCCTGTCTGATTGCCGCGTCACCTTAGACAGGGTGGCGCGGGGCGGCAACCTTTCGCGCGAGCGGCGGGATGGATATTTGGATGAAGAAGAAAGCGCCGGCGTTCTTCCCGGCTGGCAGGGCGGGACAACGAAGTCGTGAAGCCTTGTGAGCGGGCGGGATATTTCATGGCGTCCAAGGCTGGGGCATGTTTTCGGGATGCAGCGCCGTGCCCTTGTCCTTTCCGCCCTTGCTGCGCCGTTTCTGGCGGGGTTTTCGCGCGGCGTGCGGGCGGATGCGGGCCTGTTGCTGGATCAGGCCGGGTCCATGGCGCAGCTGCGCGCCGTCGCCATCTGGCAGGGCGGGCGTGAGGTCGCGGCGCGGGGCTATCGCGGCTTTGACCCGGATCGGGCGGCGAATATCAAATCGGCCTCGAAATCGGTGATCTCGGCTTTGGCGGGGATCGCGATTGCGCGGGGGCTGTTTTCCGGGGCGGATCAGAAGGTTGCGGCGATCCTGCGCCCCGATCTGCCGCGCGATCCCGATCCGCGCATGGATGACCTGACGTTGGGTCATCTTTTGTCCATGCAGGCTGGATTGCAGCGGCAATCGGGGCCGAATTACGGGCGCTGGGTCGGCAGCCGGAACTGGGTCAGGGCGGCGCTGGACGTGCCCTTCGAGCAGGATCCGGGACAGGGGATGCGATATTCCACCGCCTCGACACATCTGGTTTCGGCCATGCTGACGCGGGTCTCGGGTCGGTCCACGCTGGACCTGGCGCAGGACTGGCTGGGGGGCATTCCGGGCTTTGCCATCACCTCGTGGCAGCGCGATCCGCAGGGCATCTATCTGGGCGGCAACGAAATGGCGATGAGCACGCGGTCCCTGCTGGCCTTTGGCGCGGCCTATGCGGCGGGCGGGCAGGGGGTGATCCCGGCGGATTGGATCGCGGAAAGCTGGCAGGTGCGCACCCGCTCGATCTTCAGCGGCGAGGCTTATGGCTATGGCTGGTTCGTCAGCGAGGCGGGCGGGCGGCCGGTCCGCTATGGCTGGGGCTATGGCGGGCAGATGATCTATGTTTTTCCGGCCATTCAGGGTAAGCCCTCGGTCGCCATCGCCATGACCTCGGATCCCGGCCAGCCCTCGGGGCGCACCGGCTATCGCGAGCGGCTGAACGCCTTTGCGGGCGCCTTGGTGCGGGCGTTGTGAGCCCCCGTTGACCGCGGGCGCGGGCCGGCATATCTGCGGCCCATGGCACGCGCACCGCTTTTACAACTGACCGATATCTCGCTGACCTTTGGCGGCAATCCCGTTTTCGACGGGCTCAATCTGACCGTCCAGCAGGGCGACCGGCTGGCGCTGGTCGGCCGCAACGGCTCGGGCAAGTCCACGCTGATGAAGGTCATGGCCGGGCTGGTCGAGCCCGATGCCGGGCAGGTCATCACCCCCGCCGGCACCCATGTCGGCTATATGGAGCAGGACCCGGACCTGTCGGGCTTTGTCACTTTGGGCGATTTCGCCCGCGCCACTCTGGGCGATGCCGAGGGCTACCGCGTCGAAATGGCGGCCGAGGGGCTGAAATTCGACCCCGACCGGCCTGTGGCCACGGCCTCGGGCGGGGAACGCCGCCGCGCCGCGCTGGCGCGCCTTCTTGCCGAAGCGCCCGAGCTGATGCTGCTGGACGAGCCGACGAACCATCTGGACATCGAAGCCATCGGCTGGCTTGAGGAACAGCTTTCCACGACCAAGGCCGGTTTCGTGCTGATCAGCCATGACCGCGCTTTCCTGCGTGCGCTGACCCGCGCCACCCTGTGGATCGACCGGGGCGAGGTCAGCCGGCAGGATCGCGGCTTTGAGCATTTCGAAGAATGGCGCGAAACCGTCTGGGCGGCCGAGGACGAGGCCCGCCACAAGCTGGACCGCAAGATCAAGGCCGAGGCCCGCTGGGCGGTCGAGGGCATCAGCGCGCGCAGAAAGCGCAATCAGGGCCGGGTTCGCGCGCTGGCCGCGCTGCGCGAGGAACGCGCCAGCCAGATCCGCCGTCATGGCACCGCCGCGATGGAGCTGGATGCGGGGCAGCAATCGGGCAAGCGGGTGATCGACGCCAAGGGCATATCGAAAGCCTTTGGTGACCGGGTGATCCTGAAACCCTTTGACCTGCGGGTGCTGCGCGGCGACCGCGTGGCCTTTGTCGGACCCAATGGCGCCGGCAAGACCACGCTGATCAAGATGTTGACCGGCGAGCTTGCGCCCGACACGGGCGAGGTCAAGCACGGCACCAATCTGGATATCGCCGTCTTTGATCAGGCCCGCAGCGCGATTGACGAGACGGTCAGCCTGTGGGACGCGATGACCGGGGATCCGTCGATGCGGGTCTCGGGGCGGTCGGATCAGGTCATGGTGCGTGGAAACCCGCGTCATGTCGTGGCCTATCTCAAGGATTTCCTGTTCGATGATGCGCAGGCCCGCGCCCCTGTAGGCAGCCTGTCGGGTGGTGAAAAGGCGCGGCTTTTGCTGGCGCGGATCATGGCGCATCCGTCAAACCTTTTGGTGCTGGACGAACCTACCAACGATCTGGACGTGGAAACGCTGGACCTGCTGCAGGAGATTCTGGGCGATTATGACGGCACCGTGCTGCTGGTCAGCCATGACCGCGATTTCATCGACCGGGTGGCCACGACCACCGTGGCGATGGAGGGCGACGGCCGCGCGGTGATCTATCCCGGTGGCTGGTCGGATTACCGCGCCCAGCGGCCCGAGGACGCGCCGGTGGTCGAAGCTGCAAAGCCTGCAGCAGCCCCCCAGCCCCAGCCCGAGGCAAAGCCCGCGGCCGAGCGCAACGGTCTGAGCTTTACCGAGAAGAAGCGCCTTGAGGCATTGCCGGCCGTCATGGAGCGGCTTGAGGCCGAGATCGGCAAGCTGACCGAGTTTCTGGCCCAGCCGGACCTGTTCCAGACCGCGCCCGCGAAATTCGCCAAGGCCAGCGAAGGCCTGAGCGAGCGGCAGGCGGCACTGGCGGCCGCCGAAGAGGAATGGCTGGAACTGGCGGAAAAAGCCGAGGGCTGAGCGCGGCATCTGCCGCGCCGCCCGGCCCGTTCCACCGCGCTGTCAGCGTTTGACTACGATCACCGAATTGCGGATCCAGGACAGCATGTGGATCTGCGCCGACAACTCCCGGTCGGCATCGGTCAGCTGGTAGATCTCGGGCGTCATTTCCGAGGTCGCGTCCGGTTTGCCGCAGGTGCAGCGCGACAGCGCCTGGAAATAATGCACCGGGTCGCGCATGTCCAAGCCCATGGAATAGGGGCCGCGCATGTCGCCAAACGAGGTGCAAAGATCCTCGCAGATGAAAACGCCGCCGCTGCGCAAGGCGGGGAACAGCGTGCGGAACGCCAGGATCTGATGGATCCACAGATGCGAGGCGTCGTCGATGACGAAATCCCATTTCCGCCCGGCCAGCTGCTTCAGGAAAGGCAGGTACCCCAGGTCCCCGACATGGGGGAAAAACCCTTCATTCTTGAGCGCCATGGCCGAGGGCTTGATGTCGGCGACATGGATTTCGGTGTTTGCGGGAAAGTAGCGTTTCCACATCCGCACCGAGGCGCCGATATTGTCATCGGGTCCCGCGCCCAGTTCCAGCATATGCGTCACCCCCTGAGCGCGCAGCCGCGACAGGAAGAAGTCATAGCGGCGCAGCATGCCCTCGCTTTTGATCTCGCGGCCATCGGGGGTGCGCCAGAGGCTGGATTTGTTGGTGTTTGCCTTGACGCCAAGTTTGTCCAGTTCGTCGAGATCGCTGAAAAAGTTCATGGGAATATCCGGTATACAGTCAGTTTGGCGCATTAATGAATAAACTTCCCGGGTTTGGAAGCGGTAAACGTCCGATCGCAGGCATCGATTGCAAGAAAAAGGCCGCCCCGAACGGGACGGCCTTCATCGTCTGTCGCCAAAGGCGGATGATTACATCATCCCGCCCATGCCGCCCATGCCGCCCATGTCGGGCATGCCGCCGCCGGCACCTTTCGGCTCGGGCTTTTCGGCAACCATGGCTTCGGTGGTGATCAGGAGACCAGCAACCGAGGCCGCGTCTTCCAGCGCGGTGCGCACGACTTTGGCCGGGTCGATGACGCCGAACTTGAACATGTCGCCATATTCTTCGGTCTGGGCGTTGAAACCAAAGGCTTTGTCGTTCGATTCACGGACCTTGCCGGCCACGACAGCGCCGTCGACGCCAGCGTTTTCAGCGATCTGGCGCATCGGCGATTCCAGCGCGCGGCGGATGATGGCGATGCCGGCATCCTGATCCGAGTTCGCACCGGTCAGACCTTCCAGCGCCTTGCCGCCCTGAACCAGAGCCACGCCGCCACCGACGACGACGCCTTCCTGGACAGCCGCACGGGTCGCGTTCAGCGCGTCATCGACGCGGTCCTTGCGCTCTTTCACTTCGACTTCGGTCATGCCGCCGACGCGGATCACGGCAACGCCGCCAGCCAGTTTGGCCACGCGCTCTTGCAGTTTCTCGCGGTCGTAGTCCGAGGTGGTTTCCTCGATCTGCTGGCGGATCTGGCCGACGCGGGCTTCGATCTCGGCTTTCTCACCATTGCCGTCGACGATGGTGGTGTTGTCCTTGTTGATCGAAACTTTCTTCGCCCGGCCGAGCATGTCGACGGTGACGTTTTCCAGCTTCATGCCCAGGTCTTCCGAGATCACCTGGCCGCCGGTCAGGATCGCGATGTCCTGCAGCATGGCCTTGCGGCGATCGCCGAAGCCCGGAGCTTTCACGGCAGCGATCTTCAACCCGCCACGCAGCTTGTTGACGACCAGCGTGGCCAGGGCTTCGCCCTCGACGTCCTCGGCGATGATCAGCAGCGGACGCTGCGACTGGATCACGGCCTCCAGCAGCGGGACCATCGGCTGCAGCGACGAGAGTTTTTTCTCGTGCAGCAGGATGTAGGCGTCTTCCAACTCGGCAATCATCTTGTCGGCATTGGTGACGAAATAGGGCGACAGGTAGCCGCGGTCGAACTGCATGCCTTCGACGACTTCGACGTCGGTTTCCATGCCCTTGTTCTCTTCGACGGTGATGACACCCTCGTTGCCGACCTTCTGCATGGCTTCGGCGATCATCGTGCCGATGGCGGCTTCGCCATTGGCCGAAATGGTGCCGACCTGCGCGACTTCGGCGCTGTCATTGACCGGACGCGAGGCAGCCTTGATCGCCTCGACGACTTTCGAGGTCGCCAGATCGATGCCGCGCTTGAGATCCATCGGGTTCAGACCGGCGGCGACCGATTTCAGGCCTTCCTTGATGATGGCCTGGGCCAGCACGGTGGCGGTGGTGGTGCCGTCGCCCGCCTCGTCATTGGTGCGCGAAGCGACTTCGCGGACCATCTGGGCGCCCATGTTCTCGAACTTGTCGGCCAGTTCGATTTCCTTGGCGACCGAAACGCCGTCCTTGGTGATGCGCGGGGCGCCGAAGGACTTGTCGATCACCACGTTGCGGCCTTTCGGACCCAGCGTGACCTTGACGGCATCCGCAAGCACGTTCACGCCTCTCAGCATGCGGTCGCGGGCGTCGGTGCCGAACTTGACTTCTTTCGCAGCCATTTGTTCTTCTCCTTGAATTGGTTATCTGAAGGTGACGATCAGGCGATGACGCCCAGGATGTCGCTTTCCTTCATGATCAGCAGCTCTTCGCCATCGATCGTGACTTCGGTGCCCGACCATTTGCCGAACAGGACGCGGTCGCCGGCCTTGACCGAGGGAGCGATCAGCTCGCCCGAGTCCTTGCGTGCGCCTTCGCCGGTCGAGACGACTTCGCCCTCGGCGGGTTTTTCCTTGGCGCTATCGGGGATGATCAGGCCGCCCTTGGTCTTTTCGTCCGACTGGACGCGACGGACCAGAACGCGGTCGTGCAGCGGTTTGAAAGCCATTGTAGAACACTCCGGTGTTTCAGGTAGCAGTGTTGCTGTTGTTGTCACTCATGCTTGGTGAGTGCCAATGCAGCCCATCTAGGCGCCGCATCCGGGCCTGTCAACGGTTGGGGCTGGCGAAATTTGGCGCGAATTCCGCTTGACGGGCGTTTTGCCGGGCGGCTACCCCGGATGCGGTTCATGGATGAGGTCGGGTTTTGTCGAGGCGGCTCAGGGTTCTTGTCATCGCCGAGGCGGCCAATCCCGAATGGGTCTCGGTGCCGCTGGTCGGCTGGTCGCTGGCCAATGCCCTGCGCGAGGTGGCCGATGTCCATATCGTCACCCAGATCCGCAACCGCGAGGCCTTGCTGCGTGCCGGCCTGATCGAGGGGCAGGACTTCACCGCCATCGACAGCGAGGCGCTGGCCGCGCCCTTGTGGCGGCTGGCTGAAAAGCTCAGCATGGGCAAGGGTGTCGGCTGGACCATAAAGACCGCCATCAGCACGCTGGGTTACGGCTATTTCGAGCGGCTGGTCTGGCGCGCTTTTGGCGCCGATATCCGCGGGGGCAAATACGATCTGGTCCATCGCGTGACGCCGCTGACGCCGACCGCGAACAGCCGCATCGCCCCCCATTGCCGCCGCGCGGGCGTGCCCTTCGTACTGGGGCCGTTGAATGGCGGCGTGCCATGGCCCAAGGGCTTCGACAGCGAGCGGCGGCGCGAAAAGGAATGGCTGTCCTATGTGCGCGGCATCTACAAGGCGCTGCCGGGCCGGGGGGCGATGCTGCGCGATGCCTCGGCGATCATCTGCGGATCGTTCTATACGCGGGGCGAGATCCCGGCGAAATATCAGGATAAGACCGTCTGGCTGCCGGAAAACGCCATCGACCCGGCGCGCTTCAGCCTGACCGCGCCCCAGCCCGGCACGCTGCCTTTGCGTGGCTGCTTCATCGGGCGGCTGGTGCCCTATAAGGGCGCCGACATGGCGATCGAGGCGGCGCTGCCCTTGCTGCGCGACGGCCGGCTTGTGCTGGATATCATCGGCGACGGCCCGCAGGCGGATCTCTTGCGCGAGATCGTCGCGCGCGAGGGCATCGGCCATGCCGTGACGCTGCATGGCTGGATGGCCCATGCCGATGTGCAATCCATCGCCGCGCAGGCGCAGCTATTGGTGTTCCCCTCGGTGCGGGAATTCGGCGGCGGCGTGGTGCTTGAGGCGATGGCGCTTGGCGTGGTGCCGGTCATCGCCGATTACGCCGGGCCGGGCGAGCTGGTCGACGATGCGACGGGCTTTCGCATCCCCATGGGCAGCCGGGCCGATCTGGTCGCGGGCCTGCGCGCGCAGTTGCAGGCGATTGCCGCCGATCCGGGCGTGCTGCCGGCGATGGCGCAGGCCGGGCAGGCGCGGGTTATGCGCGATTTCACCTGGTCCGCCAAGGCCGGGCAGGTGGAGCGCATCTGGCAGGCGGTCGTTGCCGGCGCGCCTTTGCCGCAGGAATTGCCGCTGCCGCGCTAGTTGCGGCGGACCGCGCGGCCATGCCATGCTGCGCGAAACGCCCCAGCCGGAAAACCCGATGCGTCTCAAACCGATCCTGACCGCTCTTTTTGCCTCTGCCCTGCTGGCCCTGCCTGCCACCGCGCAGGATTGCGTGGGCCAGAACCTGTTCGACACCATGGCCCCCGAGCGTCTGGCCGAGCTGCGCGCCGCGACCGATGCCATCCCCTATCACGACGGGCTGTTCTGGCAGGCGGACAAGGGCGACATGCGCATCACCCTGATCGGCACCTATCATTTCGCCGATCCCCGCCACGACATCACCATGGCCCATTTCGGCGCGTTGATCGATCAGGCCGGGCTGCTGATGGTCGAGGCCGGCCCCGATGAGGAAGCCCGGCTGGCCGATGCGATGAAGACCGATCCGACGCTGATCGTGAACCCGACCGGCCCGACTTTGCCCGAACGGCTGACCGATCAGGAATGGCAGGCGCTGTCGGCGGCACTGGAACAGCGCAACCTGCCCGCGGTCGTCGCCAGCCGGCTGCGGCCCTGGTATGTCGCGGTGATGCTGGGCATCTCGCCCTGCATGATGCGTATGGTCGAGAAACGCGGCGATGCGGGCGGGCTTGACCACCTGCTCGTCGAACGGGCCGAGGCGGCGAATGTCCCGATCCGCGCGCTTGAGCCCTGGGACACGCTGTTTACGCTGTTTGACGGCATGAGCGCGCGCGAGGAAGAGGACATGATCCGCGCCGCCATGCCCGCCGCCGAACATGCCGACGACTATACGGTGACGCTGACGGACGCCTATTTCGACGGCGAAAGCTGGATGATCTGGGAATTCGGCCGCTTTGATGCCTATGACAGCTCCGGTCTCAGCCGGGCCGAGGTGGACCGGCAGATGCAACTGGCGCAGGAAAAGCTGATGGACCAGCGCAATGCTGGCTGGATCGCGCCGCTTGATGGCGCGGCAGCCGAGGCTGCGGGGCAGGGCAAGGGCGTCGTCGCAGGCTTTGGCGCCCTGCACCTGCCGGGCGAGAACGGCGTCCTTCGGCTTCTGGAACGCGATGGCTGGACGATCCGGCCGATCCGGGTGGAGGGGATAGGCAATGGCGGATGAGCTGTGGCGCGAGGAACGCGAATTCTGGCTTTCGGGCTTGGCCGAGGCGGCGCGCAAGCTGGATGGGGCCTGCCTGATGGTGCTGGGACCGGCGGGCGTGCTGGACCGGGCGGGCGTCGTCGCGGCCCTGCAATCGGCCCCGCGCTGGCAGGAACTGACCGTTTCCGATCGCAGCACCATCGAAACCGACGAGGTGGTGGTGCTGGCCTATCGCGCCGTGGCCCGCCGCCCCGCCGCCGATGCCTATCGCGCGCTTTGCACCACGACATGGATCCGCCGCCATGGCGACTGGCGCATCCTTCAGCATCAGCGCACCACCCTGTAACGACGACCCTGAAATCACGGATTCCCATTGTAAATGTTGCATGATCTACTGCGGCATGGCCGCTTTCTCATCAGTTTTGCCCTTGGGCTGGTGCTGGGTCTGGCCGCCTTTCGGATGGAGACCATCGATCGCATTCTGGTGTTTTCGGTCAGCTTCAACCTGTGCTTCCTGATCCTTTCGGCCCTTATGGTTCGCGGCACCGGTGGTCAGGCTCTGCGGGCCATGGCCGATGAAAATGACGAAGGAATGAAGGTCATCGTGCCTTTGGCTGTCGGCGCCGTGCTGACCAGCCTTGTCACCATCCTGTTGACCATTCAGGACCCGCATTCGGGCGCGGCGCTGCGCCCGATCATGGCGTTGATCTCGGTGCCGCTGGGCTGGCTGATGATCCATTCCATGATGGCGTTTCATTACGCGAGCCTCTGGTATGCGCCGGGCGATGACGGGCAACCCATGCGCGGACTTGGCTTTCCGGGACTGGCCGAGGGGCAGGATGCCGAGCTGTGGGATTTCCTGTATTACAGCTTTACCATCGGGCTGGCCTCGCAGACCGCCGATGTCTCGGCGCTGAGCACCCGGCTGCGCCGGATCACGCTGCTGCATTCGGTTCTGGCCTTCTATTACAACACCGTGGTTCTGGCCCTGGCGGTGAACGCCGCCGCCTCGCTCGGTTGATAGACATTCCCCGCCCGCAGATTTATAAGGCCGGCGAATTTTCCGACAGTTCCACAGGGAATCCCATGATCCAGGTTTTCGGCCACAAGGCCCCCGACACCGACTCGACCGGCTCGCCCATCATCTGGGCCTGGTATCTTTCCGAGGTGCGCAAAGAGCCGGCCCGCGCCGTCCTGCTGGGCGAGCCCAATACCGAAGCCGCCTGGATGCTGGCGAAATGGGACCTGCCCAAGCCCGAGATCATCGCTGATGTCGCGGCGGGCGATCAATGCGTGATCGTCGACACCAACAACCCGGCCGAGCTGCCCGCCTCGATCAACGAGGCCGACGTGATCGAGATCATCGACCACCACCTGCTGGCCGGCGGCATCAAGACCCGCCTGCCGATCAACATCACCATGCGCCCGCTGGCCTGCACGGCGACGATCATGCATGACCTGATCGGCGACGAGGATCTCGCCCGCGCGCCGCGCGCCATCAAGGCTGCGATGCTGACCTGCATCCTGTCGGACACGCTGGAATTCCGCAGCCCGACCACCACCCCCCATGACCGCGCCGTGGCCGAAAAGCTGGCCCGCGATCTGGGCCTGTCGATCCCCGACTATGCCGCCGAGATGTTCGCGGCCAAGTCCGATGTCTCGGCCTTCTCGGAAGAGGCGCTCTTGCGCATGGACAGCAAGGAATACGAGCTGGGCGGCAAGCAGTTGCGGGTCTCGGTTCTGGAAACCACCGCGCCGCAGGTGCTCTTGGACCGCAAGGCCGCGCTGATGGCCGCCATGCCGGGCGTTGCCTCGGCCGATGGCGCCGACGAGGTGCTGTTGTTCATCGTTGACATCCTGAACGAACAGGCGACGCTGCTGGTCCCGAACGACTTCGTGAAACAGGTCGCCGAGAAAAGCTTCAACGCCAAGGTTTCCGGCGACAGCGTCCTGCTGCCCGGCATCATGTCGCGCAAAAAGCAGATCATCCCGGCTCTGGCCATCTGATAGGGAACGCTCCATGACGCAGATCATCAATTCGCTGGCCGAGATCGCGGCCGATTACGACGTGCTGTTCTGCGACCTCTGGGGCTGCCTGCATAACGGCGTCGCCCCCTATCCCGAGGCCGTCGCCGCCCTGCAGGAATTTCGCAAACAGGGCGGGCGCGTGGTGTTGATGACCAACGCGCCGCGCCCGGCGCCCTATGTCCAGCAGCAGTTGGACCGCATGGGCGTGCCGCGCGACGCCTATGACCTGATCGTCAGCTCGGGCGATGCGGCGCAGGACGCGATGTTCGCGGGCGCGGTCGGGCGCAAGGTCTGGGCCATTTCCCAGCCCAAGGACGAGGGCTTCTTCACCGATATCCCCGCCGAATGGCAGGACGCCCCCGCCATCCAGCGCGTCGAGCTGGATCAGGCCGAAGGCATCGTCTGCTGCGGCCTTTTCAACGACCTGACCGAGGTCCCCGAGGATTACCGCGCCCGGCTGATGCTGGCACGCGAAGCGGGCCTGCCGCTTTTATGCGCCAACCCCGACGTGGTCGTCGATCTGGGGGACAAGCGGCTTTACTGCGCCGGCGCGCTGGCCGAACTTTACGAGGATATCGGCGGCAAGTCGCTTTACTTCGGCAAGCCGCATCCGCCGATCTATGACATGGCGCGGCGCAAGCTGGGCCTGCCCGAGGACACGCGCTATCTGGCCGTGGGCGACGGCATCGCCACCGACGTTCCCGGCGCTGCGGGCGAAGGGATCGATGCGCTCTTCGTCTCGGGCGGGCTGGCGCATGATCAGTTCGGCCCCGATGTCGAACATCCCGACGCGGCCATGCTGAACGAATGGCTGGCGCTGCGCTCGGAAAATCCGCGCTACAGCATCGGCCGGCTGCGCTAGGGCGCGGGCAGGGTGACCGATTGCCGCGCCACTCTTGCAACCCGTGGCTGGCTCGGTAATACCGGCATGACTTGGGCCGCGCGGCGCATTCGCGTCCCGGCTGGAACTTGAACGACCGGGCCCTGATCGGCCCAGCGGGGGCCAGATTGCGCATCCATCACGACTGGAAAGGTCTGCCGCCTGAGGCCCGCGGGGCGACAGTCGCCATGGGCAATTTCGACGGCGTGCATCTGGGGCACCGCTCGGTGATCGACGCCGCGCGCGCGGCGCTGGACGCACCTTTGGGCGTCATCACCTTCGAGCCGCATCCGCGCGAATTCTTTGCCCCGGCGGACCATCCGCCATTTCGGCTGATGAATGCCGAATCGCGCGCGAACCGGCTGGCGCGGCTGGGCGTGGATCATCTTTACGAGCTGCCCTTTGACGCGGTTCTCGCCGGCCTCGCGCCCGAGGATTTCGCCCGCGAGGTGCTGGTGCGCGGCCTTGGCGTGCGCCATGTCGCGGTGGGGGCGGATTTCTGTTTCGGCTGCAAGCGCAGCGGCAATGCGGCAACGCTTGCGGCGCTGGGGCGCGAGCTGGGCTTTGGCGTGACCATCGCGCCGCTGATCGGGGATGGCACGGTCGAATACAGCTCGACCGCGGTGCGCGTCGCGCTGGCCGAGGGCCGCGCCCGTGACGCCGAACGCATGCTGGGTCATTGGCACCGCATCGACGGCGCCGTGCTGCATGGCGACAAGCGCGGCCGCGATCTGGGCTATCCGACCGCGAACATGGCGGTGGACGGGCTGCATCTGCCGGCGCTTGGCATCTATGCGGTGCTGGTCGATGTGCTGACCGGCCCGGAACGCGGCAGCTACAAGGGCGTGGCCAGCCTTGGCGTGCGGCCGATGTTCGACGGCAAGCGCCCGAATCTGGAAGTGCATATCTTTGATTTCAACGGCGACCTTTACGGCGAGCACCTGTCGGTGGCGCTGGTCGAATATCTGCGCCCCGAGGCGAAGTTCGACAGCCTCGACGCTCTGATCGAACAGATGGACCGCGACAGCGCACGGGCGCGCGATATTCTGGCGACCCGTTGATGCGCCCGCGCTTCTGGGAACTGCCGCTGCCCAAGCTTGCCCCCGATGAATGGGAGGCGCTCTGCGACGGCTGCGGCAAATGCTGCCTGAACAAGATCGAATACGAGGATACCGGCGAGGTCGCCTTTACCCGCGTCGCCTGCCGGCTGCTGGATGGCGAGACCTGCCAATGTTCCAGCTATGCCAATCGCCATGATTTCGTCCCCGATTGCGTGGTCCTGACGCCGCGCAAGCTGAAAGAGATCGCATGGTGGTTGCCCGTCACATGCGCCTATAGGTTGCGCGCCGAGGGCAAGCCGCTCTACGACTGGCATTACCTGATCTCGGGGGATCGCGAATCGGTTCATCGTGCCGGTGCTTCGGTGCGGGGCTGGACCGTCAGCGAGCTTTCCGTGACCGAGGATGACTGGGACGATTACATCATCGAGGATCTGGCATGAATTTCGCCTCGGACAATGCGGGTGGCGTGCATCCCCGGATCATGGCGGCGCTGGCGGCGGCGAATGACGGGCATGTGCCGGCCTATGGCGGTGACCGCATCACCCGCGCGGCGCAGGACCTGCTGCGCGAGGTCTTTGACGCGCCCGATGCGGCCGTCCATTTCGTGCCCACCGGCACCGCCGCCAATGCGCTGTCGCTGTCGCTGCTGGCACCGGGCTGGGGCAAGGTCTTCTGCCATCAGGACGCCCATATCCAGACCAGCGAAACCGGCGCACCCGAGTTCTTTACCGGCGGCGCCAAGCTGATCACGGTGCCGGGCACCGGCGGCAAGATCACGCCCGAGGCCCTGACCGAGGCGCTGATTCTGAATGGCCGCGATTCCGTTCATGCCGGGCAGAATGTGGCGCTGTCGCTGACCAATGCCACCGAATGGGGCACGGTCTATGACGTCGAGGAGATCGCGGCGCTGACTGCCATCGCTCATGCGCAGGGGATGGCCTGCCATATGGACGGGGCGCGTTTCGCCAATGCGCTGGCTTCGCTGGATGTGGCGCCCTCGGATCTGACATGGCGGGCGGGGATCGACATCCTGTCGCTGGGCGGCACCAAGAATGGCTGCATGGGCGTCGAGGCGGTGCTGATCTTTGATCCGGCCCTGTCCGATGAATTCGAGTTCCGCAGGAAGCGCGGCGGCGCGCTGGTTTCCAAGCACCGCTTTCTGGCGGCGCAGGTTCTGGCCTGGCTCGAGGGCGATCTGTGGCTGCAGATGGCGCGTCACGCCAATGCCATGGCGCATGAACTGGCGCTGGGATTGTCGCGGCTGCCCGGCGTGCGCATCAATCAGCGGGTCGAGACGAATGCCGTCTTTGCCACGGTCCCGCGCGAAGTTTACAGCCGCGCCCGCGCGACAGGGATGAGTTTTCATCTTTGGCCGCATACGCAGGACGAGGCCGGGGACGAGCCCTTGTCGATCCGGCTGGTCTGCGGCTGGGACACCCGGCTTGAGGATGTGACCGGTGCGCTGGCAGCCTTGGCCTAGGCCAGCGCGGCTTTCAGCAGCGACAGCGCATGTTCGACGGTGGCGGCGCGGACCTGCGCGCGGCCAAGAGGGCCGAATTCGACGGTTTCCGTCCTGACGCCCCGGCTGTCGGCAATGCCGAAACAGACCCGGCCCTCGGGCTTGTGCTCGGACCCGCCGGGGCCGGCGATCCCGGTCACCGCCACGGCGATCCCGGCTTGTGAGTTCGCCAGTGCCCCCGATGCCATCTCGGCGGCGATTTCCTCGCTGACGGCGCCATGGGCGTCCAGCGTTTCGGGGCGGATGCCCAGCATCTGGATCTTGGCGGCGTTGGAATAGGTGACAAAGCCGCGATCCACCGCGTCCGAGGATCCCGGCACATCGGTCAGCCGCCCGATGATCAGCCCGCCCGTGCAGCTTTCCGCCGTGGCGATCATCACGCCCCGCGTGCGGGCAAGGGCCAAGACCTCGGCCGGGTCGGTCACAGCATCGGCTCCAGCACGGCATGGTAAAGCCCGGCCAGGATCATCGAGACCACGCCCGCAAACAGCCCCGCCCACAGGTCGTCCAGCATGACGCCGACCGCGTCGCCGCGCCGGTCGGCGCGTCCGACCAGCCAGGGCTTCCAGATGTCGAAGAGCCGAAACAGCAGGAAGGGCACGACAAAGGCCGGCCAGGCATCAAGGATCGAAACCCCGTGCCGCCACAGCGGGATGACGGTAAAGCACATCGCCAGCCATTGCCCGGCGACCTCGTCGATGACGATTTCCGACGGATCCTTGTCGGCGCTGCCGGCGATGGCCAGCGGCACCGCCCAGAAGCCCAGCACCGTCGCCAGCACGGTCGCGACGGGCAGGAACCAGCCCGCGCCGGCCTCGGCCATCAGCACCGCCAAGAGAACGGCGGCGGCCGAACCCCAGGTGCCGGGCGCCGGGCGCAGCCTGCCGATGCCGAAAAACGTGGTGATCATCGTGACCATATGCGTGCCCCTATGCCTTGATCAGCGTCACGGTGGCGATCGAGGCGATGCCTTCCTCGCGCCCGGTAAAGCCCAGCCGTTCCGATGTGGTGGCCTTGACGCTGACGCGGTCCTGCTCGATGCCGATGATCTCTGACAACTGCCGCGCCATCGCGCCGGCATGCGGGCCGACCTTGGGGCGCTCGCAGATCAACGTCACATCCGCGTTCGAGATGCGAAAGCCCATCTGCCGGGCAAGACCGGCGGCATGGCGCAGGAAGATATGGCTTTCCGCCCCCTTCCATTGCGGGTCCGAGGGCGGGAAATGCCGGCCGATATCGCCCTGCGCCAGCGCGCCATAGATCGCGTCGGTCAGCGCGTGCATGCCGACATCGGCGTCAGAATGGCCCAGAAGCGCCTTGTCATGGGGAATTTTCACCCCGCACAGCCAGACATGATCGCCGGCCGTAAAGGCGTGGACGTCGTAACCATTGCCAAGGCGGATATCCATCATGCCCCCCAGAATACGTTCGGCGCGCGCGAAATCGGGCGCGTAGGTCAGTTTCAGATTGTCCTCGTCGCCCGGGGTCACGGTGACGGGCAGGCTGGCGCGGATCGCCAGTTCCACGTCATCGGCGGCGCCCTCGGGATGGGCGCGATGGGCGGCAAGGATGGCGTCCAGCGCGAAACCCTGCGGGGTCTGGGCGCGCATCAGCCCCTCGCGGCTGGCGCTGCCGGTGACGCGGCCATCCTCGGCGCGCCAGAGCGCATCGGTTATGGGCAGGGCGGGGGCCGCAGCCGGGGCGCCACCCTCCAGCGCCGCGACCACGCCCGCGATGACCTCGGCCGAGATCAGCGGCCGGGCGCCGTCATGGATCAGCACATGGGTGACACCGCTGCCCTCAAGGCTTTCCAGCGCCGCACGCACGCTGTCGCTGCGGCTGGCACCGCCGGCGACCAGCATGACCGAGGCGGGCAGTTCCGCGCGGCCCTGCGCCATGTCCTCGGGGGCCAGTGTCACGACGATGCGGGGAAAGGCGGCAAAGGCTGCGATCGAGCGCGCCAGCACGCTTTCCCCCGTCAGCACGCGCCATTGCTTGGGCGGGCCGTCGCCCGCGCGCGTGCCGCGCCCGGCGGCCGTGATGATGGCGGCATATGTTGCGGGTATCGTCATGGCCGCCAGCTTTAGGCGAGGCCCCCGCTGGACGCAATTGCCGGACGCGATGGCGAGGCCCGTTTGCGGGGGGTATGGCCCATCTTGGCGGCGAAAATCCCCCTCAAGCCATGGCCCATTGCGGTGCTTCTGCGTATAAGGGGGGCGATTGCCCGCCAAGGGCCATATTGCCTGCCCGCCAAGGATGCCGACATGACCGATCCCGCCATCACCGATCTTTCCAAGGATGCCGCCGCGCGCGCCGCCACGCTGCTTGTCGAACCGGGCATGCGGCTGGGGCTGGGGACCGGCTCGACCGCCGCGATCTTTGTGCGCCGCCTCGCGCAGCGTGTCCAGGACGAGGGCTTTGCGCTGCGCTGTGCCGCAACGTCCAAGGCGACGACGGAACTGGCGACCTCGCTGGGGCTGAAGGTCGAGGAACTGGACGATATCGGCTGGCTCGACCTGACCATCGACGGCGCGGACGAGTTGGACCCCGACCTGAACCTGATCAAGGGCGGCGGCGCGGCGCATCTGCGTGAAAAGATCGTCGCCACCGCCTCGGACCGGATGGTGGTCATTGCCGATCAGGGCAAGGTCGTGGAGCAGCTCGGCCAGTTCCACCTGCCGGTCGAGGTGATCCCCTTTGGCTGGCAGGCGACGCGGACCCTGGTCACGCGGGCGCTGGACCGGCTGGACCTGACCCAGCGCCCGGTCCTGCAGCGCATGCGCGACGGAAAACCGCTGCTGACCGATGAGGGGAATTTCATCCTTGATCTGGCGCTTGAGGCCATTCCCGACGCCTATGAGCTGGCGGATGAGCTGTCTTCCATCGCCGGGGTGGTTGAACACGGGCTTTTCCTGAATATCTGCCAGCTTGCGATCATCGGCCGCCCCGACGGCTCGGTCGTGGAATTGCGGCGCGAGGATATGGAATGACCTTCGACTACGATCTTTTCGTCATCGGCGGCGGCTCGGGCGGCGTGCGCGCGGCGCGGATCGCGGCCAGCGAATACGGCGCCCGCGTCGGTCTGGCAGAAGAGGACCGCATGGGCGGCACCTGCGTCATTCGCGGCTGCGTGCCCAAGAAGCTGATGATCTTTGCCTCGCAGGCGGGCGCCATGGCGGCGGAATCGCGCGGCTATGGCTGGGCCGAGGCCAGCGCCGGCAGCTTTGACTGGCCGGCGTTCCACGGCAAGCTTGCGCGCGAGCTGGACCGGCTGGAGGGCGCCTATAGCGGCGGGCTGATGGGGGCGGGGGTGCAGATCCACCACCAGCGCGCCCGCATCCGCGATGCCCATACGGTAGAACTGGCCGACGGCACCCGGCTCAGCGCCAAGCATATCCTGATCGCCGCCGGCGGCCGCCCGCAGCGCCCCGGCATTCCCGGCGAGGAACTGGGGATGATCTCGGACGATCTGTTCACCATGGAAAAACTGCCCGCCAGCGTGCTGGTGGTCGGCGGCAGCTTCATCGCCTGCGAATTCGCCACCATCCTGAACGGGCTGGGGGTCAGGACCACGCTGGCCTATCGCGGCGATGCGGTCCTGCGCGGTTTCGACGGCGAGATGCGCCGCCACGCCACCGAGCAGTTGCGCATCGTCGGCGTCGATCTGCGCCTTGGCGTCAGCCCGACCCGGCTGGACCGCGACGAGGCCGGCATCCGCGCCAGTTTCGACGATGGCAGCAGCGCGGTCTATGAGGCGGTGATGTTCGCGACCGGCCGCGCGCCCTATACGGCCGGGCTGGGGCTGGAAGAGGCCGGCGTCAAGCTGGGCCGCAAGGGCGAGATTATCGTCGATGAATGGTCGCAGAGCTCGGTCCCCTCGATCTATGCGGTGGGCGACGTGACCGACCGCGTGAACCTGACCCCGGTCGCGATCCGCGAAGGCCACAGCTTTGCCGATACGGTCTTTGGCGCCAAGCCCCGCAAGGTCGATCACAGCCTGTTCGGCGCCGCCGTCTATCTGCGCCCGCATGAGCTGGCGACCATCGGCCTGACCGAGGAACAGGCCGAGACCCGCGCCACACCCTCGGACGTCTATGTCGCCAGCTTCCGGCCGATGCGGTCGCTGTTTGGCGGCTCCGAGGCGCGGGCGGTGATGAAACTGATCGTGGATGCGGAAACCGACAAGGTGCTGGGCTGCCACATCTTTGGCCCCGAGGCCGGCGAGATGATCCAGCTTGTCGCCATCCCCATGGGCATGGGCGCGACCAAGGCGCAGTTCGACGCGGCCATCGCCGTCCACCCGACCTTGGCCGAAGAGCTTGTGACCATGCGCAAGCCAAACCGGCGGATTGGCGGCACTCTTTCTGACAAAACACGCGCATCGGCTTGATTTTCTGGCCGATGCCACCAGTTTCAGACAAAGAACGACACAAGTACGAGGCAAGAGATTAATGGCGGGACAAGGCCCTTGGGGCGGCGGAGATGACGGCAAAGGCGGCAAGCAGCCGCCGCAAGGGGGCGGTCAGCGCCCCTGGGGCAATGCCGGCGGCGACAAGGGCGGCGATGACGATCAGCCGCAGGGGCCGCGTCGTGGCGACCAGATGCCCGAGATCGAGGAACTGGTCCGCAAGGGTCAGGACCGGCTGCGCGTCCTGATGGGCGGCAAGCCCTCGGGTGGGGGCGGCAACCGTCCGGGCGGCCCGCGCGGGCCGATCCGGCCGCAGTTCCACATGGGGCGCGGCGCCTGGGGCCTTGTGGCCATCGGCGCGGCGGTCGTGTGGTCCTTCATGTCCTTCTATACCGTGGACGAGGGCGAGCGTTCGGTCGAACTGATGTTCGGGCGCCCCTATGCCATCGGGACGCCGGGTCTGAACTTTGCGCCCTGGCCGGTGGTGACCAAGGAAATCGTGCTGGCCACGGGCGAGCGCGTGACCGAGGTCGGTCTGGGGCAGGCCGGTCCGATGGATAGCGGGCTGATGCTGACCCGCGACCAGAACATCGTCGACATGGGCTATCAGGTGGTCTGGAATGTCTCGGACCCCGAACAGTTCCTGTTCAACCTTGCCGACCCGCCGGGCACGATTCGGGCCGTCGCCGAATCCGCCATGCGCGACATCGTGGCGCGCTCGGAAATGGCGCCGATCCTGAACCGCGACCGCGAAACCATCCGCGCCGAGCTGCAGGAAAACGTCCAGCAGACGCTGGATCTCTATGAGGCCGGGATCAACGTGGTCCGCGTCAACCTTGACCGCGCCGACCCGCCGCGCGAGGTGATCGACAGCTTCCGCGAGGTGCAGGCCGCCCAGCAGGAGCGCGACCGCCTTGAAAAAGAGGCCGACGCCTATGCCAACCGGGTGCTTGCGAGCGCCCGCGGTGAGGCCGCGGCCCTGATCGAACGCGCCGAGGCCTACCGCGCCGAAGCCGTCAACACCGCCGAGGGCGAGGCCGCACGCTTCAACTCGGTCTATGACGAATATGTCAAGGCACCCGAGGTCACACGCCGCCGGATGTATCTGGAAACCATGGAAAAAGTCCTGGGCAACGTGAACAAGGTCATCCTTGATGGCGAAGGCGGGCAGGGCGTCGTGCCCTATCTGCCGCTTGACCAGCTGAAGAATACAGGAACCGGCGGCACCACGGCCCGCGGCACGGCCACCGGGGGGACGAATTGATGAAACGCTTTCTTTCGACGCTGGCACTGCCGGCTCTGGTCGTGATCGGCGTGCTGGTCGCAAGCTCGGTCTATATCGTCGATGTGCGCGAACGCGCGCTGGTCCTGCGCTTTCGCGAAGTGGTGACGGTGCGCGAAAATCCCGGTCTGGGGATCAAGGTGCCCCTGCTGGATTCGGTGGTGAAATACGACGCCCGCATCCTGGGCCTGCCCACCAGCCCGATGGAGGTCACGCCGCTGGATGACCGCCGGCTGGTCGTCGACGCCTTTGCCCGCTGGCAGGTGGTCGATGCGCAGCGCGTCTATCAGGCGACGCAAGGCTTGGGCCTGCCGCGCGTGCAGGAACGGCTGGATTCGATCATCAACAGCGCCATCCGTCAGGTGCTGGGTTCGGTCCCCTCGACCACGGTGCTGTCGGATGACCGCACGCCCCTGATGAACCGCATCCGCGATCTGGCCCGGACCGAGGCCGAGGATCTGGGCGTGCGCGTCATTGACGTGCGCCTGACCCGCACCGATCTGCCCGAGCAGAACCTGAACGCCACCTATGCCCGGATGCGGGCCGAGCGCGAACGCGAGGCCGCTGACGAGGTCGCCCGTGGTGGCGAGGCCGCTCAGCGTGTCCGCGCCGCCGCCGACCGGACCGTGGTCGAACTGACCTCGGAAGCGCGCAAGAAGGCCGAGATCGTGCGCGGTGAGGCCGACGGCCGCCGCAACGCCATCTATGCCGATGCTTTTGGCCGCGATCCCGAGTTCTTTGCCTTCACCCGCTCGATGGTCTCCTATGAGCGCGCGCTGAAGGGCGAGAACAGCTCGCTGGTGATCCAGCCCGAGGGCGAATTCTTCGACTATCTGCGCAATGACGGCGCCGACAAGGCCAATCCCGTGCCGGTGCCGCGTCCGGCTGCGGCTGTCTCGGAAGCCCCCGCCGAGGCCGAGGCCGCGACGGACGAAGCCGTGGCCCCGACCGAAACCAACCGCGAGGGCGAACCTTTGGGCGCGGCTGCCGGGGTCACGCTGACGCCGATGCCGGAATCTCTGGCAAGCCCGCCGCAGGAAGAGCCGGTGGCGGTGCCCGCGAACTGAGTGGGCATCCAGATCCGACAGGACGAATGGGCCGGGCGCGACATCGCCCGGCCCTTTTCCTTTGCGGGATAGGGTAACGGATCAGCCGGGTGTGCCGGTCTCGTCATCGCTGACCTCGCGCTGCCATTCGCGCCAGATCGAGACCAGCAGCGCCATCAGCACCGGCCCGACGAACAGCCCGACGATGCCCATGGTCTTGACCCCGCCGATCAGCCCGAAAAAGGTCGGCAGGAACGGCAGCTTGACCGGCCCGCCGACCAGAACCGGGCGGATGGTCTTGTCGACGATGAAGAGCTCGCAGGTGCCCCACATGAACAAAAGCGCGCCAGCGAGCGGCGTGCCACTGGCCACCAGATAGGCCGAAACCAGCGTGAAGCACAAAGGCGCGCCGCCGGGGATCAGCGCCATGAAACCGGTGATGACGCCGAAGGTGACCGGCGAGGGCACGCCCGCGATCCAGTAGGCGGTGCCCAGAATGACGCCCTCGCCAATGGCGATCAGGGTCATGCCGGTCACGGTCGAGCTGATGGTGGCGGGGACGACCCGCGACAGCCGGCTCCAGCGGTCGGGCAGGATGTGGCGGCCGACAAGGTCGATCTGCGCGGCGATCCGGTCGCCGTCGCGGTAAAAGACGAACAGCGTGATCAGCATGAACAGCATGTTCAGCGCCATGTGAAAGGCCAGCGAACTGGCGGTCAGCGCGCCGCGATAGATGGCGACGATGTTCGAGCCGCTGACCAGCTGCACGATCTCGCTGATGCCGCCGGGGCGGCCGATATAGGTATTCCAGTTCTTGTCGAACCAATGCCCGACATGGGGCAGGCCGGCCAGCCAGTCCGGCGTCGGCGCGCCGGCATTGTTGACCAGGATCGCCCAGTTGAACCAGGCGCTGAGTTCGCGAAAGGCATAGATCAGCGCCATGGTGATCGGGATGACCAGAAAGCAGATCAGCACCAGCACCAATGCCGCCGCAGCCCCGGTCCGTCCCAGCCCGAGTTGGAAGGCGGCGCGGTCGCGCAGGGGCCAGCTGGCCAGCGCGATGACCGAGGCCGCCAAAACCGGCACCAGAAAGCCGTGAAAGAAATAGATCGAGGCCGCGACGATGGCCAGCAGCAGCCAGCGCGCCGCCGAGATATTGGTCACCAGAGGCTGGCGATGGACGCGCAATCCGGTCTGTCGCGCTCCGCCCTGACCGGCAGGCGTCTCCGCCCGCGGTGCCGCACCCGTGGCTTGGGGCATGTCGCGCGTGTTCATTCTTGTGTCCGGCCCTGTCTTTGGCCCTGTCGCGGGCCTTGACTCACGAGATAACAGATCGGCCCCGGCTGCAAGCGCGAAAGCCGTTCGGGTTGTCACAGATCGGCGCGTGACAAGCCGGTTTCGCGCCGTTAGCCTGCCGCCCACCAAGGGGAGTCCCGACAAGGGGCTGAGAAACCGCTGGCAGATGCAGCGCGGTGACCCTTTGAACCTGATCCGGATCATGCCGGCGAAGGGATGGGGTGGAACTGCCTGTCTTTTTGCCGGTCTCACCGCGAGACCATGGACGCCCCGGTCTTGCCCCTTGTCACCAGGAGCCGTGATGACCGAAAGCCTTGCCACAACCTTCAGCGAAACCCTGCGCCACGAATGCGCCCAAGACTGGCAGGCGGCCACCGGCCACCGCTTTGTCGCCGAGCTTTGCGCCGGCACCGTGTCCGACAGGGAGATGGCGGCCTATCTGGTGCAGGATCATCGGTTTCTGGACGCCTTTCTGATGCTGCTTGGCGCGGCCATCGCCTCGGCCGACCGCTTTGAGGCGCGGCTGCGTCTGGGCCGCTTTGCCGGCATGATCTCGGGCGACGAGAATGACTATTTCGAGCGCGCTTTCGCCGCGCTTGGCGTCTCGGCCGGGGCGCGAGCCAGGATCGCCGACACTGCCCCCACGGCGGGGTTCAAGGCGCTGATGCGCGAGGCGGCGGCGACGCGCGCCTATCCCGCCGCGCTGGCGGTGCTGACCGTGGCCGAGGGGTTGTATCTGGACTGGGCCGAGCGGGCGCCGCGGCCCTTGCCGGAAAACTTCGTTCACGCCGAATGGATCACGCTTCACGACAACCCGTTCTTTCGCGATTTCGTGGCCTTCCTGCGTTCCGAACTGGACCGGGTCGGGCCCTCGGCCGAGGCGCAGGCCCGGGATTTCTTTGCGCGCGCCGTGGTGCTGGAACGCGACTTTTTCGACGCGGCCTATGCGCCCGAGCCGGTTCCGGGCTGATCGGTCACCATCTCGACCTCAAGCGGTTCGCGGGGCGGCCCGCTTTCGCGGAAATCCAGGATGATGCGCAGCAGGGATTGCGGCACGATGGCCTCGGTGCTGTGGCGAAGCTCGTCGAGGCGCCACCAGCGGAATTCGCGCAGGATGCGGGCCTCGGCCGCGTCCTGCATGCGGGGGGTGAAACGGCTGACGGGCACGACGAAATAATCCTCGGACTGGCGCCAGCGCCGGCCGTAAAGCGTCATCTCGTGGCAGCGCTTCCACAGCAGCGGGCCGATCTGCGCGCCCTCAAGCGCCAGTTCCTCGGTCAGTTCGCGTTCCAGCGCCCGGGGCGCGGTCTCATCCGCCTGCAGCCCGCCGCCGGGACAGATCCAGAAGCTGCCATTCTGGACCTCGACGCGCATCAGCAGCACCTCGTTCGCGGGTGTCAGCAGGATGGCGCGCGCGGCCTGTCTTTCGGTGATCCGCATGGCCCCTCAGCCCGTCGCCGGGGGCTGCACGGCGCGGATGCCGCGCCCGGCATGGTCGGGATGCGGCATGGTCTCTTGCGCGGCGATACGGTCCAGCGCCGCGATCAGCGCGGGCGGCATTTCGGCGGCGCGGCCGGCAGCGGTATCGACATGCACAAGCATATGCTCGCCGGTCGCGACCTCTGTTCCATCCTCGCGCAGGATGCGGTGATGCAGGCGGATGCGCTTGGCGTCATGGCCCAGAAGCCGGGTTTCGGCGGTCAGCAGCTCACCCAGCTTCACCTCGGACAGGTGGCGGATATGGGTCTCGACCGAATAGGCCGAGCGGTGCTGAGCGCGATAATCCGACCCCATGCCGATATGGGTCAGAACGGCGTCGGTGGCGTCGCCCATCATTTGCAGATAGCGGAATTCGGTCATGTGGCCGTTATAGTCCAGCCAGCCGCCCGGCACTCGCGCCTGATGCAGCCGCAGCGGATAGCCGGGTTGGGGCGGCGGGCGGCGGGCATAAAGGGCGTTCTCTTGCGCGAGGACGGCGCGTCCGGCGCCGTGATCGCTTGCCTTCAGGGCCTGCAAGAGACCGACGAGGATCTCGTCGCGCATCCGTGCCGGCATGCCGCGGACCGTATCGGGAGCCACCTCGCGCAGGGTCGCGAAAATGCCGGTCAGCGTCCAGGCCAGGCCAGGCCCGCCGCGCAGGATCCGGTCGATCTGCGCGGTTGTCGCGACGCCGTCATGGACCAGCGCCAGGGCTTCGCGCCACAGCGCCTGCGTCAGGCGGCCGCCGATATCGATCTCGCGGGCGATCTGCACCGTCTCCATACCGGTCGCCGCCAGCAGCGCCGAGAGCCGGTCCGCCGCCGCGCCGCCGCCGATGATTTCGGCCGCTGGCAACAGATAGACCGGGTCGGTGCCGTGCAAAAGCAACACACGCTCGGGGTGGCGGGCGGTTCGGCGCAGCTCGGCCAGCGGGGCGGCGGGGGCGGATGCGGCGATGATCGCGCTGTCCGGCGCGTCGGCCTCGATCCGGGAGAGCAATGCGGCATCCAGCGGCAGGCTGACCTGGATATGCGCGGCGCCGGCCACGGCCCCAGCCAGACTGCCGGCCGGGATGATCCGGCCCGGTTCGGGCAGGGGCGCCTGAAACAGCCGCTGCCAGGCGTGGCCGGCCTGCGCCAGAATTGCGCCGGGCAGCGAAGGGTCCGCAGGGGCGGGATCATGCAGCACGACATCATGGCCCGAAAGGACGAAACGCGCGATCCAGCCGCTGCCGGTGGCGTTTCCGCCGATTGCCGCGATCTTCATGCCCGCCTCCGTGCTGCTGCGCGCCGCTGATATGCAGGGCAACCCTACTTCGGCGGGGTCCCGCTTGTCATGCGCGCTGTCGGATGGGGCGGTTCCGGTCTGGACATTCGCGGCAAGTCACGATCAGTTCATTCGGTGCGAGCGTGGTTTATTTGCAACGGGGTCGAAATTCCCCTTGAACATGATCACATTGTCGGGGCCCGGAGCGGCGTCCCGGCATGTAAGGAGATTTCCAGATGTATAAAAATTCCCCCCGCCACCTCCTGACCGCGTCGGGCCTTGCCTTGTTGCTGTCCCTGTCGCCGGCGCTGGCGCAAGAGGCCGCGACGCCCGGCGCCGAGGCGGCGCAGGCGGCGGCCAATGACAACCAGCCGCTGACCGCGCCCGAAAGCACGGCCCGCAAGCAGCAGGTCATGCCGGAAAGCTTTGCCGACCTGGTCGAGATGGTCAGCCCGGCGGTCGTCAATATCACCACTACGGCAACCGTGTCCTCGCCGCTGGCGCGCGGTCCGCAATTCCCCGAAGGCAGCCCGTTCAGCGACCTGTTCCGCGAATTCGGCTTTCCGGGCATGCCGGACGGCGGCAATCCCTTTGGCGGCCCGCAGGGCGAGCAGCGCTCGAACGCACTGGGATCGGGCTTCGTCATCTCGGCCGACGGGCTGATCGTCACCAATAATCACGTCATCGACGGCGCCGACGAGATCGAGATCGAATTCTTTTCGGGCAAGACGCTGCCGGCAAAGGTGATCGGCAAGGACGAAAAGACCGATATCGCCGTGCTCAAGGTCGAAAGCCCCGAGGCACTGCCCTTCGTCAAGTTCGGCGACAGCGACGATGGCCGGGTCGGCGACTGGGTTCTGGCGCTGGGGAACCCGCTGGGGCAGGGCTTCTCGGCCTCGACCGGGATCATCTCGGCGCGCAACCGGGCGCTGTCGGGGACCTATGACGATTTCATCCAGACCGATGCGGCGATCAACCGCGGCAACTCGGGCGGGCCGCTGTTCAACATGGATGGCGAGGTGATCGGCGTGAACACCGCGATCCTGTCGCCCAATGGCGGCTCGATCGGGATCGGCTTCTCGATGGCCTCGAACGTGGTCAGCAAGGTGGTCGAACAGCTTGAGGAATTCGGCGAGACCCGCCGCGGCTGGCTGGGCGTCAAGATCCAGCCGGTGACCTCGGATATCGCCGATTCCCTGGGCCTGGCCGAGGCCAAGGGCGCGATGGTCACCGACGTTCCCGCCGGGCCTGCCGCCGATGCCGGCATGAAGGCGGGTGACGTCATCACCAGCTTTGCCGGCGGCGAGGTCGAGGACCCGCGCGAGCTGGTGCGCCGCGTCGCCGATGCCCCGGTGGGCGAGGCCGTGGACGTGACCGTGCAGCGCGACGGCGAGCCGGTCGAACTGAAGGTGACGCTGGGCCGGCGCGAGCTGGCCGAGGGCAGCGGCAGCGGTTCGGTGGACAGTGCCACGGAAAGCGCCAGCGACCTGATGGGCATGACCGTGGCGCCCCTGACGCCCGAGATCGCGGCCGAGCTGGGCGTGTCGCGCGACATGACCGGGCTGGTGGTGCAATCGGTCGACCCGAGCGGCGCTGCAGCCGAAAAGGGCCTGTCGGCAGGCGATGTCATCACCGAGGCGGGCCAGCAGCCGGTCGCCTCGCTGGGCGATCTGCAGGCGCGCATCAAGGAGGCCCGCGATGCCGGGCGCAAATCGCTGCTGGTGATGGTGCGCCGCGCCGGCGAGCCGCGCTTTGTCGCACTGCCGGTCGAATAAGGCCCGCGCATGAAAAAGGGCCGGGAAATCCCGGCCCGATCGAACGGGGCGCCTTGGGGCGCCCCTTTTTTCTGGCTTACTGCTGGGGCGCGGCCGGAGCCGCGGCGGCGGGCGCAGCCGTTTGCGGCGCGGCGGTATGCGCCTCGGGATTGGCGGCGGCGGCGGCCTTGTTGGCCTCTACCAGCGCGGTCATGCCGGCGGTAAAGCCCGACAGCGACAGCGGCAGCTTGACCATGTCTTCCTTTTTCGAGCCGAAGGGCAGCACCGTGACCGTCGCGGCGCTGCCGCGCTTGAGCGGGTCCAGCTCGGCCGAGGCCAGGCCGATGCGCGAGATGCAGCCGACGCGGGCGCACAGCATGAAGGGGTAGCGCGCCTCTTTGGCGGCATCGACCTGCAGGCCCAGACCGGCCGACAGGTCGGTTTCCAGGGGCGCGACGAAGGTGATGACGGCTTCGACATTGTTGCCGGTCATCGGGATCACCGAGGCCTCGGCCACGGGCGAATTGTCCTTGTCCTTGAGCAGCTGATACAGCTCGCAGGGATCGGCGCCGGTTTCGGTCTTCATGCAGCGCAGCGTCCAGGCGCCATGGGTTTCCTTGGCATAGGGCTGGCCGACCTGCGGCGCGGCGGGGGCAGCCGGAGCCGTGGCGGCCGGGGCTGCGGGGGCGGTTGCGGCGGGCGCCTCTGCCGCCGGCTGGGCCGGGGTCTCGGTGGCGGTCTGCGCAGATGCAATTCCTGCGCTGCCCACCAGGGTGAAGAGGGCGGCGATGAATGCCGTGGACGTCCGTTTGGCCATGGTTCTCTTCTTCCTTTGGTCCATGTTTCGCAACCGCTCCTAGCATGCCGATCCGGCAATGTCAGGGCAGATCGCTGCGCTTGCGTGTCACCTTTGCGTTCCTCTGCCGACGCCGCCGGTCTGCCATGTCGGCAGGCAGGCCCTGACCCGCAGCGGTTGTTCCGGGCCGGCGCAAAAGGGAAATGCAAGGATGCGGGCGGTGGAAAAGCGAGGGACCCGAGGCGTAAGACAGCCGCCCCGGATCCCCAGCTTTCCTTCCCTGCCGGACTGGCCGGTCATCATTGCGACGCAAGCTAGGCCGCGCGCTGCAATGCGTCAACTATACTAATCGATATGTTGCCATATGTCTGGATTGTCATTTCCAAATGGCAAGATAATGCCGGAATACGAAAAAAGCCGCGCCCGAAGGCGCGGCAGTCCAACAGGGAGGAAGTCGGACCGGCCAAGGGGGGCAAGGCCCGACAGGTTAAGACTGGCACAAATGCGTTACGGTTGTATTGTCCTTTTGTTCTAGCCGCGCGTTTTTTTGCCGATCCGAGGGGAAACTATGACTGAAATCGTCGATCTGAATGCCGGGACGGTCTTTGTGGGCGGCGGAGGCGAGGGCTATGCCAGCCCGCAGTCGCTGCTTTTGAAATATGCCAACCGTCACGGACTGATCGCGGGCGCCACCGGGACCGGCAAGACGGTGACTTTGCAGACCTTGGCCGAATCATTTTCGCGCGCCGGAGTGCCGGTCTTCATGGCCGATGTTAAGGGCGACCTGGCCGGGATCGCCAAGCCGGGCGATCCGAATGGCAAGTTGCACGAGCCCTTTCAGAAGCGCGCGTTGCAGATCGGGGTCGAACTGCAATACGAGGGTTTCCCCGTCACCTTCTGGGATATCTGGGGCGAGCGGGGCCACCCGGTCCGCACCACCCCCTCCGAGATGGGGCCGCTGCTGCTGTCGCGGCTGATGGGGCTGAGCGATGTCCAGGAAGGGGTGCTGAACATCGCCTTCCGCGTCGCCGATGAGCAGGGGCTGGCGCTTCTGGATATGAAGGACCTGCAATCCATGCTGGTCTGGATCGGCGAGAATGCCAAGGATCTGAGCCTGAAATACGGCAATGTCTCGACGGCCTCGGTGGGGGCGATCCAGCGCGCGCTGATGGTTCTGGAAAACGAGGGTGGCGACCGGCTGTTCGGGGAACCCGCGCTGGAGTTGTCAGATATCATGCGGCTGGATGCCTCGGGCAAGGGGATGGTGAACATCCTGTCTGCCGAAAAGCTGATGAACGCGCCGCGGCTTTACGCGACCTTCCTGCTGTGGCTGATGTCGGAACTGTTCGAGCAGCTGCCCGAGGTGGGCGACCCTGACAAGCCGCGCATCGCCTTTTTCTTTGACGAGGCGCATCTGCTGTTTGACGATGCGCCGCCGGCACTGATCGACAAGATCGAGCAGGTCGCGCGGCTGATCCGCTCGAAAGGCGTCAGCCTGTGGTTCATCAGCCAGAACCCCGCTGATCTGCCCGATGCGGTGCTGGGCCAGCTGGGCAACCGCGTCCAGCACGCGTTGCGCGCCTTTACCGCCAAGGACCAGAAGGCGTTGCGCATGGCGGCGCAGAACTATCGCCCGAACCCCGCCTTTGACACCGCCGAGGCCATTCAGGCGGTCGGCACCGGCGAGGCGGTGACCTCGCTCTTGGAAGCCAAGGGCGTGCCGGGAATCGTGCAGCGCACGCTGGTGCGACCACCCTCGGCGCAGCTGGGGCCGATTGCGGATGCCGAGCGCGCGGCGATGAATGCCGCCTCGGCCATGGCGCTGAAATATGGCAAGACGCTGGACCGCGAATCCGCCGCCGAGATCCTGGCCAAGCGCGCCGAGACGGCGGCGCAGGAAAGCGCCAAGGCCGGGGCCAAGGGCGGCGACGAGGATCTGTGGTCGATGGACCGCGAATACAGCCGCGCCCGGCGCTATGATCCCGGCATCCAGATCCCCGATGCGCCAAAGCCGCGCAGCAGTTCCGCGCGCAGTTCCTCGACCGATTCGATTGTCGAGGCCTTTGGCAAGAGCTTCGCGCGCCAGCTGGGCACGAAAAGCGGGCAGGCGCTGGTGCGCGGGGTCCTGGGTTCGCTTTTCAGGGGCAAGTAGGGGCGCGCATGCGCGCGCTCAGCGGGCAATCCTTCCGCCGCCCAGCGGCAAGACCGCGCGTGGCGCGATCTCGGCTGTCTCAGCCAGGATGGCGATCAGCAACATGATGTGACGATGCAGGTCATACTCGGCGCGGTTCTCGCGCCGAGCCTGGTCGTGGCGCGCCTCTTCCGCATGCAGCCGCGCCAGCGCCGCCTCGGGGCGGGGCAGGCTTTCGCATTTCAGCACGCGGCGCAGGTCGCGCTCGCGGCGCCAGCCGGACTGGCCGGCCCGCGCGGCCTGCACCAGCAGACGCGGACGGCTGAGCCGGGGCTGGCCGGCGCGGGGTTCAAAGGCAATCACGCTGCTCATCATGGTCATGGTCGTTCCTCCGGGTCTGATCTGTGTTGCTCGAAGTATGTTCAACCATGACGTGTGTTGCGCGATCGCCCTTAGCTGCGTGCGGAATGGCAAGAAATATTTAGTAATTCTTAGCAAATATTGCCGCATCTCGGATTTGATCCTGCAACCGGCCGCAGGATGAAAAACAACCCATGGGCGAGCTTCTGCCGGTTCGCCTTCAGGAAGCGAAGGAATGATCATGACAGCTTTGACGGGAGATTTCGCCTTGGACGCCTCGATTGCCGGACTGCCATCCGGCATCGGCGTCCCGGCTTGCAATCGGCCCGCAATCGATATCGGGACGCCCGTTTGTGCGCCAGAGGACGACGGCGATCTGAAACTATACCTGCGCCATGTCGAGCGGGGCGAATCGATCCGGTCGCTGGCGCGCGAGGCGGGCTGTCACGCCTCGACCATCCTGCGCCGTATCCGCCGCTTTGAGGCGCGCCGCGACGATCCGCTGGTCGATCGCGCCGTCGAGCGCGCCTCCGAGGCAGAGGCGGCGGACAAGCCGCAGGCCGGGCCGGGCCGGATCGGCATGCGCCAGATCGGCCGGGTTCTGCGTCGCCTGGCCGAGCCGGGCGCGCAGATGGTCGTGGCCGATGGGATGGAGAAAGCGATCATCGTGCGCGACGACATCCGCACCGCCATTCTTGACCGCGAACTGGCCGAGCATATGGCGATGCGGGCCTGGGTGCAGCAGATCGGGCAGGGGCGCGTCAGCCGCTATGCGATCTCGGCACAGGGGCGCGAGGCGCTGCGGGCGCTGCTGTCGGCCCGGCGCGGCAATGCGATCCCGCGCGGCGAGGATTTCGTCCTTGCCGATCCGGTCCCCGAGGTCGAGGGCTGCGCCGAGGCGGCCGCGGAATTCGCCCATGCCGACCGCCATCGCCATTGGGAAGAGCGCGAGATCACCGATCCCGAGGACGGCCGCCGCCGCCGCACCCGGGTCAATATCGCCGAAAGCCCGCTTCTGATGCTGGCTCGGCGCCGGGAATCGGACGGGCGGCCCTTCCTTGCCCCGGAACTGGTCGCGGCGGGCGAGCGGCTGCGCGAGGATTTCGAACTGGCGCAGATGGGCGCGCGCGTCACCCAGAACTGGGACCGCTTCCTGACCGCCGGGATCGACGTGTCGCGCAATGCCAACAGCCATGGCGGCGGCTCGGAAGGGGCGCGCAACCGCGTCGCGGCGGCGCTGCGCGAGCTGGGGCCGGGCATGGGCGACATGTGCCTGCGCGTCTGCTGCTTTCTGGAGGGGATCGAGATGACCGAGCGCCGCTTGGGCTGGTCGGCGCGCTCGGGCAAGATCGTGCTGCGGCTGGCGCTGATGCGGCTGGAACGCCATTACCGCGAAACCTATGGTACCGGATCGCCACTGATCGGTTGAGACCCGCCCCGCCTGGGACGGGCCGAATGAAAAGGGGCGCCCGGGTGGCGCCCTTTCGCATGTCTGTCAGCTGCGGCTCAGGCCGCCGCCTTGACCGGATTGGCGCGCAGCCAGTCCAGAACCGATTCCGGCGAGCTGGCGCCATAGGGATCCTCGGGGCAGTCGTCCATGCGGCCCGGCTCTTCCAGCCAGGTCTCGACCACGCCATTGTTGACGATGGCGGCATAGCGCCAGCTGCGGGCGCCAAAGCCCAGATTGTCCTTGCGCACCAGCATGCCGACCTTCCGGGTGAACGCGCCCGAGCCATCGGGGATGACGCGGACATGGTTCAGGTTCTGCGCCTTGGCCCATTGGTTCATGACGAAGCTGTCATTCACCGACATGCAATAGATCGCGTCGATCCCCAGATCGGCCATCTCGCCCGCGGCATTCTCGAACCCCGGCAGCTGATAGGTCGAGCAGGTCGGCGTGAAGGCGCCCGGCAGCGAGAACAGCACCACGCGCTTGCCCTTGAAGTAATCCTCGGTGGTGACCGCCTGCCAGCGATAGGGGTTCGGGCCGCCCACGGATTCGTCGCGAATGCGGGTCTGGAAGGTCACCTGGGGAAGCTGATCGCCTTGTTTCATCGTCTTTGTCCTTTTCAATCTGCGCTCCTCCCTGATGGCCGATGCTGCGCTGCGGCATCGGCTGCGACAGATGCACCCATCGCGGGCCGTTGATCAAGCCCGGAAAAGACCTTAAGTTTGGCTCAAACCAGCAAAGGATACCGATATGGCGGATCAGCCCCCGGTTCTGCGCCACCCCGAAAAGGCCCATCGTCCCGACCAGCCCCAGCCCAAGAAGCCGGCCTGGATTCGCGTCAAGGCGCCGACCTCGGAGGGCTACAAGCAGACCCGCGACATCATGCGGGAAAACCGGCTTTCCACCGTCTGCGAAGAGGCGGGCTGCCCTAATGTCGGCGAATGTTGGAGTCAGGGCCACGCCACCATGATGATCATGGGCGAGATCTGCACGCGCGGCTGCACCTTCTGCAATGTCGCGACCGGCCGCCCCGATGCGCTGGACGTGTTCGAGCCGGGCCGCGTCGCCCATGCCGTGGCCAAGCTGGGGCTGAAACATGTCGTCATCACCAGCGTCGACCGCGACGATCTGGACGATGGCGGGGCCGAGCATTTTGCCCAGACCATCCGCGCTATCCGCCACCGCTCGCCGGGATCCACCATCGAGGTGCTGACCCCCGACTTCCTGAAATCGGGTCCCGGCGCGCTGGAGGCCGTGGTCGAGGCGCGCCCCGACGTCTTCAACCACAATCTGGAAACCGTGCCCGGGCTTTACCCGACCGTGCGGCCCGGCGCGCGCTATTTCCATTCGCTGCGCTTGTTGCAGAAGGTCAAGGAACTTGACCCCTCGATGTTCACCAAATCGGGCATCATGGTGGGCCTGGGCGAGGACCGGCAGGGCGTCTTGCAGGTCATGGACGACATGCGCGCCGCCGATATCGATTTCATGACCATCGGCCAGTATCTGCAGCCGACCCCCAAGCACCACCGTGTCGACCGCTTCGTCACCCCCGAAGAGTTCAAGGGCTATGAGAAATCGGCCTATGGCAAGGGCTTCCTGATGGTGTCGGCGACGCCGCTGACGCGCTCCTCGTATCACGCGGGCGATGATTTCGCCCGGCTGCGCGACGCGCGGATGGAGAAGCTGGGCCGGGCATAAGCCCCGCCCGCCCTTCTCCTCATGCAAATATCCTGCGGGGGGGCCGGGGGGCGCAAAGCCCCCCGTCATCGCGGGACGCAATATTGCTGCGGGCCCTTATTGATGTGAGGCCTTGCAAATCCTCGCGCGACATTTTACGCGGATGCTCAGGCCCGAGTGGCGGAATGGTAGACGCAGCGGATTCAAAATCCGCCGCCGCAAGGCATGTCGGTTCGAGTCCGACCTCGGGTACCACCGCAAAATCTGCAAGATCGGATGCGCCTCATTCGGGGCGCCTTTGGCGTTGCGCAACTCTGGCGCAAGGGTCTGATGGCAGAGAGTCCGGGCGGGGCTCGCTGCGTTTCTCTGGATCAGTGCAGGTCCAGCGCGGCCTTGAAGGCGCCGCGATAAAGGTCCGACAGGGCGGCCAGATCGGCGCTGTCGCCACCCAGGGACACGGCCTTGCCGCCGAAGCGTCCGGCTGCCACCACCGGCACGCCAGCGGCCTTGGCTGCATCCATCAGCGCCTTGGCCTGCATGTCCGAACAGGCGACCAGATAGCGGGCCTGATCCTCGCCAAAAAGCTGGCCGATATCGCCGCTGTCCAGCGTCAGGCCCAGACCGGCGCTCTCGGCCATTTCAAAGGCAGCCAGCGCCAGACCGCCATCCGACAGGTCGGTTGCCGCATTCAGCAGCTTGCGATTGGCGCGCAGAAATTCGCCGTTGCGGCGCTCGGCGGCCAGATCGACATGGGGGGCGTCGCCCGCCTCGATGCCAAAGGCTTCGGCGGCCAGTGCAGACTGACCCAGATGGCCTTGCGTTACGCCGATGACCAGCGCGATGTTGCCGTCATTCGGCCGACCGGCGATCAGATCGTCCAGATGGTCGATCAAGCCGACACCGCCGATGGTCGGCGTTGGCAGGATGCCCTTGCCGTCGGTTTCATTGTAAAGCGAGACGTTCCCCGAGACGATGGGAAAGTCCAGCGCCGCGCAGGCTTCGCCGATACCTTTGATCGCACCGACAAGCTGTCCCATGATTTCCGGCTTTTCGGGGTTGCCGAAGTTCAGGTTGTCTGTGGTGGCCAAGGGCCGTGCGCCGCAGGCGGTCAGGTTGCGATAGGCCTCGGCCACGGCCTGCTTGCCGCCCTCATGGGGGTTTGCCTTAACATAGCGGGGCGTCACATCGCTGGTAAAGGCCAGCGCCTTGGTCGTGCCATGTACGCGCACGACGCCAGCCCCCAGACCGGGGCGGCGGATCGTGTCGGCGCCGACCTGCGTGTCATACTGTTCCCAGACCCAGCCCTTATGCGCATAAGACGGGCTGCCGATCAGCGTCTTCAGTGCTGCGATGGGGGTGATGGCGGGTAGGGCGGGCATGGCTGCCGCCGCAGGCGTTTCTACCCAGGGCCGGTCATATTCGGGCGCGCTTGAGGACAGTTTCGACAGCGGCAGATCGGCCTTGACCTCATTGCCATGGATAATCAGGAAACGGTCCTCGGCGATGGTTTCGCCGACAATGGCGAAGTCCAGATCCCATTTTTCAAAGATCGCGCGGGCCTCGGCCTCTTTCTCGGGCTTGAGGACCATCAGCATCCGTTCCTGGGATTCCGACAGCATCATCTCATAAGCGGTCATGTTGGCTTCGCGCTGCGGCACATGATCCAGGGTCAGCCGGATGCCCAGGCCGCCCTTGTCGCCCATCTCGACCGCCGAGCAGGTCAGTCCCGCCGCGCCCATGTCCTGAATGGAAATCACGCTGTCGGTCTGCATCAGCTCAAGACAGGCTTCCAGCAGGCATTTTTCGGTAAAGGGGTCGCCAACCTGCACGGTGGGGCGCTTTTCTTCGATCGTGTCGTCGAATTCGGCCGATGCCATGGTCGCACCGCCGACGCCGTCGCGGCCGGTCTTGGCGCCCAGATAGACCACCGGCATGCCGACACCCGAGGCGGCCGAGTAGAAGATCTTGTCCGCATCCGCCAGCCCAGCGGCAAAGGCGTTCACAAGGCAGTTGCCGTCATAGGATTGGTGAAAGCGCACCTCGCCGCCGACATTCGGGACACCAAAGGCGTTGCCATAAGCACCGATGCCTTCGACCACGCCCTTGACCAGATGTGCGGTCTTGGGGTGTTCGGGGCGACCGAAGGACAGCGCGTCCATGGCGGCGATGGGGCGCGCTCCCATGGTGAAGACATCGCGCAGGATGCCGCCCACGCCGGTCGCGGCGCCTTGATGCGGCTCGATATAGCTGGGGTGGTTGTGGCTTTCCATCTTGAAGACCACGGCCTGACCGTCGCCGATATCGACGACGCCCGCGTTCTCGCCGGGGCCGCAGATCACCTGCGGGCCGGTCGTGGGAAGGGTACGCAGCCATTTCTTCGAGGATTTGTACGAACAATGCTCGTTCCACATGGCCGAGAAGATGCCCAGCTCGGTAAAGCTCGGCTCGCGGCCAATGATCTCAAGGATGCGCTGATATTCGTCGGGCTTGAGCCCATGCGAGGCGATCAGCTCCTCGGTGATCTGCGGTTCGGTCATGCTGGCCCCTTTCCCCGGTATTTCCGGCCTTTTAAGCGGCGGCGGCTGGTTAGGAAAGAGGCGGGCGCGGCCAGAGGCAAAAATGCCTTGGCGCAGGGCAAAAAAAAGCCGGGCATGAAGCCCGGCTCAAGTCCAACAGGGAGGTTGAAGGTTATGAGAGTTTCCTCAAATCATCCCCTTCGCCGTCCCAGATAGGGAGAGTTCCCCAGCGGTTCAAGGATGAACTGCGCATTCGCAGACATGGCCGATATGCGTTCTGCGAATATCTGTGGCAGATGTGCCGCGCATCTGCCGCGCAAGGCGGCATCAGGCGGATTGCGCGGCCGGCTCGTCCTCGGCCTGATGCTTGCGGATGGACTGGATTTCCTCAAGCACGAAGTCGCGGAAGGCGGTGACGCGCCGCGAGGTCCGCAATTCCTCGGGGAAGGCCAGAAAGACCGGCACCTCGCCCGATTCGATATCTGGCAAGACCCGGACAAGATTGGGGAAATCTGCGGTCAGATAGTCCGGCAGCACACCGATGCCGACATGGTTCAGCACGCCTTGCAGCACGCCGAAATAGTTGTTCACCATCAGCGTCGAGGTCATGTTCAGCGCCAAAAGTGCCTGCGACAGCACCGCGCCCGAGCTGACCTGTGGGGTCTGCGGGTTCTGGCAGATCAGCCGATGCGTGGCCATGTCGTCAAAGACGGCCGGCGTTCCTGCCCGCTCAAGATATTCCGGCGTGGCATAAAGCCGCATGCGGATGTTCAGCAGCCGGCGGCGGATCAGGTCCTGCTGGCTGGGTTCCTTCATGCGGATGGCGACGTCTGCCTCGCGCATGGGCAGGTCAAGGATGCGTTCCTCCAGCATCAGGTCGATTTTCAGATCGGGATAGCGCTCGTATAGCTTGGCCAGGCGCGGCACCAGCCACATGCTTCCGAAGCCGGTGGTGGTGGTGACCTTCAACTCGCCAAAGACGTTTTCCTCGCTGTCGCGGATGCGGGCCGAGGTGGTGTCCAGCTTGCGCACCATCTGCGAGGTGGCCTCGAACAGCAGCTCGCCCTGTTCGGTCAGAATCAGCCCGCGGGCATGGCGGTGAAACAGGGTGGTGCCAAGCGAATCCTCCAGCGCGCGGATCTGGCGGCTGACCGCCGATTGCGACAGGTGCAACACGTCGCCGGCATGGGTCAGGCTGCCCGCATCGGCAACGGCATGAAATATTCTTAGCTTGTCCCAGTCCATAATATTGCTTTCTTGCGGTATCAGCTATGCAATTTGCGCAACCCTTATCATAGCTGCCCCAGCAAACAAATCAGGAAAAATACGCAGAAAATCCTTTATCGGTCAGGATCACTGACCTATAATGAGGGGGAAACAGCCATCAAGCTAGGGAGAGCCAGATGAGCGTCCAGGAATTTTCTCTCGCCGATCGTTTTGACCTGTCGAAACGCCATGTGCTCTTGAACGGCACGCAGGCGCTGGTGCGGCTGATGCTGATGCAGGCTGCGCGCGACAAGGCGGCGGGTCTGAACACGGCCGGCTTTGTCACCGGCTATCGTGGCTCGCCTCTGGGCGGGGTCGATCTGCAGATGATGAAGTCGAAAAAGGAACTGACGGTAGCCAATGTCCTGTTCCAGCCGGGCCTGAACGAGGATCTGGCAGCGACCTCGATCTGGGGTACCCAGCAGGCCGAGCTGCGCGGCGAGGGGAAATATGACGGCGTCTATGGGCTGTGGTATGGCAAGGGGCCGGGGGTGGATCGCACCGGCGACGTGATGCGCCATGCCAATATGGCCGGCTCCTCGCGCCATGGCGGCGTGGTCATGGCCATGGGTGACGACCATACCGGCGAAAGCTCGACCGTGCTGCACCAGTCCGACTGGGCGATGGTCGATGCCTATATTCCGGTGCTGTCGCCGGCGGGCGTGCAGGAAATTCTGGATTTCGGCCTTTACGGTTTCGCGCTGTCGCGTTTCGCGGGTGTCTGGACCGGGCTGAAGACCATGAAGGACACGGTCGAGGCGACCAGCGTCGTCGATGGCGACCCGTCGCGGCTGAATTTCGTCCTGCCGAATTTCGCCATGCCCGAGGGCGGGCTGAACATCCGCCTGCGCGACACCCCCGTCGCGCAAGAGGCGCGGATGATCGACTATAAGCGTTTCGCCGCCGAGGCATTCGCCCGCGCCAACAAGATCGACCGCGTGGTCTGGGGCAAGCCCGGCGCCCGCATCGGCTTTGTCGCCGCCGGCAAGAACTGGCTGGATCTGGTCCATGCCATGGCGCTTTTGGGCATTGACGAGGCCGAGGCCGACCGGCTGGGGATCTCGACCTACAAGGTCGGGCAGACCTGGCCCATGGACATGAAATCCTTTCAGGAATGGTCTGAAAACCTTGAGGTTATCGTCGTCGTCGAGGAAAAGCGCAAACTGATCGAGGTGCAGGTCAAGGAGGCGATCTTTGACAACCGCCACGGCCGCCGGGTGCTGGGTTGGAAGCATGACCGCACCGGCGAGGAACTGTTCCCGACCCGCTATGCGCTGGACCCGGTGGTCATCGCGCAAAAGCTGGGCGGCATCCTGATCGAGGAGGGCCGCGGCACCGAGGGCATCAAGGCCGGTCTTGACCGCCTGATCGAGGTGCGCCGCAACGACAACGCGCCCGAGATTGCCGTCAGAACCCCTTGGTTCTGCTCGGGTTGTCCGCATAACAGCTCGACCCGTCTGCCCGAGGGCTCGCGCGCCTATGCCGGGATCGGCTGCCATTACATGGTGCAGTGGATGGGCCGCGACACCGAGGGCTTCACCCATATGGGCGGCGAGGGCGTGAATTGGGTCGGCGAGGCCCCGTTCAGCAAAAGAAATCATGTTTTCCAAAATCTTGGGGATGGAACCTATAATCATTCTGGGTCTTTGGCGATCCGCGCCGCCATGGCTGCGGGCACCAATATCACCTACAAGATCCTGTTCAACGATGCCGTCGCCATGACCGGCGGCCAGCCGAACGAAGGGGGCCTGACCGCGCCGCAGATCGTGCGCGAATTGCAGGCCATGGGCGTCAAGCCGGTGATCGCCGTCTATGACGAGAAAGAGGAAATCGACCGCAGCCAGTTCCCCTCGGATCTGCGCTTCGAGGAGCGTGCCTCGATGCTGGCGGTGCAAAAGGAACTGGGGGACGTCTCTGGCGTCAGCGCCATCGTCTATATCCAGACCTGCGCCGCCGAAAAGCGCCGCCGCCGCAAGCGCGGCAAGTTCCCCGACCCGGATCGCCGCGTCTGGATCAACCCCGAGGTCTGCGAAGGCTGCGGCGATTGCGGGGTGCAGTCGAACTGCGTCTCGATCGTGCCCAAGGATACCGAACTGGGCCGCAAGCGCGCCATCGACCAGTCCAGTTGCAACAAGGATTACAGCTGCGTCAAAGGCTTCTGCCCCAGTTTTGTCTCAGTCCGGGGGGCGAAACTGCGCAGGCCCAAGGCGGCGGCCCTGGACCTGCCGGCGATGCCCGCGCCCACGCTGCCCGTCATTCAGGGCACACATAACGTCGTCATCACCGGTGTCGGCGGCACCGGCGTCGTGACCATCGGTGCGGTGCTGGCGCAGGCCGCCCATATCGACGGCAAGGGCGCTGGCATGATGGAAATGGCGGGCCTCGCGCAAAAGGGTGGCGCTGTCCATATCCACCTGCGTCTGGCTGATGCGCCCGAGGAAATCAGCGCCATTCGCGTCGCCGTGGGAGAGGCGGATTGCATCATCGGCGGCGATCTGGTGGTCAGCGGCGGCGCCAAGACCATCGGGCTGATGACCAAGGGCCGGACCGGCGCCGTGGTCAATGATCATGAGATCGTGACCGGCGACTTCACCCGGCTGCGCGATTTCCAGGTGCCCTCGGACCGGTTGCGGCTGTCGCTTGAGGCCCGGCTGGGTAATGACAAGGTCGCGTTTTTCGATGCCTCGACGCTGGCGCTGCGGCTGCTGGGGGACTCGATCTATTCCAACATGCTGGTCCTGGGCGCAGCCTGGCAGCAGGGTCTGTTGCCGCTGACCGAGGACGCGATTCTGCAAGCGATCGAGATCAATGGCGCCAAGTTCGCGGAAAACCAGCGCGCTTTCCAGATCGGCCGCTGGGCGATGCTGCATGCAGATGCCGCGACCGAGGTGATCCGGGGGACCGAAACCGAGGAAGCGCAGGTCGATCCGGTCGAATACCGCGCTGCGCGTCTGGTCGAATATCAGGATCAGGCGCTGGCGGACCGTTTCCGCAAGCTGGTGGCGATGGCGCCTGCCGATCTGCAGGACAGCGTCGCCAAGGGCTATTACAAGCTTCTGGCCTATAAGGACGAATACGAGGTCGCGCGGCTGCATCTGAGCACCGCCGCGCAGGTCGCCGAAGAGTTCGAGGATGGCGGCAAGATCTCGTTCCACCTGGCGCCGCCGATCCTGCCCGGGCGCGATCCGGACGGGCGGCCGCTGAAGCGCGAATTCGGCGCCTGGGTGATGCCGGTCTTTCGTCTGCTGGCCAGGATGAAGGGGCTGCGTGGCACGGCGCTGGATCCCTTTGGCTGGCTGGCCGAGCGCCGCGCCGAACGCGCCGCCATCGCAGAGTACGAGACCGACCTGCGCGAGGTCCTGCCGTTGACGACCCCCGCCACGCTGGGGCTGATCCGCGAGTTGGCCGAACTGCCCTTGTCGGTGCGCGGCTATGGCACGGTCAAGGAGGCCTCGGCGCATGATGCAGCCACCCGCCGCGTTGCACTGCTGGAGGCGATCCGGCAGGGCGGCTCGCCGATGGCGCAGGCGGCTGAGTAAGGGAAAGCGCGTGACATAAGTCATGGTGTTTGCCTGCGCCGCGCCCTAAACAAGGCGCGTCGCGAGCAGGAGGCTAGTCATGGCAGTGGGCGTATTCGATTCGGGTCTGGGCGGTCTGACGGTCCTTGACGCCGTGGCCCGCCGACAGCCCGATCTGCCGCTGGTCTATCTGGGCGACAACAAGCACACGCCCTATGGCGTGCGCGACGCCGAGGACATCTTCAACCTGACCTGCGCGGGTGTCGAGCGGCTTTGGGCTGAAGGCTGCGATCTGGTCATTCTGGCCTGCAACACTGCCTCGGCTGCTGCGCTGAAACGCATGCAGGAAACCTGGCTGCCGGCCGACAAGCGCGTGCTGGGCGTCTTTGTCCCGATGATCGAGGCGCTGACCGAACGCCGCTGGGGCGACAATTCCCCTCCGCGCGAGGTTGCGGTCAAGCATGTGGCGCTGTTTGCGACCCCTGCCACCGTGGCCAGCCGCGCCTTTCAGCGCGAACTGGCCTTTCGCGCCATCGGCGTCGATGTCGAGGCGCAGCCCTGCGGCGGCGTCGTCGACGCGATCGAGCAGGGCGACGAGATCCTGGCCGAGGCGCTGGTCGCCAGCCATGTCGAGGCGCTTTTGCGCCGCATGCCCCATCCCGAGGCCGCCATTCTGGGCTGCACCCATTACCCGCTGGTTCAGGACGCCTTCCAGAAGGCGCTGGGGCCAAAGGTCAGGGTCTATTCCCAGCCGATGCTGGTTGCCGAAAGCCTTGACGATTACCTTAAACGCCACCCCGAGATGCTGGGCACGGGCACCGGCACGCGGTTCCTGACCACGGGCGATCCCGCCCGCGTCTCGGGCAAGGCCACGCAATTCCTGCGCCAACCGATCCGCTTTGAAAGCGCGGGGAGCTGAAGGACAAACCGAATGAAATCGCTGAAGAAAAAGCGCCGCATCCAGATCATCATTGCCGCTGCCGTGGCGCTGGTGCTGGCCGTGGGGCTGATCGGCTATGGGTTCCGTGACGGGATCAACCTGTATCGCTCGCCCAGCCAGATGACCGAAAATCCCCCGGCCCTTGGCGAGGTGTTCCGCCTTGGCGGGCTGGTCGAGACCGGCACCTTGCAGCGCGGCGCCAGCGAGACCGTCAGCTTCAAGGTGACCGATGGCGGCGCCTCGGTCCCGGTGCGCTTTACCGGCGTGCTGCCGGATCTTTTTGCCGAGGGGCAGGGCATGATCGGCACCGGCGCCATGGAGGGCGACACCTTTGTCGCGACCGAGATCCTGGCCAAGCATGACGAGAATTACATGCCGCGCGAGGTCATCGACTCGTTGAAGGAACAAGGGGTCTATGAGGATCCGAACTCCTGAGCCGGACTTCGCCGCCGCGACATGGATATTTGGATGAAGAAGAAAGGGCCTGCCGTGCAACGCACGATGGGTCAACGCGCGCAACGCGCGATGGGTTAACGAAAGGTTAACCGGATCGGTCCAGCCTTTATCCCATTCACAGTGGGGGCTGGGATGAAGACGGTAGAGCAGATCGCGACCGAGATCGTCGCGCGTGAGGGGGGCTACGTCAACGACCCCGACGATCCGGGCGGGGCTACGAATTTCGGCGTCACGCTGGCCACTCTGCAGCGGCTGGGCATCGACAAGACCGGTGACGGGCGGGTCGATATCCGCGATGTCAGGGGGCTGACCCGCGCCGATGCCGAGCGCATTTTTGTCGAACATTATTTCCGCAAGCCGCGTCTGGCGGAACTGCCGGCCTCGGTTCAGGCGTCGGTTTTCGACATGTATGTCAATGCCGGCAGCAATGCGGTGAAGATCTTGCAAAAACTGGTCACGCGCATGGGCTTTCCGGCGGTTGCGGATGGCGTGCTGGGCGCGCGCACGATCCTGGCCGCCCGTCAGGCGGATGCGGCGGCGCCGGGCTATTTCGGCGATGCCTACGGGATTGCGCGGCGCAACTATTACTATGCGCTGGCCGATGGCCGGCCCGCCAGCCGCAAATTCGCCCGCAGCCAGTCGGGGGCCAAGGGCGGCTGGATCACCCGGGCCGAGGAGTTCATCTCGGCCAAGTATCATCTGACTTTGGCGGAACATCAGGCGAGGGTGGCGAAATGGGGGTGATGGATCGTTTTCTGGGCGCCGGGGCCGCGGTCACCAGCGTCGCCAATGCCGCGACCGGCGTGGCCGAGGTGTTTCGCGAAAACACCACCCGCCGGATGGAGCTGGACGAAGAGGCCTATGCCCGCGCCATGGCCCAGCTTTCGGCGGAATTCGCGGCCAGCCCGCGCGGCTGGTTCGACGCGCTGGTGAACGGGCTGAACCGGCTGCCGCGTCCGGTGCTGACGCTGGGGACGGTGGGCCTTTTCGTCTATGCCATGGTCGAGCCCGAGGGCTTTGGCCTGCGGATGGAGAACCTGAACCTTGTCCCCGAGCCGCTCTGGTGGCTTTTGGGCGCGATCATCAGCTTTTATTTCGGCGCGCGCGAGGCGCATTATTTTCGCAGCCGTCCCATCATTCCGGCGGCGCCGAGGAAGGCCCAGACGGCTGTCGAGGCAGCGGCTGGAATGGCGGGCGAGGTGGCCGTCGCCGCACCTTTGACGCAAGCCGCGCCCGAGGGCGACAGTTTTGCCGACAATGCCGCCTTGCGCGACTGGGCGGCGGCACAAGCGGCGGGCTAGGGCGGCCGGATAGCGATGCTGTGACAATATGGCGGGCGCGGGGGGCTGGTTCGCACCCCGCGCCGGCGTTATTCTGCGGGCAGCCACCCTGGGAGGAAGCCCATGAACGCCGAAATCGGCCATTTTGCCCTGATCCTCGCCTTTGCGGTGGCGATTTTTCAGATGGTCGTGCCCATGATCGGGGCCCAGAAAGGCTGGAGCGGCTGGATCGATTCCGCCCGTCCGGCCGCGCTTGCGCAATTCGGACTGATCGCGATTTCCTTCGTGGCGCTGACCATGGCTTTTGTCAGCTCGGATTTCTCGGTCCGGCTGGTCTATGAGAATTCTCATACCGCCAAGCCCTTGATCTATAAGATCTCGGGCGTCTGGGGCAACCATGAGGGCTCGATGCTGCTCTGGGTGCTGATCCTTGCGCTGTTCGGGGCGGCGGCGGCGGTCTTTGACGCGAACCTGCCGCCCAGCCTGCGGGCGCGGGTGCTGGGGGTGCAGGCCTCGGTCGGGGCGGCGTTTCTGGGCTTCATCCTGTTCACCTCGAACCCGTTTCTGCGGCTGGACAATCCGCCCTTTGACGGGCGCGACCTGAACCCGCTGTTGCAGGACCCCGGTTTGGCCTTTCATCCGCCGTTCCTGTATCTGGGCTATGTCGGTCTTTCGATGGCCTTCAGCTTTGCCGTCGCCGCCCTGATTGAGGGGCGCGTGGATGCGGCGTGGGCGCGCTGGGTCAGGCCCTGGACGCTGGCGGCCTGGGTATTCCTGACCATCGGCATCGCGCTGGGGTCGTGGTGGGCCTATTACGAACTGGGCTGGGGCGGCTTCTGGTTCTGGGACCCGGTGGAAAACGCCAGCTTCATGCCCTGGCTGGTCGCCGCCGCCCTGCTGCATTCCGCCATCGTCGTCGAAAAGCGCGAGGTGCTGAAAAGCTGGACCATCCTGCTGGCGATCATGGCCTTTGGTTTCTCGCTGATCGGCACCTTCATCGTGCGTTCGGGGATCATCACCTCGGTCCACAGCTTTGCCAATGACCCCGAGCGGGGCGTCTTCATTCTGGCCATTCTGGCGTTTTTTGTCGGTGGCGCGCTGCTGCTTTTCACCTTCCGTGCCGGCTCGATGCAGGCCAAGGGCGTCTTTGCCCCGGTCTCGCGCGAAGGCGCGTTGGTTCTGAACAATATCCTCTTGGCGGTCGCGGCCTTTGTCGTCTTCATCGGCACGGTCTGGCCGCTGATTGCGGAACTGGCCTGGGACCGCAAGCTGTCGGTCGGCACGCCGTTCTTTGAAAAGGCATTCACACCCTTCATGGTGGCGCTGGCGATCGTCCTGCCCTTGGGCGCGATCCTGCCCTGGAAACGCGGCAAGCTGATGCGCGCGTTGAGGCCGCTGCGGGGCGCGCTGGCCTTTGCCGGTGCGGTCATGGTGCTGGTCTTTGCGGTCTCGACCGGGCGGTCGGGGCTGGCGGTGATTGGCGCCGGGCTGGGCAGCTGGCTGATCGCCGGCGCGGCGACCGATCTGTGGCTGCGCACCGGGAAATCCGGCCTGTCGCGACTGCTGCGCCTGCCGCGCGCCGATTGGGGCAAGGCGATTGCCCATGGCGGGCTGGGCGTGACCTTTATCGGGATCAGCCTCTTGATGGCCTGGCAGGTCGAGGATATCCGCGTCGCCCGTCTGGGCGAAAGCTTCACCGTCGGCAGCTATCAGATCACCCTGGAAGGGATCGAGGAACGGCCCGGCCCGAACTACGATTCGATCTTTGCCACCATGACGGTTGCCCGCAATGGCAAGCAGGTCGCCCAGCTTTACCCCGAAAAGCGGGTCTATCCGGTGCAGGCCATGCCCACGACCGAGGCCGCGATCCAGAATGGCATCTTCCGCGACATCTATCTGGTGATCGGGGACGAGCAGCAGAATGGCGGCTGGGCGGTGCGCAGCTATATCAAGCCTTTCGCCAACTGGATCTGGCTGGGCTGCGCGCTGATGGCGCTTGGCGGTTTCGTCAGCCTGTCCGACCGGCGCTATCGCGTGGCGGCTGGCGCGCGCCGGACCGCGGCCGCGCCGCAACCGGCGGAGTAAGCGATGCGCGCCCTGATCCTGATCCTGTCGCTGTTCCTTGCCCTGCCGGCCCTGGCCGTCCAGCCCGATGAGGTGCTGGACGACCCCGCGCTTGAGACGCGGGCGCGCGAGATCTCCAAGATCCTGCGCTGTCCGGTCTGTCAGGGCGAGACCATCGACGAATCGAACGCCCCGATCAGCCGCGACCTGCGGCTTTACCTGCGCGAGCGTCTGGTCGCCGGCGACAGCGATGCCGAGGTGGTTGAGGCGGTGACCGAGCGTTTCGGCGAGTATGTCCTGTTCGAGCCGCCGGCGCGCGGGGCGAACTGGCTGCTCTATCTGGCCGGGCCGCTGGCGGCGCTTTTGGCGCTGTTCGCGGGCTGGCGCTTCATCCGCTCGCGCGATCTGGCCGAGGATCGCCCCGCCGCGCTGAGCGATGAGGAAAAGGCCCGGCTTGAGCGGATCATGCGCGACTGAAATCAGTCCGGAATGACGCGAGGTCGGGCTTTCGCCGCCCCCCGCGCTTGGGCAGGATGACCCAAAGCAATGGGGGGATGGATGGGTTTCCAGACGATCGACGTGTCGCATCAGGACGGGATTTCGCGCATCGCGCTGAACCGGCCCGAGGTGATGAATGCACTGAACAGCGCCATGCGGGCCGAGATCGCGGCGGCGATGACCGACCTGCCGCAGACCACGCGCTGCGTGGTGCTGACCGGGAGCGGGCGGGCCTTCTGTTCGGGGCAGGACCTGACCGATGCCGGGGCCGGGCTGAATGTCGAACGCACGCTTCGCGAGGAATATGAGCCGATGCTGGCCGCGATCCATGATGCGCCGGTGCCGGTCATCGCCGCCGTCAACGGCGTCGCGGCGGGGGCGGGGGCCAATCTGGCGCTGGCCGCCGATGTGGTCATCGCCGCGGAAAGCGCAAGTTTCGTGCAGGCCTTCAGCCGCATCGGCCTGATCCCGGATGCGGGCGGCACCCATATCATCCCGCGCGCCGTGGGCATGGCCCGCGCCATGGGGATGATGCTCTTCGCCGACCGCGTCCCCGCCGCCAAGGCCGCCGAATGGGGCCTGATCTGGGAAGCCGTCCCCGATGCCGAGTTCGAGGCCGTCGTGGGCGCACGCGCAAAATGGCTGGCCGAGGGGCCGACCGCCGCCTTCATGGCGATCCGCGAGGCGCTGCGGGCGTCAGATGGCAATGACATGGCCGCGCAATTGCAGGTCGAGGCGCGCCTGCAAGGCCGCATGGGCGCGACCCGCGATTTCGCCGAAGGGGTCGCGGCCTTTTTGCAAAAGCGCGCGCCGCAGTTTCAGGGCCGCTAGGCCCGCGCCGCGTCAGTCGATGCGCGCAAAGCGCGGATTGGCGTCGCGATTGTCGAAAAACGGCACCGAGGCGGGCTGCACCAGCGGCCCGTCCCCCGCCGCGCGGATCAGCGCGGCAAGTTCCGCCAGCACCACCTCGGTGATGAAGGGCAGGTCCAGCGCCCGGGCCTCGGTCAGCGGCACCCAATGCAGATGCGAAAGCTCGTCACAGGCATTCGAGAAATCATGCCGGTCGCCATGCAGCATCTCGGCATCCAGAAGCAGGAAGCGTGCATCAAAGCGCCGCGTCCGCCCCGGGGGCGTGATGGCGCGGAACATGTAGATCAGCGCCGAGGCATCGGGCGCGAGCCCGGCTTCGGCATAATGGTCCCAGCCCTGCGGCGCGGGGCCGGGCGAGCCGGTCAGCAGCCCCGTTTCCTCGGCCAACTCGCGCAGCGCGGCGGCGGCCAGCGCATCGGGCGTGGCCTTCGATCCGGCGCGCGGCTCGGCCGCAAGCCGCGTCATGGTCAGCGCGTCCGGGGGCTGCGACAGGCGGATGGCGGCGTCCTCGGGATCGACGGCGCCGCCAGGAAAGACGTATTTCGAGGCCATGAAGGCCGCAGCCGCCCCCCGCTGCCCCATCAGGACCGAGGCACCCGCCGGCGCCGTCCGGTCGAGCACGATCACGGTCGCGGCATCGCGGATCGGCGGGGCATGCGGGGCGGGGGCTGCGGGCTGGTTCACGAGGCGCGGATCCCGGTCCGGGTCGGGGCCGCATCGCCAAAGCCATGCATGCGGCGCGCCCATTGAAAGCCGATGAAGGCACCCTTGATGCGCGGCAGCAAAAGCAGCGACAGCACCACCGCGCCCAGGCTGAAGCCCAGAAGCATCGACATGGCCGAGGGGCGGTACATCATGTAGATGGCCAAGAGCAGCGGCGCCCCCAGATGCGAAACCAGCAGGATGGTCATATAGGCCGGGCCGTCATCGGCGCGGTGATGGTGCAGTTCCTCGCCGCAATTGGCGCAATGGTCGTTCACGGTCAGATAGCCGGTAAACAGCTTGCCCTTGCCGCAAGCCGGGCAGCGTCCAAGCGCGCCGCGCCACATAGCCTGCTTGACCTGCCGTTCCGACGGCAGGGTTTCACCCTGATGCTGGGACATTCGCGCATTCCTTTTCTGTTCGCCTTTCATCTAGGAGAGACGGGGGGCGATGAAAAGCATCGCACCCGCAGCCATTCTGCCCGCGTGCCTGCGACAAAGCAACGCAGCCCGTGCAGGGATGACGCTTAGGCGGCGACGCTTTGCGGAGCCATGACGATGCGGTTGCGCCCCGAGGATTTCGCCGCCAGCAGCGCGTGATCGGCGCTGGCCAGCAGCGCGTCGGGATTGGGCCTGCGCAGGCCGGGCGCACCGCCCGCCATCACCGCGAGTCCGGCCGAGATGGTGACGCTCAACTCGTCCCGGCCGCAGCCCGGCGGCAGCCGCACCGGGGTCATGGCGACTGCGCGGCGCATGTCCTCGGCCAGGCGCAGGGCGCTGTGGGCGGGACAATCGGGCAGGATGGCCAGGAACTCCTCGCCGCCGATGCGCGCCAGCAGCGCGTCCTCGGGCAGGCTCGCGGCCATGCGGGCGGCGATCTCGTTCAGGACGGCATCGCCCGCGGCATGGCCATGCAGGTCGTTCACCTGCTTGAAGCGGTCCAGATCCAGCACCATCACCGCCAGATCGCGGTTCAGCTCGGCCGCCTCGGCGGTCAGCTCGCCCAGACGGGGCAGGGCAAAGCGGCGATTGTGCAGCCCGGTCAGCGGGTCGGTCATCGCCAGCCGGATATTGCGCTGGGTTTCATGCCGGCGGCGGTCGGCCTCGTGCTTGCGGGCAAGCTGCGCGTCCAGCCGGATTGCGGCTTCGGGCGCGGCGGCGGGCGCGGCCAGATTCCAGGGCAGCACATCGCCCGCACCCAGATCCAGCGCCACCGGGATCATGTCGGCGCGTTCGGGGCGCAGCGCGATGACAAAGGCCGACTCGCGCGAGAAGGGGCGTGAACGCAGCTCGGACAAAAGCCGCAGCCCGTCGCCCGATTGCTGGATATCGGCGGCGATCAGGTAAAGATCGGGCGCATGTCCGGCGGCGGCATCGGCCAGCGCCCGTTCCGGCTCGCTGACGCTGATGCGGAACCCCACGCGGTCCTGCAGGGCATGGCGCCAGCCAAGCGCCGTCGCCGGCTGATTGCCGACAAAGACGGCGCTGGGGCGCAGATCGCGCGCAAAGCCCGCGCTTTCCTCGGCAAGACCAGGCTGGGGCGCGTGTTCAAAAGCCTCGCCCTCGTGGCGCAGCAGGCCGCGGATGCGCGCCAGCAGCGTCAGATCGTCGCCGCCGGGATCCAGCAGCGCCGAGGCCCCGGCGCGCAGCGCCATCACCCGCTCGGCGCCACGCGCCTCGATCAGGATCGGCAGGTCGGCACCCGCCGGCTGGGCGCGGAACTCGGCGCAAAGCGCGGGCCCGGTCATGTCAGCCAGGCTGCCGCCGATCAGCACCATCTGCGGATGGGTCAACCGCGCGATTCGAAGCGCCTCTTGCCCGGACGCGGCCATGACCACCTCATAGCACGCGGATCTGAGCCGCACCTTAATGGTGATGCGATTGGTTGGCACCCCGTCCACGACAAGAATGCGTCCTACCATGTGATTGCCCGCTTTACACCCAGCCTGATCCTTCGCATCTTGCGGCAGAATGGTTAATAATTCCTTTCCGGGCGTTCACAAAGCCGTAACCTCTGGAAAGAAAATGGAAATGCGATGACACCGGGTGAGGCGCGCGACATAGCCGATACGGGCTTTGCCCATATCGCGGCGGATACGGATCTGGTCAGCGCATTGCTGGCGCAATCGGGCAGCGATGTGGCGGGCCTGCGTGCCATGGCGGCACGGCCGGAATTCGCGGTTTTCGTGCTGGATTTCCTGCTGGAGCAGGATCAGCGCGTGCTGGATTTCGCCGCCTCGGCCGGCGTCCGGCCCGAGCGCGTGCAGATGGCGCGCGCGGTTTTGGGCGGGGGCGACCCCTGGTAGGGGCCGCCCATTTTCTTACGCCACTTCGGCGAAGACCTTGTCCAGCGCCTTTTCCAGCTTCTCGAACATCTCGTCCATCTGGGCTTCGGTCAGGATGAAGGGCGGGCACAGCACCACCGACTGACCCAGAGGCCGGCAGATCAGCCCCATACCGGTGCAGGCATTGGCGATGCGCTCGCTGACCGAAAGCGTGCCCTCGAAGGGCGTTTTCGTGGCCTTGTCGCGCACGGCCTCCAGCGCCCACATGAAGCCGATGCCGCGATATTCGCCGATATTCGGCTTTTGCGCGAGGCGCTTCAGCCCCGCCTCAAAGCGCGGCGCAAGGCGGTTGACGTTGTCGGCCAGCCCCTCGTTCATTACCACGTCGATGGCCTTCAGCGCGATGGCACAGCCGACCGGATGCCCCGAGGCGGTAAAGCCGTGCGGGAATTCCTCGATCGCCTCGACGGCGGCATCGACGCGTTTGGCCAGCGCCTCGCCAAGGATCACCGCCCCCATCGGGAAGAACCCGGCGGTCAGGTTTTTCGAGGAAATGATCGCGTCCGGCATATAGTCATAGGTCTGGCAGCCCCAGGTCTGGCCGGTGCGTCCGAAACCGCAGATCACCTCGTCCGAGATCATCGGGATGTCGTGCTTGCGCAAGATCGGCAGGATGGCCTGGAAATAGCCCTTGGCCGGGGGGATGACCCCGCCCGCGCCCATCACCGGCTCGGCGAAGAAGCCGGCAATGGTATCGGCGCCTTCGCGGGCGATGGTGTCTTCAAGCTCGCGCGCGAGGCGCTGGACGAACTGCTCTTCGGTTTCGTCCTTTTCGCCAAAGCGCCAGTAATGCGGACAGGTCAGGTGCAGGAAGCCGGGCAAGGGCAGGCCAAAGACCGAGTTATAGGGCTTGCCGGTCATGCTGGCCGAAACGGCGGTCACGCCGTGATAGGCGTTCCAGCGCGTCAGGATCTTGCGCTTTTGCGGCTTGCCCTCCTGCGCGTGCAGGAACCACAGCATCTTGACCATGGTGTCATTCGCCTCGGAGCCCGAATTGGTGTAAAACACCTTGCCCGAGGAAAACGGCGAGACCTCGACCAGCTTTTCCGACAGCATCACCGTCTGGTCCGACATGCGGCCAAAGAAGGCATGATAGCCGGGAAAGCGCGCATATTGCGCCTGCGCTGCCTCGATCAGGCCCTTGTGGTCAAAGCCCGCGACCATGTTCCACAGGCCGGAATTGGCGTCCAGATAGCGGCGGCCGTGGACATCAATGACATAGGGGCCTTCGCCATGGGTCAGGACCACCGTGCCGCGTTGGTGGACCGAGGGCATGTCGGTGAATCCGTAAAGGGAATATTCCTCGGCGCGGGCTTCCCAGCTTTGGGGTTGGTTCATGTCGGTGGCCTCCATATCCGGCTTTGCCGCGCAGGCTATCGGGGCGGGGGCGTGCGTTCAATGGGCGTCCTGCGGCGGGCTGGCAGACTGCCCGGACAGCCGGGCGGCAACCGGCGCTTTGCTCAAGAGGCAAGACGTTTTTCCCGGTTGTGCCGGGGCGGGGCAGGCGGCCAGACTGGACGTGTTGCTATGTATATGGTGTGCCATGCGTCATCTGTTGCTTGCCGCGATGCTGCTGATGCCGGTGCCGGCTCTGGCCGAGGGGCTGGCGATCCTGCCGGTGAAGCTGCTGGATACCTCGCATGAGGCGCAGGACCAGCGCGGCGATCATGCCCGGCGGCTGGAGCTGATGGCCGGGGTGCTGGCGCAGGAGATGCCGGGCCGGCTGGTCGCGCCCGAGACCATCGCCAGCGCCTGCCAGCGCCAAAGCGCCGATTGTCTGGTGGCGATGCTGCGCGATCAGGGCGCAGATCGGGGGCTGTTCATCGTCGTGCAGAAATCCAGCACGCTGATCCTGCAAGCATTCGCCAGCCTTGTTGACGTGCCCAGCGGCCAGCTGATCCTGCACAAGGAGCTGAGCTTTCGCGGCGATAATGACGAAGCCTGGCGCCGCGCCGGGCATTTCATGGCCGGTCAGCTGCGCGAGGGCGATTGAGATACCACCAGCCCGATCTCGCGCAGCGCTGCCTCGATCCCGGTAGGGGTAGTGATGCGCGTTTCGGCCACCAGCGCGTCGAATTTCACCCGCAGCGCCGCCTTTTCCTCGCCCCGGCAATCGTTCCATGGCCGGCCTTGCAGCGCCATCTGCAACACGTAATAGCCGATGAAATGCGGTCGTTCCCCGGCCAGCAGCAGGGCGCGATAGGCCTCATGCGCGCCCCTGCGGCGCAGGGTCTCGGCGTCGGGAATGCCGGCCGCGATCAGGCTTTGGGCGGTGGCGGGGCCGATATTTTGGATATCGGTCAGGTCGGTGGTCATGGGTCGCGTTCCGGGTTGCCGGTCATGCGTCCGATCATGGGCGTTTCACGCGGCCGCGCCAAGGGGCGCTGCGATTCCGGGCCAGGATATGATATGGTTTCCGGATGCGCTGCCACAGGGATGCCCGTGCTGCCAAGCGCCGCAATTCGAGCTGAATCCATGTCTATCCATATGATATAAAAACCGGTTTTTCGCGGGCCATGGGGCGCGCTGATCCCGGGCATCAGAATGTAAACAAGTCACCAAGGAGGTAATGAGATGGCACTGCCGACCGACCAGAACGGGGATGGCAAGATCAGCAACATGACCATCGTCTCGCATATCGACGATGACCTGCTGTTCATGAACCCCGATATCCGCGACGCCATTGAATCCGGCGCCGAACATACCACGGTCTATATCACCGCAGGCGATGCCGGGCGTGATGACGCCTATTGGCTGGGCCGCGAAGCCGGCGCCAGGGCGGCCTATGCCGACATGGCCGGCAGCAGCGACTGGATCGAGGAAACCGTGACGCTGAGCGGCGGCGGCAGCAGCTTCCAGATCACCACCGCCTATCTGGCCAGCCAGCCGCAGGTCAGGCTGTATTTCCTGCGCGTCCCCGATGGCGGCAATGGCAACGGGTTCGCCGCTCAGGGCTATGAGAGCCTGCAAAAGCTGTGGCGGGGCGAGCTTGACACGGTCGGCAGCACGGACGGGCAGAACACCTATAGCCGGCTGGATCTGGTGCGCGTGATCGAGGCGCTGATCAGCCGTCACGGCGCCGACCGGGTGATGATGCAGGATCACGAAACGGAATACATGAGCCAGGACCATTCGGATCATGTCCATGCCTCGCTTTTTGCCGGGACGGCGGCGTCGCTGGCGATGGCGGATGCCGAGGGCTATGTCGGATATGGCACGCGCTGGCTGCCGGCCAATGTCAGCCCGGAAGATGTCGCCCTGTCGCGCGAAACGCTGTTTGAATATGTCGTCCACGATGCCGTTCTGGACATGGGCACGGATGCCGAGGGCAATCCGATCATCTCGTCGCTTTATGAAAACTGGCTGAACCGGCAGTATTACACCGATGATTTCCAGTACACGCCCCCCGATACCTGGGCGCGCGACCGCAACATGCGCGCATTGGGGGACGTGAACGGGGATGGCGTGGCCGATCTGGCGGGGTTCAGCGATTTCGGAGTCGAAGTCATGGCCTCGCGCGACGAGGGATTTCGTGCCGAGACGCGCTGGCTGAGCGATTTTTCATACCAGAATGGCGGCTGGCGGCTGGCCCAGCACGAACGTGTCCTGGCCGACGTGAATGGCGACGGGCGCGAGGATGTGGTCGGCTTTGGCGGCTCGGCGGTGCTGGTGGGACTGTCCACTGGTTCAGGCTTTCAGGGGGTCGCGGCCTGGTCGCGGAACTATGCCAGCGATACCGGCTGGAACGCGCTGCGCCATGAGCGCACGGCGGCGGATGTGAACGGCGACGGCCGCGCCGATCTGGTGGCCTTTGGCGAATATGGGGTCAGCGTTTCGCTGTCGAACGGCACCGGCTTTGGTGCCGCGCAGACATGGGCCAGCGGTTACGCCTATCAAAGCGGCGGCTGGCGGGTCGCGCGCCATGAACGCCTGCTGGCCGATGTGAATGGTGATGGCCGCGACGATATCGTCGGCTTTGGCTATGCGGGGGTGCAGGTCTCGCTGTCCACGGGCACGGGCTTTCAATACGTGGGGCGGTGGACCCTCGATTTCGGCGAGACAGCCGGCTGGCGGGTCGACACGCATGAGCGCGCCATGGGCGATGTGAACGGCGACGGTCGGGCCGATATTGTCGGCTTTGGCTCGGGTGGTGTTCTGGTCGCGCTTTCGACCGGCACCGGCTTTGCCACCGCGGTACTGTGGTCCAGCGATTTTTGCAGCGATTCCGGCTGGAATGCCGCGCAACATGACCGGATGCTGGCTGATGTGAATGGCGACGGCTTGGACGATATCGTCGCCTGGGGCGCGGACGGGCTTGAGATCGCCCTGTCCGACGGTGACAGCTTTTACGCCGTCGATCCCGACCTGTTCTATGTGACCGGCGGCGATTCCGGCGATCCGTTGCAATTCGTCTGACACCGGCCTTTGGCTGGCGTGGGCGGCGATCCGCTTTCCAAGGACGGCGCTTTCCTGTATCAGCGCCCCATTCCCAAGGATTGCCGCCCATGACCGACCATTCCGCAGCGCCCAAGAAGCTGTTCATCAAGACCTATGGCTGCCAGATGAACGTCTATGACAGCCAGCGCATGGCCGAGGCCATGGGGTCCGAGGGCTATGTCCTGACGGAAAATCAGGCCGAGGCGGACATGGTGCTGCTGAACACCTGCCATATCCGCGAAAAAGCCGCCGAAAAGCTCTATTCCGACCTTGGCCGGCTGAAGCCCCTCAAGGCCGAGCGTCCCGATCTGAAGATCGGCGTCGCCGGCTGCGTGGCCCAGGCCGAGGGCGAGGAGATCCAGCGCCGCATGCCCCTGGTCGATCTGGTCGTCGGCCCGCAGGCCTATCACCGCCTGCCCGCCATGGTGCGCGCAGGCGGCGGCGTCGATACCGAATTCCCCACTGAGGACAAGTTCGAGCACCTGCCGAAAGCCGCCGCCACCCGCCGCGCGCCGGCGGCATTTCTGACCGTGCAGGAAGGCTGCGACAAGTTCTGCGCCTTTTGCGTCGTGCCCTATACGCGCGGCGCCGAGGTCTCGCGCCCGGCATCGCGCATCCTGTCCGAGGCCCGCGATCTGGTCTCGCGCGGGGTGCGCGAGATCACGCTTCTGGGCCAGAACGTCAACGGCTGGCATGGCGAGGCCCCGCAGGGCGGCGAATGGGGCTTTGGCCGCCTGATCCGCGCCATTGCCGAGATCGACGGGCTGGACCGCATCCGCTATACGACCAGCCACCCCAACGACATGGCCGATGACCTGATCGACGCCCATCGCGATGAGCCCAAGCTGATGCCCTATCTGCATCTGCCGGTGCAATCGGGCAGCAACCGCATCCTGAAGGCCATGAACCGCAAGCACACGGTCGCCGAATATCTGCGCCTGATCGAGCGCATCCGCGAGGCGCGGCCCGATATCCTGCTGACCAGTGATTTCATCGTCGGCTTCCCCGGCGAAACCGATCAGGACCATGCCGACACGCTGGACCTCGTGCGGCGCGTGGGTTTTGGCACGGCCTTCAGCTTCAAGTATTCGCCGCGTCCGGGGACGCCCGCCTATGACCGGCCGCTGATCGATGATGCGGTGGCCGATGCGCGCCTGCAGGAACTTCAGGCGCTGCTGAGCGCCCAGCAAAAGGCCGCGCAGGAAAGCATGGTCGGGCGCGAACTGAGCGTGCTTTTCGAAAAGCCGGGCCGGCTTGAGGGGCAGATGGTGGGCAAGTCCGACTATCTGCACGCGGTTTTCGTCGCGGCGCCCCAGGCGCGTGTCGGCGATCTGGTCCGCGTCCGCATCACCCACAGCGCCCCGAATTCGCTGGCCGGCGAGCTGCTGGCCGCCTGAGCGCAGGGACATTGCCGATGCGCCGTGCCCTGCCCCAAGGGGGCGCGGACGCGGCATGTTTCGCGGTCAGGTCGCTGAATAGCCACTATCGACTGGCAGCGGCGCGCCATTGACGTCTCGCGCGGCCCGAGAGATCAGACCCGCGCCTTCAACCAAGAGATCGATGTACCCACGCCCCTCGGGTCGGGAGATATCACGGAATTCGACCTGACCATTGCCGATAGGGGCGCAATGAGTTGATGGCGCTGGATGGCATTGCCGTCCGGTTCCAGCGGTCGCCGCCACAATTGTTCAGCCGCAGCTATAATGCCAGTTACAAGAATCTCAGTCTTGAGCCGCCATAGCGCTGCGGGCTGAAGCTGGCGACGCGGCGGGCGTTCTTGAGTTTGTTGAAGCAGCGCTCTACGGCCACACGCAGCTTGCGGGACTTGCGCATCGGGATGACCGGTACGACG
>NZ_QPJL01000021.1 GCF_003337565.1 Paracoccus lutimaris
CCCCAGCTGGTTCAAGCCGGGGCAAGGTTGCACATGGGTCAATTCTCAATGACAATTTCCGCTGTTGCCGGGTCAAATCTCAGTGGCAATCAACAAAGGCCTATCCCGGCGAGCATCAGGCCATCATCGACCAGCAGCTGTGGGATCAGGTCCATGCCATCTTGCGGCAGAACCCGCGAAAGCGCGCCAACAACACCCGCGCGCAGGCGCCCGCCTTGCTAAAGGGGCTGATCTTCACGGCCACGGGCGCCGCCATGACCCCGAGCAGCACGAAAAAGGGCGCGCGGCGGTACCGGTACTACGTCTCGATGGACGTCATCAAGAATCGCGAACCCAGCGATGAGGGCATCCCGCGACGCTTGTCCGCAGACCTCGTGGAAGCGGCAGTGGTGACCGAGTTGCGGCGGGTGATGCGCGCGCCCTCGATCACGGCACAGGTCATTGCCCATTTGGCGCGCGAGGGTCACGCCTTCGCCGAGGCCGACGTGATTTCCGCGCTGCAGACGTTCGCTGACGTCTGGGGCCAGCTGTTCCCTGCAGAGCAGACCCGGATCGTGCAGTTGCTGGTGCGCCGGGTCACCGTGACGTCCGAGGGGCTGGTGATCGATGTCCGGACCGACGGCGTCTCGGGCGTCATGCGCGACATGATGGCGCCAAGAAAGAAGGTGGCGGCGGAATGATGAAACCCGACGAGTCCATCCAGATCTTCGTGCCGCTCAAGGTCCGCAAGCAGAACGGGCGGCCGAAGATCATGCCGCCCGCCACCTATTTGCCCAGCGAAGACCGGACGCAGGATCCGCATATCCTGCGCGCCATCGGCCGGGCGTGGGGCTGGCGGCGGCGCATGGAGGCTGGCGAGTTCAATACGGTCACCGATCTGGCGAAAGCCGTGGGGCTGGCCGAACGCCATGTCAGCCGGCAGCTGCGGCTGGCTTATCTCGCGCCGGGAGTCCTCAAGCGCCTCGTCTACAAGCGTGAGGTGCCCGCCGTGACCCTGTTGAAACTGACCGATGTCGCGGCCCTGCCGTGGCACGAACAGCCGAAGCGGGTGTTCGACTGAGCCTCAGTGAAAGCTCGCCTGAAACGTCGTCGCGGTCAGCGAGACATGCGCGTCCAGTGGCGGATGCAGTTCGAACGCCTTTGGCTCGCGTGAGAAATTCCAGAGCCGAAACAGGCGCCATTCCGACCGGCGCTCCTCGGCCACGGCCAGTTCGTTGCGGGTGATGTGGAAGGGCGTGCGCTCCCATCCGTTCGTCGTCTTGACCTCGATCAGCCGGGCGAGCCCGTCCGGGGCGAAACTCGCGATGTCGTAGCCCGCGCCGTCGCCATCCTCCTCCGACACCCAGCGCACCTTGCGCGCCAGATCGTCCCGTCCTGCTGTCCGCAAGGCCGCGCGCTCATGCGCCAGCACGCGCTCCTCGCCCGCGCGTCCGAGGGCCCGGTTGCGCTCGTCCCGACCCGCCACGTCGAACTTGCAAGCGATGTGCAGCATCTGGTCCAGTTCCTGCGGAGGCGGCTGGTTCGACAGCGTCGGCGGCGGCCCGATCCAAATCTGTGCCGCCTCGCGTAGGCCAGCGGCGGGTTGAAGCCCCGGTTGGCGCTCGAGCCAGGCCGGGTTCAGCGCCAGCCACCGCGCCACGGCATCCACCAAGGTCATCTGAAAATTGAACGCGGGCTTGTAGCCGGAGATCCAGTCCTCGCCGAGCCCCTTCAGCACCGCGCTGATGTTCTGGTGCTTGAACTCGACGGACCCCTCGGACCGGTTGTTCAGCAGAGGCAGCAGCGCGCGGCGATGCTCGGCCTTGCTGTAGCGGCGCGCGGAGATGTCGTCGGCCAGCATCGCGAAGTAATCCGCGACGATCAGGTCGTTCTCTTCATCTGTCCACGCGCCGTTCGACATTGCGCCAGGCTATGGGCGCGAAGTCTGTTTGTCATCAGAGACTTCTGGCAGGGTCTTGGCTCGCTTCGAACGCTGCCGCCGGACTCGGGATCGGCCGCCACAGAGCCGTCCTTCTGACCGCCCTGCGCCTTCGTGTCAGTCTCCGCCACCGGATTATCTCGCGAAAGGGACGACCCCATGAACGCGGCAACCCATTGGAAATGCGAGGATGTTTTACGCCGTCCCGTGATCGTCGAGGGGCGCTCGAAGAGAGACGCAGGCCATTCGGAGACCCATTCCGCGTCAAGCGCCCAGTTTCCGAAGGGCGGATGGCCCTGCCAACGCCCTTTGAAACAAAAAGAAAAAAGGCCCCAATCGGGGCCCTTGGTCGGATTCAGTATCTGAATGTGGCGGAGAGGGTGTCCCCGTTTTCGGCGTCTAACAGCGGCTAAAAACGTCCATTTAGAAGGCTGATTTCAAAGGGATATGCTGGCGCTTGTGTCTAATTAGACCTTGCTAGATTCTGGAAAATCCAGCACCATGACATGCAAAGGAACATGCAAAAGGTGCTGGATCATGGCGCGCAAGAGGCTGACCGCCAAGCAGGTCGAAGGGAAGTTGAAGCCGGGTTATCACGGCGACGGGGACGGCCTGTGGCTGGCTGTGGGCAAGACGGGCAGCAGGTCATGGGTCTTCAAGTATGTGTCGCCGACCGCGCTGCCGGGGGCCAATGGCCGCAAGCCGGTGACAGGCATGGGGCTAGGCGCGGCACCGCTGGTCACGCTGGCCGAAGCCCGCGACAAGGCGCTTGAACTGCGCAGGCAGGTAGCGGCGGGCATTGACCCGCTGGAAGAACGCAAGCGCGAAAGGGCGCAAGCTGCAACGGATGCCCACAGGCTTACGACCTTCGCGGAAGCCGCAACCGCCTATATCGACGCGAAAGAAGGCGGCTTTAAGAACGAAAAGCACAAGCAGCAATGGCGCAATACCATTGAAGCTTACGCAAACCCCATTATTGGCAAGTCGAATGTCGCTGAAATTAACACCGATCTTGTGTTGAAGGTCTTGCAGCAGGACGTTCGCGATAAGGCCGGGGAAATGGTCGGAACCCTCTGGAACACCAAAACCGAAACGGCTTCACGCCTTCGCGGTCGCATTGAAGCGGTGCTTTCATGGGCGGCATTCCGTGGCTTGCGCCCGCAGGGTGACAATCCCGCCCGCTGGAAAGGGCACCTTGAAACGGAACTGACCGCCCGCACGAAGTTGCAGAAGACGCAGCACCATGCCGCGCTGCCATATGCGGAAGTCGGGGAACTCATGGCCGAACTGCGCAGCCGTGAAGCGCCCGCCGCCCGTGCCCTTGAATTCTCAATCCTGACCGCAACCCGTTCCAGCGAAACGCGGGGTGCTGTGTGGGCAGAATTCGACCTGCAAAAGCGGGTTTGGATCATCCCCGCAGAACGTATGAAAAAGGAAAAGGAACACGAAATCCCGCTGACCGACGAAATGATTGCCCTTCTGGAAGCCCTGCCACGCGAAGACGGCAATCCGCATGTTTTCATCGGCACGGCCCGCAGCGGCGGCTTGTCGGAAAACGCTCTTACCAACGTCTTGAAGCGCATGGGCCGCGATGACCTTACGCAACATGGCTTCCGCAGCACGTTCCGCGAATGGGCCGGTGAAACGACCGCGCATCCGCGCGAAGTGATCGAACATGCCCTCGCCCATTCGTTGAAGGATCGGGCGGAGGCGGCCTATCAGCGCGGAACGCTCATGCCGAAGCGCCGTAAGCTTATGGAAGATTGGTCGAAATACTGCGGCACGGTGCAACCAAAAGACGCCGAAAACGTCGTGCCGATCCGGTCGGGGGCTGTGTGATGGGCGAGCTTCCTATTTCCGAACCGCCGCACGAAATTTTGGCCGCTGCGAACGAAGCGCCGAAGCGGAAACCGCAACGAAACCGTATGATTGCGAAAAAAGCGGCTGATGCCATTCGCTCATTTCGTTTCGCATGTATATACGAAGCCGCCGACGCATACTTTCCAGAACTGGCTGGCGGAAAAGGCGAAAAAGACCGCCGCAAGAATTTTGTAAAATACGTTTACGAAGACCTAGAAAAAGGCCCGAAATCTATCCATGTGTTTTGGGCAATGTCTCGATATTCGATTAAGCGAAACGAACAAGCATCTATCAAAGAAAATCGTCTCTCGAAGACAATATCGAACCTGAAACAACTGTAAGTTTCACCCCTCACAGGCCATCACGGCAGGCTTACGGTCCCTTCAACGTCATTAGACTTGAAAGGAGCCAATATCATGCAAACCCAACGGATGCTGCGCAAACCTGCGCTTATGGATCGCACCGGCCTAGCGAACAGCACGGTTCATTGGCATGTCGCTCATGGCTTGCTGCCCAAGCCGGTCAAGATCGGTGCCCGCGCTGCGGCGTGGCCTGAACATGAGATTGCCGAAATTCTGGCCGCACGAACCGCAGGCGCTGATAATGAAGCCGTGAAGGCGCTTGTTGTCGAACTGACCGCGAAACGTATGGCGCGGAAAGACGGTTCGACGGACTGATATTCCGCCTTCAACCACAAATTATCATTAAAAAACAATAATGAATTAGTCGAAGGCGGTGCCTTGTGACGTTCTATTGCATGTCGAAGGCCAAAAATGCAGCCAGAAAATATTCCGCAAGAACTCCGAAGCTGGCCGCAATGGGTTTGCCATGATGCCGACAAGCGACCAACCAATGCCCACACGGGCCAGCCCGCCAGCGTGACCGATCCGACCACATGGGCGAACTTCGATGAAGCCTGCCGTGCGCAAGCGGCTGGCAAGGGTGTGGGCATCGGCTTCGTGCTGACAGAACGCGACCCGTTCACCTGCATCGACCTAGACGGCTGCATTGGCCCCGGTGACGTGCTGTCGCCGCCTGCGCAAGAAATCGGCCAGGGCTTCGATAGCTGGACCGAGCGCAGCCGCAGCGGGCGCGGGTTGCACATTTGGATCAAGGGCAAGGTGCCGGGGGGCGGTCGGCGCATTCCCGGCGTGGAAGCCTATTCGGAAGGCCGGTTCATCGCCATGACAGGGGACGTGTTTGCGGCGGGGCCAATTGCCGACCGTTCAGACATTCTGCCGGGCTTCATAGCCCTTCGGTTCCCGCAGCCGAAAGCAGCCGGGTTTGCCCGCAGCTTGTCCCGACCAGTGACGCGGCCTGATAACGAAGTTCTTGCTGCATGTCGGGCCGCATCGAACGGCGCAAGTTTCATCGAACTGGAAGCGGGGCAGCATAAGGGCTTAGGCATCGGCGCAACGGGCTTCGATCATTCCGCAGCCGATCAGGCTATGACCAACATTCTTTGGTTCCATAGCCGAAACGCTGAACAGGTCATTCGGCTCTGGCAAGCGTCGGCCTTGGGTCAGCGGTCGAAGGCGCATCGCCCTGACTACATCGAACGAACTTTGGACAAGGCCGCAGATCAAGAGTTTGAACTTGTCGCCCACAATCTGACCCCGCCCATTGTCGCGCCGAACCCTAACCGCTTCAAGCTGCTGAGTGGCGACGAATTGGACCGGATGGGGCCGGTTGACTGGCGGATTAAGCGCATCATCCCGAAAAAGGGTCTTTTCGCGATTGGCGGGCCGTCGCGAAGTGCTAAGTCATTTCTCGCAATGCTTATGGGTGGAACGATTGTAACCGGCACAGATTTCTTCGGACATAAGGTCGAAACTTGCGCCGTTACATATGCCGGTCTTGAGGGTGCGACTGGCATCCCCGGACGGTTCAAGGCACTGCGCCAGCACATGCAGGATGATTTGCGTGACTTTCGGGTGATCTTGCAGCCCGTATCCCTCGGGTCAGAACAAGATATTCAGGATTTGGCCGCAGTATGTCCGCAAGGTTCTGTTCTCATTATTGACACATTGGCCCGCGCAACGCCGGGAATGGATGAAAATGCCCCGAAAGACATGGGAAAAATCATCGCAGCCGCAACGCAACTTTACGAACGGATCAACGGCGTTGTCATTCTCATTCATCACACAGGCAAGGACGAGAGCAAAGGCTTTCGCGGTCATAGTGATTTCATCGGTGCGCTTGACGGCGCAATTATCGTAAGTCGCGACGGGGACAATCGAAAATTCAAATTGGATAAGGTGAAGGACGGCGAAGATGGCGCTTACTTTGGCTTCAAATTGGAAACCGTAATTCTAGGAACCGACGAAGACGGCGAAGATATTACAAGCTGCGTCGTAGTTCCTGCCGATCTTCCCACGGGTAAATCGGCCAGCGGCCCAAAGTTGAGCGAAGGCGAAAAGTTTCTGCAAAAATGCTTTTGGGAAGCATTCAATGAAGCCCGAAAACACGACTACGGATGCGGCCCGAATGGTGTTCCGCTTTCTCTGTGGCGACGGGTGTTTTGCAAAAATTCAACGCTACAGCCTGAAAGCAAAGAGCGAACTTTCCGCCGCGATTTAGGAAAGTTGAGAGACAAAGGGCTATTCCTTGTCGAAAACGACGTTGCATCCGCATTGATGCCGCAGGTTCCAATCGAAGGCGTCGTATCGTGAAAAACGCTGCAATATCAATGGGCGGACAAGCGGACAAATACCGGACACGCCCGGACATGTCCGCCCCGGACAACCGGACATATACCCCTATAGGGGTATGTCCGTGTCCTGTGTCCGTCCGGCGCAGGAAGCAGCTTGAAGTTCTTTCAGATCAGCGCGACCGGCGTGGCATGGTGTGGGCACCTGTGGCGGATACTGAATCCCCCATTTCTATCGCAAAATTAAACGAAATCAATGCCGAAGTTACAAACGAACTACGTCTTGCATGTTCCGTTGCATGTTTTGGCGAAGCCCTGAAAGGAAAAGACGAAATGACCGCAATAGGACACGGCGCAGTTGCCGAAGACTTTATCGCAATGATGGATGAAACTGGTAGCTTCGACATTCATCTTGGCTTGAAGCTAATCAATCGAAGCCGGGAATTGCCAACCACCGCAACACCGGAACGGCTGTTGAACGAAGTTCTGGACGATTGGGTTCGTGCGAATTTCGCGAAGCTGTCTTCGTTCCGCGTATCGCGATACATGCAAGGCCGCGAAATCCCCATGATTGTTGAAGCGTTGAAGCCGCTTTGCAGCCGTGCATTTCTCAAACTGAACATCATGCTTTCGGTCGAACGTGACACCCTGTTTGCATCGCGCGACTACGTTCAAGTTCGGGGTCGGCAGTTTGCCGAAGAAGCGCCGTCAGCGACGTTCACACGGTTCCTAAATGACATGGAGCGATTGAAAGCATTCGGGTCCGAAACCTATGAACGCAATATTGTTCGTATTGCAGAAGTTCATGCGTTGAACCGCGTTGCCGAAATTATGCCCCGCGAATTCCATCATGGATGGTCGGGAATGCTAGAACCGGGCCTGACCTATGACGCGATGAAGGAAGCCGAAGCCGCATCATTTAGGGATCCCAGCGGCATTCATACATGGGCCGACCTTCTGCATGAGGCAGGGGCCGCGTAGGCGGGCGCAGGACGGTAGGGTCAAGGTTTTCCGCCTTATGCCGCCCGGAACGGGGAAGGGCATCAGGCGGGCCGTTGTGAGGCTCTGGCGGCAGGGGCGACTTTCAGCCTGCCGATTGGATAATGTGGGGATGCAGTAAAATGACGATTGAAACATTCGATGAAACGCACATCGCGAAGGCGTTTAAGAATCCGTCGCAATTAACCATCGCTGATTGCGCCGAAATGCAAAGACGAATTAAGGCTGAACAATTGTCTTGGCGTCGTCGCGGTATTGCGCAAGAAAGGCTTGGGTATTCGTCGCAAGAAGCTGAAAGGCAGAAAAAATATTATAAGCCCAAAAATCCGAAATGGATGCGGCGTAAGTTAACCGATACCGACCGTGAGATATTGACGCAGGCATGGCAATAAGGGGCTTGACGGCGATTCCTTACGCCCCAATATCTATATCTTATACCCGCCTTACACGTTCGAATATGCATGGTCGGATCATGGCAACCGCAAGTCCCGTCTGGAATAATCAGGATACCCCCCATGCCCCGCAAAAGCGGGTTCGCTTGGCTTCGACCGTCGATTGCCGATTGGAAATGACGAAGCTGTATCGTGAAGCCCGCAATGGCCGGTTGAAGATCGAAGATTGTAGCCGCCTTGTGAACGTCCTTGCGCTGATTTCCCGCAGCTTCGTTGATACGGACTTGAGCGAACGTATCGCTGCCTTAGAGGCTGAACAATGAGCCGCACCCTTGCCGCCCGCCTGTCGAAATTGGAAGCCCGCAAAGCTAAACGGGTTCCGCGCGAAATCTGCGTTATCGGAATCCGCTTTCCTGATCGTTTCGAAGAGGATGAAAATGGCGTCTGGCGCAGGAAGTCATATTTCACCGAAGAAACCTACGCAGAATTTGCCCGTAATCAGCAAAGCCGCCTTTTGGCTGAACTGGCCGAATTTGCGGCACAGCTTGACGAAGGCGACGACAACGACGCGCAAGCCGAAAGCCTGCCTATTGTGGGCATCATGACCGAACGCGCACCGTTGCCGCCCGGCCATAAAGGCAAGCGTTATCTGCATACGACCAAAGGCGGCAAGCAATTCGAGACAGATACCCACACCGGGCAAACTGTCGAAATTAAGTGAGGACACTGAAAAATGAACCGATATTTGAACCATGATCCGCTTGTTCAGAAGCACCTTGACCTGTTGAAGCTGCCGGTAGGCTTCAATACCTATTTCGCCCGTAATGTTGACGATATGCCTGCCGAACCCGGCACAAGCCTGACCAAAGCGGGTTATGTCCTGCGTGATGCCGTCGGGCGGTTGGAACGTCTGGCGAAAGACCCGACTAAGACTGACCCGGTAAAACACGAAAACGCTAAAACGCTATATAATCGCATGGCGAAAGAAATGAAGGACGCGGCGAAAAATGCGTCGCGTTGGGCCGATAGCGAAATGAACAGCGCCCGCGACAACATGGCGGCAGTCTTCACGCCCGATAATTCGAAGTCGGCGCTTTACAGTGAAATTCGTGCTTACTGCGCCAGTCGGAAGGCAGATCCTGAATTCCCCGCCGAACTGGCGCGGCTGGTTGAAACCGACCGTGACGTTGCCGCAGCGATTGGTTCCGCGCCTGCGTTCCTGTCGGGCATCGCTGACACGCGAAAGGCCAGTCTCATGCACAACGCCATGCTTGCCCACAGTCCCGAACAAGCCGAACGGCTGATGACCGCGCAGGCTGTGGCGACCGAAGCGGAACGCTGCGACAAGGCGGTCGATGGGCTGCGGTCTGCCTTCTATGCCGAAAGTGTCGCTGCGCTGACCGCTGGCGCTGTGGACGTTAACGCCGATTGGGCCGTGCCGACGCTTGCCGCTGAATAGACCTTCCAAGGGCCAACTTGGAGCAACTGCCCCGGCTTCGGTCGGGGCTTTTTTCGTCAAATAATCTGGCTAACCGCTGTGACGCCAGCGCCCACCAATGCGCCGATGATTGCGCTAATGATTGCGAGCTTAAAATTGTCGCGTCTTGTGATCTTGAATTTGAGAAGATCAATCTCGCGTTGGTGTTGTTCGGCGGCGTCGGGTGATCCAAAGCCGCCACCGCTGCCGACAAACCCGACCAAATCTTCAAGTTCCTTTTCGAGCTTCCCCATGCAGCGCCTATCCCTCAAATCCTGACATGTCTTGCCCGCACTATGCTGTGCGACATTACCGAAGCGGCAAGCACGCTATTCACAGTTTCGTGAGCGTTCAGCCGGTCGCTGTGGCCGTTTCTAGCCGTTTCCCTGACATGCAAACCAACATGCAAAGATTGCTAAAATCGCCGAATTATCCAATGAAATCAATGGTAAATGGCGGAGAGGGTGGGATTCGAACCCACGGAACCCTTGCAGGCTCAACGGTTTTCGAGACCGCCCCGTTCGACCACTCCGGCACCTCTCCGCGCTTTTGGTGTGGTGGCGGGGATTTAGACGGGGTGGGGTTGAAGCGCAAGGGGCTTCGCGCGAAAAGCACGAAACTTTTTTGTCCCTTCGGTTCAGGTGCCATCATGCCGCGTAAACTCAGCTCGACCCGTGCCTCCAGCACCCGGGGCAGGGGCGTTCCATGCTGCTGATCGGCGCGCTGGCCCATCCCGCCTTGCGCACGCGCCTTGCCCCCGATGCGGTGGCGGGCGCGCCGCTTCTCGGCCAAGCACTTACGGCCGCGCCGCTCGCTGGGATCGAGGCCGGGGGCTGGCCCGTGCTGAATCCTGGGGCGGGTGAGGTTCCGGGCTGGGAAACGGGCTGGACGCCGGAGTTGCGCCGCTATGCCGATATCTTCGGGCTGGTGCTGGTGACGGTAGCTGGCCGCGAGGTGCTGGGCGTTCAGGATCAGGCCCCGGGCGGCAGCAACGTGTGGCAGCCGGAACTGGCCGGCGCCATGGCCGAGTGGTTGCTGGCTTTGCCAGCGGATCTGCCGGCCGAGGTGATCCGCCGGCGCCTGCCGATGATCGCGGCCTGGGTCTCGGCGCGGCAGCGGGCCTTGGAAGACAGCGCGGATCTGCCCCGGATCGGCCCCGCGGGCGAGGATCGCCTGCAGATCCTTGCGCGCGAAGAACCCTATTCGCGGTTCTTCTCGGTCGAGGAAATCATCCTGCGCCAGCGCCGCCATCGCGGCGACTGGTCGCCCGAGATGCTGCGGGCGGTCTTTGTTTCGGGCGATGCCACGGTCGTGCTGCCCTATGACCCGATCCGCGACCGGGTGCTGCTGATCGACCAGCTCCGCGCCGGGCCGGTGGCGCGCGGCGACCGCCAGCCCTGGTTCTATGAAACCGTCGCGGGCCGCGTCGATCCGGGTGAGACCCCCGAAGAGGCCGGGCTGCGCGAGGCAATGGAGGAGGCCGGGCTGACGATCCATCGGCTGATTCCCGGCCCGCACAACTATCCAAGCCCCGGCATCATGGCCGAGTTCCTCTATCTTTATGTCGGCATCGCCGATCTGCCGGACGAGGTGGCGGGCTATGGCGGGCTGGACAGCGAGGATGAGGATATCCGTTCATATGTCGTGGCGCGCGCCGAGCTGACCCGCATGGCCATGGCCGGAGAGATCCGGAACGGCCCGCTTTTGTCCCTGGCCTTGTGGCTGGAGCTCAATCTGGGGCGAATCCGGCAGGAACTGGCTTAGGCCTCAACGGGTTTTCGCGCGAATGCAATTCCGCCATGCCCGGGGCGGGGTTGCCGCCGTCAGCCGCTGACGTGTAAACCGGTGCGATGATTTCTGCGAAAGGCCCCGCCATGCGCATTTGCCCCGACCTTGCCTCGGCCATTGGCAATACCCCTCTGATCCGCCTCAACCGCGCCTCGGAAGAGACCGGCTGCGAGATCCTTGGCAAGGCCGAGTTCATGAATCCCGGCCAGTCGGTCAAGGACCGGGCGGCGCTTTACATCATCCGCGACGCGGTCGCGCGGGGCGACCTGAAGCCCGGCGGCACCATTGTCGAGGGCACGGCCGGCAATACCGGCATCGGTCTGGCGCTGGTCGGGGCCTCGATGGGCTTTCGCTCGGTCATCGTGATCCCGGAAACGCAGAGCCAGGAAAAAAAGGACATGCTGCGTCTGGCCGGGGCGGAACTCGTCGAGGTGCCCGCGCAGCCCTACAAGAACCCCAACAACTACGTGCGCTATTCCGGCCGTCTGGCCGAGGAACTAGCCAAGTCTGAACCGAATGGCGCGATCTGGGCCAACCAGTTCGACAATACCGCCAACCGTCAGGCGCATCTGGAAACCACCGGCCCCGAGATCTGGGAACAGACCGGCGGCAAGGTGGACGGCTTTGTCTGCGCGGTGGGTTCGGGCGGGACGCTGGCGGGCGTCGCCATGGCGCTGCAACCCAAGGGCGTCAAGATCGGTCTGGCCGATCCCGAGGGCGCGGCGCTTTACAGCTTTTACACCAGCGGCGAATTCGACAGCCCCGGCTCGTCGATCACCGAGGGTATCGGGCAGGGCCGCATCACAGCCAACCTCGAGGGGTTCACCCCCGACATGGCCTGGCGCATCCCCGACAGCGAGGCGCTGCCGGTGATCTTTGACCTCTTGGAATATGAGGGGCTGTGTCTTGGCGGCTCGTCCGGGGTCAATGTCGCGGGCGCGATCCGCATGGCGCGTGAAATGGGGCCGGGCCATACCATCGTCACCGTGCTGTGCGACTATGGCAACCGCTATCAGACCAAGCTTTTCAATCCGGACTTCCTGCGCGCCAAGGGCCTGCCGGTGCCGGACTGGATGGCCCGCAAACCGGCAATCCTGCCCGAAGTCTTTCAGGACTGATTGACCCATGCTCTCCCGTATCCTTGCCCTGTTTCTGGCGCTCTGTCTCGCGCTGGCCCTGCCGGCCGCCGCGCAAGAGCCGCAGGCCCCGAATTATGACGCCTGGAACAAGCAGGCCGATCAGGCCGAGCAGATCCTTGAGACCGGACAGGCCAATGCCGCCCGCCTGCAGGCGATCCGCACCGAGGTCGTGAAATGGCGCGATCAGTTCAAGTCGCAGGACGGCGTGAACGCGACCCGCATCGCCACGCTCAAGGACCAGATCGCGGCCCTGGGGGCACCCCCGGCCGAGGGCCAGACCGAGACCGACGACGTCGCCGCCCGCCGCAAGGAACTGAACGAGCAGATGGCGGAGCTGCAGGCGCCGGGGCTGAAGGCGGTCGAGGCCTATGGACGGGCCGACGGCATTATCGCCCAGATCGATCAGGCGATCCGCACCCAGCAGACCTATGCGCTGATCCAGCGCACGTCCTCGCCGCTCAATCCGGCGAACTGGGCTCCGGCCATGACCGAGGCGGCCAAGGTCGCGACCAGCATTTACACCGAATCCCGGGGGCGCTGGGTCGCGAATGGCGGCATGAAGGGCATTGCCGGGGGCGGGCTGCCCTTTGTGATCGGATTCCTGCTGATGGCCGTGCTGCTGCTGACACGCGGGCGCAAGTGGATCGATTCCCTGCCGGGGCGGCTTGCGGCGCGGTTTGGCGACCGTTCGCGCGCGGCGGCGCTGTTTGCGGTTTCGCTGGGCCAGATCGCGATTCCCTTTATCGGGGTGATACTGGCGACCGGGGCGCTTTACGCCACCGATCTGTTCGGGGAATGGGGCGAGCCGCTGCTGTTCTCGATCCCGGCGGCGGGACTGTCCTATTATGGCGGCGTCTGGCTGGCGCGCAGGCTCTACCCCGAGGAGGGGTCAGGCGTGGTGCTGCCGCTGCCGCTGACCGAAAAGCTGCGGGCACAGGCGCGGTTCCGCGCGACGATGCTGGCGCTGTCTCTGGCCATGCACCAGTTGGTGGCGCGCACCGTGCTGCCGCTGGCGGGCTTCAACAGCGAAGGCGACAAGGAAATAGGCACGGTTCCGGAACGGCTCAGCAATGCCTCGGCCGGGGTCTGGCACTTCATGCTGATCCTGCTGGGTGCGTTCTACCTGTTCAACCTGTGCAATATCCTGCGCCGGATGAAGGGCCCCGAGAATGCCCCGACGCCCTATCGCGTCCCGGTCGTGGCGCTTTTGGGCCGACTGGGCCGGCTGGTCGCGGTGGGTGCGCCCATTGGCGCGGCGCTGGGATATGTGACGGCGGCCAATGCTGTTTTGTGGGCCACCGTCCTGACGCTGGCGCTGGTCGGGCTGCTGATCATCCTGCAGGATTTCATCGCCGATCTTTACCGGCTGGCGGTGGGCGGCGACGATTCGGTCCGGGAATCGCTGATCCCGGGGCTGATCGGCTTTGCGCTGGTGCTGATCTCGCTGCCGTTCTTTGCGCTGATCTGGGGCGCGCGCAACAATGACCTGTCCGAGGCCTGGAGCAAGGTCCAGCAGGGGGTCTCGCTGGGCGGTGTCACCCTGTCGCCGATGGGCATCCTGACCTTCCTTCTCGTCTTCGGGCTGGGCTATTCGGGCACGCGCTTCGTGCAGGGCGCCTTCCGCAACACCATCCTGCCCAAGACCCATATGGATACGGGCGGCCAGAATGCGGTCGTCTCGATCATCGGCTATATCGGCATCGGGCTCGCGTCGATGCTGGCGGTGACCTCGGCGGGGATCGACCTGACCTCGCTGGCCTTTGTCGCCGGTGCGCTGTCTGTCGGCATCGGTTTCGGCATGCAGCAGGTGGTGTCGAACTTCGTGTCCGGCATCATCCTGCTGGTCGAGCGTCCGGTGGCGGTCGGCGACTGGATCGAAGTCGGCGGCAAGCAGGGCGTGGTCAAGAAGATGGCCGTGCGCGCCACCCAGATCCAGACCTTTGACCGCAACGAGATCATCGTCCCGAACTCGGACCTGATCACCCAGCCGGTCACCAACTGGACGCGGGGCAACCTGACCGGGCGCATCATCGTGCCGGTCGGCGTGGCTTACGGCACCGATACCCGCCGGGTCGAAGAGATCCTGCGCGAGATCGCCGAGGACCAGCCCACGGTGATGATCAACCCGGCCCCGGCGGTGCTGTTTCGCAGCTTTGGCGCCGACAGCCTGAACTTCGAGATCCGGGCGATGCTGTCGGACATCAATGGCGGCGTCGGCGTCACCTCCGAGATCAACCACGCCATCGCCAAACGCTTTGCCGAGGAGGGGATCGAGATCCCCTATGCGCAGCGTGACGTCTGGATCCGCAACCCCGAGGCGCTGGTCAAGGCCGAGAAGGCGCTGGCCTCGGGCGAGACCGGGGCCGACGAGGCCCCGAGCAAGCCCGAACCGGCGCCGGAGGTGCCGGAAAAGCGCCGCCCGATCCAGCCCGACGAGGCCCCGGAAAGCGATGGCGGCGCGGATGACGGTGACGCGGACGGCGAACGCTGAGACCTTGGCCGGCAGGGAGATCTGGCGGAGGGCTTCGGCCTTGCGTCGGGTTTCCGGCCTGATCGGCGTTTCAGCCTTGGCCGCAGCATCGACGCGATGCGCCTCTAGCTGCCGGCCGAATGTGCGTAATACCCTTGCTTTCGCAGCCCGTTTACGGCGTCGGCATTCATTGGAATGACGATCCTGGTCGCGGTCACGATGCGGGAAACGATCGCCTCACGCGGTCCTGCGCGCCAGGCTTCGCTGGCGTAAAGCGCCGATTGCGCCGCCTCCAGCGCGGGCATGTCCGCAAAGGCCCGGATCAGGCCGTAACCATCGGGATCATGCATCGACTGCCCGTGCCAGACCACGTCGATGCCGTTCTGTTTGTGAAGCGGAACGCTGATGCTCTGCATGGTCTCAAAGAACGCGCCCCCGGTTCCGGGCGTGAGCTTGTAGAGCAGTATCTCGATGATTTGAGGCATGGGGTTCTCCCTTTGTCCCGATCAATATCAGAAGGGGCTGCCGCAGGACAACGGCCGCAGCGTTTCGGCCGCCTTCGAACCAGACAAGCCAGCCTGTGATTTCGCGCGACGGTGCGTTCTTCCCCGGAAAACTGACCCAGTGCGGAGCCGCTCAGGCGGCGTCGCGCAATGGCTCGGGCGGCTGCGCCTCATCGTCATCGGGCAGGCCCTCATGCGACAGCAGCACCGCAATTGGTCGCAACCACGGGATATGGGCGCAGACGATCATCGCGGCAACCATGATCGGGACCGCCAGAAAGGCCCCGGCAATGCCCCAGATCGCGCCCCAGAAAGCGAGCGACAGGATGATCCCGAAGGACGAGAGCCGCAGCGTCTGACCCAGCAGCAGCGGGTCCAGCACATTGCCGATGACGAAATGCACCAATGTGCAGGCGCCGCCGATCACCAGCGTCAAGGTCGGATCGCCGGTCTGGGCCAAGACCAGAACCACCGCGATCACGGTGGCGATGATCGAGCCGATGGTGGGAATGAAGTTCAGGATGAAGGTCAGCATGGCGACCGCGCCGGCAAGCTCCAGCCCGGCGATGCGGAAGATCACCCAGATCAGCAGGGCGGTGATCAGGCTGATGCCGGATTTCACCACCAGATAGCGGTTCACCCGCCGGGTGATCGACTGCACGATGCGCAGCACCCGCCCGGCGCGGACCGGATCGCCCAAGATGCGCTCGAGCTTGATCGGGAACCAGCCGCGTTCGGCAAACATGAAGGCGGTAAAGGTCACCGTCAGCACAGCGCCCGAAATCAGGTTCGAGGCCTGACTGGTGGCCGAGCGCATCCATCCGGCAAGGTTGATGCCGCTGAAAAACGCGCTCAGGCCCTCGCGGGTGCGGGGGCTGAAATCGGCGGTCAGCCGGGTCAGCACCTCTTGCGCGCGGTCGGAATACAGGATCGCGGTCGAGACCACCTCGTTGACCTGTGTCACCACCGCCGTCGCCGCCCATAGAAGGCCAAAGGCAATGGCGATCAGCGCCAGCGTCGTCGCAAGCCAGCTTGGCACCTTGAGCCGGGCAAAGGCGGAAATCGCATCGCTGGTCAGCGAAAAGATGATGATGGCAATGGCCAGACAGATCAGCATGAAGCGCGCCTGCACCAGCAGGAACAGGACCAGCGCAAAGGCGACGATCCCCAGAAATCCTGTCTGTAGCCGCTCGCGCAACTGCGATTCGCCTGATTGCAAGGCTGTCCTCATGCGGTTTCGCCGGTTCCCGCCGGGGCAGGGTGATGCCGCCCCGGTCAGGTGTCAGGCCCGGATATCAGGCCTCTTCGCCCTCATCTTCGCCATTCTCGGCGATGCGCGCAACGGAAACCACGGTCTCATCCGCGCCGGTATTGAAGACCCGGACGCCGCCAGCCGTCCGCGAGCGGAAGCTGATCCCCTCGACCGGCACCCGGATCGACTGCCCGGTCGAAGTGGCCAGCATGATCTGGTCGTCGTGTTCGACGGGGAAGCTGGCGACCAGCGGCCCGCCGCGCATGGCCTTGTCCATGGCCATGACGCCCTGACCGCCGCGCCCGCGCACCGGATAGTCGTGGCTGGAACTGATCTTGCCGGCACCGCGCGCGGTGATGGTCAGGATCAGGTCCTCGGCCGCCGACATCTCGGCATAGCGTTCCTGGGTGATCGCGGCCTCGGCGACGTTTTCCTCGTCCTCGTCGGCCTCGGCGCCGTCATCCAGCGCGCCCTCGACGGCGCGGCGCATCTTCAGATAGGCGGCGCGCTCGGCCGGGTCGGCCTCGAAATGGCGGATGACCGACATGCTGACCACGCGGCTGTCGCCGGCCAGACGGATGCCGCGCACGCCGGTGGAATCGCGGCCCTTGAAGACGCGCACATCGGTGGTCTGGAAGCGGATCGCCCGGCCGGAATCGGTGACCAGCATCACGTCATCGTTTTCGGTCGCCATGCGGGCGCCGATCAGCTCGACCCCTTCGGGCAGCTTCATGGCGATCTTGCCGTTGCGCATGACATTGGCGAAATCCGACAGCGCGTTGCGGCGCACGTCGCCCTCGGAGGTGGCGAAGATCACCTGATAATCGTCCCATTCCGCCTGCGGCGCATCGACCGGCATCAAGGCGGCGATGGAGACGCCCGGATCGATGGGCAGGATGTTGACGATGGCCTTGCCCTTGGCGGTGCGCCCGGCCAGCGGCAGGCGCCACGTCTTGAGCCGGTAGACCATGCCATCGGTGGTGAAGAACAAAAGTTCCGTATGGGTGTTGGCCACGAACAGCGTGGTGACGACGTCGTCTTCCTTGGTGGCCATGCTGGAAAGGCCCTTGCCGCCGCGCCGCTGCGAGCGGAATTCGGCCAGCGCGGTGCGCTTGATATAGCCGCCCGAGGTGATGGTGACGACCATGTCCTCGCGCTCGATCAGGTCCTCGTCGTCCAGATCGCCGGCCCAGTCGGTGATCTCGGTCCGGCGCGGCACGGCGAACAGGGATTTCACCTCGCGCAGCTCATCGGCGATGATGCCCATGATCCGCTCGCGCGAGGCAAGGATCGCCAGATAGTCGCGGATGGAATCGGCCAGCGTCTTCAGCTCGTCGGTGACTTCCTTGACGCCCAGTTGCGTCAGGCGCTGCAGGCGCAGGTCCAGAATGGCCCGGGCCTGGGTTTCCGACAGGTTATAGGTGCCATCATCATTGACCGGATGCAGCGGATCGTCGATCAGGCGCAGATATTCGACGATGTCATGGGCGGGCCAGCGCCGCGCCATCAGCCGTTCGCGCGCCTCGGCGGCATCGGCCGAGCTGCGGATCGTCGCCACCACCTCATCGACATTCGAGACCGCGACGGCAAGACCGCACAGCACATGCGCGCGTTCCCGGGCCTTGCGCAGTTCGTAAGCGGTGCGGCGGGCGACGACCTCCTCGCGGAAGGTGATGAAATAGGTCAGGAAGTCGCGCAGCGTCAGCTGTTCGGGGCGGCCGCCGTTCAGTGCCAGCATATTGGCGCCGAAGCTGGTCTGCATGGGGGTAAAGCGGAACAGCTGGTTCAGCACCACCTCGGCGGTGGCGTCGCGCTTCAGCTCGATCACCACGCGGATGCCGACGCGGTCGGATTCGTCCTGCACATGGGCGATGCCCTCGATGCGCTTTTCCTTGGCCAGTTCGGCGATCTTCTCGATCAGGCTGGCCTTGTTCACCTGATAGGGGATCTCGTCCAGAATGATCGCCTGACGCCCGGCGCGCAATTCCTCGATCCGGGTCTTGGCGCGGACGATGATGCTGCCGCGCCCCTCAAGATAGGCCTTGCGCGCGCCCGAGCGGCCAAGGATCAGCCCGCCGGTCGGAAAGTCGGGGGCGGGCACGATCTCAAGCAGGCGTTCGGTGGGCAGGTCGGGGTCATCGATCAGCGCCAGCGTGGCATCGATCACCTCGCCCAGATTGTGGGGCGGAATGTTGGTGGCCATGCCGACGGCGATGCCGCCTGCGCCATTGACCAGCATGTTGGGATAGCGCGCCGGCAGGACGGTCGGTTCGCGGTCCTTGCCGTCATAGTTGTCCTGGAAGGTGACGGTATCTTTCTCGATATCCATCAGCAGGTAATTGGCGGCCTTGGCCATGCGGACTTCGGTATAGCGCATGGCTGCCGCGCTATCCCCGTCCATGCTGCCGAAGTTCCCCTGACCGTCCAGCAGCGGCAGCGACATCGAGAAGCTTTGCGCCATCCGCACCAAGGCGTCATAGATCGCCGCGTCGCCATGGGGGTGGTATTTCCCCATCACGTCGCCGACCGGACGCGCCGATTTGCGATAGGGCTTGTCGAAGGTGTTGCCGGTCTCGTGCATGGCGAAGAGGATGCGCCGGTGCACGGGTTTCAGACCGTCGCGCAGATCGGGGATTGCGCGGCTGACGATCACCGACATCGCATAGTCCAGATAGGACGAGCGCATCTCTTCGGAAATGTCGATCACCGGCCCGGCATGGGCCATCACGGCGCGTTCCGCAGTGCCGTTTCCGGCGCCGTTTTCCGTGCTGCCGTCATCGTCGTTCTCGGGGGTGTCAGCCAATGGGTCGCCTCAAGATTTTGTTGATCCGGGGTCTATCCCATACCAGCCGCGGGCGCAATCTTGACGCGCCGGTTTAGGGCTGTCCAAGGCCGGAAAATCCCGATTCAGGCGATGCCCGAGGCCCGTTTGCGTCCGCGCAGCGCCGCCAGCCACAGCCCGCTGAGCCCCGCCGAGATCACCGCGTTCCAGCCGGCCATGGAAATGCCGAACAGGCTCCAGGCGATTTCGTCGCAGCGCACGACCGGCGCGGCCTCAAGCGCGGTCATCAGATCCTGCGTGGACATCTGCGCCAGCCCGGAGACCCCGCCCGAGCAATGCTGCGGCCCCAGCCACAGCTTCATCTCGACGCCCGCGTGATAGATCGCAAGCCCGGTCGCGGTCAGCGCCGCGATCACGCCCAGAAGCGCCAGCCAGCGGTTAAAGCCCAGCCGCCAGATCAGAAGGCCGACGATGGCGGCCGCCAGATGCGGCCAGCGTTGCAGGATGCAGAGCTCGCATGGCGCATAGCCAAGGGCCTGAAATCCCAGCGCCGCGATCAGCAGCGCGGCCGAGCCGGCAGCGGCGGTCAGGGCGATCAGGCGGGGCGAGAAGCCGTCAGAATATCCGTTCATGGCGACGGGTTAGGCCCGGTCGCGCGCGCGGGCAAGTGCCAATCGCGTGAACTCAAGGCGGCTTCTCAATGCGGTTTCCAGGTGATGACGCGATAGAGGTAAATCACCACCACGGTGACGACGACCAGTTTCGAGACCGGATCGACGTAATCGGCGACGCGGGCATAGTTTTCATGCAGCGCGAGGCCGGCGAATGTCAGCACCCCGGTCCAGAGCGCGCTGCCCGCCACGGTATAGGACAGGAATTTCCACATCGGCATCCGCGCCAGCCCGGCCGGAACCGAAATCAGCGTGCGGATCGCCGGGATCATACGGCCAAAGAACACCGCCACCGCGCCATGGCGCACGAACCACTGATGCGCTGCGTCGATATCGCCGGGCGACAGCGTCAGCCAGCGGCCGTGGCGGGCGGCAAAGCGTTTCAGGCGCTCTTCGCCGAACCACAGGCCGACATAATACCACATCAAGGTGCCGATGACCGAACCCAGCGTGCCGACGATCATGGTCAGGACCAGCGACATGCGCCCGCTGCCAGCCAGAAACCCGGCCAGCGGCATGATGACCTCGGAGGGGATCGGGGGAAAGACGTTCTCGGCCACCATCAGGACGAAGACGCCGAGATAGCCCCAGCTGTCGATCGTCGCCACAACCCAGTCGAACATGAAAACACCCCTTGTCTTTCGGGTTAGGTCGCTGGCGCGGGCGGAACTGTCAAGCCCGCAGCGGCGTTGCAGCCCCTGCCGGATCGGGTAAGCTCTGAGCCGGAAAGAGTTTACCGGCCAGCGGACAGGCCGAGGAGGGTAACGCATGGAATGGCGCGGCAGACGCGGAAGCAGGAATGTCGAGGACCGGCGCGGCACGGGCGCGCGGGCAGGGGGCATGGGAATCGTCGGCGTTCTGGCGGTTCTGGCCGTGGGCTATTTCTTTGGCATCGACATCTCGCCGATTGTCGGCGCGCTGGATCAGGGCGGCCAAAGCAGCGAGCCGCGCGAACTGACCGCCGAGGAACAGGAAATGGGCCAGTTCGTCAGCGTGGTTCTGGCCGATAACGAGGAGGTCTGGCACCGCGTCCTGCCCCAGCAGGCCGGTGTCGATTACCGCGAGCCGTCGCTGGTGATGTTCTCGGGCATGGTGAACTCGGCCTGCGGCACGGCGCAATCGGCGATGGGTCCCTTCTATTGCCCCAATGACCAGAAGGTCTATCTGGACACCGACTTCTTCCGCACCATGAGCCAGCGCATGGGCGCCAAGGGCGATTTCGCCTATGCCTATGTGATCGCGCATGAGGTGGGCCACCATGTCCAGAACCTCTTGGGGATCCTTGAACAAAGCATGGCGGTGCGGCAGCACTCGGGCGAGGCGCAGGCCAACCGCATCTCGGTCCTGACCGAATTGCAGGCCGATTGCTTTGCCGGCATCTGGGCGCGTCAGGCCAATGAGCAGTTCGGCTCGTTGGAGCCCGGCGATGTCGAAGAGGCGATCGGCGCCGCCGAGGCGGTGGGCGATGACACGCTGATGGCCAATGCCGGCCGCGCGGTGGTGCCCGACGCCTTTACCCATGGCTCGTCCGAGCAGCGCATGGAGTGGTTCCAGCGCGGCTTCCAGTCGGGCCAGATGGGACAATGCGACACGTTCAAGGCGGCGGGGATGTAAGCTCCGCCAGCGCCAAGACGGCCGGGCTGTGCGCCCGGCCCCTTGACTTAGCGGCCCTGAACGACGGCAAGCACCTTGCGAGAGATATCGCCGCGCCCGGCGGCGTTCAGATCCGCCGCAGTCAGGCGTCCGGACTCGATGGCGCTGATGATGCGATTGCAGAATACTGCAGGCATCTGTGCCGGTGTCACCCCCACCAGAGTCGCCATATTGTTGCGCTCCCGCTCTGGTTTCATCCGGATACCGGCGCGGCAGTTGTTGAGCAGATCTTGCCGCCGGGCGGGATCCGTGGCGACGATCCGGCGCCCGGCATTCAGGTCGGACTGTGTCAGGTCGCCGGGGCGGCGGGTGCCCTGGGGCTCGCAAGCCGCCAGCAGGCCAGTGGCGGCAATCGCCAGAACAAAGGGAAGAATGCGCATCGTGAACAGGTCTCTGGTGGTTGTCATGTCACGCGAACGTGACCGGGGTTCGGGAAAAATGCAACGGCCAAGCGGGGCTGCGACGTGATGTCCCGTCAGGGCCGCGGCAGGTGCATGCCGCGCGGCCGATCCATCTGCGCCCAGTCGGGGATCAGGCCGAAATGTTCAAGCCCCTTCAATGCCAGCCCCAGCGCGATGATCGCCAGCACCAGATTGACCATGCGCGGGCTGGGCGGATTTCTGGCCCAGCGGGATGCGCGGATCAGCCAGTTTAGGTTGTTCATCTGCCCCGTCCTTTGCTAGTTCTGCCCAAATCGAAATGCCCGGAACCACCCCTTGCCCCAGCACAAAGACAGCCGCATCCTGCCCTATACCGCCGACCAGATGTATGCGCTGGTGGCCGATATCGAAAGATACCCCGAGTTCCTGCCCTGGAACACCGCCGCCCGCATCCGCTCGCGCCGCCCCGGCCCGGATGGTGGCGAGTTGGTCGAGGCCGATCTGGTCATCAGCTTCAAGGTCTTTCGCGAACGCTTTGGCAGCCGGGTGACGCTGTGGCCCGCTGACAGGCGCATCGACACGGAATATCTGGACGGGCCGTTCAAGTATCTCAAAAGCGGCTGGAGCTTTGCCGACCTGCCGCATGGCAGCTGCAAGGTCGATTTCTTCGTCGATTTCGAGTTTCGCAACGCCATCCTTGGCAAGGTCATCGGCGTCGTCTTCGGCGAGGCCATGTCGCGCATTGTCCGCGCCTTCGAGGACCGCGCCCGCGCGCTTTACGGCGCGCGCTAGATCGCTCCGGCCGTCCCACCGCACCCCAGCAGGTCAGCCCATCAAGTCGGCAAGGTTGCCCCAATCCCATGGCTAGCTGTTGCAAGGCGCGGGCAGATCGGGCGGAATAAGGGCAGGAGCCGGGCAGATCGCCGAGTCGCCCGGTGAAACACAGGGAGAATTTTCGGAAAATCCATTGAATCCAGAGCGTCGCAGCCGGAACTTCGATCTCTTGAAGCCGGGCGGGCCTTTCGGCATCAGCGCCGGGGCCGTGCAAGGGGGGCCGCAGGCGCGACGCCTGACCAGTAAACAGGGAGGTTTTGCCATGACCGACACGATCTCGACCGCGACCGGACGCCTTGGCTGGACGCGCTATGACACGACATGGATGCTGAGCCTGTTCGGCACGGCGGTGGGGGCGGGGATCCTGTTCCTGCCGATCAATGCCGGGATCGGCGGCTTCTGGCCTCTGGTCGTCATGGCGCTGCTGATCGGGCCGATGACCTACCTGTCGCATCGGGGCCTTGCACGCTTTGTCTGTTCGGGCAGCCGCCCCGACGCCGACATCACCGAGGTGGTGGCCGAGCATTTCGGCGCCGGCGCCGGCAAGTTCATCACGCTGCTGTATTTCCTGGCCATCTATCCGATCGTGCTGATCTATGGCGTCGGCATCACCAATACCGTCGGCAGCTTCATGGAAAACCAGCTTGGCATGACGGCGCCGCCGCGCTGGATCCTGTCGGGCCTGCTGATCGCCGGCATGATGGCGGTGATGATGGCTGGCGAGCGGGTGATGCTGGTCTGCACGCAATGGCTGGTCTATCCGCTGGTCGCGATCCTGATCTTTGTCTCGATCTATCTGATCCCGGACTGGAATCTGGCCGCCGTCAGCGAGGTCACGCCGATGGGCACGGCGCTGAAAACCATCTGGCTGACCCTGCCGGTGCTGGTTTTCTCGTTCAACCACAGCCCGGCGATCTCGCAATTCGCGGTGGCGATGCGGGGCGAATACGGCGCGGATGGCTCGGCCAAGGCGGACCTGATCCTGCGCAATACCGCCGCCATGCTGGTCGGTTTCGTGATGCTGTTCGTGTTTTCCTGCGTGCTGGCGCTGTCGCCGGCGCAACTGGCCGAGGCCAAGGCCCAGAACCTGCCGGTGCTGTCCTATTTGGCCAATGTCCATGGCAGCGCCTTCATCAGCTATTTCGGCCCGATCGTGGCCTTTGTCGCCATCGTCTCGTCGTTTTTCGGCCATTACATGGGCGCGGCCGAGGGGCTGAAAGGCATCCTGCGCGGCGCCGGCATCGGCCATGGCGAGCAGGGCGAACGCGGGCTGGGGATCGGGGTGGCGCTGTTCATCTTTTTCAGCACCTGGGCGGTGGCGGTGATGAACCCCTCGATCCTCGGGCTGATCGAGACGCTGGCCGGACCGGTCATCGCCGCGATCCTCTATCTGATGCCGATGTATGCGATCCACAAGGTCCCGGCGCTGGCGCGCTATCGGGGCGCGGCCTCGAATATCTTCGTGACCATCGCCGGCCTGACCGCGATGAGCGCGATCCTTTACGGGCTGTTCTGAGGCCCGCCACGGCAAAGATCCGCCCGTCACCCCGGTGGCGGGCGGATTGACGTTGGGGCAGGCTTGTCCGGTGCCCGGCCTGCGGCTATCGCGCCGCAGGGCCACCGCCCCTTTCCCCGCCAGCGTTTTTCACGAGGTTCCCGATGTGCGCGCATGACCCCCGTCCGCAGGATTTCACCCGCTATCGTCACCGCTGGGAAATGCCGCTGATCTGGCTTTGCGCATTGATCACCATTGCCGCCGTGATCCTTGGCCTTGGCATCTTTGCCGTCGATGAGGGCACGGCGCTGAACGATGCGTTGGGCCAAGAGGACGCGAGCCTGCTGCGCGGCATCTCGGAGACCGCGTTCCTGATCCTGTTCGCGCCGATCGGGCTTTATATCTATCGTTTCTACCTTGCGGCGCAGTCGCGGGCGAACGGCATTCTGGTGGGCGAACGCCAGTTCCCCGAGCTGTTCACCATGTATCAGGAAATCGGGCGGCGGCTGGAAATGCCGAAGCTGCCCCGGCTTTACGTCGTGAACGGCAATGGCGTGGTGAATGCCTTCGCGCTGGAATGCAACCGGCGCTACAATTACGTCGTCATCCATGCCGAGATCGCCATGCTGTTGCCGACCGCGCCCGATGTCGTGGAGTTCGTGCTGGCGCATGAGCTGGGCCACCACAAGCTGCGCCATGTCTCGCTGTGGCGGGCGGTGATCGGGATCCTGCCCGGCTTTACCGTCCTGTTGGGGCTGGCGACGACGCGGGCGCAGGAATATTCGGCCGACCGCATCGCGCTGGCGGTCTGTCCCGGCTCGGCCCGGGCCACCCGCCTGCTGGCGGTGGGGCCGTGGATGGAAAGCGGCGTCAATGCCGACGCGTGGCTCGAGCAATGCAATGCCGAACATCGCGAGCTTTGGGTCCGCGTCACGCAGGCCATGTCCAGCCACGCGGTCATGGTCAAGCGCTACAAGGCCCTGCGCGAGATCGAGCGCGACGGCTTCTCGGCCCAGGGCGAGATGTTCTGAGGCGCCTCAGTCCTTCAGCAGCAGGACCAGCGCCAGCACGATGGCGGCGATCCCGGGCAGGACGATCAGCCCGGGCAGGCCGCCGGTCAGCAGCGCCTCGAGCAGGATCACCCAGACCGGGGTCAGATAGGTATAGGCCATGACCTTGGCCGAGGGCAGGCGCAGGGCGGCATATTGCACCAGCACCACGGTGGCCGCCGTGGCAAAGATCGCCACATAGACCAGCGTGATCCAGACGATGGCCGGCATGTTGGCCCAGTCGGTGGCCCGGATCGCGCCCCAGCCCCAGACCAGCAGGATGACCGATCCCGCGACCAGCGTGGCAAAGGTCGAGACGACCGGGCTTTCGCCGCGGTTCAGCCGGCGCACCATCGGCGTGTAAAGCGCATGCGCGGCGCAGCCGACCAGATAGATCGCCTCGCCGCGTCCGAACTCCATCCGGGCAAGGGCCGAGAGATCGCCGCGAAAGATCACCCAAAGCGAGCCGATCCCGCCCATGGCCAGCGCGAGGGCCATGCGCGGCCCGGTGATCTGGCGCAGGACCAGCCAGCCAAAGCCCGCCGCCATCAGGGGCGTCAGCGCAAAGACCGCCGCCGCTGGGACGGGCAGGGCGGTTTTCAGCCCCTCGAACATCAGGACGAAATAGATGGCGTAAAGCCCGCCCAGCACCAGATAGCGCCAAGGGGCGGCAAAGGCGCGGCGCGGCAGGCCCGGCCCCGCAATCTGCGCAAAGACCGCGACCGCGACCGAGGCCAGCACGAAACGCAGCGCCGTGATCGCCACCGGATCGATCAGGTTGGCGACCCGCGCCCCCAGCGAGAACGACCCCGCGATCAGCACGGAAAAGGCCAGCATCGCCGCATGGCCGCGCAGGGATTCGCGGCGCGTATGCGGTACGCCCTGCGCCCGGGCGGCGGAGCGCGTCACCGCCTCGGCCATCGGATCAGCCGTCCGTCGATCAGAATGAGGCCCAGGGCGATCATCACCATGCCGATGACATGGGCCGGCCCCAGCACCTCGCCCAGAAACAGCCAGCCCAGCAGGATGGCCGAGACCGGGACAAGAAAGGTTACCAGCGAGATATTCGTCGCCCCGGCGCGGGCCAGAATGCGGAAATACATCACATAGGCCAGCCCGGTTCCGACCACGCCGATGGTGACCGCCGCCAGCCAATAGGTCGCGGCGACGCCCTGCGGCCAGCCGTCCAGCGCCAGCGCGGCGGGGATCATCATCACGCTGGAGCCGGTGACCATGCCGGCGGCGGCCAGGATCGGGTCCAGCCCCATCCGCCCGAAGCGCCGGCCAAAGGCGCCGGCAAAGGCATAGCTCAGCGCCGCGCCCAGAACCGCCAGTTGCGGCAGCAGCGCATGGCCGTGCCCGGCGATGGTGTCCAGCCCCATCATCACCGCGACACCCGCCAGCCCCATCAGCACGCCGGCGAATTTCTGTGCGCTCGCACGCTCATCGGCCAGCAGCGCCGCGCTGACCAGCACCGTGAACAGCGGTGTCGTCGCATTCAGGATCGAGGCCAGCCCCGAGGGGATCGAACGCTGCCCCCAGGCGATCAGCATGAAGGGTATGGCGTTGTTCAATGCCCCCATGACCAGAAACATGCCCCAGATGGCAGGCGCGCGCGGAATGCGGGTGCCGCGCGCCCAGACCACCGCCCAGAGCACCAGCGCCGCGACGAAGACCCGCACCGCGACCAGCGTCAGCACCGGCAGGCCCTTGACCGCGATGCCGGTCAGAAAGAACGAGCCACCCCAGATCAGCGACAAAAGCAGCAATTGTGCCCAATCGCTTGGCATCATCCGGGACGAGATTGCATGCGGCGCAGCTGCGGTCATGGAAAGATCCTGTTTCCGGCGCGCCGGTCTGCTGCGAGCCGTCCTGACGCGGATAACCCGGATCGGCAGGAGGGTGAAGCCCTCAGGCGCGGGCTTCCTCGGGTGCCTCAAGGCCGGGTTCGCGCAATGCCTTCAGCACCGCCTGCACCTTGGGACTGCGATGCAGATCGACATGGGTGACCAGCCAGAACTGCGATTCCCAATCGGGCAGCGACATCACCTCGATCAGCCCCTCAGCGCGTTCGGGCGCCATCCAGCCCAGACCCAGCCCGGCCCGGATGGCGGCCAGCCGCGCCTCGGGGTCGTTGCTGATCAGCGCGACGTTTTCCGCCGCCAGCCGCTCGCCCAGCCATTGCATATAGGGCGCGCGCCGGGCCTCGGGGCCGGGCAGCACGAAGCGATGCGCGCGCAGGTCCTCAAGCGCGCCGGCCACCGCGACATAGCCCGGCGCGCCGTAAAGCCCCGCCTTGACGGTCATCATGTGGCGAACGACGTAATCGGGCTCGGTCGGGCGGGCACCTGCACGGATCGCGACCTGCGCCTCGCCGGTATCAAGACGGTATAGGCGCGGATCGGTCACATAGCGCAGCCGCAGGCCGGGATGCTCGCGCATCAGCGCGATCAGGCGCGGCATCACCAGACCGGCCAGTTCGGGCAGCGAGGTGACGACGATTTCGCCCTCGATCCGCTCGCCCGCGCCGGCGATCCGTGCCGCCATCTGCGCGAAGCGCGCATCCGCCGCGCCGGCCTCGTCCAGCAGGGTCTGGCCGGCCTCGGTCAGCGCATAGCCGCGTGGATGGCGCTGGAACAGCCGCACCCCCAGCGCGGTTTCCAGCGCGTCGATGCGCCGGATCACGGTCGCATGGTGCACGCCCAGGGCCTGCGCGGCGGCGCTGACCGTGCCCAGCCGCGCCACCGCCAGCGCATTGCGGATATCGTCCCAGCTTTCGATCTGCATTGTGCATCCTTGCACAGATAATGCGCGTTTATCGCTGTTTTGTTCGCTGATGCAAAGCGCTAAATCACCCTCATAACGAATTCACGGAGCAAGCAGATGAACATCCTGCATATCGACAGCGCCATCACCGGGGATGCCTCGGTCTCGCGTCAACTGACCGCCCAGATCGTCGCCCGGCTGAAGGCCGCGAACCCCGCCGCCAGCGTCACCTATCGCGACCTGAACGACGGCGTGCCGGGCATCGACACCAACTGGTTCAAGGCGGTGCGTCTTGCCCCGCAAGAGCCGACCGCCGAACAGCAAAAGCTGATCGCGACCTCGGATGCCTATCTCAAGGAAGTGCAGGACGCCGACGTTCTGGTGATCGGCCTGCCGATCTATAACTTCACCCTGACCGCCGCGCTGAAGAACTGGCTGGACCAGATCGCCCGTGCCGGCATCAGCTTCCGCTATACCGAGGCCGGCCCCGAAGGTCTGCTGAAGGGCAAGCGCGCGATCTTCGCCTATACCGCGGGCGGCACGCCCTTTGGCTCGGATCTGGATTTCGCCTCGGGCTATCTGCGCTTCATGCTGGGCTTCCTTGGCATCACCGACGTGGAATTCGTCGCTGCCGACGGTCTGGCCTTTGATCGCGAGGCGGGTCTTGCCCGCGCCCATGAGGCGCTGGAAAAACTGGCCGCCTGATTGCGCGGACAAAGTGAAAACGGCCTTCGTTGACTCGGAGGCCGTTTTTGCATATCAAGCCGCCTAATTCCCGGAAGGACGTCCCTTCCGGTCCCCGTATTCTGCGGGGATCGCCCTCCGTCAGCGCGTTGCGCCCACGGGGGCATTCGTGTTTTGGACCTGCAAGGAGGGCCGCCATGTTCGAGAACCTTTCCGACCGCCTGGGCGGCGTCTTCGACCGGCTGACCAAACAGGGCGCGCTGAGCGAGGATGACGTCACCGCCGCCATGCGCGAGGTGCGCGTGGCGCTGCTTGAGGCCGACGTCTCGCTGCCGGTGGCGCGCAACTTTGTAAAGACGGTGACCGCCAAGGCCACGGGCGCGGCGGTGACGAAATCGATCACCCCCGGCCAGCAGGTGGTCAAGATCGTCCATGACGAACTGATCAAGGTCCTGCAGGGCGAGGGCGCGCCGGATGCGCTGCGCATCGATAACCCCCCGGCGCCGATCCTGATGGTCGGCCTGCAGGGCTCGGGCAAGACCACGACCACGGCGAAACTGGCCAAGCGCCTGAAGGATCGCGAGAAAAAGCGCGTGCTGATGGCGTCTCTGGACACCAACCGCCCCGCCGCGATGGAGCAGCTGGCGATCCTTGGCCAGCAGATCGGCGTCGATACGCTGCCGATCGTTCCGGGCGAAAACGCCGTGCAGATCGCGCGCCGTGCCAAGCAGCAGGCGACGCTGGGCGGCTATGACGTCTATATGCTGGACACCGCAGGTCGTCTCCATATCGATCAGGTGCTGATGGATGAGGTGCAGGCCGTCCGCGATGTCGCCAACCCGCGCGAGACGCTGCTGGTCGTCGATGGCCTGACCGGCCAGGACGCGGTCAATGTCGCCACCGAATTCGATGGCAAGGTCGGGATTTCCGGCGTCGTCCTGACCCGGATGGATGGCGACGGGCGCGGCGGTGCGGCGCTGTCGATGCGTGCCGTGACCGGCAAGCCGATCCGTTTCGTCGGTCTTGGCGAAAAGATGGATGCGATCGAGGTCTTTGACGCCCATCGCGTCGCCGGCCGCATCCTTGGTATGGGCGATATCGTCGCGCTGGTCGAAAAAGCCCAGGAAGTGCTTGAGGTCGAACAGGCCGAGCGCATGATGAAGCGCTTTCAAAAGGGTCAGTTCAACATGAACGACCTGAAAAACCAGCTTGAGCAGATGCAGAAGATGGGCGGCATGCAGTCGATCATGGGCATGATGCCGGGCATGGGCAAGATGGCCAAGCAGGCCGAGGCGGCGGGCTTTGACGACAAGGCGATCCGCCGTCAGGTGGCACTGGTCAATTCGATGACCAAGAAGGAACGCGCCAATCCCGACATGCTGCAGGCCAGCCGCAAGAAGCGCATCGCGGCCGGCGCCGGCATGGATGTGGCCGAGTTGAACCGGCTTCTGAAGATGCAGAAGCAAATGGCTGATACGATGAAGAAACTCGGCAAGATGGGCAAGGGCGGGATGCTCAAGCAGGCCATGCGCGCCATGACCGGCAAGGGCGGCGGTTTGCCCGACATGGCCGATGTCGATCCGGCGAAAATGGCCGAGGCGACCAAGATGCTGCAAGACCCCAAAGGGTTGGGCGGCCAGCTTGGCGGGCTGAACCTGCCCGGCGGCCTGTCGGGGCTGTTTGGAAAGAAATAAGCCGATGACCGCTTCTGCCTCGCTCTCGGTTCAGGTGCCGGTGCTGGAGACCCAGCGCCTGATCCTGCGCGAGCCGCGTCTGGCGGATTTCGACGCTTATGCGGATTTTGCGGCCTCGCCGCGCGCCGGTTTCGTCGGCGGCCCGATGGATCGCATGCAGGCATGGAGCCGCTTTGCTGCCAGCACCGGCCATTGGATCCTGCGCGGCTTTGGCCTTTGGACCATCGAGGACAAGGCGACGGGCGCTGTCGCTGGCCGCGCCGGTCTGATCGCGCATGAAGGCTGGCCCGAAACCGAACTCGGCTGGCAGATCCATGACGGCTTCGAGGGCAGGGGCTATGCCCATGAGGCGGCGATGGCCGCCCGCAGCCACGCCTGTCATGTCATGGGCCTGCCGCCGATGATCTCGCTGATCGCGCCCGCGAATACCCGCTCGCGCCGTCTGGCCGAGCGCATGGGGGCGGTGATCGAACGCGAAAGCGAATTGCTGGGCCAGCCCTGCCTGATCTATCGCCACCCCGCCGAGGCCGCATGATGAGCTCATTCTTCTTCATGCAAATATCCTCGGGGGTCGCCGTTTGGGACGCCATTGGTCCGAGGACCAACCGGCGACGGGGGCAGACAGCCCCTGCCACCACGCCTGCCATCGGAGCCCGCGCATGACCGATCCGACCGCCCGCGCCGCCGCCCTTCTGAAAGAGCATCGCGCCAGCATCGACCGGCTGGACGCGATCCTGGTCTATACGCTGGCCGAGCGCTTCAAGCACACGCAGAATGTCGGCCGCCTCAAGGCCGAACACGACCTTCCTCCGTCCGATCCCGCCCGCGAGGCGAGCCAGATCGAGCGGCTGGAACGCCTCGCGCGCGAGGCCGATCTCGACCCGGAATTCGCGCGCAAATTCCTGAATTTCGTGATCGCCGAAGTGATCCGGCACCACGAACAATACCAATCCTAAGGCGGGATATCCCCGCCAAACCCGCCATTTCAAAGGAGAAACCCAATGGCAATGAAAATCCGTCTGGCCCGTGGCGGCTCGAAGAAACGCCCGTTCTACTCGATCGTGGCTTCCGATTCGCGCATGCCGCGCGACGGCCGCTTCCTGGAAAAGCTGGGCACCTATAACCCGCTGCTGGCCAAGGATTCGGAAGACCGCATCAAGATGGATATCGAGCGCGTCCAGTACTGGCTGAGCCAGGGCGCCCAGCCGACCGATCGCGTTGCCCGCTTCCTGGAGGCCGCCGGCGCCCGTCCGAAAGCCGAGCGCGCCAACCTGAAAAAAGGCGAGCCGGGCAAGGCCGCGAAAGATCGCGCCGCCAAGCGCGCCGCCCGTGAGGCCGCCGCCAACGCTCCGGCCGAAGAGTAAGACGGTCCAGGCGTGGTGCCCGGGCTTTTCCGGGCGCCCGCCAGACTGCGGCTGCTGCCATGCGCCTGATCCGGCTTTCCTTCATGCTGATCGCGGCTTTTGTCGCGGGCATGGTCGTCGAACGGGGGCATCAGCAGGACCTGTGCCAGAAATCCGGCGGGCAATGGCTGCGCGCCGGAATATGCGGAGAAAAGTGACGGATGTCGGACAGGGTCTGTGTCGGCGCGATCGCGGGCGCCTTTGGCGTCAAGGGCGAGGTGCGGCTGAAAAGCTTTACCTCGGAACCCAATGATATCGCATCCTATTCCCCGCTCTGGACCGAGGACGGCCAGCGCAGCTTCTCGGTTCGTCTGACGCGGCCGGTGACGGGCGGGCTGGGTGCCCGGCTTTCGGGCGTCGAGACCCGCGAGGATGCCGAGGCGCTGAAGGGCGTGACGCTCTGGGCGGATCGCGACAAGCTGCCCTCGCTGCCCGATGACGAATTCTATCATGCCGATCTGATCGGGCTCGCGGTCTATGACACCGGCGGCGTGCTGATCGGCAAGGTCCGCGCGGTCTATGACCATGGCGCGGGCGACATCCTTGAAATCTTTGGGCCGGGTCGCAAGCAGACCCTGCTTTTGCCGTTTACCCGTGCCTTTGTTCCGACCGTGGATCTGGCAGCGGGCCGCATCATCGCCGACCCGCCCGAGGAAGAGGAGGGCGAATGATGCAGGCCATCATTCTGGTTCTGGCCTATGCGCTGATGCTGGCCGGACCGCTGTTGCAGGGGCTGGCGGGGAATGCCAATCCCAATGCCTATATCTTTGCGCCGGTGATGCTGGCGGGCGTGATCCCGCAGATCGCCGGGCAGAACATCCGGCCCAGCCCGCTGACCATGGTGCTGGCAATCCTGATCTGCGGCGGCGTGGCCATGGGCCTGTGGTATCTGGGCACGCAGTTCGGCCCCTTCGCCATCGCGGGCTATCTGCCCGTCGCCTGCGCTGTCGCGGGCGCGGCACTGGCCGCCGGCGCCAATCTGCTGCGGCGCCCCGACGCATGAGCGAGACGCCCAAATCCCATGGCCGGCTGTCGATCCGCGCCAGCCTGCAGCCGCGCGACCTGATGGCCGAGCCGCAGGTCAAGGGCGCCTGGGCCGCGCATGTCGTGACCCTGTTCCCCGAGGCCTTTCCCGGCATTCTTGGCCTGTCGCTGACCGGCCGGGCCCTGGCCGAAGGGCTGTGGAACCTGCGCACCACCGACCTGCGCCCTTTTGGCATCGGCAAGCATCGCAATGTCGATGACACGCCTGCGGGCGGCGGCGCGGGCATGGTGATCCGCCCCGATGTCATGGATGCAGCCCTGCGCGATGCGGGGGGCGGCGGCTTGCCGGTGATCTACCTGTCACCCCGCGGAAAACCCTTTACCCAGGCCCGCGCGCGCGAGCTGGCGCAGGGTCCCGGGATGGTGCTGATCTGCGGCCGCTTCGAAGGGGTCGATCAGCGCGTGCTGGACGCCCATCAGGTCGAGGAAATCAGCATCGGCGATTATGTCCTGACCGGAGGCGAGCTTGCAGCTCAGGTCTTGATCGACGCGACGGTTCGCCTTATACCGCGCGTGCTGGGGAATCAGGACTCTCTGGCCGAGGAATCCTTTTCCGACGGTCTGCTTGAACATCCGCAGTACACGAAGCCAGCCCTTTGGGAAGGCCGCGCGATCCCCGAGGTTCTGCTGTCGGGAAATCACGCGGCTATTGCCACATGGCGACGCGACATGGCCGAAAGGCTGACCAAGGAACGCCGCCCCGACCTGTGGCGGGCATATGGGGAAACCCATATGGACCCGACAAAGGACCGACAGCTCTCGGGCGCATCAGACCAATCGCGGACTTACCGCGAGCAAACAGAGGACCCAAAGCGATGAACCTGATCGCCCAACTGGAAGCCGAGCAGATCGCCTCGCTCGGCAAGGAAATCCCGGATTTCAAAGCCGGCGACACCGTTCGTGTCGGCTATAAAGTGACCGAAGGCACCCGCACCCGCGTGCAGATGTACGAAGGCGTCGTGATCTCGCGCAAGGGCGGCGGCATCGGCGCGTCCTTCACCGTGCGCAAGATCTCGTTCGGCGAAGGCGTCGAGCGCGTTTTCCCGCTTTACTCGACCAATATCGACTCGATCACCGTCGTGCGCCGTGGCCGCGTTCGCCGCGCCAAGCTGTACTACCTGCGTGATCGTCGCGGCAAATCCGCCCGGATCGCCGAGGTCAGCAACTACAAGCCCAAAGCCGACGCCAAGGCCTGAGGAGACGCGCCATGAAAGCAGATATCCATCCCGACTACCACCTGATCGAGGTCAAGATGACCGACGGCACCACCTATGCCGTGCGCTCGACCTGGGGCAAGGAAGGCGACACCATGTCGCTGGACATCGATCCGAACTCGCACCCCGCCTGGACCGGCGGCTCGGCCAAGCTGATGGACACCGGCGGCCGCGTGTCGAAGTTCAAGAACAAATACGCTGGCCTCGGCTTCTAAGCTACGCCTGCCGCGATCTGGAAACGCCGCCCCTTGGGGCGGCGTTTTTCGTTTCAGGGCCGGGATGCGGTCGGTGGGCGCTCCGCTGGGTCCGGCGCGGGCAGGGACCGGATGGGCGCCCGCGCCGGTTCGGTACTGGCGGCCCTCAGAAAGGGCTGCCAAACATCGGCATCCAGATCGGCATGTGAGGCGCCGCGTTCAGCGGTCGGCCGGTCAGCTGGCGATTGCCGGTATCGATGACCACACGGCCATCCAGATATTCCCGCAGAACCGGGCCTTGGGCGCTGCGATAGGGAGAAAGCGCGATGGTCGCATATTGGCGCTGCGCGACGGGGGGGCGGACGGCGATGTTCATTGCACGAGTCCTTTTGCGTCCAGACGTTCGATGAACGTGTCCCAGATCTGGGGGTCGCGGTTGCGCATCAATTCCTGCGCCGCCTCAAACGGGTCGCAGGTCATCAGCCTCAGCGGGATATCCGAAATCCGATGCGGCTTGCCCGTGCGCCGGTCGATCAGGCTGACGGCATAGCGGGCGGGGGCGGGTATGGCGGCCCGCAGCGCGCGATCGGCAAAGGCCGACAGATGGTTGAGCATGGTCATCTTTTGGCTCCTTCCCAAGGCTGAGTGCATCCGGGCTTGTTCCCGGTAAAGTAATAACGACATGATTCGTCGTGTATTGCAAGAAAAATATCTACTAGACTTATCGTGATATAAGAATCAAGCAAGAACAATATCTTACTTCGGCGATGCCGATCCGCCCATCGCCGGGCAAAAGCTGGGGAAAAGCCGCGACTCCGCCACATCGGAATCGCTTGGGCGCTTTTCATCCCGCAGGCGGCATCTTATGGTCCGGTCGCATTCTGCCCGCCATCGCAGGAGGATTCGTGGCGCATATCATCGTTGTCGGGAACGAAAAGGGCGGCTCTGGCAAGTCCACGACCTCGATGCATGTGGCGACGGCGCTGGTGCGCATGGGCCACCGTGTCGGCGCGCTGGATCTGGATGTGCGCCAGCGCACCTTTGGCCGCTATCTGGAAAACCGCGCCGCCTATGCCGCGCGCGAGGGGCTGGACCTGCCCATGCCGATCCTGGCCCATATGGAGCCCGAGGCCGAGGGCGGCATCGATCCGCTGTCGAAAGCCGTGGCGGAACTGGACGCGGTCTGCGATTTCATCCTGCTGGATTGCCCCGGCTCGCATACCCGGCTCAGCCAGATGGCGCATACGCTGGCCGATACGCTGATCACCCCGATGAACGACAGTTTCGTCGATTTCGACCTGCTGGCGCGGCTGTCGCCCGAGGGCAAGGTGCTGGGCCCCTCGATCTATGCCGAAATGGTCTGGGCGGCGCGGCAGATGCGCGGCGAGGCGGGCGCAGGCCCCATCGACTGGCTGGTCCTGCGCAACCGTCTGGGCACGCAGGCCATGCACAACAAGCGCAAGGTGGGCGGTGCCTTGGCGACGCTCTCGAAGCGCATCGGCTTTCGCGTCGCCCCCGGTTTCTCGGAACGGGTGATCTTTCGCGAACTGTTTCCGCGTGGGTTAACGCTGCTGGATCTCAAGGATATCGGCACCGAACAGCTGAGCATGTCCAATATCGCCGCACGGCAGGAGCTGCGCGAACTGGTCGGAGAACTGAACCTGCCCGGGGTCAGCATCGCTTTCTGAAGCCCCGCCATTGTTGCGCGCTTCCGGCAGGTCTATGCTGCGCCCCTGATTGCTGAGGAGCGGAAGATGACGGCAACATGCCGGATCACCCGGGTCGTGACCATGACCCTTGCGCTGACGATCTGTCTGCCCGGCCTGGCGCCGGCCCAGACCGCCGCGGCGACCGAACAGGCCCCGCCCTCGCTGGAATTGCCGCTGGTCACGCTGGCAACGGTCGAACGTACCCCCATCGAGGCGCGGGTGCCGGTTTCGGGCTCGCTGGTGGCGCGCAAAGAGGTGCAGATCCATGCCAATGTCACCGGCTATGACATCAAGGGCATTCTGGTCGATGTCGGCGACCGTGTGAAACAGGGCGATCTGCTGGCCTTTCTTTCGGATGACGTGCTGGCGGCGCAATTCGAGCAGGCCACCGGCGAATATCGCCGCGCCGAGGCCGCCGTGCGGCAGGCCGAAAGCCAGATCGACAGCGCGGTGGCGACGCTGACCGAGGCCGCCTCAGCGCTGGAGCGGACCCGCAGCCTGCGCAAATCCGGCAATGCCAGTCAGGCGGTGCTGGATCAGGCGGTCGCGGCCGAGGCTTCGGCGCAGGCGGGCTCGGCTGTCGCCTCAAGCGGGCTTCGCGTGGCGCAGGCCAGCCTGATGCAGGCCGATGCCGCGCGCCGGCTGGCGCAGCTGAACCTTGATTACGCGCGGATCATCACCCCGGTCGATGGCGTGGTGGTCGGCCGAACCGCCGAGCTGGGGGCGATTTCCGGCACCGGGGACAAGCCGCTGTTCACGGTGATCGCCGGGGGCGAGATCGAACTGGATGCCGATGTGATCGAAACCGCGCTGACCAGCCTGAAGCCCGGCGACCTTGCCGAGATCGAGGTGGCGGGCGTCGGCCTTGTCACCGGCAGTTTGCGGCTTGCTCCGGCCTCGGTCGATCCGCTGACGCGGCTGGGGCAGGCGCGCGTGTCGCTGACCGCTGATCCGGGGCTGCGGGTGGGGCTGTTCGCGCAGGGCTGGATCATTACCGACAAGCGCGAGGCGCTGACCGTGCCCACCGCTGCCATCCTTGCCGATGCCTCGGGCGAGCGGGTGCAGGTGGTCCGCGACGGTCAGGTCGAGACGCGCGAGATCCGCGCCGGGCTGATCTGGCAGGGCCGGCGCGAAGTGCTGGAAGGGCTTGAGCCGGGCGAACAGGTGATTGCCCGCGCCGGCGCGTTTTTCGCCGATGGTGACCGGGTGCGCGTGGCGCCATGAATTTCTCGACCTGGTCCATCCGGCAACCGGTGCCCGCAATTGCGGCCTTTCTTGTCCTGCTGATGATGGGGCTTTACAGCTTCAGCCGGCTGGCGGTCACGGCAATGCCGAATATCGACCTGCCGCTGGTCAGCGTCGTGGTCTCGCAGCCCGGCGCCGCGCCCTCGGAGCTGGTGCGGCAGGTGATCCAGCCCATCGAGGATTCCGTCGCCAGCATCGTCGGTGTGCGCCATATCAATTCAAGCGCCACCGACAGCTCGGCCCGCATCTATGTCGAATTCGAGCTGGAGACCGATACCGACCGGGCCGTGAACGACGTCAAGGATGCGGTGGCCAATGTCCGCGCCGACCTGCCGGAATCGATCATGGAGCCGCTGATCCACCGGATCGATATCGAGGGCATGGCGATCCTGACCTATGCGGTCAGCGACCCCACGCGCAGCATCGAACAGTTGTCGGATTTCGTCGATGACGTGGTGGCGCGCGATCTGTCGGACGTGGCGGGCGTGGCCAGCATCTCGCGCATTGGCGGCGCCGACCGCCAGATCAATGTCGAGCTGGACCCCGGCCGCATCCAGGCATTCGGGCTGACGGCGGCCGAGATCTCGGACCAGCTTCGGACCAAGAACATCGACATGGGCGGCGGGCGCGGCGACATGGCGGGGACGGAATATTCCATCCGCGCGCTGGGTTCGGCCGAGGATGTGGCGCTGCTGGCCAAGACGCCGATCCTGATCGGGCAGGGCGACGCGCAGGGGCGCACGGTGCGGCTGGACCAGCTGGGCACGGTCGAGGACGGTGCCAGCGACGAGCGCAGCTTTGCGCTGCTGGACGGCCAGCCGGTCGTGGCCTTTGGCGTCTTTCGCAGCAAGGGGGCCTCGGATCTGGCGGCGGGCGATGGCACCAAGGCGCGCGTGGCCCAGATCATGGCACGCCATCCCGGCATGCAGATCACGCTGATCGATGATGCGACCACCCATACCTCGGGCAGCTATCACTCCACGATGGAGACGCTTTACGAGGGCGCGGCGCTGGCGGTGATCGTGGTGTTCCTGTTCCTGCGCAACTGGCGCGCGACGCTGATCGCTGCCGTGGCGCTGCCTCTGTCGATCATCCCGACCTTCTTTGTCATGTCCTGGCTGGGCTTTACCCTGAACGGGATCAGCCTGCTGGCGATCACGCTGGTCACCGGCATTCTGGTCGATGACGCCATCGTCGAGATCGAGAATATCGTGCGCCACATCAACATGGGCACGCCCGCCTATCAGGCTAGCATGGAGGCCGCGAACGAGATCGGCCTGACCGTCATCGCCATCAGCTTTTCCATCGTCGCGGTCTTTGCGCCGGTCAGCTTCATGGGCGGGATTCCGGGCCAGTATTTCAAGCAGTTCGGGCTTACGGTGGCGGTCTCGGTGCTGTTTTCGCTGCTGGTGGCGCGGCTGATCACGCCCATGCTTGCGGCCTATTTCCTGCGCGACAACCATCATGTCGCCGAGGAGCATGACGGCTTTGTCCTGCGTCGGCTGATGGCGGTGCTGCGCTGGACGCTGCGCCATCGCGGCTGGACGCTGTTGCTGGGGCTGGGGGTCTTTGCCGGCTCGATCTGGTCCGCGACGTTGCTTCCGACCGAATTCATCCCGGCGCAGGATGTCGGGCGCAGCCAGATTTCCATCGAGCTGCCGCCCGGCGCCACCATCGAGGATACCGAAGGTGCCGCGCGCCTGCTGTCCCAACGGATCGGAGCGGTGGGCGATGTGCGCTCGGTCTTTGTGAATGGCGGCGGCGATGACGGCGTGACCGATGCGCGCCTGCAGGTGAATTATGGCCCCAAGGATGAGCGCGAGCGGTCAAGCTTTGCCATCGAGGATGAGCTGCGCCTGCTGTTGTCGGACATTCCCGACATGCGCATCGAGTTTCTGAACGAATCCGGAGCGGCGGATTTTTCCGTGGCGGTGCTGGGCGACAGCGACGAGGCGGCGCTTGAGGCGGCGCAACGGCTGATGAAGGCCATGGCCGAATTGCCAGCGCTGGAGGGGATCACCTCATCCGCCAGCCTGGAGCGCCCCGAGATCGAGATCCATCCCCGGCCCGAGGTCGCAGCCCAGCTGGGCGTGACGGCCAGCGCGCTGGCCACGACGCTGCGCGTGGCGACGCTGGGCGAGAACGAGTCGAATCTTGCCAAGTTCAACACCGGCGAAAAGCAGATCCCGATCATGGTGCGCCTGAACGAAGCGGCGCGGCGCGACCTGTGGGTGGTGCGCAACCTGCGCGTGCCCAGTTCCGCCGGGCAGGTGCCGCTGGAGGCGGTGGCCGATATCACCTTCTCGGCCGGCGCGACCGAGATCGAACGCTACGACCGGCGCTATCGCACCACCATCTCGGCCAATCTGGCCGAGGGGGCGCTGCTGGGTCCGGCCAACAGCGCCGTCGCCGCCCTGCAAAAGACCGTCGAGCTGCCGGCGGGAACCGAAATCCAGTCCTCGGGCGATGCCGAGATCATGGGCGAGGTGTTCGAGGCATTCTCGGTGGCGATGATTTCTGGCGTGGTTCTGACCTATGTGGTGCTGGTCCTGCTGTTTCATAATTTCGTGACGCCGGTGTCGATCCTGATGTCGCTGCCTTTGGCCATTGGCGGTGCGATCCTGGCGCTGTTCCTGACCGGGAATTCGATCAGCATGGCGGTGGTGATCGGTTTTCTGATGCTGATGGGGATCGTGACCAAGAACGCGATCATGCTGGTCGAATTCGCAGTCGGTGCCATCGAGGCCGGCACCCCCAAGCGCGAGGCGATCCTGGATGCGGTTCACAAGCGCGCGCGTCCCATCGTGATGACGACCATCGCCATGACGGCGGGCATGGTGCCCTCGGCCATCGGCACCGGCGAGGGGGCCGAGTTCAGCGCGCCGATGGCGATTGCGGTGATCGGGGGGCTGCTGCTGTCGACGTTGCTGTCGCTGCTGTTCGTGCCCTCGCTGTTTTCTGTCGTCCATGGCGGGCAGGTCAGGCTGTCGGGCTGGCTGGTGCGGCGGCTGGGGCTGAATGCGGCGCCGGGGGCGCCGGGCGAGTGAGCTTGGCACCGGGGCGCTGCCCCAGAGCCCGGGATATTTTGACATGAAAGAAAAGGGGGCCGTTTGGGGCCCCCTTTGTATGCCGTGATGATTGGGGCTGGTTTTAGGCCAGCATGCCCATCGGGTTTTCCAGATGCGCGACGATGGCTTGCAGAAGCTGCGCACCCAGAGCGCCGTCGATCACGCGGTGGTCGACCGACAGCGTCATCGACATGACATTGCGGATCACCACTTCGCCATCCTCGACCACCGGGGTCTGGATGCCGGCGCCGACGGCAAGGATGGCGCCATGCGGCGGGTTGATGACCGCGTCGAAGTTCTCGACGCCGAACATGCCAAGGTTCGAGATCGCGAAGCTGCCGCCCTGATATTCATGCGGGGCCAGCTTCTTGGTCTTGGCGCGGTTTGCCAGGTCCTTCATCTCGGCCGAAAGGGTCGACAGCGTCTTTTGCTGCGCGTCTTTCAGGACCGGGGTGAAGAGCCCGCCTTCGACCGCGACGGCAACCGCCACGTCCGAGGGCTTGAGCTTGAGGATGCGGTCGCCGGCCCAGACGGCATTGGCGTCCGGCACCTCTTGCAGCGCCAGCGCGCAGGCCTTGATGACGAAGTCATTGACCGACAGTTTCACACCGCGACCTTCGAGCTGCTTGTTCAGCTGGGCGCGGAATTTCATCAGCGCATCCAGCTTGGCCGAGCGGCGCAGGTAGAAATGCGGGATGGTCTGCTTGGCCTCGCCAAGGCGGGCGGCGATGGTGCGGCGCATGCCGTCCAGCGCGACTTCCTCGGTCGGGCGGTCGGCATACATCTTGAGGATGGTTTCCGCCGATGCGCCCGTGGGTGCGGCTTTCGCCGGAGCGGCGGCAGCCGCCGGGGCAGCAGCTGCGGCGGGGGCCGGGGCGGCGCCGGGCTTGGCACCCTCGACATCCGCCTTGACGATGCGGCCATGCGGACCCGAGCCGGTGACGCCGGCAAGGTTCACGCCCTTTTCAGCCGCGATGCGGCGCGCCAGCGGCGAGGCAAAGATGCGCCCGCCATCGGCGGCCTTCGGGGCGGCCGGGGCAGGGGCGGCCGCTGCCGCAGGTGCTGCGGCGGCGGGTGCGGCCTCGGCCTTGGGGGCCGCGGCGGCGGGGGCTGCGGCCTTGGCGCTGCCGATATCGGCGGCGCTTTCGCCCTCTTCCAGCAGGACGGCGATGGGGGTGTTGACCGCGACCCCTGCCGTGCCCTCGGCGATCAGGATCTTGCCAAGGGTTCCCTCATCGACGGCCTCGAACTCCATCGTGGCCTTGTCGGTTTCGATCTCGGCGATGATGTCGCCGGATTTGACCGCATCGCCCTCTTTCTTGAGCCATTTCGCCAGCGTGCCTTCCTCCATGGTCGGCGACAGGGCGGGCATCAGGATTTCAGTCGGCATTTTCGTGCCCCCCTTAGCGATAGGTTACTTTTTTCACCGCTTCGACGACCTCGGGGGCCGTGATCAGCGCGTGTTTTTCCAGATTGGCGGCATAGGGCATGGGCACGTCCTTGCCGGTGCAGTTGATCACCGGCGCATCGAGGTAATCGAAGGCGTTTTCCATGAGATAGGCCGAGAGGTGATTGCCGATCGAGCAGACCGGGAAGCCTTCTTCGACGGTCACGCAGCGATTGGTCTTTTTCACCGATTCAAGGATCGTGCCGTAATCGAGCGGGCGCAGGGTGCGCAGGTCGATCACCTCGGCGTCGATGCCGTCGGCGGCCAGCTTTTCAGCCGCATCCAGCGCATGGGTCATGCCGATGCCGAAGCTGATGATGGTCACGTCCTTGCCCGGACGGGCGATGCGCGCCTTGCCGAAGGGGATGGTGAAATCCTCGAGGTCGGGAACCTCGAAGCTGCGGCCATACATAATCTCGTTTTCAAGGAAAATCACCGGGTTGCCGTCGCGGATCGCGGTTTTCAACAGGCCTTTGGCATCGGCGGCGCAATAGGGCATCACCACCTTCAGGCCGGGGATCTGGGCATACCATGCCGCGTAATCCTGGCTGTGCTGGGCGCCCACGCGGGCGGCGGCGCCGTTCGGACCACGGAAGACCATGGGCGCGCCCATCTGGCCACCGGACATGTAAAGCGTCTTCGCGGCCGAGTTGATGATGTGGTCAACCGCCTGCATGGCGAAGTTGAAGGTCATGAACTCGACAATGGGGCGCAGGCCGGCAAGCGCCGCGCCGGTGCCGATGCCGGCAAAGCCGATTTCCGAGATCGGCGTATCGACGACGCGCTTGGGGCCGAACTCGTCCAGCAGGCCCTGGCTGATCTTGTAGGCGCCCTGATATTCGCCGACCTCTTCGCCCATCAGGAAGACGGTGCTGTCGCGGCGCATTTCCTCGGCCATGGCTTCGCGCAGGGCCTCGCGCACGGTCATCGTCTTCATCGGCGTGCCTTCCGGCCAGTCGGGCGAGACATCGCGCGCCGGGGTCGGGGCGGGTGCGGCCTGAGCGGCCACGGTTGCGGGCGTGCTTTCCGATTCGGTGCTGACGGCGGCGGCGGGTGCGGCGCTGACCGCGGCATCGGCGCTTTCGCCTTCTTCGACCATGATGGCGATGGGGGTGTTGACCTTGACCCCCTCGGTGCCCTCGGCGATCAGGATCTTGCCGAGGATGCCCTCATCCACGGCTTCGAACTCCATCGTGGCCTTGTCGGTTTCGATCTCGGCGATGATGTCGCCGGATTTCACCGCATCGCCCTCTTTCTTCAGCCATTTCGCCAGCGTGCCTTCCTCCATGGTCGGAGACAGGGCGGGCATCAGGATTTCGGTTGCCATATGTCAGTTCCCCCGCTCAGGCTTTCGCTTCGGCATAGATATCGGTCCAGAGCTCTTCCAGCGGCGGCTCGGGGCTTTCCTTCGAGAATTCGGCCGAGTCGTTCACGATTTCCTTGATTTCCTTGTCGATGGCCTTGAGGTCATCTTCGCTGGCATGCTTGCCCTGCAACAGCAGCTCGCGCACATGCTCGATCGGATCGCGCTCGTCGCGGACCTTTTGAACCTCTTCGCGGGTGCGGTATTTCGCCGGGTCGGACATCGAGTGGCCGCGATAGCGATAGGTCATCACCTCAAGGATGTAGGGGCCCTTGCCGGCGCGGCAATGCGCGACGGCCTTCTCGGCCGCGGCCTTGACCGCCAGCACGTCCATGCCGTCCACCTGCTCGCCGGGAATGCCGAAGGCCTCGCCGCGCCCGAACAGCGTCGTCGACTTGGTCGAGCGCTTCATCGAGGTGCCCATGGCATACTGGTTGTTCTCGATCACGAAAATGACCGGCAGCTCCCACAGCTCGGCCATGTTGTAGGTCTCATAGACCTGGCCCTGGTTCGAGGCGCCGTCGCCGAAATAGGCGAAGGTCACATTGTCATTGCCCAGATACTTGTCGGCGAAGGCCAGGCCCGCACCCAGCGGCACCTGAGCCGCGACGATGCCATGTCCGCCGTAGAAATGCTTCTCGCGGCTGAACATGTGCATCGAGCCGCCCTTGCCCTTGGAGTAGCCGCCGATGCGGCCGGTCAGCTCGGCCATCACGCCGCGCGCCTCCATGCCGCAGGCCAGCATGTGGCCATGGTCGCGATAGGAGGTGATGCGCTTGTCGCCTTCCTTGGTCGCGGCCTCCATGCCGACGACGACGGCTTCCTGCCCGATGTAAAGATGGCAGAAGCCGCCGATCAGGCCCATGCCGTAAAGCTGGCCGGCCTTTTCCTCGAATCGCCGGATCAAAAGCATGTCGCGGTAATATTGGAGAAGCTCGTCCTTGGACACGTTTGGCTTGTTTTGCTTGGCTGCAGGCTTTCTGACCATGCTGGCCTCCTCCTCGGGGCGGAAATAGTTCACCGTTAAACTAACTCTAGGACAAGCTTTCGGGGGAAGTAAACCGGCCTTCTGCATCTGCTGCGGGGCGGGTTGCGAAAAGCCGCCCGCACGCGGCGTTTCGCCGAAGCTGCGGGGGCCGAGCGGGGCTGCGCCCGATGTTTCAGCGTGAAAGCTGCTAGCGGATGATGACTTCGTCGGCGCGCACGAGGCCAAGCACGTCGCGGGCGCGTTCGTCCAAAAGGTCGATGTCCAGATATTCGTCGGACAGGCGATGGGTCAGGTTGCGCATCTGGTCCACCTCGGCCTGAAGGCTGTCGCGCTGGCGGATCAGGTCGCGGGTCTCGGATTCCAGCTGTACCCGGCGCAGGATGCCCGATGGCCCCTGTACGGCGGCATAGGCGAAATACACGCCCAGAAGCGCCATCAGGACGAAAAACACGATGGCGCTGATCGACAGGCGTTGGGTCATGGCTGCTGCTCGTTCGTTTTGCCGACAATCATGCCACAGTCCGGGGGCTGGGGGAATCCCCGATCAGCCCCTTGCGTCGCGCAGGATGTCATCCAGTACCAGCGCCATGACCCGGGCTGAATCCAGCATGTCCTGCACGCCCACCCATTCATCGGGCTGGTGCGCCAGATCCAGCACGCCGGGGCCGTAAGCGATGCAGTTCTTCAACTTGCCGATGCGGTCGATATGTTTCTGGTCATAGGTGCCGGGGCTGACGACATAGCCCGCCTCGCGGCCCAAGACCCGCTCGATCGCAGCGGCGGTCGAGCGCACGACGGGGGCGTCGCGGTCGGTCATGCTGGGAATGACCTCGAACATGTCGCGGATCTCATAGCTGAAATTCGGGCGCTCGGTGCGGATGCCTTCCAGCATCGCGGTGACCTCGCGCTTGACCTCGGCAAGGTCCTCTTCGATCAGGAAGCGGCGGTCGATCACGATGCGGCAGCGGTCGGCGACGCAGGGCGCAGGCAGACCGGTGAAGCCGGGGCCCAGATCCGCCTCGCCGCCATGGATCGAATTGATGTTCAGGGTCGAGTTTTTCGCCCCTTCGGGGATCACCGGCATCTCGGTGCGCTTGGTTTTCAGCAGTGGAAACAGGCTGCGTTCCATTTCATCCAGCACCGCGCCCATATGGCGGATGGCGCTGTCGCCCAGAAAGGGCATCGAGCCATGGGCGATGCGGCCATGGGTCTCGATTTCCGCCCACCAGACACCGCGATGGCCCAGACAGATGCGGTCCTTGTGGAGCGGTTCGGGGATGATGACATGGCCGACATGGGCAAAGGCGCCATGCCCCGCCAGATAGGCCACGCCGCCAAATCCGCCCGATTCCTCGTCCGCGGTGGCGCTGATCTCGATCCGGCCGGGATGGTCGGGGTAAAGGGCGACAAAGGCCTCGGCGGCGATGATGCTGGAGGCCAAGCCCCCCTTCATGTCGCAGGCACCGCGCCCATAGATGCGGCCCGCGTCCAGTTCGCCGCCAAAGGGATCGCGGGTCCAGCCATGGCCGACCTCGACCACGTCGTGGTGGCTGTTGAAATGCACGCATTCGCCGGACCGCCCGGCATCGTGGCTGGCGACGAGGTTCCAGCGCGGGAATTCCTCGCAATCGCCGGGTGCGCCCTCGGCGCGGATCAGCCGGCATTCCCAACCCTGCGAGGCCAGCCGCGCCGCAAGATACTCGCAGATGTCGAGATATTGCCGCCCCGGCGGGTTCAGCGTCGGAATGCGGATCAGATCCTGCGTCAGGCGGATCAGGTCGTCGCGGCGGGTTTCGATCTCAAGGGCAAGGGCATCCATGGCGAAAGGCTAGGCCGGTCGCCGCCATCCCGCAATGGGGCGATTGACAGTCGCGGCCCGAGCCGTTTCATGCCAGCATGCGCAGGGCACGACAGAGGGACGCCACCGGATGATCGCATCATGATCGCATTTCTTCGCCTGGTCGGGCTGGTTCTTGTCGTCGAGCTGATCTTCTATGCGCTGATTTACATCTATGTGCGCAGCCTGCGCCGCGAATCCCTTGAAAAGGAATGGGACAGGCGTCATCCCGACCGTGCCGGTCCGACCGGGGAACGCGATGCTTTTGTGCAGCGTTCGATGCGGGGGTACGAAAAGACCCTGCGCGCGCGCCTTGTCGGGCTGGTGCTGGTTTTGCCGCTGGTCGTGATCGTCGCGATCGTCGTCTTTGTGAATTACAACTGAGGGGGCGCCGATGCGCTGGTTCCTGACCGTTCTTGGGGTGATCTTCGGTGTCGCCGTGTTCCTGTTTCTGGATTACGCGCTGCCCTCGCGGCAGACGGTGCGGATCACCAACACCTATAACCGGCTGACCGAAATCGGGGCGAATGCGTTCTTTTACGCCTCGCCCGATACCGGCACGGTGCAGAACGCGCAGGGCCAGCGGGATGTGCGCTTCATCGATACGGTGCGCCAGAACAATAAACCCTATGTCTATCGCAACGAGGATACCGGCTGGATCTGGCCGCCCTATTTCAAATATGACAGCTCGAACCTGCATGCGCAGGCGACCGACCTGAAATCCACCGCCGCCGCTCCGCAATGGGTCAATGTGACCTCTTATGGCTGGCGGATCTCGTGGCTGTCGATCTATCCCAACGCGATCTCGGTCCGGCCGGTGGCGGGGCCGGACGTGCGGCCCTTCAACTGGCCGGCGCAGCTGATCCTGGCGCTGATCGGCGCCTTCCTGTTCCTGATCTGGCGGATGTGGAACCAGTTCCGCGAGCGCACCATCGACCCCGCCGTGCGTTCCGCCGATGAGGCATGGGACCGGCTGGATGCCCGTGCCGACGCCGCCCGCGACCATATCGCCAGCGAGGCGCAGGGCCGCGTTCGCCGCTGGTGGAACGGCATCCGGGGGCGCTGAGCCGCCCCCCCCGGCGGCAATGTGGCGCGGTGCCGGATTCCTATGATTTGCGATGGCGCTGTGCTAGCTTGAACCGGCCAGACCCCGGCATGTGGAATTGCGATCCCGGGACAGTGTCAGTGTCGAAACCTTATCCCATCAAACGGCAGGCCGTGGTCATCATTCATGGCATTGGCGAGCAAAGGCCGATGGCGACCCTGCGCGGATTTACCGGGGCGATCCAGAAACTCGGGAAATACCCCACAAGCGGAAGCACCTGGTCCAAACCCGACGAGGTGTCGGACGGATTCGAGCATCATCGGTTCACCCTTGCCTCGACCCGCATCAGACCGGTCACCGATGTTTATGAGCTTTATTGGGCACATCTGTTTGAGCAAAGCTCGCTGCGGACATTCCTTGTCTGGCTTGGCAGGATCGCCTTTCGGCCGCTGTCGCAATTGCCGCAGCGCTACCAGCGGAAGATGGTCGCGCTTCGGGTCGCGGCTCTGGTTCTGGGCCTTGCCGGCCTTTGGCTGTGGTATTCGATGGGCGCGGATCGCTGGGCAACGCTGGTGGCTGCCGTTCCGGCGGTGATGCTGGTCTATTATGGCCTGCGCTATCTGCTGAACAGCTTCTTTCTGGGAACGATCAGCGATGCCGCGCGCTATCTCGACGCCGACCCGCGCAATGTCGAGGCCCGCAACAAGGTGCGCAAGCTGGGTGTGGATTTCCTTGAGCGTCTGCACGGGGCCGACCGGAACTACGACCGTATCATCGTCTGCGGGCACAGTCTGGGTTCGGTGATCGGTTATGATATCCTGCGCTATCTGTGGTATCGCAAGCATGAAGGGCATGCCTTGCCGGATGCGCCCGCCCAACCCGTCCAGAAGCAGGTGGCCGCGCTCAGCGCCGCTGGCGACGGAGCCGCCGTTCGGAACCTGCAGCGCGATCTGTGGCTTGAACAACGCGAGCTGGGCAACGATTGGCGGATAAGCGACTTCGTGACCATGGGCAGCCCGCTTGCGCATGCCGATATCGTGCTGGCGGATTCCGTCGACGGGTTTGACGGTGCCGTTTCCAGCGGCGAGCTGCCGACCTGCCCGTCATTGGTCGATCCCCGGACGAAGGATATCGGCTTTCCCCGCAATTACACGTCGCAGAGCGGGCAGCCCCGCACCATCCGTCTGTTGGGGCATGCAGCGATGTTCTCGGTCACAAGATGGACCAACATCCATGTCGTGCAGCGCTGGCTGGTTCATGGCGATCCGATCTCGGGTCCGGTTGCGCCGCTTTTTGGCAACGGCATCCACGACATTGCACTGAAACCGAACGGTCGGGACGGGTGGTTTGCGCATACGAAATACTGGCGCGGCGATGTGGCCAAGGATGGCGCGGCCAACCCGCCGCAACCAGCCCTGACCGCGCTTGAGGCAGCGTTGGACCTGAACCTCAAGGTGATGTCGCCGCGCAAGACGTGACGGTCCACCTCCGCGCGAGGCCCCCGATCAGGCCGAGCGCAACCAGCGCAGCCCCGCCTCGGTCGAGGTGCGGGGCGTGTATTCCGCCCCCACCCAGCCCCGGAATCCCGCCGCATCGACGGCGCGGAAAAAGCCGGCGTAATTGATTTCGCCGGCGCGGGGCTCGTGGCGGCCGGGGCAGCCGGCGATCTGGATGTGATGGGTGTTGCGGGCGTGGCGCTCCCAGGTGTGGATCACGTCGCCATGGATCATATGCGCCTGATAGACGTCGAATTGCAGGCCCAGATTGGGCTGGTCGATCTCGTCGATGATTTCGCTGGCAAGGTCGAAACTGTCCAGGAAATAGCCGGGCATGTCGCTGCTGTTCATCGGCTCAAGGGTCAGGCTCATTTCGGGCGCGCGGGCGCAGGCCCATTCCAGATTGCGCAACAGCGTCTCGCGCGCTTTGGGGCCCTCGGCCTTGCCGGCCATGACATGCAGATGCGCGACCTGCAGCGCCTCGGCATAGCGCAGGGCGCGGTCGAAATCGCTGCGAAAGCGGGTTTCGTTGCCCGGCTCGGCGGCAAAGCCGCGCGGCCCGCCAGCCCAGTTCGGCGGTGGCGTGTTCATCAGCACGAAGCGCAGCGAGGATTCCTGCGCCGCCGCGATCAACTCCTTGGCGGGCAGGTCATAGGGGAACAGGATCTCGACACCGTCGAATCCCGCGCGCCGCGCCGCCGCAAATCGCTGCAGCATCGGCAGCTCGGTGAACAGATAGGTCAGATTGGCCGCGAATCGCGCCATACTTAGAACTCCAGAGGAAAACCCGTCCCCAGCGAATGCACATTCATCCGCCCGCTTGCATCGGGCACGGCCGCATCGGCCAGACGATAAAATGTCTTGCGGTCAATAAGCGCCCACAAATCCCGGCGGATATGAACATAGGGCCGGGGCGCGTCAAGCGTGCCGCGCAATTCGATGGCATGATCCGGGCCGGCCGTGACCTGATCGCCGACATTGGTGGTGAAGGCGATATCTGTGCCGATATCGGCATCGATGGCGACAAAGGGCGCATCCACCACCCGGATGCCCACCTTTTCCACCGGAGTGACAAGGAAATAGCTGTCCCCCTCGCGCTTCAGGATCGAGGCGAAAAGCCGCACCATCTCGGGCCGCCCGATCGGGGTGCCGTTGTAAAACCAGCTGCCATCGCTGCGGATTTCCATGTCCAGATCGCCGCAAAAGGGCGGATTCCACAGATGCACGGGCGGTTGGCCACTCTTGGCGGCGCGCCCTGCGGCGGCGGCGATTCCGGCCGCGTCAGTCACGCTATTGTCACTCGGTTGCGCCATTCCCTGTGGACCCTGCCACGGCTGTCATTCATGTTGTCGTAAATCAGAATTGGGGCGTTGTCATGGCCGAGGATCACAAACTGGTAACCGATGTGCAGGTTCTGACCGCGCGTCTGGCCGAGGCGCGCGCCAGCGTCGAGCGCCGCTTTGTCGGCCAGCATGCGGTGGTCGAGCAGGTTCTGGCGGCGATCCTGTCGGGGGGGCATGCGCTGCTGGTCGGTCAGCCGGGCTTGGGCAAGACCATGCTGGTCGATACGCTGGCCACGGTGCTGGGGCTCGATACCGCGCGCATCCAGTTCACCCCCGACCTGATGCCCGCCGATATCCTCGGCTCCGAGGTGCTGGACATCCGCCCCGATGGCAGCCGGGCATTTCGTTTCATCGAAGGCCCGGTCTTCACCCAGCTGCTGATGGCTGACGAAATCAACCGCGCCAGCCCGCGCACGCAATCGGCGCTCTTGCAGGCCATGCAGGAGGCCGAGGTCACCATCGGCGGCGAACACCGCCCGCTGGGCCGGCCCTTCCATGTGCTGGCGACCCAGAACCCGATCGAGCAGGAGGGCACCTATCCCTTGCCCGAGGCGCAGCTTGACCGATTCCTGTTGCAGATCGACGTGGGCTATCCCGACCGCGACACCGAACGCGCGATCCTTCTGGCCACCACCGGGACCGAGCAGGGCCGGGCGCATGCCGTTTTCACCCCCGATAACCTGATCGCCGCGCAGGCGCTGATCCGGCGCATGCCGGTGGGCGAATCGGTCCTGAACGCGATCCTTGATCTGGTCCGCGCTGCCCGTCCCGGCGCCCCCGAGGCGCCCGGCTGGATGGCCGACACGCTGGTCTGGGGGCCGGGGCCGCGCGCCGCGCAGGCGCTGACGCTGGTCACCCGCGCCCGCGCCGCGCTGAACGGCCGCTTCGCGCCCACGCTCGACGATGTCGCAGCCATGGCCGCCCCGGTCCTGCGCCACCGCATGGCGCTGAGCTTTGCCGCCCGCGCCCGCGGCGAAACCATCGAAGGCGTCATCGCCCGCCTGACCGGCGACCGGATGCAGGCCGCCGCGTGAGCACCGCCCCGAAAAGCCTGACACTGGTCGAGCTGCGCGCCGGGGCCGAGGCGGCATCAGCCGGGCTGCCCGCGCTGATGCTCTCGGCCGAGCGGCTGGCGGCGGCGCTGACCGCCGGCGCCCATGGCCAGCGCCGGGCCGGGCCGGGCGAGGATTTCTGGCAATACCGTCCCGCGACCTCGGGCGATACCGCGCGCAGCATCGACTGGCGCCGCTCGGCGCGCTCGGACGGGCAGTTCGTCCGCGACCGCGAGGCCGAGGTGCCACAATCGGCCTCGATCTGGGTCTCGGCGGCGGCGGGAATGGATTACAGCGGCGGCGCGAACCGCCCCAGCAAACGCGCACGCGCCGATCTGCTGGCGCTGGCGTTGTCGATGGCGCTCTTGGACGGGGGCGAGCGCGTGGCGCTGGCCGGCGATCCGCCGCGTCCGGGCCGCTTTCAGGCCGAGCGCATCGCGCAATCGCTGGTCACGCGCCCGCCGCTTGCCGGCGATGAGGACGCGCCGCCCGCTCAGGCCTTGCGCCCCGGCCAGCGGGTGATCCTGTTTGACGATTTTCTGGGCGATCCGCAGCCGGTGCTGGACTATCTGAGCCGCGCGGCGGGGATGGGGGTGCGGGGGGCGCTGATGCAGGTCCTCGACCCCGATGAGGAAGGCTTTCCCTGGACGGGGGCGGTGCTGTTTCGCTCGGCCTCGGGGGCGCTCAAGCACGACACCCGCGATGCTGGGGGGCTGCGCGAGGCCTATCTCGCGCGGCTGGCCGAGCGGCGCGAATTGCTGGGCCGCGCGGCGCTGAACGCAAGCTGGCATTTCGGCACCCATGACACGGCGGCGTCGCCTGCGCAGGCGCTCTTGTGGCTTTGGTCGGCGCTGGAGGACTGATGCTGACGCTTGGCCCCCTTGGCTTTCTTGCGCCCTGGCTGCTGAGTGCACTGATCGCGCTGCCGGCGATCTGGCTGATCCTGCGGGTCATGCCGCCTGCGCCGAAACTGGTGCGCTTTCCCGGCACGCGGCTGCTTTTGGGTCTCAGGGACGCGCATCCCGTGGCGCGGCACACGCCGTGGTGGCTGCTGTTGCTGCGGGTGCTGGCGATTGCGGCGCTGATCCTGGGTTTTGCCGGTCCGGTCTGGAAGCCGCTGCCCGATCAGGCCGGGCAGGGGCCGTTGCTGATCGTTCTGGATGCCGGCTGGGCCGCCGCGCCCGACTGGCCCGAGCGTCAGGCCCGCGTCCTGCGGGCGCTGGACCGCGCCTCGGGTCAGGGCCAGCCCGCCGCGCTTTTGGTCGCGGATGGCACGGCCAGCGGCACGCTGCCTTTTCAGCCGGCCGGTGAGGTCGCGGCCCGGCTGCGCGCCCTGACCCCCGCCGCATGGGAAACCCGCTATCCCGAGGCACGGACCGAAATCCTGGCCGAAACCTTGGCCGAGGCTCCGCAATCCGGGCTTTTGACGCTTTGGCTCAGCGACGGGCTGGACCATCCGGGCCGTGCCGGCCTGCTTGCGGCGCTGGCCGTGCGCGGCGAAGTCACCGTCATTCCCCCGACCAGTGCGCGCCTGTCGCTGGAACTGATTCCCGGTGACCGCCCGGCGCTGCACCTGCGCGCGACCAGCCCCGGCACGCCCCCCGCCGTGCTGGCCATGGGGCTTGATCCGCAGGGCATGCCGCGCGAACTGGCCCGCCTTGACCCCACCAAACCCGAGGCCGTGACCGAATCCGGCATCACCACCCGCATGATCCAGATCGAGCTGCCCTCGGAACTGCGCAACCGCATCACCCGCTTTGAAATCGAGGGCCAGCGCAGCGCCGGGGCCATCGTGCTGGCCGATGACAGCCTGCGCCGACGCAAGGTGGCGCTGGTCGGCGACGACCGCGCGACCGAGACCCAGCGCCTGCTCTCGCCGCTGCATTACCTGCGCCGCGCGCTGATCCCCAGCACCGACCTGATCGAGGGCGGGCTTGAGGACGTGCTGCAGGCCTCGCCCGATGTGGTGATCATGGTCGATCAGATCGGCCTGCCCGACAGCGAGGCGCTGGCGGCATGGCTGGACAAGGGCGGCCTGCTGATCCGCTTTGCCGGGCCGCGCATGGCCGCGTCCGAGCACCTGCGCGACGAGCCTTTCCTGCCGGTCACGCTGCGCGAAGGCGGGCGCGACATCGGCGGCGCGCTAAGCTGGGGAGAGCCGCGCGGGCTGACGCCCTTTCCGGCCGAGGGGCCGTTTTCGGGCCTGAACGTGCCGGCTGATGCGACCGTGCGCGCCCAGCTTCTGGCCGAACCCGCGCCCGATCTTGCGCAAAAGACGCTGGCGCAACTGACCGACGGCACGCCCTTGGTCACGCGCGCGCCTTACGGACAGGGGCAGATGGTGCTGTTTCACACCTCGGCCAATGCCGAATGGACCAATCTGGCGATCTCGGGCCTGTTCGTCGAGATGCTGCAACGGCTGGTCCAGACTGCCCGCGCCAGCAGCCCGCAGCCCGACACCGCCCCCGCCGAGGATACGTTCTGGACGCCCGAGCAGGTGCTGGACGGCTTTGGCCGCGCGCAGGACCCCGAGGACCCGGTGCCGGTTTCGGCCGGTGATTTCACCAAGGGGGCGGGGCCGGGCGCGCCAGCGGGGCTTTATCGCGCCGGTGAACGGGTCGCCGCGCTGAATGCGGGCGGGACCCTGGCGCTGGCCGACTGGCCGGGCGCGCGGGTGGAAACGGCGGCGCGGACGGCGGGGCTGGACCTGCGCGGCTGGCTGATCGCGCTGGCGGCGCTGCTGTTCGCGCTGGACGCATTGGGCAGCGCATGGCTGGCGCGCGGCATTGGCCAAAGGGGGCTGGCATGACGCGGATTTTCCTGATTCTGGCCCTGATCCTTGGCGCCGCACAGGTGTGGGCGCAGGAACAGCCCGACCCGCGCCTGATCCGCGCCGCCGATGACGTGGCGCTGGCCTATGTCGTGACCGGCGACCCCGAGGTGGACGAAACCTCCGAAGCCGGGTTGCGCGGCATCTCGCAGGTGCTGGCCGCGCGCACCACTGTCGAGCCGGGCGAGCCCATCGGCCTTGATCTGGACCGGGACGACCTGTCCTTGCTGACCTTTCTTTACTGGCCGGTGACGGATGGGCAGCCCTCTCCCTCGCCGCAGGCTTACGTTCGGCTGAACCATTTCCTGCGCTCGGGCGGGATGATCCTGTTTGACACCCGCGACGGCGATATTGCCGGGCTTGGCGGGCCGGACGGGGCGGCGGCGCTGAAACGGCTGGCGGCGCCCCTGGATATTCCGCCGCTGGCGCCGGTGCCGCGTGATCATGTGCTGACCCGGACCTTTTACCTGCTGCAGGATTTCCCCGGCCGCTATCAGGGCCGCGACATCTGGGCCGAGGCCCCGCCGGCGGATGCTGCCGCGGCCGAGGGCGTGCCCTTTCGCAGCCTGAATGACGGGGTTTCGCCGGTCGTGATCGGCGGCAATTCCTGGGCCGAGGCCTGGGCAATGGATGAAAACGGCCTGCCGATGTTCAGCGTCGGCTCCAGCCTTGACGGCGAGCGCCAGCGCGAGATGGCTTACCGCTTTGGCGTCAACCTGATCATGTATGTGATGACCGGAAACTATAAATCCGATCAGGTGCATGTCCCGGCCTTGCTTGACCGCTTGCGGCAAGAGGAGGCGATCCGGTGAACGGGCTGAGCTTTGATCCCTTGCTGCCATGGCCGCTGGTCGGCGCGATTGCCGTGCTGGCGGTTCTGGTCATGCTGTGGTCGCTGTGGCGGGGCCTGCGGGGCTGGTTCTGGCGCGGGCTGGCCGGGGCTGCGGCGGCGCTGGCGCTGGCCGGGCCGGCGCTGGAAACCGGCATGCGCAACATGCTGTCCGATATCGTGATCCTGCTGGATGATCGCAGTGCCAGCCAGTCGTTGCCGGGCCGCGGCGAACAGGCCGACGCCGCCATCGAAGAGCTGACGCAGCAGCTGAACGCCCTGCCGGGCACCGAGATCCGCCGCGTGACCGTGGGCGACGATCCCGATGGCACGCTGATCGGCACCGCCCTGACCCGGGCGCTGGCGGCCGAGCCGCAGACCCGCATCGCCGGTATCGTCGCCGTGACCGACGGGCTGGCGCATGACGCATCGGCGCTGCCTGCGACGGCGCCCGCGCCGGTCCATGTCCTGTTGACCGGAACGCCCGTCGACTGGGACCGCCGGCTGGTCATCGAAGAGGCCCCGGCCTATGGCCTGATCGGTCAGCCCGTCACCATCCGGGTCCGGATCGAGGATCAGGGCGCCGTCCCGCCCGAGGCCGCGCAGATGCCGTCGCGGCTGAACATCTCGGTCGACGGTCAGGATGCGCGCAGCATCGAGCTGCCTGCGGGCGTGACGCTGGATTTGCCGGTGGTGCCCGAACATGCCGGGCAGAACGTGGTCTCGATCGGCTTTGACGCGCCCGAGGCCAGCCCGCCCGAGCTGACCGACCGCAACAATTCCGCCGCCATCCAGATTCAGGGCGTCCATGACCGGCTGCGGGTGCTGCTGGTCTCGGGCGAGCCGCATCCGGGTGAAAGAACATGGCGCAACCTGCTGAAATCGGATGCGAATGTCGATCTGATCCATTTCACCATCCTGCGCCCGCCGGACAAGATGGACGCGGTCCCGGTGGACGAGCTGTCGCTGATCGCCTTTCCGACCCAGGAATTGTTCATGGAGCGGATTCGCGATTTCGACCTGATCATCTTTGACCGCTACCGGGTGCGCGGCATCCTCTTGCCGCAATATTACGAGAATATCCGCCGCTATGTCGAAGAGGGCGGCGCGGTGCTGGTCGCTGCCGGCCCCGAAATGTCGACGGTGGAAAGCCTGAACCTGTCGCCCCTGGGGGCGATCCTGCCCGTGCGCCCGACCGGCCGCATCTATGACGAGCCGTTCCTGCCGCGCCTGACCGAGGACGGCGCCCGCCACCCGGTCACCGCCGGGCTGACCGGCGCCCCGCGCGAAGGGCGCGGGGATCACTGGGGACGCTGGCTGCGCATGTCGCAGGTCATTCCCAGCCCGGGCGCGCAGGTGGTGATGACCGGCGCCAATGACGCGCCACTGCTGATCCTTGACCGCGTGGGCAAGGGGCGGGTGGCGCTGATGACCTCGGATCAGGTCTGGCTTTGGGGGCGCGGCTTCGAAGGCGGCGGCCCGCAGCTTGAGTTGCTGCGCCGCATCGCGCATTGGTCGATGAAGGAACCCGACCTCGAGGAAGAGGCGCTGACCGCCGAGGTCTCGGGCGGGCTGACGGTCACCATCACCCGGCGCACCATGGACCGCAGTGCCAGCCCCATCCGCATCACCCGCCCCGATGGCGAGGTCGTGACCCTGCCGCTGGCGGAAACCGGGCCGGGGCGGTTCTCGGTGCGCTGGATCGCGCCGGGGCCGGGGCTTTACCGGCTGACGGATGGCAAGATCACCCGCGTCATCGCCCTTGGCCCCGCCGCCCCCCGCGAATTCGAGGAAACCGTGGCCTCGGGCGCGGCGCTGGGTCCGTTGGCCGAGGCGACACAGGGCGCGGTCCTGGACCTTTCGGATGGCATCCCGCGCCTGCGCACGGTACGCGAGGGGCGTCCGGCGCATGGTCAGGGGGTCGGCGGCGACTGGATCGCCATCACGCCCCGCAAGGCGGCCTCGGTCAGCGGCATGACCCATCGCCCGATCCTGCCGCCCTGGGGATGGCTTGTCCTGATCGCGGGGCTGGCATTGGCGGGCTGGCTGGCCGAGGGGCGGGGCTGGTCGCGTCGTGCGGCCTAGGCGCCCCGCCGCCTGTGTGTCAGGTTGCCGATGACCGGCGAAACTTGCCAAGTTGACGCCCCGTTGCTAGGCAAATGAAAACACTCCAAGAGGAACGCGCATGGCCGCCGACGAGACCCCCTATATCCCGCCGACCGAAGCCGATCTGGCGCTGATCAAGCGGATCCTGCCGCATCGCTACCCTTTCCTGCTGGTGGACAAGGTGCGCGACATCGTGCCGATGGAAAGCTGCGTCGGGATCAAGAACGTCACCTCGAACGAGCCGCATTTCGAGGGCCATTTCCCGCAGGAGCCGGTGATGCCGGGCGTCCTGATCATCGAGGCGATAGCGCAGGCCTCGGCAGTTCTGGTCGGTTGCAGCCTTGATCTGGCCGACAAGGGCATGGGCACCTATTTCATGTCCATCGACAAATGCCGTTTCCGCCGCAAGGTCGTGCCGGGCGATGTGCTGGAACTGCATATCAAGACCCTGCGCGGCGGCGGCAAGGTCTGGAAATTCGAGGGCCGCGCCATCGTCGATGGCGAACTGGCCGCCGAGGCCGAGATCATGGCCATGATGAACCGGGGCGAAAATGGCTGAGAGCGCCATCCACCCCTCGGCCGTGGTCGATCCCGCCGCCCGGATCGGCGAGGGCTGCGAGATCGGCCCCTTCTGCGTCGTCGGCCCTCAGGTCACGCTGGGGCGGGGCGTGGTGCTGAAATCCCATGTTGTCGTCGCTGGCGAGACGGTGATCGGCGACGAGACCGTGGTCTTTCCCTTTGCCTCGGTCGGCGAGATCCCGCAGGATCTGAAATTCAAGGGCGAACGCGCGCGTCTGGAAATCGGCGCCCGCAACCGCATCCGCGAATATGTCACCATGAACCCCGGCACCGAGGGCGGCGGCGGTGTCACCCGCGTCGGCGATGACGGGCTGTTCATGGCCGGCAGCCATGTCGCCCATGACTGCCAGATCGGCAACCGGGTGATTCTGGTCAACAATGCCTCGGTCGCCGGGCATTGCGTGCTGGAAGATGACGTGATCGTCGGTGGCCTGTCGGGCGTCCATCAATGGGTGCGCATCGGGCGCGGCGCGATGATCGGCGCGGTGACCATGGTCACCGCCGACGTGATCCCCTTTGGCCTCGTGCAGGGGCCGCGCGGGCATCTGGACGGGCTGAACCTTGTCGGGCTGAAACGCCGTGGCACCTCGCGCGATGAAATCCACGCGCTGCGCGACATGCTGGGCAAGCTGGGGCAGGGCAGTTTCCGCGACACCGCCCGCCAGCTCGCCAAGGGCGAAAACGGGCCGATGGTCAGCGAGGTTCTGGACTTCATCCTTGGCCCCTCGGACCGCAGCTTTCTGGCGCCCCATCCATGAGTCGCATTGCCCTGATCGCCGGCGAGGGCCGCCTTGCCCCCGCCATTGCCGCCGCGCTGGACGATCCTTTGGTCTATGCGCTGGACGGGCTGAAGCCGCAGGTCGCGGCCAAGCCCTTCCGGCTGGAGCGGCTGGTGCCGTTTCTGGACGAATTGCTGGATCAGGGCGCGACCGAGGTGGTCTTTGCCGGTGCCATCCGCCGCCCCCGGATCGAGCCGGACCTGTTCGACGCCCGCACCATGGCCATCGTGCCGCGCATCGTCATGGGCATGCAGTCGGGCGATGATGCCGCCCTGCGCGCGGTCATCGACGTCTTCGAGGAAAGCGGCCTAACAGTTCGCTCTGTCGATGAAATCCTGCCTGACCTTGTGCCGGGTGAGGGGATTTTGGTGGGCGAACCCAGCCCCCGTGACCAAAAGGACGCGGCCCGCGCGGCCCAGATCGTCCGGGGGCTCGGCCCGCTGGATGTGGGTCAGGGCGCGGTGGTGGCGCAGGGGCTTTGTCTTGCCATCGAAGCGCTGCCGGGCACGCAGGCCATGCTGGAATTCGCCGCCCTGCATTCGAGGCTGAAGCCCGATCCCAAGGGTGCCAGGGGCGTGCTTTACAAGGCGCCGAAGCCCGGTCAGGACCGGCGGATCGACCTGCCGACCATCGGCCCCGACACCGTGGCACAGGTCGCGGCGGCGGGTCTTGGCGGCATCGTCTGGGAGGCGGGCGGCGTCATCTTGCTGGAACGCGAGGCGGCCATCGCTGCCGCGCGCGATGCGGGCCTGTTTCTCTGGGCGCGGGCCTGATTTCGGGCCTGATTGCGGGAACGCCCCTGCCTGCCGGGCCGTTTCCTCCTTGCGGACTGCGAAAAGGGATGACGGAATGAAGCTCTTTCTGATCGCGGGTGAGCCTTCGGGCGACAATCTGGGCGCTGCGCTGATGGCGGGCCTCAAGCAGCTGGTGCCGGGCGTCGAGTTTCTGGGCGTCGGCGGCCCCGCCATGGAGGCCGAGGGCCTGACCAGCCGCTTTCCCATGGATGAGCTGTCGCTGATGGGCATCTGGGAAATACTGCCGAAATACCGCGCCTTGAAGGCCCGCATCGCCGAGACCGCCCAGGCCATCGCCGATGAAAAGCCTGACGCGCTGATCACCATCGACAGCCCCGATTTCTGCCTGCGCGTGGCGCGTCAGGCGCGGGCGCTGAACCCTGATCTGCGCACCATCCATTATGTTGCGCCCTCGGTTTGGGCATGGCGGGCGGGGCGGGCGAAAAAGATGGCCGAGGTCATCGACCATGTGCTGGCGATCCTGCCCTTTGAGCCGCCCCTGATGCAGGCCGCCGGCATGAGCTGCGATTTCGTCGGCCATCCTATCGTCGCCGAACCTGTCGCCGGCCCGGCCGAGGCGGCGGCGTTTCGCGAAACCCATGGCATCGCGCCCGGCCAGCCGCTGATCCTGTGCCTGCCCGGTTCGCGCCGGACCGAGGTCTCGCGGCTGGGACCGCGCTTTGACGAGGCCTTGATGCGGCTGCGCGACCGGGTGCCCGAGATCCGCGTGGTCATTCCGACCGTGCGCGGGGTCTCGGGGCTGGTGCGCGACATGGCGAAACGCTGGCCGACCGCGCCCATCGTCGTCGAAAACGCAGACGAGAAACGCGCGGCATTCGCCGCCGCCGATCTGGCGCTGGCGGCCTCGGGGACGGTCAGTCTGGATCTGGCGGCCAATGACGTGCCGATGGTGATCGGCTATGACGTCGCGCCGCTCAGCCGGCTGATCATCCGCCTGATGCTGAAAACCGATACGGTGACGCTGGTCAATCTGGTCAGCGAGACCCGCGCGGTGCCGGAATTTCTGGGCGCGGATTGCGATCCCGGTCCGATGTCGCAGGCGCTGTTCTGCCTGCTTGAGCATCCCGAGGACCGGTCTGCGCAGATCGCCGCGATGGAGCTGACCATGGAGCGGCTGGGGCGCGGCGGCGAGGCTCCGGGCCTGCGCGCCGCGCGATCCGTGCTGGGCGCGCTCAGTTCTGCGCCGCGACCACGATGATCTCGACCTTGTAGTCGGGGGTGGCCAGAGCCGATTCGCCGGTGGCGCGGGCGGGGGTGTGGCCCTGCGGTGCCCAGCCGTCCCAGACCGCGTTCATCTCGGCGAAATCGCCCATGCTCGCGAGCCAGATCTGCGCCGACAGGATGCGGGTCTTGTCCGAGCCGCATTCGGCCAGCAGCCGGTCGATCTGGGCCAGAACCTCGCGCGTCTGCTCGGTCACCGAGGCGCCGGGCTTGCCGACCTGACCGGCCAGATAGACGGTGCCGTTATGGACCACGGCCTGGCTCATGCGGGCGCCGGTCTCGATGCGTTTGATGTCGGACATTTCGGATTCCTTTCGGGTTGGTCGCGGCCTAGAACAGCCGCCAGAAGAATAGCGCCGTCATGCCAAAGCCGATGGCCGCGATCAATGCCCGAAGCCATCGCACCGGCAGGCGCCGCGCGACCGGGGCGCCCAGATAGCCGCCCAGAATGGTGCCGATGCTCATCACCGCGGCCGGCATCCAGTCAACCTGGCCGCCGACAGCGAAGATCGCAAAGGAAATCACCGACAGCGCGAATGACAGCCAGCTTTTCAGCCCGTTCATCTGGTTGAGGTCGGTCATCCCCCATAGCGCGAACAACGCCAGCAGGATGATGCCCAGCCCGCCATTGAAATAGCCGCCATAGATCGCGACCGGCAGCATGGTTCCGGCGCCAAAGGGCACGACCATGCTGCGATGCTGCGCCGCCCATTCGCGCACGCGCGCCCCCCAGATGAAGATCGAGGTCGCCGCCAGCAGCAGGAACGGCACCAGCACCGCGAATGCCTTGTTAGACGAGACAAGCAGCAGGCAGGAGCCGACCGTGCCCCCGGCCAGCGTCCACAGCGTCAGGCGGGTGACCAGCCGCCGCTCGATCCGGGCAATGTCATGGCGAAAGCCCACGGCTGCGGCCAGATAGCCGGGCAGGGCGGCCACGGTGCTGGTCGCATTGGCCATGACCACCGGCACGCCGCTGGCGACAAGGGCGGGAAAGGTGATGAAGGTGCCGCCTCCGGCGACGGCGTTCAGCATGCCGCCGAAGAACCCGGCGGCCAGCATCATCAAGGTATCGGTCATAAGTCATTGTCCCGCTGCGATCCGCGACATGCTTAGCGGCGAGGGGCGGGGGCGTCCAGTCGGGGGCTTCAGGTTGTTGGTTGTGAATGTGTAGTCATCTTATCTCTGCCTATATGTGTTTATAGAAACCGATCAGTTAAGAAACGATTTTAAATGCTAGCCATACAGGGTTCTTCTCGCTGCCTATCCGGAATGAAATCTCTGCTTCTTTACAGATTTCGTCAAGATGCGAGACGAAATTATCAGGATTTCTCGGTTCCTCTCGAGGTGCTATTATCAGGCAGCCCACTCTTTTGTCTGCTTCGTCCTTCTTGATATCTCGGGCATCCTTGTGTGCTTTTTCTAGGTCATGTTGACAAATGGCGGAGCCAGAGGCGGATCGACGTGATATCGATGAAGCCAAGGAAGCTTTCGGCGGTCTTGTCGTAGCGGGTGGCG
>NZ_QPJL01000022.1 GCF_003337565.1 Paracoccus lutimaris
TGCCAGAGGTCATCAGCGGGGTTGAGTTCCGCGACGGCGTCCGCCACATTCAAGCTGCCGCCTGATCAAGCGTCACCAACTTTCGAGCATATCTCTTCTGGCTATGATGCGAGAACGAGTCCTGACCCTAGAGGGGTCATTCGTTTCGCCCAACAAAGGCGAAGCATCACTACTACGAATACTTAGATTTCGCTGCGACATAGGCCAATCGGTTGCTCGTGGGAGCGGGGCATCGCGGCGAAATCGGTTCCTGACCGGTCGGCAACCGGTACGATCTATCGCAATGGTGCGACAGGCCCTGCATAATTGACCTTCTGCTCAAGCTCCTGCAGCAGCAAACAAAAATTTCGGCGTGTGTCAGCATCATTCCAATAATCATCACCGAGTCTCGACCAATCCAATTGCTCTAGGACACCCATATCCGTCACGATCTCACCATCGACCACGGGCGGGTAAAAATCACCGTAAAGACCATGAAAGATCCGCGCCGCCTGTTCTTGCGAATAATTGATTTTCTCTGGGAAAATGGCTTGCTGGTCATGACATGTCCGAACCAGTCGACTGAGACCGGCGCGGAAGAATTCGCGGACGTTCATTGAAAGCTTCAATCTCGATGGCGGTGCATTCGGCGCTGCTTCTGAGAACGGTATCACGGTCAACATGAGTAAGTTCCCGTTCGGCAGCCACCATTGGCCCAGATTTAAGGTCAGTGGAGTTCTGTTCAGGGCATCGGATTCATTCCTGATCTCTTCCCCTGCGTCGTGCAGAATTTGTCGCAATGCGACGCGCAAGTCGTCGGGGGCCTGAGGGTGGGCGATCAGTACGGTCCTGTCACAGTTGCCGCTTGCGCTATCACGCCGATCCTTCTCCAAAAATTCGAGCGGAATTCTATTATGATAACAAGATGCCATCTCTGCTGCGCGTGGTTCGACCGCCTGCAATCCGGCATAGATGCTGACGATGGCTTCGATATCGGCATCCGTTGCGCTGATATCGCCCGCAGTGCTGCCATCAACACGGGCAGCGTCGAAGTACATGAAGTCTAGGTCAATCTCATCTATGACGCCAAAGTTCATCCAGATCGTGCCACCTGAAGGGGTCCACGGAATGACGATGCTACTCTCGCCTCCGGCTTGCAGGGCCAACTGATAGGGGCCGTTGCCGTTCCATGATGCCAAAGGCGGCAGGGGCAGCCCCTGCATGTCGGGCGTGATGGGAATGTCGACCGCCATGGTCGAGCGCGTCATTGCGTCCCCCAACGGCTCGCCCGCTTGGATATCCAGCGTGAGAGGTTTGCTATCGCCCAGAGAACCTGCCATTGCAGCCAAAGATCCCATCATGAAAACCAAAACACTGGGCAGCGATTTTCCCGTCATCTTGGACCTGCGGCAGCGACCGCCTGAATTTCGGCATAGAGCAGGGGCTTCAGTTGAGGATGTCTGGACGCAGACACCCTGCCCAGATCCTCACCACCGCGCTTGAGAAATACAGGGTAAGAGGTATTGGTTCCTCCTTCGGGCCAAGTAAAATCCTCGTTCTCCGCACGAACGAAATGCCGGACCACATCCTTGAACCAGGGCGTGCGGACGTTCTGATCGGAGAAGTCGCCGCCAGTGAAGGGATACATAAACGGTTGCTTTTGGCTCTGAAGTGAAATTGACACCACGCCTGCCATAGTGATCGAAACATGCTCGATCCGGTAAGGCAGCGGCGTAGCGGAGAACAAGCCCCTGATACCGGAAAACATCGTGCCGGGACCGTAACGGTTTCCAGCCACTTTTTCCAGTGCATTCATAAACTTGCGGAACCTTGCATCACCACCACGACCGCCCAGATCAGAAAACGCGGCAGGTGGAATGCTGCTCTGGTTCAGGCGATACATAAAATCTTCAAGAATATTGCGCTGCTCGTGATCGATGATCGTCAGCGAGCGCTCAAAGTTATTTGCCGCGATTCCGCGAAGGCCATTTCGCAGATAGCCCCCTTCGGGTGAGCCGAAGGTGCCCTGACCGCTATAGACCTCATGCTCGTGGGCATATTTATCCTTCACGTAGTTTACGAAATGGTCGAAGCATTCGATGAACTCTTCAACCTTGCCGTCCCTGAAAAAATGAAACCGCTCTTCATGCATCTGGCAGAAATGCAGAACAGCACCCAGATCCATGTAGATGGCAAGATTTCCGTAGATCAGACGACGAAGGCCAACCAGCGTGTCTTGGTATGTAACCCCGTCGAACCAACCATCGCCGGTCAGTACCCAAGAACCGATCTCCTGCCAATCCACGAGATCGCCCGGCAATCCGTCATTCCTGATGCGCGTGCCATTTTCCAAGACGATATCGGCCGGCTCGTTCGGCGCCGCGGTGGTGCCCCACCCTTCCAGCGCATCGACCGCCGTATCCATGCCATAACCGATATGGGTCGATCCAAGCGCTGCACCGCCTGCGAATTTCAGGCGTTTTGCTTCGCCCGTTGGCTTCATGTAGATATTGGCATAGTCGGCCGAAATCGCCTTGTTTCGGCGTCGCTGAGCAGAAAAATTTTTAACCGTACAGGTATTTCCTGAACTGGTGCACATGTTCTTGACCCGCAGAACGCGCGACATGACCTGATCGTAAACTTTCTCGCACTGGCAGCGGTGGCATTCGAGCGGCTCAGTCTCACCAACCGCCTGTGAGGTCGAAAATCTGTTCGCCGCTCGCCCAGTCTCAACGGGTGCTTCGCGCAGAATGATGGCAAACTGGTCAAGAAATCTGAACACTATGAACTCGCTTTGAAAAAGTCATATGCTATGTCATGTATGCGGGCCAGTGTTGCCTGGGGAATTTCGTGGCGCAAAGGGCGCATGTCCAACCGCCGTTCCGCTGGCGCCCGCAAGAGCCACGAGGCGGCGACGTAGTCCGAGATGGTCCGTTCTGTTTTCAGCCCAAGCGTGTCACGCGCATGCACGGACAACTCCAACACAAAGCGCCGCTCAGATATTTCGCAGGGTAAGCTTCCATACGAGGATCGCATCCATATCAATACTCTGGTCACGAAATCATCCAGCCGCGCCACCTTTAGCGCGTAACGATCCATCGCATGCAGGCGAAATGGACTTTTCGATTTGAGGTCGCGCAACTTGTCGGGAAGGCTCCATATCAGAAACTCATCTGTCTCGGCCCCCCTCATCATCATAGGACCTGTGCGCAAGAGTCTTAAACGCATTTCTGTCGATCCATGTGACAGTAGGTATCGTGCATAAAGAGGATCCCAAAACCTCAGAAATACCTGCTTTCCACTTTCATCGTCGTAAAACTGGGTGATCTTGCGAAAGTTGGCGCGTACCCGCTCCAATGGCAGATCCGATCTGAGGATCAAGCCGCATTTGGCATCCCAAAGCCCGCTTCCGCGATCTCCTGCGGTGAATAGGCTGCGGGTGAAACGATCATTGTCAGCAATTTCGATTAGCCAAGGGGACGACGATGATGCGACCTCCGCCATCTGGCCATCGAAAAGGCATTGCGCTCTCGGTGTATGGTCTTCCAGCCGCTGAGCAAGATCGTCAACCCGCGCTGCATCAACCAATGCATAGCTATATGCCCACCGTTTTCCAAATATGTCGTCGCGCAACACATCCGGCACGGCTTTCTTTGGCCATACTCCAAACTGCTGACCCAAGGGCTGTACTGTTCGGGTCAGTAGTGTCAGCCTATCCTCAACATCGCGTGCATAACTCGCTGGGCTGGCGGGCAGTGCCCACGGATCTACAACAATGGGCTCGACTGACAAGTTAACTACCAAAGTTTAGTATTGGCCTGAACCGCAAGAACATGCTGGGCGATCATAGCGGCTGCCTGAAGAAGCAGCAACCTTTCCCTTGCTCGTGATGAAAGCGCCCTCGGGACATGCTCCGAGACGGCTGGTTACTTATTGGCGGAGCCATCTCGCTTCCCTGTTTCCATGAAATCGTCGCTCAGCCTTCCCCAACGAGAATCTGCCCTCTGTCAGCGGCTGCGGCACCGGGGTGAACCTGCACACTATGTTCGATAATGACGAATTTCTTTCCCGCGGCATCAACGCCTTAGCGTTGGAGGTAGGTTGTAGCATTTGAAAGGACAGGAATGCGCATGTCAGGACATCTCTTGTATATATCGCCGCCTTCGCCATCCTGGCCTTCTTCGGCCGTGCCTACGAGGATCTGTCGCCGGGGCTGGCGTTTCGGGATGCTGAGGGCCCCTTTTCTGTCGCGATCTTTTCAGTTCCGGGGTGGCGACGATGCTATGATCGCAGCTTAAGGATCTGCCTCACCCCACATCGCTACGCCTCGTATGCAGAGGAACGCGGAGCTTCGCGCGGACGAATTTCTGTGCCACACGTCGAACGACCGCTTCCGGGAACGCCGCCGCGCAGCATTCGCACATGGCGAATGTCTGCAAAGGGGCCGGTTTCGACGCTCAGAATGTCAAGTTGAGCAGACAAATATACTGTCAGTCACGCACTTTGCACAGGCTAGCGAAAGCGTCGGGGGCCCATCTGTCTAGCCAGAAGCTCCGCCTTCGTGAAACAAAAGGCAAACCTTCCTGAAACGCCAAATCGGGTGTGAAATTTCACGAAGTCTTGCTTTGTTCATGTAACGAATCATGAACGATTGCTGGGTCTCGCGCCAGTAATTTTTTGACGATTGCCTTTCGTTTCATCCAATGCTGTGCGGACTGAGAAACGCAAGTCCTATAGCCATTGCCCGTTTCGGACGCTTGAAGTCAGGAAATATTGAATTCTTCTCTTTATCTGGGTTGCTCTCCGATCAAATCGGCCAGATCGTCATAGTCGAATTGCTCCCGCGGGGAATCGGATATTTGGCGCGACATCCTGCGCCCGTCAGTGCGAGCCAGTGTCATGCTCGATGAAGCTCCCGCAGCAGTTTATCTTTACGATCAGTCAACTGCCGGCGCTCTCGCTCCAAAAGGCAAAGTACCCTGATGACACAAATGCGATCAGTCGGATCTAAGTGCCGGAACGCCCATCGCGATCTTTCCGCTATGCGCGGTTTGATCACCCACTCGCATGACCCCACGCCCGTTGATCTTCACTACACTTGATCCCTTGACCATCGGGTCGGGCAGCGGGGGCGCTCCGGGGCAACCGCATTGCCCGCCTTCAACGGCAAGCGGAATGCCATTGAACCGGACGAGAAATTGACCGGGGTTCAGCACTGGGCCACCGCCATGGACAGGACAGGTATGGGCATGGCCGATAAGTGCGATTGGCTGGGGCATCGTGCCTCCTATTCGATCCAAATCGGATGCATTCAGCATTACCCATGGGTGCCGACCACCAATGCAGTAACGCAGCGACAAATCAGGTCCCGCCCCCTTCAAAGAGCGAACTTACCAACCCTCGCGCAGTTCAACCATCCAGCGTGTCACCGTCACCCTATACCGGAACTCAAGCGTACGCTCGAACAGTATCAGGATCAGCGCCGGATCGGATGGCGGCATCTCAATGGCGAGCTTCATGTCGGTCGGTCTTACTTCGGCCGCAGCTGGGTAAGGCGCAAGCGCCTCTTCAAGCCACACAAGCGGGTCAGCTTCCGGATCAAAGGCGGTCTCTCCCAACAAGGCGTTCAACAACTCAAACCTCGCCGCGACCTCTGCCCGCGCCTCTGGCCGAAGAGCGTGCGAAAGCTCGAGTTGCATATCGATTAGCCAGTCGATCGGATGTTCAGGCCACGAACTGCCATCGCCGGCACCACTTGATGTAAGACGGGAATTAAGCGCGCTTCTCGCGGCCTGAACCGCAGCACCAAGGGATTGTTGCAGCCGCTCCATCGATGCGTCGGCGAACCGCGCTGCGCGCAAGACGCCTGCAATTATGAAGGGGTCTTCTTCCTGCCCCAGAAAGATCGCCTGTTCGATAAGGTTGAAAATGGCGGCCAAATGCCAGTCTTCGGAAAATACCGCGCCCGGCAAGATCACTTCGATCTCATGGCGAGACTTGGCGGAAATCCTTACTTTGGGCGCATCCGCGGAAGCTGCAGCGTCCGCCAGAACAAGGCCAAGATCAGAAAGCGCTCTGCCCATCACGCCGTCCGCCAACAGATCCTTCGCTGGATGACGCTCTGCTGTCGCCAGCGTGATTTGGATCACATCAGCCGTGCCGGTCTCGAATACCACGGGAAATCCAGGGTTTCTCATTCAGCTTGTCCCTTCTTAAACCACCTTCGGTCATAGAACCGCCTGTCCCAGTCTACGCCTTCATTCTGCAGCGTGTTCACGAAGACCGGACGTGGGTACTTCCTGCTTGGTGTCACGTCACCAGGTGGCTGAAGTCGCGCCCCAAGTTCGAAATAAAGCGGCAAAAGCGCGTCATCGATGCCTGCCTCGCCGGTGATCGGTCGATCGCCGATCTGGAAAAGGACAGTTTCGTTGCCCTTCTCCCAGGTTATCTCGGAAGGAAGCCCATCGGTGATCGAGGTAACCCCGCCCATGCGGGACAAAAATGGCTCACCCACCAGGGTGAGCCAGTTCAGCCCCAGAATCCAGGTTCGGTTCGGATCGTCGTCCGAACCGTTAGCCCAGCCCCGCGAACTCAGATACTGCGTATCAATCGCCGGAAACTTGCGTGCTACCTCATACGTCCTGTAACCCTGCGAAGGACCGGTTCCGTGATGGTCTTGCGACAGGCACAAGCCATAACCGGCGAAGCCAGACCTTGTGGGGATCGCCAGCAGCGCCGCCTTAAGTTCATCTACATCCAGCGTGCCATCGTCAAGGGCGTCTACCGGTACGGTGGCGTCCAGCCAGCTGGTATCGGTAATACGAACCCTGAACGAGGTAGGACCCGCGTCGTGAATATCGTCTACCGTCTTGCCTGACTGAAATTCGAAGCCGACAAATGTGAAGTCCGGTGGCGGCACCGATGCTTTCAGATGTGCGAAAGGCGTCCAGTCCCCTTTCTGTATCGACTTTCGTCGTCGGATCAGTCCGGGCTCTTCCCAGAATTTCAACCGCTTGGCGTCACGACGCAGGATCGGTTCAAAAACTTCGAACAGCCTCTGGTACTCATCGACAAATTCGAACGGGTGCGCCTGATGGATCGACGACAAAAGGCCAAGCCGAAAGGCGGGGCGCGCCGTTTGGGACAACAGGATGCGACCGTGCTCTTCATGCGAACCGTTGAATATGGGATCGTTGATCCAACTCATGATAACGCTCCACCGCTTCGAATATTGGCAGGTCCGTCACAGCCGCATTCCGCCGAGTTCACCTGGTGTGGTCGCTGATCAGCCGCGTTGGAATCCTGAAGCGACTTCCGATACAGTTCCTCCTGACCCTCCTGCCACTGATCGCCATCAAACTTGAAATCATAGATGCTTTGCAACTGTCCATTGGCGCCCTCAACCGCAACGTCAGGGCGCACGCGATAAATATCGCCCGACAATTGTTGCCGCGCTTGCCGTATCTCTTGCACGATCTCTATGCCTGCACTTCCGATATCGTAGACGTCATAGGCGGTCGAAATGACGTTCAGTATGGGAACAAGCTTGATCCAGGATCGTGCGGCCGCGCGACCGGCTTTGGTGGCCATTATCCTTGCGCCGCGCCGGCGGATCTGGCTTTCAATATTGTCCAGATGCCGCCGGATCGTTTCCGGCGACACGGGTGTTCTCCTCCACCGTCTGGGCATATTGTCGTAACGAACATAACGTTGGCTGTTGACTTGGGGCTGACCGCCGCGGATCCGGGGGTCAGCGTTGTTCTGGATGGCCCCTCGGAGCCGTCCGTCCGTCTTGGCCCTGTCCTCGGCCACTTGGCTCTGGGTCTTTCCTCTATGGCGGCCTTCGCAAAACTCTTTGCGGACCTGGCACATAATTCTGCAGAGGGACATATATATTGGATCGCCCTGGCGGTGACGGGCAGGATTTGACGCTCCGTTACCGCAATTCTGTCGGCAGGTCGGGCAGGTCATCAGTTAGGTCTCCGCTCGATTGCAGGCTTGTTTGGCATAGTGGATCCGTGCGTCAGGAGGCTTTTCGAGGTCACAAAGCTCCTCGAGCGCCTCTGCAAATTGTGGCTTTGTTTCAAATCCAGCGCCCATCAGAAGATCAAGCGTAACAAAGGTATGCAGATCTTCCAGTTGACCGATTTCATACTGTTCGGCCCGAATGACGGCGGCGTGGACCTGCCGCTCAAGGGCTTCTAATGAGAGGGCTGACGTCTGCTTCAACTCGGCCGAAATCAGCCTTGCGGCACCTTCTCGATTTGCGGCAGCAATGGATTGCGCCTCTTGGATAGTCAGGTGCATCAAGCCACCCGGACGTCGATCACGCGTGGGGCCGGTCAGCGAGATAAGCGTATCAGCGAACCAGATATTTTCGGGCGAGCAAAGCAGCGCGGAGGCGGGCCCAAGAACGCGTGTCTGGTTGGCGGGGCTCAAAGCGAAGATGGATTGCGCAATAACATTGGCGTCAGCGTGCCGATAGAGGACGGCGATCTCATTCTCCGCAACGAATTGCTGTTCGTAGATGGTCAGCGCCGCTTTCGGGTACATCACCACATTGATGCCCCTGAGGTGCTTATAGAGAGCATCGGCTCCATCCGGGCATTGCCAGAACACGGCGGCCGGGCGGCCGGCAATAAGTGCCATGAGGGCGGGGATGGTGTCCTTTGGCGCGCGGCCGGTTATTTTTTCCGGGTGTTCGTCCAGCCAGACCATATGCGGGGCGGTGATGATCTGTTCGGGGTTGTTATCGCCGCGATCCAGATAGAGCGGGCGACTGACGAAATCGCCCATCAGCAATTCCTGCGGCAGGTTGTCGAATTGCGCGCCGTCCAGAACCGCGAAGACCGGCGCGGATTTGTGGTCAAGGGCCAGCAGAGCATCTTCGAGAGAGGTGGGGGCCTGCGGTTCCACTTTCAGCTCTGTGCGTGCGGGTTTGTTTGCCGCATCAAGCGACCAGGGATCGTCCTGCTGCATCCCCTACCTCACGAATGGCGTTGCGGATTTGGCCATGGCACGGAGGCATTTGCTGCCTTCACCGGGGCCGCCGGACTTGAAGTCGATGGCGTTGCCCTCGATCAGCACCTTCAGGCCACGGATGCGGACGCCCGACTTGTTGATCTCGACATAGCCGCCGGGTGCGGACAGCAGCAGTGTGTCGTTGGCCTTGATCTCCCAGACCTTCGACGTTCCCTCGAACTTCTCCTCGGACGAGATCTGGTAGAGCTTGCCCGAACTATGCGCCGCGCGCTGGCCGGTATGGGTGGTGTATTCCTCGCCCACATCGACGGTCTTGGTCTTGCCGACCTGCAGCCGCTGCTCGACCCCGATCTTGGTGAACTCCTTCTGTCCGACCATGGTGTTGCGCACCGATCCGACCATGGTGTTCTTGAACAATCCGATCTGCTCGGTCCGCGCCAGGCCGATCGTGTCGGCCTTGAACTTCTCGACCAGCGTGTTCATCACGCCTGAGACCGGCATGATCGCCGACAGCGCCGAGCCAAGCGTCGTGCCGGCGCCGACCTGCTCGGCCCCGGCGATGGCCCGGTTCTGGCCCGCGCCGTCAAAGGCCGAGATCAGCGGGCTCGATGCCATCTCGCCGCCGACGGTCGCGGCCACGACACCACCCAGAAAGGCCGGGATCGAGGGATCGCCCGCTTCGCCCGCGACATTCAGCGCGTCCTTGGTCGCCTGACCGGCGATCCCGGCAAGCGCCGCGAAGAGCCCCATCTTGCCGCCACCGACGGTCAGGTTCATCGAGCCGCCGATGCGTTCCTGATGATTGCTGCCGATCTCGATCGATTTGTTGCTGCCGACGCTTTCGATCTGGTCATTATCCACCCGCTTCATGCGGTTGTTCAGAACCTTCAGCGTCTGGTCCTTCTGGGCATGAATAGCGATATTCTCCTGCCCGACCTCATCCTCGAAGCTGATCTCATTGAAGCCCTCGCCTTGATGGGTCTTGGAGCGCCAGACGGCCTTGGTCTTGTGTTCGGGCAGCGGGTATGGCGCGTCGTTCTTGCCGTTGAATACGTTCCCCACGACGATGGGCTTGTCGGGATCACCTTCAAGGAACTCGACCAGTACCTCCATGCCGATGCGGGGGATGACCATGCCGCCCCATCCGGCGCCGGCCCAGTTCTGGCTGACCCGGCAGCGCATGGAATAGGCGTTCTGCAAATCCCAGTGGAAGCGCACCAGAATACGGCCGTATTCGTCGCAGTCGATCTCGCCCTCGCCCACGACCTCGGCGGTCTGCGGCCCCTGAACCACCGCCAGCGGGGTCCGCTTCGGCGGCGCCATCGGCGCGGTGTCGGGCATCAGCACATAGCTGCCGGTAAAGGCATAGCCGTCGCTGCCCTGCCCGCCGGAACCATAAGCCTCGCTCACGAAGTGATGGCTGGCCGAGAGGCACAGATAGGTCTCGCCGGTCCCCGGCACCCTGTCGCCCGACAGTGTCATCCGCATCCCGGCGCCGAGTGAGACACAGTCGCCTACCGCGCGGTTGCGCCGGTCGGCGCCGCGCTCCTGCTCGGTGCGCAGACCCGCGACCAACCGGCCGACATCCTGCGCCAGGTAGTCGCCCGGGTAGTCGAAGCTTTCGATCTGGCCTTGCGCGTATTGGGCATCGCCCAGACGATCCACTTCCATGGCCTGGCTGGGCTTCTTGAAGTTGTAATCGACCAGCCTGACCGCGCCGGTGGTTACATTGCGCTCAGGCGCCCAGTCCCAGAAATGCTCCTGCTCATATTGGTGATGGCCATCATAGCGCTTGAAGGGGCGCGGCCCGATCTCTTCATGGGCCAGAACGTCGTCGGTTAGGACCAGCGTGTGGCTGCCCATCGCGTGCCTGAAGTGGAAGCTGATCCCGTGTCGCTCCATCTGCCGGCGGGCGAAGTCCAGATCGGATTCGCGATATTGCACGGTGTATTCAAGCGTCGGGTAGTCCTTCGACAGACTTATCTCCAGCGCCGGATCGCCTAGGGACGCGTAATCCGACAGCAGCTCCTGCAGGATCTCGATCACGGTCTTGTTGTGAAAGATCCGCTGGTTGCGCCGTCGCCCGGCCAACCAGAACCATGGCCGCAGCGTCAGATCGTAACGATGCCCGTTCTCGCCCACACCCGCCCAACGTGCTGAGGTGACGATACCGTCAAAGGGCCGCATTTCCTCATGAGCCTCGATCTCAACAGTGGCATGGGTGCCGATCAGCGCGTCGAAATCCAGATCGTCCCGGGTGGCGAGGGCCTCGACGCGATATTCGAAGAGGTCATTCAGATGATCGCTGCCATCAAAACGTAGGAGGGACAGAACATCGGCCCCAAGCTCCGTGGTCAACCGACCCAACCGCTCGGTCTGGCTAAAGGGGGCGTTCACCAACCAGCCTCCAAAATCTTCAACTACGCATCAACCCCACGCTGATAGCATATTGCGCAAATCACCGCCAGCGACAGTTGGCTAGGGTCAGCAGAGTTCAACCTTGCATCCATTGGTCTCAGTTCCGGCGCTTTGGGTTGATGAGATGAGCGGGCCCCGGCCCGCTCCTCACAATACGGGTTGTAGGGACGGGGCTGGCGCCGGTGCAGATTGAAAATCTCCGCATGATGATGTATATGTCACTGCATATACATATGAACAGGAGGGGCGATCATGCCGCGACCGCAGTCATATTCAGAACCTCGTGAAGCCAAGCTCTTTCGTAACAACAAGAGCCAGGCTGTCCGAATTCCCGCAGACTTCGAGATGCCGGGGGATCGGGTGAACATCTATCGTGATGGGAACCGGCTTATCATCGAGCCGGTGCGCCGCAAGAACCTGCTTGAAGTGTTGGCTGGGCTAGGCCCACTCGGACCAGAGGATCAGTTTCCAGACGTGGACGAGACGCTTCTCCCGGCCAGGGAAGTCGACCTTTGACCCTCTACATGCTCGACACCAATATCGTCTCCGATCTGCTGCGACATCCTGACGGCAGCGTGGCAAAGCGCATTGCCGAGGTCGGCCCGGACGCAATCTGCGTGAGCATCATCACAGCCGCAGAGCTGCGATATGGGTGCGCCAGGAAAGGGTTTGCGAAACTCCTGGCGCATGTTGAAGCGATACTGGAAAGTGTGCAGATTCTGGCGCTCGATGTGCCTGCTGACGCGGAGTATGGCGGCATTCGTGCCGAGCTTGAGGCCGCTGGCAAGCCCATTGGTCCGAACGACCTGTTGATCGCGTCACATGCCTGCGCCGCAGGTGCAATCCTCGTGACTGACAACACGGACGAGTTTTCCCGCGTTCGCGGGCTGCGGGTTGAAAACTGGATCAGGTAGTCGATGAACCGGGGTTCGATCCATGAATCTGAACGCCGCTCAGGGAAGGGACACTTCCAGACCCCATCGACCCGAAACGCCGGATAGCCCAGAAAACAGATCATGAGCACCTTTTGCTGTCATCATTGGGCGCATTCCTGCGAATGCGTTATAGGAATGCGTCGTCCCCGCTCCGCCTTCGTTACCTCAATCAAGGCCGCGACATCGCGCTCAGCTCTAAGCACTGTCGGCAGCCCGCGCTTTCGCATATCACGGAGTAATCCCTGTCCAAATATCTGTGCAGCACACAGCTGATAGGGCGTGCCCGCAAAGCGGGACAGCGCAATAGCCATCAGGTCAACCTTTGCTTTCCGACGCCGCATTTGATCCCTACAATTGGCAACGGATTCCACCAACCAGCCTTCGCCGACTGGCGATAGCTCAAGCAATGGGAACAGCAGCAAATGGAAGTCATACGCTTCTGTCGGGACGGGGTGCTCCGTCGCTCCTTCAGTATCGGCAGCAGGCGTACTGACAACCGGATCTCGCGGCGGGTGCCTTTGAGGGTGTGGGAGAACGCCGTAGATCCTGATGTATTTCTGAAATCCTTGAGTTCTCATGTCATTTTTGAGGACGGGCTGACGGTTGGCGAACTGATGGCGAACCTTGCCCCTTGGGCCGACACGATGACCGGGGTGGCCGCCATGGATTTTCCGGCCTTCCTCGCCGAAACGAGGCGTCCGTCCGCCGAGCCGCTAGAGGAGATATCGCATGTCGCTTTGCGCTATCACGTCTCGATCCAACCCGTGCCCGCATTCGAAAAATGCGAACCGTTGCTCCGCAAGACCAATGACGGATTGGACGCAGCCACGCCCGGAAAGCGGCTGCGGACAGGTCGTTTACAGGTGGAGGCAGGTTGGGACAACCACGCCATCCTCAAGCCGGAACGACGGTATCTCTATGACGGAAGCGAAAGTATTTCGCTGAGTTTCTCACCGCTGTCAGACTGGCAGCACCTGCCGATCATGATCAAGATGACGGGTACATTGGTGGACGAAACTGCGTTGGCAGGCAGCGCCGCCTATCTTGGTACGAGGAAGGCTCTCACCCGCAAGGACCACCCCAACGTGAGCGCTCAGGTACTGTCTGACGGGCGGCGGGGCAATCATGAAATCCAGATCGATGCACCTCTGCCGACGTTCTTCGACAGTATCGTGCGTGGATTCCTGTGGGATGTCGGCTTTCATTATACCCCCAAAGAACGCGACCGATTCAGCGAGGATCTGCGCGACCAGGCCGAAAAGATCGACGCTGGCACCATTGCCGCCGACGAGGACAAGTATGATCGTCAGGATCGGGAAGAGTTCGAGGCAGGTTTGAAAATGCTTGAGCGACTTGAGGCGGTCGCGGCAAAGATCGGCCTTCCGATCCAAGAGCTATGATCAGATAGCCTTGAATGCCACCAATTAGGTATTCGCACTGGTTATGCTGCTATTAATACCAGCAGGCAGGACTCTGCGCCGAGTTAACTTTGCGGCTTCCAACAGCGGAGCAATATCCTGGTCCGCCACACAGAGCGCCGCCAACCCACGTCGCCGTCGATCAGGAATGAAGGTCACATCCGCACCTCGCGCGGCGAGTAGCAGTTGGGATGTCCGCGTCCGGTTTGCCCGCGCGATGGTGGTCAACGGGGTCCTGGCAGTCCTGCCGCCTGACCTCTGAACCTGCGCTGGACTACTCCACCGGTTCAGGAATGCATCCAACGTCTCAGGTCGAAACCCCACCATCCTGTCGTTGAACCGATAGTCGGGCACCAGCACCTCATCCGCCATCAAACCTCGCAGCACATCGACACTGACACGGAGATAGCGCGCGGCGTCCTGAGCATTGATCAAATCCTTCAGCCTCGGGGCGAGATCGGCGATCAGGGACGGATCGACCTCATCACTGGCACCGGCACGGATGCCGTGCTGGGCCATCAGCACTTGGGCGGTGATTTTCAAACCGATCCCGTGTTGCGTGCAGAGCGAACGCAAGGTAGTTGGCGGAGTGCCGCGTGTCCTGATGCCGAATACCTTCTCCTGATGGGTGAAGCGGAAGTTCTCGCCGACATATTCGGCAAGGACGGCGCAGATCGGCTGATAGGCAGGCTGATCCTTGCGGAAGTAGAATGGATTGAAGGCCCGACCGAACGCGTGGTGATAGTCGTTACCATATCGTCCCCGGCCAATATGCTGGCCCAAGAAATCCTTGATTGCCATGGGCCCCTGGATCAGCACGTCCGCCCCGATATGGCCGTGCTGGCTAAGTTCATCGGCAGATATGCCCTCCCAACTGGCCTGCGGCCCACGGGTGGCCAATGCGCCGAAGACCTCCGCTGTATGGACAACGACATCAAGCTGCACGCCATCGATCCAGCGCCCGGCAGATCGCCCATCGAGACGTTCGAGAATGTAGGCTTCGAGGGTGGTGGGTTGGTCTGCAATTGGTGGCGGTACTTGCGCCGCCACCAGTGCCGGGATCATCCGGGAGAGATCGGATTGCATCCTTGCCTTTTTCGGAGGCTTGACGGCCATCAGCCTGACACCATGCTCGCCACAGACATGGTTGGCATCGATCAACCAATCCGTCCGCCCGATGCAGATCGCCCACATATCGCCTGCTGCCAGCCCGGCGATGCAAATCGGGCAGAACCGATAGCGATCCGGCGTACATTGCACTTTGTTACCAGGATCGGCCCCTAATTGCAGGCGGCGCGGATTTCTGGCATCCATGGCGCCGTGGCGAAGCGCCTGTGGATTACAGCCGGTATATCTGGCAAGGCGTTCGATACTGTGCCGATCCCCCATCAGGAGGGCACGGAGGTCCAGATCGAAGAGATGGGTCAACTCTGGCAGCGAGGCCAGACCCGACAGCCGGGCGATGCGATAGCCGTAGGAAGCAATGGTTTCGCGGGGGTGCGGGGCGGAAAAGATCATCTTAGCGCCTCCCGCGTGGTTTTCTGCGGCCTCCCTTGGGCGGCGTCGGAGGCTCCGGGTCAAGAGGAGCCCTCCCGGTCGGTATGCTGCGGAAATCAGGCACCAGGAATGGATTTCGCGCTGATACGTCCCCGCTACGCTCAGCGTAAAAGCGGGCGAAATCCTTGAGGCCGACCGCTGCCTTTCCGTCGCCTAAAGCACGGGTGATCGCACCGATGATCAGTTCGACCACGATCCCGAATTGTTCGCGCCCTGCATGGATCAGGCGGGGGACGAATTCGACATCCGCCAAATCAGGCGCCAACGGCAGATCCGCGAGGCCAGCATAACCCGCCGTCAGGCCGCGAACCTCGTCGCAGGCATCGAACTCGGTCACCGGTAGAAAGCGGACGACAAAGAACCGCCTGGACAGCTGGGGATCCTGCATCAGCAGGTCGTTCAGTTCCAGCGTGCCACTGACGATCAGATTGACCGGCCAGTCGGGGATCTGCATCAGGCTTTTGAGCGCATTGATGACTGCGGCCTTCTCGGTTTCGGATCCTCGGCCGCCAAGCTCCTGGCCTTCATCGAGGTGGATCAGCCAGCATTTGCGCAATCGCAGATGGTGGTGGACCAGCTCCCACATGCGTGAGGCTGTTGTGTCCCGCAGGATCGGGAAACTCAGTGCTTGCAGAATGCCCCGGGCGAGATCCTTCTGGGTGGCCGGAGTCGGGACGCGGATCGATATCCACCGCAACTCGCCCGATTCGGTGTGGGGTAAGTCCATCCGGCGCAGGATCCGCTGAACGGTGGTGGTTTTGCCGCTGCCGGATTCGCCGATCACGGCGATGCCACGCCCCTCCGACGACAGGCCAAGGCTTAACTCAGCCTGCCGCTTGTCCATCAACTCGCGGAACAGCCGCAGGGTGGTATCGTAGCCCGGATGCCTTTGCCGCAATGGCGGTGCTGCGCGACGGCTCACCGCTGGTCGATAAGAGAGGTATCCGGGCGGGGCGCGGGGGCCAGGCCACTGGCCTCGACGCAGCGTTGGCGGGCGTCGAAGCGCTGATGGCGCTATTTAAGAACGAACGGGATCCGAGTTGCGCCGAAGTGTTAGCGGTCGTGGCCGAGCACCGGCTGTTCCCGATCCCCGACCAGCTTCGGCCTTGTTTGCCTGACAAAAGTCCCGTGGACCAGGACATGGCCGACATCCTTGCCGATCTTGGTCGCTCATTTGACGAGCTGGATCTGACCACGCCCGAGGGCACACCACCCACCGAAACCACCATCACCGAGGCCTGGACGCAGGCGCTTAAGGCCCCGTTTTCCCAGGTGGCGCGCTACCTCGCCTATGTCGAAGACCGCAGCGCCTAAGGCACCCACCAAGGAGTCAAGGGGCTCGAATTTCCCCGGGTCATGGTGATCGCCGACGACGTCCATACACGCTTCAAAGGCCTTGCCTCGTATGAGACGCTGTTTGGCGTGAAGCACCTGAGCAACGACTCTCAGAAAAAAGCGAGTAAGGGTGAGGAAACCACGATCGAGCGCACCCGCCGCTTACTCTATGTCACCTGTACTCGCGCAGAGGAGAGCCTCGCGCTTGTGCTCTATTCCGAGGCCCCTGAAACAATCCGCAGGTTTCTGATCTCCAACGGATGGATGGCCCAGGACGAGATCGTGATGGCTGCGACCGACGGGACCTATCAGGAAGCTGCACTGCAGCGCTGAACTAGTTCAGTAATGACAGCTTTTGGCCGTTCTCGACTACCTTATGAGCCTTCTGAAGTGGGTGATGGCCGCTCAGAACCACCGGAGGTCATAGCCACGCAAGTTCAGGCGAGTGGGTGTGCGCCGCCGCGCGACAGGCGGCCTGACGACACAAAAGACAAACCTTCCTGAAACGCGATATCGGGGAAATGGTCGGAGCGAGAGGATTCGAACCTCCGACCCCCTGCTCCCGAAGCAGGTGCGCTACCAGGCTGCGCTACGCTCCGACCGTGAGGGGGCAGGTAGCCCGTGGGCTGGCGGAATGCAAGGGGGAATCTTGCAGCTTCAATCCCGGTCGCGCAGCAGCCGCTGAAGCAGGCTCCAGCGCGGGGCGGTGACCGGCTCGGCGCTCAGCCGCGATCCCGTCACCGGGCGCGTCCGCGACGTCCCCAGCCGCTCACGCATCAGGATGTAAAGCCCCGAGGCGACGATCAGCCCCGCACCCAGCACCGTCGCGCCGTCGGGATGTTCGTCGAACAGGAACCAGCCATAGCCCACCGCCCACAGGATCTGCGAATATTGCATCGGCGCGACATTGGTCGCCTCGCCCGCCTGATAGGCCAGGATCAGCAGGAACCCCGCCACCAGCCCAAGGATCGCGATGACCCCGGTCAGCGCCAGATCGCCCAGCTCCATCGGGCGATAGGCCAAGCCCAGCGAGGCGCCGGTCACGATGAAGTTGCCGATCATCGGCCACAGGATCAGGATCACCGTGCGCTCGGACCGGCCCAGCTTGCGCACCGCGATGGCCGAGACCGCCCCCGCCGTCGCCCCCACCAGCGCCGCCAGATGCCCCAGACCGATCTGGGTCGCACCGGGGCGCAGCACCACCAGGACGCCGCACAGCCCGACGACCACGGCCAGTGCACGGTGAATGCCGACCTTTTCGCCCAGAAACGGCACCGACAATATGGTGACGATCATCGGGGCGGCGAACAGGATCGAATAGACCTGCGCCAGCGGCAGCGTCGAAAAGGCGTAGAACCCGCAGACCCCCGAGATCACGATGCAGGCCGAACGCAGCCCCACCCAGAACGGGTTGCGCGGGCGCAGCGTCGCCGGTGTCGGATCGCGCAACAGCAGGAGTGCAATGGGCGGAAATGACAGCAGCGCCGAAAAGAACAGCACCTGCAGGGCCGGATAGGTCTCGCCCAGCAGCTTGATGATGACATCATGGGTCGAATAAAGCCCCATGGACAGCAGGGCCAGCAGTGCGCCCTTGATATTGCCCGGCGTCATGGACCCCTCAACGCTTGAATGAAAGACCCGCGCCCGTCGGGGACGGACGCGGGCAAGCCATCACAGTTCGGACAGTGCCTTGACGATGTGATCGCCCATCTCGGCGGTCGAGACCGGCTTGCCGCCCTGCGGCCCCATCAGATCAGCGGTGCGCACGCCATCGGCCAGCACCTTTTCGACGGCACGCTCCAGCAGATCGGCCTCGGCGCCCAGATCGTAGCTATAGCGCAGCGCCATGGCGAAGCTGAGGATACAGGCGATCGGGTTGGCCTTGCCCTGCCCGGCAATGTCGGGGGCCGAGCCATGGACCGGCTCATACATGGCCTTGGGCCGGCCATTCGCCATCGGCGCACCAAGGCTGGCCGAGGGCAGCATGCCCAAGGACCCGGTCAGCATCGCGGCGGCGTCCGACAGCAGGTCGCCAAACAGGTTGTCGGTCACGATCACGTCAAACTGGCGCGGGTTGCGCACCAGCTGCATGGCGCCGTTATCGGCATACATATGCGACAGCTCGACGTCCGCGTATTCGTTGTCATGGACCCACTGGACTTCCTCGCGCCACAGGATGCCCGATTCCATCACATTGGCCTTTTCCATCGAGCAGACGCGATTGCCGCGCTTGCGCGCGAGCTCGAACGCGGCGCGGGCGACGCGGCGGATCTCGCCCGAGGTATAGCGTTGGGTGTTGATGCCGACGCGGCCGCCCTCGTTCTGGGGGTTATTGTCGTCGGAATGGATGCCGCGCGGCTCGCCGAAATAGACGCCCGAGGTCAGCTCACGCACGATCAGGATATCCAGACCCGCGACCACGTCACGTTTCAGCGAGGAAAAATCGGCCAGCGCATCAAAACATTGTGCGGGGCGCAGGTTGGCGAACAGGTCCATTTCCTTGCGCAGGCGCAGCAACCCGCGTTCGGGCTTCACGCTGAAATCGAGGTTGTCGTATTTCGGCCCGCCGACGGCGCCCAGCAGCACCGCATCGACCGATTGCGCGCGGGCCATGGTCTCGTCCGACAGGGGTTTGCCATGCTTGTCATAGGCTGCGCCGCCGACCAGATCCTCGCTGACATCGAAGGAAAGGCCGCGGTTCGTCTCGAACCAGCCGATCACCTTGCGGACCTCGGCCATGACCTCGGGACCGATGCCGTCGCCGGGCAGGATCAGCAGGGAATAAGTCGTCATCGCAGGCATCCTCATATGCTTATGACTGTCGCGAACCCGCCTAGCCTTGCAGTCCACCCACGTCAAGTTCACGGCGAATTGGGTTGCGCCGGCGTGGCGGATCGGGCGGGATAGGGATCGAATTCGACTGCCCAAAGCCATGCCCAAAGCCACAAGGGGCCAATCCATGAAGACTGTCGCAACTGTTGCCGGCGCCCTCGCCATGATGTCGGGGGCCGCGCTGGCGGGCGGAGGCGTGACCGTGCAGCTTCCCGATGTCTCGGGACTTTCCGAGGCCGAGGCGAAATCCCTGATCGCCGAACTGGCGCAGGTCAATGTCATCACCTCGAACTGCCCCGATTACGCCATATCGGACGGGGAATGGACGCTGATCACGGGCTCGGGCGACCGGCTGGCGGCGCGGCTGGGACTGGATGCGGCGGGATATGAGCGCACCTATTACGCCCCGGCCTTCAAGCTTCTGGACGATCCGGCGGCCTGCGACCGCGTCGGCCCGGCCGCCCGGCCGCTGATCGAGCGCCTGAAATCCATGGGCGGCGACACGGTGCCGCTGACGCAATCGCAATGACGCAGGACGGGCACCTTGCCCGCGCCCGCATCCGGCCCTAGCCTGCCGCCATGACCGCCGATCCGACTTACAGGGGATTCGCGCTGGATGCCGAGACGGCGCTGGCGCTTTTGCAATGGCAGGCCGAGATGGGCGCCGATGAGCCCTGTCTCGACGCCGCCATTGACCGCTATGACCTGCCCGACCGGGCCGAGATCGCCTCTGCGGCTAAGCCCGCCGCCCAGACCGCCGCCCCAAAGCCCCGCGACGAGGCCGAGGACCTGACCGCCCGCGCCGAGACCATGGCCGGCGCCGCCGCCAGCCTGACCGCTCTGGCCGAGGCGCAAGAGGCATTCGACGGCATCGAGCTGCGCAAGGGCGCGCGGAATTTCTGCTTTGCCGATGGCAATCCGGCGGCGCGGGTGATGATCGTGGGCGAGGCCCCGGGCGAGGAGGAGGACCGCGTCGGCCGCCCCTTTGTCGGCCGCGCCGGCCAGCTTCTGGACCGGATGTTCGACGCCATCGGCCTGTCGCGCATGGCGGTCGATGCCGAAAAGGCGCTTTATATCACGAATGTCCTGCCATGGCGGCCGCCGGGCAACCGCCGCCCGGAACCCGCCGAAATCGCCATGATGCTGCCATTCCTGCGCCGCCATGTCGAACTGGCGCAACCGGATCTGTTGGTCCTGATGGGCAATACGCCCTGCATCGCGCTGCTGAACCAGCAGGGCATCCTGAAGCTGCGCGGGACATGGGCCACGGCCTTTGGCCTGCCGGCGCTGCCGATGACGCATCCGGCCTATCTCTTGCGCACGCCTCTGGCCAAGCGCGAGGCATGGGCGGATCTTTTGTCGCTGTCGGCGCGGCTCGAGGGCGGCGGGGCGTCTTAATCGACCAGTTTGCAGCCGTGATATTCGACGGCGTCCTGCGGCCCGATCAGGGTCAGGCGGATGTCGCCGGGGTCCAGCGGAAAGGGCTTGCCCGAGGCGGCGACGAAATCGGCGGCGACGGCAAGCCGGCCATCAAGCTCTGCCGTCTCGGGGGCCGAGACCCAGATATCCTTGCTTTGATGCTCCATCGCGACCTGATCGCCGGCCGCGCGGCCGCTTTCGGGCAGCATGGCGGTGACCTGCATGCCGTCGGCAATCTCGGTGATGCGGCAGTCGGGATGGTCCTCCGAAGACCCCGGAACCCGCGCCAGCGCCGCCTCGATCCGGGGGTCGGGCGCAGGCTCGGCGGGACCGGCCTCAAGGCTGACCTGCACCGGCACGCAGATGTCCAGACAGATGCCCAGATCGACCACGGCGCGCGGCTCGACCGGCTGGCCCGGCGCGGCGGGGGCGATGCGGATCGGCAAGAGCATGCGGTCGTGATAGCCCAAGGTCCGCTCGCCGCCCGAGGAGATCACCTCGGGGCGCGGCCAGAACAGTTCGACCTCACCAAGGTTCCCGGCCGCCTGCCAGTCGAAATGCGGCGGAATGCCCGCATCGCCCGGGCTGCGCCAATAGGTCTTCCAGCCCGGCTCCAGCTCGACCGCAAGGGCGGTCATGCGGGCGCCGTCAGACGTGACCCAGCCGGGCAGCAGCCGCGCGGAAACCAGCCCCGGCGGCATCTCATCAGGGGCAATATCCTGCGCGAGGGCGGGCGCGGCGGTCAGCACAAACAGGGCAAGGGTCTTGATCATGCGGCCTTATTAGTCGCGAAGCTCCGCCTGCGTGAAGTCACAAACGCGGCAGTCCCTTGCGAAACGCGCCCGCAGGGTCAATCTTGAAGGCAAAAGCGGAACGGAGCAGATCATGGACAAGGCCGCCAACCTGACAGGCAAGATGCTGATCGCCATGCCCGGCATGCGCGACCCGCGCTTCGAACATTCGGTGATCCTGATCTGCGCCCATTCCGATGACGGCGCCATGGGGCTGGTGGTGAACCGCCCGCTGCCGGATCTGGATTTCTCGGACCTGTTGGCGCAGTTGAACATCGACGCCAGCGACGACCTGATCGACCTGCCGGTGCGCTTTGGCGGCCCGGTCGAGCCGGGGCGCGGCTTCGTGCTGCACCGGGTGCCGCGCGACATCCAGATCGCCGACAACCAGATGCGCATTGGCGACGATCTGGCGATTTCGACCACCCGCGACTTTCTGGTCGATTACGCCCATGGCCGCGGTCCGCAACCCGCCGTGCTGGCGCTTGGCTATGCCGGCTGGGGACCGGGGCAACTGGATTCCGAGATCCTCGACAATGGCTGGCTGACCGCGGATCGCGGCGATGAACTGATCTTTGGTCCCGACAATACCGGCAAATGGCGCGCGGCGCTGAATTCGCTGGGGATCAACCCCCTGATGCTGTCGCCCGATGCCGGACATGCCTGATCCGGACGGATCGGCATAAGGTTGCTCAGCGCCGAACTTGTTGGTTTTACGTCAGGTTGTTGTTGTCGCCGCGCCCTGCCCGAATATGCTTTCGTCAGGGAACAGCATTGCACCGCAGCCCAGACGCGGCGCCCAAGGGAGATTGCCATGGCCTATACCGCCCCGGTCGAGCAGATCGAATTCATCCTGAACGAAGTCGTCTCGTTCCCGCAGCTTGCCGGTACCGAAATCTTTGCCGAAGCCACCCCCGAGACCGTTTCCGCGATCCTGTCCGAGGCCGGAAAGCTGGCCAGCGAAGTGATCGCCCCGGTCAATCGCGCCGGCGATCTGACCCCCGCGCGGCTGGAAAACGGCAAGCTGCGCTCGAGCCCCGGCTATGCCGAGGCGTTTCGCGCGCTGGCCGAGGGCGGCTGGATCGGTGTTTCCGCGAATCCGGAATATGGCGGCATGGGCCTGCCGCAGGCGCTGAACATGGCGGTGATGGAGATGGTCGCCTCGGGCTGTCTGGCGCTGCAACTGAACCCGCTCTTGACTCAGGGCCAGATCGAGGCGCTGGAGCATCACGGCAGCGAGGAGTTGAAGGCGCTCTATCTGCCCAAGCTGATCTCGGGCGAGTGGTCGGGCACGATGAACCTGACCGAGCCGCAGGCCGGCTCGGATGTCGGCGCGCTGACCAGCAAGGCCGAACGCGCGGGTGACGGCACCTATCGCGTCACCGGGCAAAAGATCTTCATCACCTGGGGCGACAGCGACGTGACCGAGAACGTCTGCCATCTGGTGCTGGCACGCCTGCCCGATGGCGGCGCCGGCACGCGCGGCATCAGCCTGTTCATGGTGCCCAAGTTCATCCCCGACGAAGCCGGCAATCCGGGCGTCGCCAATGACCTGCGCGTGGTCAGCCTGGAACACAAGCTGGGCATCCATGGCAGCCCCACCTGCGTCATGAGCTTCGAGGGCGCGAAAGGCTGGCTCGTGGGCGAGGAACACAAGGGCATGGCCGCCATGTTCACGATGATGAACGCGGCCCGGCTTGGCGTCGGCGTCCAGGGCGTGGCGCAGGCCGAAGCCGCGCTGCAGGCCGCCACCAGCTACGCGGCCGAGCGCGTGCAGATGGGGCCGATCATCCGCCATCCCGACGTGCGCCGGATGCTGGCCGAATCGCGGGCCGAGGTCTTTGCCGCCCGCAGCATCTGTCTGGCCTGCGCCACCGCGCTGGACATGGCCCGCGCCACCGGATCCGAGGAATGGGCCGCGCGCGCCGCCCTGCTGACCCCGATCGCCAAGGCCTACGGCACCGATGTCGGCATCCGCGTCGCCGACACCGCCGTGCAGATCCATGGCGGCATGGGCTATATCGAGGAAACCGGCGCCGCCCAGTATCTGCGCGACGTGCGCATCACCGCGATCTATGAGGGCACGAACGGCATTCAGGCCATGGATCTGGTCGGGCGCAAGCTGGCCGATGGCGGCACCGCCGCCATGACCCTGCTGGACGAGATTCTGGACGGCGCCAAGGCCGCGCAGGCGTCCGAGCCCGAGCTGGCCCATCAGGTCTGGCAGGCCGCCGAGACCCTGCGCGAGGCCACGCTGGAACTGCTTGAACGCGACCTGCCCGAGCGTTTCTCGGGCGCGGTGCCCTATCTTTCGGCCTTTGCCCGGGTGCTGGGCGCGGCCTATCACGCGCTGGCGGCGATGCGGGGTGGCAATGCGGCGCTGGCGCGGGTCTATATCACCCGGATCCTGCCGCATTACGCCGGCGATCTGGCGGCGGCCCGCGCCGGGCTTGCCGATCTCGAGGCGCTGGATGACGCGGTTTTCGCGGGTCAGATGGCCGGGTGATCCGCAGCCATACCCATAGCCCTCCGCCCGAGGGCGAGGCGCTTGAAATCGCCCCGGGCGTGCTGTGGCTGCAGATGCCCCTGCCCTTCAAGCCCGATGCGGTGAATGTCTATGCCCTGCGCGACAGGGATGGCTGGACGGTCATCGATACCGGCCTTGACACAAGGCGCGGCCGCGCGCTGTGGCAGGATATCCTTGCCGGTCCGCTGGCGGGTGCGCCGGTCACGCGGCTGATCGCCACCCATCACCATATCGACCATATCGGGCTGGCCGGCTGGTTTCAGGACCGGGGCGCAGAGCTTTGGACCTCGCGCACGGCGTGGCTGATGGCGCGGATGGGGGCGCTCGATGTGCAGGAACGCCCGACCCCGCAGGCGCTGGCCTTCTGGCGGGCCGCCGGCATGCCCCCCGAGATGCTCGAGGAACGCAGCCATGAGCGGCCCTTCAACGCATCCGATGTCTGCGCGCCCCTGCCCCCCGGCTATCTCCGCCTGCAAGAGGGACAGGACATCGCCTTTGGCGAACGGCGCTGGCGGGTGCGGATGGGCCATGGCCATGCCCCCGAACATGTGACGCTGTGGTCCCTGGACGACGATCTGGTGATCGGCGGCGACCAGATGCTGGCCACGATCTCGCCCAATCTGGGCGTCTATCCGACCGAGCCGGGTGCCGATACGGTCGGCGACTGGCTGGAAAGCTGCCGGCGGCTGGCCGAATTCGCCCGGCCCGAACAACTGGTCCTGCCCGGCCACAAGCTGCCCTATCGCGGGTTGCCGACCCGGCTGCGCCAGCTTGAGACCAATCAAGGCGCCGCGCTTGAACGCATTCTGGCCGCCCTGCGCGAGGCCCCACGCAGCGCGGTCGGCTGTTTCGAGGTGCTGTATCGCCGCCATATCGGCAAGGCGGAATTCGGCCTCGCGCTGGCCGAGGCGGTCGGCCATATCAACCATTTGCACGCAACCGGCCGGGTGTGGCCCGCCGGCAAAACCCCCGAGGGTGCCGCGCTTTGGGGGGCGTGACACAGGCCCGGCCTTAGGTTATCCCTGCCTGAACGCATCGCAGTTCAGGACAGGACCATGGCTTCGCATCACGAAATTTCCGAACACAAGCACGGCGAAATGGACATCCGCGCGCAGCAGGCGACATTCGCCGGCTTCGTCAAGGCCTCGGTCTGGGTGTGCTGCCTGGCAATCGCAGTGCTGGCATTCATGGCGCTGTCGAACAGCTGATCCCGACGGTCGGAGATTTCACGATGCAAAGGCGCGCGTTTCTTGCGCTGGCGCTGCCCATGGCCCTTGCGGCCTGCGGCGCCGACAATATCTGGGCCAGTGACGAATCGCTGCGGCGCGCGGCCTATGTCTCGGACGAGCCGCCCTCGATCACGCTCTTGACCGTCATCGGCATCCCCAAGGGCGAAGGCGCGCATTCGGCGCTGATGATCAATGGCAGCCAGCGGATCATCTTTGATCCGGCGGGCAGCTGGAACCATCCCGCGATCCCCGAACGCCATGACGTGCTTTACGGGATCACGCCGAATTTCAAGAATTTCTACATCGATTACCACGCCCGCCAGACCTACTGGGTGGCCGAGGACACCAAGCTTGTCCCGCGCGAGGTGGCCGATGCCGCGATCCGCGCCGCGCAGGCGCAGGGCGCTACCAACAAAAGCTTCTGCGCCGTCTCGACCGGGCAGGTGCTGCGCCGGATTCCGGGCTTTGAGGGCGCGCCCTCGGGCTTTTCGCCGCTGAAGCTGCGCGAATGGTTCGTGACCCTGCCCGGCGTCACCTCGCGCAAGCATCAGGATGGCGACCCGGCCAACAACCACAACGTCCTGCTGCGCCAAAAGGATGGCGTGGTCGCCGGCTATACCGGCGGCCATCTTCAGCCGATCAGGTAAAGCCCCAGATACAGCGCGGCCATCCCGGTCAGGATGGCCGCCAGCACATTGCGCGTGACCAGCCCCACCCCCATCGTGACCACCGCCGCGATCAGCCGCGCGGGATCGGGCGCCCCGCCCGTCGCGGCGGGCCATGCGACCAGCGGCGCGGCAATCGCCGGCAGCACCGCCACCGCCGTATAGCGCAGCAGGCGCTGCGCCCAGACCGGCATCGGGCGATTGCTAAACGCGCCCAGAAACGACCAGCGCAGACCATAGGTGCCAAGGCCCGACAGCAGGATGATCGCCCAGATCGTCAGGTCCGAATATCCGCTCATGCGCGCACCCCCTGCCTGCGTTCCATCAGCACCTCGACCCATGCCCCGGTCGCCATCGCCAGCGGCGCCGCCACGAACAACCCCAGCCCCGAGGGCAGGAAAGAAAAGACCAGCGAGGCGATGATTGCCACCAGCGCCGCCGCGATATGCGCGGGCGTGCGCAGCATCGGCCCGATCATCGCCAGAAACGTGATCGGCAGGGCGAAATCCAGCGCCAGCCCCTCGGGGATGGTGCGGCCCAGCACGTGACCCAGCCCGCTGGCCACCACCCATGGCACGCAGCACGCGACCGAAGCACCCAGAAAATAGCCGACGCGCTGCGGGATGCTCAGCCGCGGATGCTTTTCGTAATGCTGCACCGACAGGGCAAAGGTCTGGTCGATCAGCAGATAGGCGATCAGCCGCTTTTGCCCCGGCGTCGCGCCCCCCAGCCACGGCACCATGCTGGCCGAATACATCGCCATGCGCAGATTGACCGCGATGGCGGTGATGATGATGACCAGCACCGGCGCATTGTCGGTCAGCAGCTGCACCGCCGTGAATTGCGACGCCCCGGCAAGGACCAGCGTCGAAAAGCCCAGCACCTCGACCAGACCCAGCCCGGCCTCGGCGGCGACGACGCCGAACAGCAGGCCAAAGGGCACCAGTACCAGCATGAAGGGCAGAGACTGCACCAGCCCGTGCCAGAAAGCCTGCCTCGGGCTGCGGTTCAGCGCGCGGATTTGCGCCGGGGTCAGATCGTCCCCGGATGGAATATCGGCGGTGGCGGGCATGGTGAAAAGGACTCGTCTTGTCGCGAAAGCTTTGGGCAGATAGGCCGAAAGCGCCCAGAGTGACAAGAACCCAAGGACAAGAAGGCCCAAGCCCGCCGATGCCGCGCCCCCTGCCCCAGATCCGCATCCAGCACGGCCTGCCCGTTGAGCTGCGCACCGCCGCAGCCGCGCTCTATTGGCGGCATTTCGGCGCGCAACTGCTGCCGCTGCCGGCGCGGCACCGGCGCGGCATGGCGCTGGTCCGGGCGGCGCTCAGGGCCGATCACGCGCTGGTGGCGCTGTCGCCGCAGGGGCGGCTGATCGGCATTGCGGGCTTTCGCGATGCGCAGGGCGGGCTGCTGGCCACCGACCCGCACAGCTTTCGCGCCGTCTGGGGCGGGGCGCGGGGGCGGCTTTGCCATCTCAGCACCGGGCTTTACCGCGCCGGGCCGCAGACCGAGGATCTGGTCATCGACGGCATCGCCATCCATCCGGGCTGGCGCCGGCAGGGCATCGCCCGGGCGCTGGTCAGGGCCGTCGCCGATCATGCCCGCGCCCGCGGCCATAACGCGTTGCGGGCCGAGGTCGCCGCCGGCAACCCCGAGGCGCTGGCGGCATGGCGGGCCATGGGGTTTTCGCGGCTGTCGCGGCACCGGCTGGGCTGGCCATGGTCGCGCCCGGCGCATGTGCTGCGCCTGACGCTTTAGCCGATCCGCTCAGGTCGTGGCCGCCATCGAGCCGCGCCCCAGCATGCCGGTCGCCTGCGCCAGCAGTGTAAAGGCCCGGCCCGAGCGGGTCTCGGTCAGCACCGCCAGCACCTGCGGGTTTTCATCTTGCGCCTTGCGGCTCAGCAGGCGGTCGAAATGGCGCAGGAAGTGATGGGCGACATCGCGAAATACCTCGTCCCCGCGCAGCATCTGGCCGGCGGTCTCCAGCGCGTTTTCATCCTCGATCACTGCAAGCCCGGCCACGGCATCGCCGCGCGCCCCCTCGGCAAAGCGGCGCCACAGCATGGGATCGGTTTCGGGGATACGCAGTTCGTCCATATAGACACCCTGCCCGGCCAGCAGCGTGACCACGTCCTGCGCGGCGCGGATCAGCCGCGCCAGCCCCGGATCGGCCAGCGCCAGACGCAGGCAGCGAATCGCCTCGCGGTCATCGGGGCCATCGGGAAAGTTCAGGGCAAAGAACAGCTCGGGCGCGGTCAGTTCGGTCGCAGCGGGCGAATCAAGCTGCAACGAGGCCTGACGCCCATCCCCGGACGGACGGGCCGCGGGGGCCGGCGCCGGACGTGGCGGCGCGGGGGTCGGGCGGGGGATGCGCGCCTCGGGCTGCGGGGGCGCGACCGGGCGGGCCATGCCGCCGTCGCCGCCATCCGCCTGATCCTGCATGTTCTCAAGCAGGGCGCGCAGCTCCTGCGCCTCTTCGCGCAGCAGGGACAGGCTGCGGGCCGACCAGACCGCCAGCCAGATCAGCGCCAGCGGCAGCACCAGCCCGGTGAGCCAGATCAGCGTTGATCCGCCCTCGGCCCCGTCATCCGGGGCCAGCGCCGCAAACAGCGCCGCCAGCGCCAGCCACGCCGCGCTGGCACCGGCGCCGACCAGCAACAGCCGGTTGCGCTGCTGTTCGGCGGCCAGCCGCTGCAGGGCGTCGCGCGCGCTCATCCCAGGCGCCCCGCCTGCGGGTCAGAGATAGCGGATATTGAGGATTTCATAGGATTTTCCGCCGCCGGGGGTCACCACCTCGACGCTGTCCCCCTCGTCCTTGCCGATCAGTGCGCGCGCCAAGGGCGAGCGCATGTTCAAAAGACCGCGCTCCAGATCGGCCTCGGCCTCGCCGACGATCTGATAGGTGCGCTCTTCCTCGGTGTCCTCGTCCAGAAGGGTGACGGTGGCGCCGAACTTGACCGAGCCGCTCAGCTTCGAGGTATCGATCACCTCGGCGCGCGAGATCAGGCCTTCAAGTTCCTTGATGCGGCCTTCGACAAAGCTCTGCTTTTCGCGCGCGGCGTGATATTCGGCATTTTCCGACAGGTCACCATGTTCGCGCGCCTCGGCGATGGCGCGGATGACGGCGGGCCGCTCGACCGAGCGGAGCTGGCGCAGTTCCTCGTCCAGCTGGTCATAGCCCGCGCGGGTCATCGGTATCTTTTCCATTCCAGTCCTTCCGATCGCATCATATCGCCACGGCGCGACCTGCGCCGGTTCAACAGACAAAAAATTTGCCGAACGCCCCCAGCCTTGGGCCGGGGGCGTCCAGTAAATCGTCGGAAGGCAGCTTGGCCGGTTCCGTGAGCTGTTGCAAGACCCGGTGAAACCGATTTGCAAGACCCCGCCAATCGCGTGAATGACGCCACAAGAAGCACGATTGTTCGCTGCGTTCCGATTGCCCGAAAGAATATTACGCGCTAGGTGTTTGCCCCAGATCACGAGCCAGGGGAATTGGGGGCCGAGCCATGTCTGAGATCATCCGTGAATCCATGGATTATGACGTCGTTATCGTTGGCGGCGGACCGTCCGGATTGTCGGCGGCGATCCGGCTGAAACAGATCAACCCCGAGCTTTCGGTCGTGGTGCTGGAGAAGGGCTCCGAGATCGGCGCCCATATCCTGTCGGGCGCGGTCCTGGACACCAGCGGCCTGGACAAGCTGATCCCCGACTGGAAGGACAATGGCGCCCCGGTCGAGACCGAGGTGACCTCGGACAATTTCTACATCCTGGGCGAGGCGGGCCAGATCCGCGTGCCGAACTGGCCGATGCCGCCCCTGATGTCGAACCATGGCAAATACATCGTCAGCATGGGCAATGTCTGCCGCTGGCTGGCCGAACAGGCCGAGGCGCTCGAGGTCGAGATCTTCCCCGGCATGGCCTGTTCGCAACTGGTCTATGACGGTGACCGCGTCGCGGGCGTCATCGCGGGCGAAATGGGGCTGAATGCCGACGGCACCCCCGGCCCCGGCTATGAGCCGGGCATGGAGCTGCGCGGCAAATACGTCTTTATCGCCGAAGGCGTGCGCGGCAGCCTCGCCAAGGAGCTGATCGGCAAATACGACCTTTCCGCCGGCCATGATGTGCAGAAATTCGGCATCGGCATGAAAGAGATCTGGGAAATCGACCTCGCCAAGGCGAAACCCGGCACCGTCACCCATACGATGGGCTGGCCCCTGGGCAAGAATGCCGGCGGCGGCTCTTTCATCTATCATCTGGGCGGCAATCAGGTGCTGGTCGGCTTTGTCGTCCACCTGAACTACGCCAACCCCTATCTGTATCCCTACATGGAATTCCAGCGTTTCAAGCACCATCCGATGGTCGCCGAACTGCTGGAGGGCGGCAAGCGCGTGGCCTACGGCGCCCGCGCCATCAGCGAGGGCGGCTGGCAGTCGATCCCGAAACTTACCGTGCCGGGTGCGGTTCTGCTGGGCTGCTCGGCCGGGCTGGTGAACGTGCCGCGCATCAAGGGCAACCATAACGCCATGCTCTCGGGCATCGCCGCCGCCGAGGCCGCCGCCGAAGCCATCGCCGCCGGCCGCGAAGGCGACGAGCTGACCGGCTATGAGGCCGATATCCGCTCGGGCGACATCGCCCGCGACCTCAAGCCGGTGCGCAACGTCAAGCCGCTGTGGTCGAAACTGGGCCTGTGGTCCAGCCTGGCGCTTGGCGGTTTCGACATGTGGGTCGCGAATGTGACCGGCTGGAACCCGCTGGGCACCTGGAAACACGGCAAGACGGATGCCGAGGCGACCGGCAAGGCCGCCGATTTCAAGCCGATCGACTATCCGAAACCCGATGGCAAGCTCAGCTTTGACCGGCTGACCAATGTGAGCTTCAGCTTTACCAATCACGAGGAAAGCCAGCCCTGCCATCTGCGGCTGAAAGACAGCGCGATCCCGATTTCGGTGAACCTGCCCGTCTATGCCGAGCCCGCGCAGCGCTATTGCCCGGCCGGCGTCTATGAGGTGATCGAGGGCGAGGGCGGACCGCGCTTTCAGATCAACTTCCAGAACTGCGTCCATTGCAAGACCTGCGACATCAAGGACCCGTCGCAGAACATCACCTGGACCACACCGCAGGGCGGCGACGGGCCGAATTACCCGAATATGTGATCCAAAGCGGGTACGCCGCGCCGGACGCGGCGTTGCCCTGCGCCGCGACGGCGGCTAGGGTCGCGGCGGGATTGCCAAGAACTGGGCCAGAGCCGTGACGAAAAGACTGTTTCCATTGGCGCTGATCGCGCTGACCGCCGCACCGCTTTCACTGGCCGCGCCGCAGGGCCGGGCCGAGGCCTTGCCGCGTCTTGCGCAAGCGCAAAACCCGGCGACACCCGACAGCCAGCGCCCCGTGCATCGCCCCAATGTCCCCGGCAATGATGCTCCGGCCGCTGAAGGCCAACCCTCGGCGGATCAACCGCAAAAGGATCAAGCCGCCAAACCTCCGGCGCCTGATATCCACGGTCTGGCCGGCCCCTATCTCGCGGCCCGCATGGCCGCGATCCAGAATGATTTCCGCACCGCAGGTGACTATTCGCTGCGCGCGCTGGCCCAGGACGACACCGACCCCTTCCTGCAAGACAGCGCGCTGGTCGCCCTGATCGCCGCCGGCGACATGGAGCGCGCGACCGCTCTTGCCGGCACCATGGCCCATCAGGGCCGCCCGACCGAACTGGGGCGACTGGTGCGCCGCAGCGAACTGGCCCGGGCCGAGCGCTGGGACGAGGTGATCGCCGATATCGACGCCGCCCCCGCCGCCTCGGATGACGGCGACGCGACGGGTGGCAGCGCGCTGATCGACGGCATGATCCGCGCCTGGGCGCTGCTGGGCGCCGGCCGCGCCAGCGAGTCGCTGTCGGCCTTCAAGGAACTGGCCAAGACCCGTGGCGCCGCGCCGATGGTGAATTACCATCTGGCGCTGGCCAAGGCCAAGGTCGGCGATTTCGAAGGCGCCGAGGAATTGCTGGCCGATCCGGCGACCGGCAGCCATATCCTGGGCGTCATCGCCCGCGCGCAGGTGCTGTCGCAGCTGGAACGCAACCGCGACGCCATCGCCATGCTTGATGCCACGCAGGGTCTTGACGAAGAGCCACACCTGATCGCACTGCGCGACCGCATGGAAAAAGGCGAGACGCTGCCCTTTGACATCATCAAGACCCCCGCCGACGGTATGGCGCAGGTCTTTCTGACCTTTGGCTCGGTGCTGGCAGGCAGCGAGGAACCCGACCCGCTGGCGCTGATCCATGCCCGGCTGGCCGAATACCTGTCGCCGCAACTGGGCGAGGCGCGGCTGCTGGCCGCCCAGATCCTGCAAGGCTTCGGCGAATTCGATCTGGCCGAGCAGGAATTCGAGGCGCTGCGCGATCTGGGCGACATGCGCCCGGTGGCCGAACTGACCCGCATCGACGCGCTGGCCCGCGCCGACCGGCTGGATGATGCCGAAAAGGCGGCGCTGACACTGACCGCCGCCCATCCCGAACTTGCGCCGGGCTGGATCGCGCTTGGCGACCTGCTGCGCCAGCAGGACAAGTTCGCGCAGGCGGTGCCCGCCTATGACAAGGCGCTCAGCCTGATCGGCGACGCCTCGCCCGAGGCGCGCTGGTTCCCGCTTTACGCGCGCGGCATCGCGCTGGAACGCGCCGGCCAGTTCAAAAAGGCCGAAGCCGATTTCCGCGCGGCGCTGAAGATCCGCCCCGATTCCGCGCAGGTGCTGAACTATCTGGGCTACAGCCTCGTGGACCGGAACGAAAACCTCGACGAGGCGCTGAAGCTGATCCAGCGCGCGGTCGAGCTGCGCCCCGATGACGGCTATATCCTCGATTCGCTGGCATGGGCCTATTACCGGCTTGGCCGCTATGACGAGGCCGTGGCGCCGATGGAACGCGCCGTGGCCGCCATGGCGAGCGATTCACTGGTCAATGACCATATGGGCGACATCTACTGGATGGCCGGCCGCAAGCGCGAGGCGGAGATCCAGTGGCACCGCGCCCAGTCGCTGAAACCCCAGACCGAGGCCGAGGCGCATCGCATCCGCGCCAAGCTGGACCGGGGCCTCGACGCGGTTCTGGCCGAGGAAAAAGCCAATGGCGGCAAACTGCCGCCGCCGCCGCCCGCGCCCGAACCGGCGCAGGACGAGGCCGCCGACTGATCCCATGACCCAGATCCGGCGCGAGGCGGCCCCCGCCAAGCTGAACCTGACGCTGCATGTCACCGGCCGCCGCAGTGACGGCTATCACCTGCTGGATTCGCTGGTGGTGTTCTGCCAGATCGGCGATGTGGTGACGCTGACGGATGGCCCGCTGTCGCTGACCGTGACCGGCCCCTTTGCCACGGGCCTCGCGGCCGAAGCGGACAATCTGTGTCTGCGCGCCGCCCGCTTCGCCGGGCGCGAGGTGGCGATCACGCTGGAAAAGAACCTGCCCGTGGCCTCGGGGATCGGCGGCGGCTCGGCCGATGCGGCGGCGGTGCTGCGCGCCCTCGGCACCAGCCCCGCCGGAACCCAGAGCCTCGGCGCCGATGTGCCGGTCTGCATGGCCGGCCTGCCCACACGGATGCGCGGTCTGGGCGAGATCCTCGACCCGCTGCCCGCCCTGCCGCCCTTGCATCTGGTGCTGGTCAATCCGGGGCGCGGCCTCTCGACGCCGGCGGTCTTCAACGCCCTGCCCCGGCGCGAGAACCCGCCCATGCCCGATACCCTGCCCGATTTCCCGGACGCGGATGCGCTGATCGGTTTCCTGCGCGATTGCCGCAACGATCTCGAGGCCCCGGCGATCAGCCTGATGCCGGAAATCGCCACCTGCCTTGCGGCGCTGAATGACGCGGGGGCACGGCTTACGCGCATGTCCGGTTCGGGTGCGACCTGTTTCGGCCTTTTTCCCGATGCGGCCCGCGCGCAGGCCGCGCGGACTGCCATCGCCCGCGCCCATCCGTCATGGTGGATCGCCGCATCTGGACTTGCGCCCGCAAAGGGCTAACCTGCGGGCAAACAAGGGGGAAGCATGCAGCGTCTTGGCGTCAATATCGATCACGTGGCCACCATCCGCAACGCGCGCGGCACGCCTTGGCCCGACCCGGTGCGCGCCGCCCAACTGGCCGAAGAGGCCGGCGCCAATGGCATCACCGCCCATCTGCGCGAGGATCGCCGCCATATCTCGGACCGCGACATCGACCGCCTGATGGCAACACTGCGCCTGCCCCTGAATTTCGAGATGGCGGCAACCGTGGAAATGCAGGCCATCGCGCTGAACCACCGCCCGCATGCCGTCTGCGTCGTCCCCGAAAAACGCGAGGAACGCACGACCGAAGGCGGCCTCGACGTCGCCGGACAAGAAGCCTATCTCGCCGACTTCATCGCCCCCCTGCGCGAGGCGGGCTGCCGGGTCTCGACGTTCATCGGCCATGAGCCGGCGCAGATCCAAGCCTCGGCCCGGATCGGCGCGGCGGTCGTCGAACTGCATACCGGCGCCTATTGCGACTTCGACACCGAAGGCCGCATCGCGGAACGGGACGCCGAACTCGCAGCCCTGCAAAAAGGCGCGGCCTTCGCCGCCAGCCTCGGCCTCGAGGTGCATGCCGGCCACGGGCTGACCTTCGACACGGTCGGCCCCATCGCCGCCATCCCGCAGGTCATGGAACTGAATATCGGCCATTTCCTGATCGCCGAATCCGTCTTCATCGGCCTCGACGGTGCCATCCGGGAAATGCGCCGTCGCATGGACGCGGCGCGTGCAGGTTCTTCTTCATGAAAATATCCAAAAACCCAACCGGGCCACGGGCATGATCCTCGGCATCGGCACGGACCTGTGCAATATCGACCGCATCAGCGGCGTTCTGGCGCGCCATGGCGACCGCTTTCGCAACCGGGTCTTCACCGAAACCGAACTGACCAAGGCCGCACGCCGCAAGGACGAGGCAGGGACGCTTGCGAAACGCTGGGCCGCCAAGGAGGCCTGCTCGAAAGCCCTTGGCACCGGCCTTGCCATGGGCATCAGCTGGAAGGATATGGCGGTCCGGAACCTGCCCAGCGGCCAGCCCAGCATGACCCTGACCGGCTGGGCGGCCGAGCGGCTGGCGGCGATGACGCCCCCCGGCCACAGCGCCCATATCCATGTCACGCTGACCGACGATCACCCCTGGGCGCAGGCCTTTGTGATCATCGAGGCGCTTCCCGACGTCGTGAAAGCCCCTGCGGGCGCTTGACTTTCGGGCAATGCGCGGATCATGAACGCGCGACTTCCGCATGAGGGGACGGCATACATGGCCAACAGCGACGCCCGCAAGGATGGCGGCATCTGGGAAACGATCAAGACCATCTTCTGGGCGCTGGTGATCGCAGGCGTCTTTCGCACGCTGTTCTTCCAGCCTTTCTGGATTCCCTCGGGCAGCATGAAGGACACGCTGCTGATCGGCGACTTTCTGTTCGTGAACAAGATGGCCTACGGCTATTCGCGTGTCTCCTGCCCGTTCGAGATGTGCCCGATCTCGGGCCGCATCCTGGGATCGGAACCGCAGCGCGGCGATGTCGTCGTTTTCCGCCACCCGACCCGGGGCGATGATTTCATCAAGCGCGTCATCGGCCTGCCCGGCGACCGCGTGCAGATGAAGGACGGCATCCTGTGGCTGAACGGCCAGGAGGTTCCCCAGACCCCCGCCGGCACCTTCACCGAGGTGAACGAGCCGCAAGGCCCGCAGCAAAGCCTGCCCAAATGCGCCAATGAGCCGGTGATCGAGGGCGGTCCCTGCGAAAAACCCCGCTATACCGAGGCCCTGCCGGGCGGCCCCAGCCATGATGTGCTGAACATCTTCGACAACGGCCCCGGCGACAACACCGCCGAATTCACCGTGCCCGAGGGAAATTACTTCTTCATGGGTGACAACCGCGACAATTCGGGCGACTCGCGCTGGCCGGCGGCCACGGGCGGCGTCGGCATGGTGCCGGCCGAATACCTGATCGGGCGCGCCGACCGGATCATGTTCTCCTCGGCCGGGAAATCGCTGCTGTATTTCTGGACATGGCGCGGTGACCGCTTCTTCAAGGCGGTCGAGTAAAAGGAGAAATTGCCGCGATGCCCCGCATCGTGGCAAGATCACGGGCATGAAGATTTCCGCCGAACTGCGCGCCTTCTCGGAACGTCTGGGGTACGAATTTTCGCGCCCCGAATTGCTGCAGCGCGCGCTGACCCATGGCTCGATCTCGACCGCGACGCGGCCCGACAACCAGCGGCTGGAGTTTCTGGGCGACCGGGTGCTGGGCCTGACCATCGCCGAGGCGCTGTTCAAGACCGACCGCGCCGCCACCGAAGGCCAGCTTGCCCCGCGCTATAACGCGCTGGTCAAGGGCGAGACCTGCGCCGCCATCGCCCGCGAGATCGGGCTGGGCGATGTGCTGAAACTGGGCCGTTCGGAAATGCTGTCGGGCGGCCGCCGCAAGGAGGCGCTGCTGGCCGACGCCATGGAAGCGGTGCTGGCGGCGATCTATCTGGATGCCGGGCTCGAAGCCGCGCGCGGCGTCATCCTGCGGCTTTGGGCCGACCGGCTGAAGAATGTCGACGACGACGCCCGCGACGCCAAGACCGCGCTTCAGGAATGGGCGCAGGCGCAGGGCATGCAGCCGCCGCGCTATGTCCAGATCGCCCGCAACGGCCCCGACCACGCCCCCGAATTCGAAATCGCCGTCCGTCTGGACGATGGCCGCGAGGCCATGGCCCGGGGCACCGGCACCAAACGCAGCATCGAACAGGCGGCGGCGCAGGCCCTGCTTGACCAGATCGAAGGATCGACATGACCGAAACCCGCCCAGAAACCCGTGCGGGCTTTGCTGCCCTGATCGGCGAACCCAATGCCGGCAAATCCACGCTGCTGAACCAGATGGTCGGGGCCAAGGTCTCGATCGTCACGCATAAGGTGCAGACGACCCGCGCCCGCATCCGCGGCATCGCCATGCATGGCGACGCGCAGATCGTCTTTGTCGACACGCCCGGCATCTTTCGCCCGCGCCGCCGGCTGGACCGTTCCATGGTCAAGGCGGCATGGGGGGGGGCTGCGGATGCCGATGTCATCCTGTTCATGATCGAGGCCCATCGCGGGCTGACCGATGGCGCGCAGGCGATCATCGACCAGCTTCGCGAACATGCGGGAAAAACCCCGGTGGCGCTGGTCATCAACAAGATCGACCGCGTCAAGGCCGAGGCATTGCTGGCGCTGTCGCAGCAGGTCAATGCGGCGTTCGATTTCGCCACCACCTTCATGATCTCGGCCGAAAAGGGCTATGGCTGCGCCGACCTGATGGACTGGCTGGCCCGCGAGATGCCCGCAGGCCCCTGGCTTTACCCCGAGGATCAGGTCGCCGACCTGCCCATGCGCATGATCGCCGCCGAAATCACCCGCGAAAAGCTGACCCTGCGCCTGCACGAGGAAATCCCCTACCAGCTCACCGTGGAAACCGAGAAATGGGAGGAAAAGAAGGACGGCTCGGCCCGCGTCGACCAGATCGTCTATGTCGCCCGCCCCGGCCACAAGGGCATCGTCCTTGGCAAGGGCGGCGAGACGATCAAGGCCGTGGGTCAGGCCGCCCGCGCCGAGATGATGGAGTTCATGGGCCGTCCCGTGCATCTGTTCCTGCAGGTTAAGGTCCGCGAGAACTGGCAGGACGAGGCCGAGCGCTATAACGAGATCGGTCTGGATTTCCGCGACGGCGATGCCTGAGGCCCGATATGCTTGAGGCCCGCCATGGCTGAAGCCCGCCTTGCGGCCGGCGTCTGGGTGGCGGCCTATCTGCGCCGCCTGATGCTGGCCGATATCCCCGCCTATGTCACCCGCCATGGCGACGACACGGCAGGCGCGGTGATGGTCAAATGCGCCACATTGGACGGCCGCGCCAGCCTGTGGACCCGGCAATGGGATCTGGACACCGACCAGCGCCTCTGGACCCGCCTGAACGAGGCGTCCGAGCGTGACATCGACGCCGAGATCGCCCGCGAGGCCGGCCGCGACCCCGATCTGTGGGTGATCGAGATCGAAAGCCGCGACGCCCGCACGCTGCTGGATCAGCCGGGTCTGGCCTAGAGCTTGTTTGCCCGGCCGAAAGCCCTAAATCTTGTGGCTTTCCCGTGACATTCCGCGTGACCCACACTATAAGATGCGAGTCCAAGGCAGGATAAGACAACAATGAACGAACCCGCCCCGCAGCCCGCAGAATACGGCGCCGATTCCATCAAGGTTCTCAAGGGCCTGGAGGCGGTGCGCAAGCGCCCCGGCATGTATATCGGCGATACCGACGACGGCTCGGGCCTGCATCACATGGTCTATGAGGTCGTGGATAACGGCATCGACGAGGCACTGGCCGGCCATGCCGATTTCGTGCGCGTCAAGATTCATGCCGACAGCAGCGTTTCCGTTCGCGACAACGGGCGCGGGATTCCCGTGGACATGCACCCGACCGAGGGCGTCAGCGCGGCCGAGGTCATCATGACCCAGCTGCATGCCGGCGGCAAATTCGACCAGAACAGCTACAAGGTTTCGGGCGGGTTGCACGGCGTCGGCGTCTCGGTCGTGAACGCGCTGTCGGACTGGCTGGAACTGCGCGTCTGGCGCAATGGCAAGGAACATTTCGCCCGCTTTGAAAACGGCGACACCGTCGAGCATCTGCGCGTCGTCGGCGACACGCCCGGCGAAAAAGGCACCGAGGTGCGCTTTCTGGCCTCATCGAAAGAGGACCGGCCGGACGGCACCTTCTCGAACCGCGACTTCATCTTCAAGACGCTGGAAAACCGGCTGCGGGAACTGGCCTTCCTGAACTCGGGCGTGCGCATCATCCTTGAGGACGAGCGCCATGCCGAGCCGCTGCGGACCGAGCTGTTCTACGAAGGCGGCGTGCGCGAATTCGTGAAATTCATCGACCGCTCGAAAACCCCGGTCATGCCCGAGCCGATCTTCATCCAGGGCGAAAAGAACGGCATCGGCGTCGAGGTGGCGATGTGGTGGAATGACAGCTACCACGAAACCGTGCTGCCCTTTACCAACAACATCCCGCAGCGCGATGGCGGCACCCATCTGGCCGGTTTCCGTGGCGCGCTGACCCGCGTCATCAACAATTACGCGCAAGGCAGCAGTCAGGCGCGCAAGGAAAAGGTCGATTTCACCGGCGACGATGCCCGCGAGGGCCTGACCTGCGTGCTGTCGGTCAAGGTGCCGGACCCGAAATTCTCCAGCCAGACCAAGGACAAGCTGGTCTCCTCCGAGGTGCGCCCGGCGGTCGAGGGGCTGGTCGGCGAAAAGCTGGCCGAGTGGTTCGAGGAAAACCCCACTGAAGCCAAGCAGATCGTCGGCAAGATCATCGAGGCCGCGCTGGCCCGCGAGGCCGCCCGCAAGGCCCGCGAACTGACGCGGCGCAAGACTGCGATGGACGTCGCCAGCCTGCCCGGCAAGCTGGCCGATTGTCAGGAAAAGGACCCGGCGCTGTCGGAACTGTTCATCGTCGAGGGTGACTCGGCCGGCGGTTCCGCCAAGCAGGGCCGCTCGCGCCAGAATCAGGCCGTGCTGCCCTTGCGCGGCAAGATCCTGAACGTCGAACGCGCGCGTTTCGACCGGATGCTCAGCAGCGACCAGATCGGCACGCTGATCACCGCGCTGGGGACCGGCATCGGCCGCGACGAGTTCAATCTGGACAAGCTGCGCTACCACAAGATCGTCATCATGACGGACGCCGACGTGGATGGCGCGCATATTCGCACGCTGCTTTTGACCTTCTTCTTCCGGCAGATGCCCGAGCTGATCGAGGCCGGGCACCTCTATATCGCGCAACCGCCGCTTTATAAGGTGAACCGGGGCCGCTCCGAAGTGTATCTCAAGGACGAGGCCGCGCTGGAGGATTACCTGATCGAACAGGGCATCGACGGCGCCAGCCTGCGGCTTGGCAATGGCGAACAGATCACCGGCGCCGATCTGGCCCGCGTGGTCGAGGAAGCCCGCATCGTGCGCCGCGTGCTGCGCGCCTATCCGACGCATTATCCCCCGCATATCACCGAACAGGCCGCGATTGCCGGGGCGCTGATGCAGGGCAAGATCGACGCCGATGCCCCGGGCGCGGCCGAGGCCGTGGCCAAGCGTCTTGACCTGATCGCCGAGGAATATGAGCGCGGCTGGTCCGGCCGCCCGACGCAGGATGCCGGCATCCGCCTGACCCGCCAGCTGCGCGGGGTCGAAGAAAGCCGCACGCTGGACGGCCCGATGCTGCGCAGCGCCGAAAGCCGGCGCCTGGGCGCGATGACGCAATCCCTGAACGAGATCTATGGCCAGACCGCGCATCTGATCCGCAAGGACCGCGATACGCCGATCCACGGACCGCTGGGTCTGTTGCAGGCCATCTTCCTTGAGGGCGAAAAGGGCCTGTCGCTGCAACGCTACAAGGGTCTGGGCGAGATGAACCCCGAACAGCTGTGGGAAACCACGCTGGACCCCTCGGCGCGCACCATGCTGCAGGTCCGTATCGAGGATCTGGGCGAGGCGGACGACATCTTCACCAAGCTCATGGGCGATGTGGTCGAACCGCGCCGCGATTTCATCCAGCAGAACGCGCTGAGCGTCGAAAATCTGGACATCTGATCGCGCGCTGGGCGAGTGACCGGCGCCGATCTCACGGCAGAGTGACGCGAACAGCACAGATTGTTGCAGCGATGCCGCGCATTGGGTGCAGTGTCGAGGCAAAAGGGTAACAAAACTTGCGGGGCGAGGGCTGCGGCTCTAGGTCTGTCGGCAAGTCAGATGCCCCCGAGTCGATCTTGGTTTTCAGGCATCCCGCTCGATTACAGGAGTAGATCGTTATGTCCGCACTGCGCTCGAAAGCCTTGGTTGCCGCGACGCTTTCCCTTGCCACCACTGCGACCGCATTTGCCGGTGGCTATGCCGCGCCCGTCGTTGATCCGGTCGTTGCCCCGATCGTCGAGTCCGCACCGGCGGATTGGCAGGGTGGCTATGCCGGTCTGACGCTGGGCTATGCCTTCAACGGCGATGACGAGGTTGGCATCGACCAGCCGCCGCGCGGCTCTGGCGCCGGCACCCCGGACGAGCTGACGCTGAGCGGCGCGAATGCAGGCCTGCGCGTCGGCTATCGCTGGCAGCGCGACCGCTGGGTCTTTGGCCCGGAACTGGGCTATGAGGGCGGCGACATCAAGGACGACTTCTCGACCGCCGGCTATGACGCCGAATCCAAGATCAAGAACGTCCTCGCCCTGCGCTTCAAGACCGGCTACGTGCTGAACAACGGCGTCATGCTCTATGGCATCGTCGGTGCCGCCCGCGCCAAGATCGACTACAAAGTCGAGGGCGACGGCGAACATGGTGCGATCGACCTGAACGACGATTATTCGGAGAACGGCTATATCGTCGGCTTCGGCGCCGAGAAAATGCTGACCGAGCGCCTGTCGCTGACCGGCGAATATGAATATGCCAACTTCGGCAAGAAGACCCTGTCCGACGATGCCGATGTCGCGACCCGGGCCACGCCGAAATATCACAATGTGAAGGTCGGTCTGAACTTCAAGTTCTGATCCGGTCCGACAGCTGATCAGGAGGGGCCGCCGCAGGGCGGCACTTTTTTCATGCCGGGCTGAGCGGCCGGCCCTCAAAGATTGTCTCCATCGAAAAGACGCCGGTCACGCGTTCCAGATCCATGTCGGCGATCAGCTGCTTATACAGCGCGTCATAGCCGGCCATGCCCGGGATCACCGCCTTGGCCATGTAATCCCATTCGCCGCCGATGCGGTGGAACTCGGTGATCTGGGGCAACGCCTCGATCCGGGCGCGAAAGCGCCGCGCCCAGGCATCGTCGTGATGGCGGGTACGGATCATGATGAAGACCGTCAGCTGCAACCCCAAAGCATGCGCGTCGATATGGGCACGGCTGCCCCTGAGCACGCCCGCTTCCGTCAGCCGGTGCAGCCGCCGCCAGCAGGCATTCTGCGACAGTCCGACCCGCTCGGCCAGTTCGCGTTGAGACAGGCCGGCATCGCGTTGAAGCAATATCAGCAAGCGGTTGTCAATTTCATCGAAAGTTACAGATCTATCGTTCATATGACACGATAGATCAGAATACATGATATGAAATAAGAGTGATTCTTCGCATTACTCGGGTCAAGATGGCGTCGAAATCATGAGGAATGCAATGTCCCCCTTTGACAGCTATCTGACCCGGCTTGGCGCCGATCCCCTGCAGGCAATCCATCAGGGCATCATCGGCCGCGACGCGGTGATCGACGGCCCCTTCGGCCCCCGCCGGATGATCTATGCCGATTACATCGCCTCGGGCCGGGCGCTGCGCCCGCTTGAGGAATGGGTGATGGAGCATGTCCTGCCCTGGTATGCCAACAGTCATACCGAGGCCAGCCATTGCGGCGGCACCATGACCCGGATGCGCCGCGCCGGGCGCGCCGCCATCGCCGGTTGCGTTGGTGCCGGGCCGGAACATGCGGTGATCTTTACCGGGGCCGGGGCGACGGCGGGGATCAACCGGCTGGTGCATCTTCTGGGTGCGGGACCGGGCATGACCGTGCTGATCGGCCCCTATGAGCATCACTCCAACATCCTGCCCTGGCGCGAAAGCGGTGCCGAGGTGATCGAGATTGCCGAGGCCGCGACCGGCGGCCCGGATCTGGACGCGCTGCAAGAGGCGCTGGACCGTGCCGGCGGGCCGGTGATCGGCAGTTTCTCGGCCGCCTCGAATGTCACCGGCACCTTGACCGACGTCGCGCGCGTCACCGCGATGCTGAAAACGGCGGGCGCAAAGGCGGTCTGGGACTATGCCGGCGGCGCGCCCTATCTGCCCATTGACATGGGGCTGGGCATGAATGCGGTGGTCACCTCGCCGCACAAGTTCATTGGCGGCCCCGGCGCCTCGGGCGTGATGATCCTGCGCCGCGATGCGGTGGTGGTGACGCGGCCCAGCCTGCCCGGCGGCGGCACGGTGCGCTTTGTCTCGCCCTCAGGCCACGACTATTCGCTGTCGCTGGAGGCCCGGGAAGAGGGCGGCACCCCGAATGTCGTCGGCGATATCCGCGCCGCGCTGGTGTTTCTGACCAAATCCGCCATCGGCCAGGCGGAAATCGACGCCCGCAATGCGGAATGGCTGGCCATGGGGATGGCGCGGCTGCGCAACCATCCCGGGGTCGTGCTTCTGGGAAATCTGGATGCGGCGCGGCTGCCGTTTTTCAGCTTCCGCATCCGCGACGGGCGGGGCGGTTTCATCCATCAGCAGCTGGCGACGCGGATGCTATCAGATCTTTACGGGCTTCAGGCGCGGGGCGGTTGCGCCTGCGCCGGACCCTATGTCCATCAGCTTCTGGGCCTGTCGCCCGCCGAATCCCAACGCCTGCGCGCCGCCATTCTGGCCGGCGAGGAAATCGAGAAACCCGGATTCGTGCGGCTGAACCTGTGCTGGGCGGCCCCCCGTGACGAGGTGCAGGAGATCCTTGATGCCATCTGCGATCTGGCCGAGCACGGCCCGGCGCATCTTGAACAGTATCAGTGCGATACGGCCACGGCGATCTTTACCCCCATCGCCGCCGAGTGATCAGACGCCCGGCGCGGGCGCCTCGCTCCGGTGGGCGGCGATATATTCGCGCACCAGCCCTACCCGGCGCGGGCGAAAGCTGGTGCCGCCCGGCCGCATCGCCCGGATGCGCGGGACGTGAAAGAGGCGGAAATCCCCGCGCAGCCGGCAATGCGCCAGCAACATGATGTGATTGTCGCCATAGCTCAGGCCCAGCGGCCAGATCTCGCGCGTGGTCGCGGCGTCCTTCATGTCCAGATAATCGATGATCAGGCTTTGCTCGTCCCAAAGCGCCTGCCGCAGCAGCGTCATATCGACCTGCGGGCTGGGCAGTTCGGCGACGGGACGAAACAGCCGCATGATACTGTGCATGGCGTGGCGGCCCTGCGACTCGGGCAGGGTGGCGACGATGCGGGCCATGGCCTCTTCGCCGGCGCGGGTCAGTTCGCGGTCGCCAATGCTGCGCAGGGACGAGATCGCCAGCAGCAGCGCCTCGATCTCAAGGCGCGAAAAGCTTTGCGGCGGCAGGGCCGGGTCCTCGGTCAGGGAATAGCCCACGCCCGCCTCGCCATCGATCAGCGCGCCGCCCGCGCGCAATGTGGCGATGTCGCGGTAAAGCTGGCGGGCCGAGACGCCGGTTTCCGCGGCAAGCCGCCCGGCCGTGACCGGCGCCGGCAGTCGGCGCAGCGTATCCATCAGGCGCATCAGCCGGTCAGTGCGGGACATGCTGTCACCTTCTGTCAGGATTACAGGCCTATACCTGCCCCGTCAGAACACAGGAGTCCACCATGCTGACCTTTTATCACGCGCCCAATTCCCGTTCGACCTCGGTCAAGGTGCTGCTCCACGAGCTGGGCGTCGCTGATCAGGTCAAGACGGTCACCGTGAACATTCCGCGTCAGGATGGAAGCGGCGCGCGCGATCCGGCCAACCCCCACCCCGAGGGCAAGGTGCCCTATCTGACCGATGGCACCGATCACGTCCGGGAACGCGCGGCGATCATCCTGTATCTGACCGACCGCTTTCCCGCAGCCGGTCTGGGCCGCCCGGTCGGCGATCCGCAGCGCGGCGCATATCTGTCCTGGCTGTTCTGGTATCAGGGCGTGTTCGAGCCGGTGGCGATCCTGAGCTGGACCGGGCTGAGCCATCCGGCATTCACCGCATCCTGGCGCGACTATGACACCGCCATCCAGCGTCTCGATGAGGTGCTGACCCAGCAGCCCTATCTGCTGGGCAAGGAATTCAGCGCCGCCGATCTGCTGTGTTCCGGCCCCTTTGCCTGGTTCGGCGACCAGATGCCGGCAACGCCCGCGATCCTTGACTGGGTCGCGCGCTGTCAGGACCGCGAGGCGGTGCGGCTGGTCGCCGAGCGCTGATCCTCTTCGGGCGCGGGGATGCGGGCCATCTGCACGGCCAGGATCCCTGCCGCCACGATCAGCGCCCCGATCACGTCCGAGGCACCAAAGCGTTCGCCCAGCAGCATGGCGGCAATGGCGACGCCAAAGATCGGCGACAGAAAGTGAAAGGTCGCGGCGCGCACGGCGCCGATGCGATTGACCAGCAGAAACCACAGCCATGTCGCGCCGATCCCCGGCGCCAGCACCGTATAGGCAAAGGCCAGCAGCAGCTGCGGGCTCCAGTCCACGGAGCGGCCCCATTCCATCGCTGCGGCGGGCAGGATCAGCGCCAGCGCGCCGACGGCCATTTGCAGGCCCACGATCATCATCATGTTGCGGCTGCCGCCCGCGCCGCGCGCGGCCAGCGTCGCAAAGGTCAGCGCAACCACCCCCAGCGTACACAGGACCAGCCCCGGAATGCTGAGCCCATGTTGCAGCCGCACCCCCATGATCAGCGCCACGCCCAGAACGCCGGCGATCAGGCCGCCGACGGCCAGCGGACGCAGTTTCTCGCCATAGATCGCCCAGCCCAGAAAGGCCACGGCCAGCGGCATGACCGAGGCGATGATCGCCGCGGCCGAGGCCTCGACATATTGCATCGCCATCCAGTTGAGGCCCAGATACAGCGCGTTCTGGCACAGGCCGAATATGACGACCGTGCGCCATTCCGCCCGGCTGAGATGCCAGCTTTGGCCCATGGCCCGCGCCAGCGCCACCGCCACCACGGCAGACAGCGCGAAACGGATGACCAGCGCCGTCAGGGGCGGCGCCGCCAGCACGATCATGCGCGTCGTGGTAAAGGCCGAGGCCCACATGAGCGCAAAGCCCAGCCCCATCAGAACGGCTTTGAAATCCATGCGCGGTCCCCTGCTTGCCCCGAAAGGGCTAACAGATGAGGGGGCGGGTGCAAGGGGGGCGGGTCGGCTTTGTCGCCATCCGGCCCGAAATGCCGGCGGCCGGGGCGGGCGACGCGACCGACAATGCCGCACATGCAAGGGGCCGCGCATCGCTGCGCGGCCCCTCATGAAGAATGGTCGCCAGAGATCAGGCGTTCACGCTGTCCTTCAGCGCCTTGGCGATGGTGACCTTGACCACCTTGTCGGCGGGCTTCGTCATCATCTCTTGCGTCTGCGGGTTGCGGACCTGACGTTCGGGGCGCGCACGGCAAGCAACTTTGCCGATACCCGGCAGCGTGACAGCGCCACCTTCAGCGACGGTCTTCGAAACGATCGCCGACAGCGCGTCCAGCGCGGCGTTGGCGGTTTTCTTGTCGCTGCCCATCTCTTCGGCCAGCGTGGCCACGAGCTGGGTCTTGGTCATCGGTTTGGAAGCGGCCTGAGCCATATTCATTGTCTCCTCGTTGTTCCCCGTTCGGGAAATTTTCGGACGCCACCTTGGCGGCATGCAAGCCGCTACACAAGCTTTTTGCGCATAGTTCAAGCTTTTTCCTTTGTTTTCGCCTATCCGACGCAACGAAAACGGCAGAAAAGTGCTGTTCAGCGCCAAATCAGAGGAAAGCGGTCTCGTTAAACGACCTGAGCTTGCGCGAATGGATGCGTTCCAGAGGCGTCGCGCGCAGCTTCTCCATGGCGCGAATCCCGATCAAAAGATGGTTCGCGACCTGCGTGCGATAGAAATCCGTGGCCATGCCGGGCAGCTTCAATTCGCCATGCAGCGGCTTGTCGCTGACGCAAAGCAGGGTGCCGTAAGGCACGCGAAAACGAAAGCCGTTGGCGGCGATGGTGGCGCTTTCCATGTCCAGCGCGACGGCGCGCGACTGCGACAGGCGCTGCACCGGGCCGGACTGGTCGCGCAACTCCCAGTTGCGGTTGTCGATGGTGGCGACGGTGCCGGTGCGCATGATCCGCTTCAGCTCATAGCCGTCCAGCTGCGTGACCTCGGCCACCGCATCTTGCAGCGCGACCTGCACCTCGGCCAAAGCCGGGATCGGCACCCAAAGCGGCAGGTCGTCGTCCAGAACGTGATCCTCGCGCAGGTAGGCATGGGCCAGCACGAAATCGCCAAGGGACTGGCTGTTGCGCAGGCCCGCGCAATGGCCGACCATCAGCCAGGCATGCGGGCGCAGGACGGCGATATGGTCGGTCGCGGTCTTGGCGTTCGAGGGGCCGACGCCGATATTGACCAGCGTGATGCCATCGCCATCCGGCCGCTTGAGGTGATAGGTCGGCATCTGGGGCATCTTGCCGCCATGGGCAATCGCCCCGTCGGCGGTGGTGATGACCTGATTTCCGGGCGCCACGAATTCGGTATAGCCGGAATTCGGATCGGCCAGGGCCCGGCGGGCAAAGCCCTCGAATTCGTCGACATAGAACTGGTAGTTGGTGAACAGGACGAAATTCTGGAAATGCTCGGGCAGGGTCGCGGTGTAATGGCTCAGCCGCGCCAGCGAATAATCCACGCGCTGCGCGGTAAAGGGCGCCAGCGGATGGCTGCCATCGGGGTTCGGCCCGGCGGTCCCGTTCACGATATCGTCGTTCATCGTGTTCAGGTCCGGCACGTCAAAGACGTCACGTAACGAATACGCCAGCACGCCCTCTTGCGGGACGTTCAGGTCGCTTTGGGTCGCCACGGCGAAATGCACCGGCATCGGCGTGTCACTGTCGCCGACCGAGACCGAAACCCCGTGATTCTTCATCACCAGCGCGATCTGTTCGGTCAGGTAGCCGCGAAACAGATCCGGCCGGGTGATCGAGCTGGCATAGGTCCCCGGCACCGAGACATGGCCGAAGGACAGCCGCGAATCCGTCTTTGTATGCACGGGAATATTGATCCGCAGCTCGGGGTAAAAGGCGCGATAGCGGGCCTCGGGGGGCCTGCCCTCCAGCGTTGCGACAAAATGATCCAGCAGATATCGCGAGGAACGTTCGTATAGCTCATTCAGCCGCGCGACGGCGGCGGCGGGATCGTCGAAAAAGACGCGCTCGGCGGGTTCCGGGGTTTCAATGGGCAAGGTCCGGTTGTCGATCATGATGCGCGTTCTCCAGTTTCGCAGGACTGTGCCAGCGCCGGCGCGGGGTGGCAAGCCGGTCACGGGCCACCTATCTGTGCGATGAAGGAGCAATGCCCATGCAGTTTTCCATTCTTGATCTGGCGGTCGTCGCCGAGGGCTCGGATGCCCGTCAGGCCATCGCCAATTCCGTTTCGCTGGCCCAGGCCGCCGAGGGCTGGGGCTATCACCGTTTCTGGCTGGCCGAGCATCACAACATGCCCGGCATCGCCAGCGCCGCGACCTCGGTGCTGATCAACCACGTTGCCGGCCATACCAGCACGATCCGCGTCGGCGCCGGCGGCGTCATGCTGCCCAATCACGCGCCCTTGGCCATTGCCGAGCAGTTCGGCACCTTGGCCACCATCCATGGCGACCGCATCGATCTGGGGCTGGGCCGCGCGCCGGGCGGCGACGGCGCGGTCATGCATGCGCTGCGCCGGTCGATGCAGCGCAATGACGATTTTCCGAACGATGTCGTCGAACTGCTGCGCTATCTTGGCCCCGCGCAGCCCGGCAATCCGGTCGCCGCGCATCCAGGGCAAGGCACCAATGTGCCGGTCTGGATCCTTGGCTCGTCGCTCTATGGCGCCAGCCTCGCCGCCGCGCTTGGCCTGCCCTATGCCTTTGCCAGCCATTTCGCCCCCGGCGATCTGGACGAGGCGCTGCGGCTTTACCGCTCACGCTTCCAGCCCACCGAATTTGGCGACAAGCCGCGCTTCATGCTGGCGGTGAACGTCATCGCCGCCGATACCGATGCCGAGGCGCAGCGCCTGCGCACCAGCCAGCAGATCAGCTTTGCCCGGCTGCGGCTGGGCACGCCCGGCCTGTTGCCGGCGCCGGTCGATGATGTTCTGGACGCGGTGCCGGTGCGCATCCTGCCGACGGTCAACGCGGCCCTTGCGGTCAGCGCGGTGGGCACGCCCGACACCGTCGCGGCGGAACTTGACCGGCTGATCGCCCGCTATCAGCCCGATGAGCTGATCCTTGTCGGCAATATCTACGACCCCGAGGCGCGGATGCGGTCATTCGCCATGGCCGCCGAGATCCTGCGGGGCCGGACATGAAGGCGCTGGTGCTGGGCCATGGCTACACGGCCGGTTTCCTGACGCCGCTTCTGCTGGCCGAGGGCTGGCAGGTCACCGGCACCACTCGCGACGCGCCCCAACGCGTCCTTGACGCGGGCGCGACGCCCCTGCTTTGGCCCGGCGATGAGGACGCCCTGCGCGACGCCATCGCCGGGGCCGATGCCATCCTGATCTCGGCCGGGCCGGATCAGGGCTTTGACCCGGCGCTGGCCGCTTTTGCGGCGGATTTCGCCCGCGCCCGCCCGCGCTGGCTGGGCTATCTGTCCACGACCGGGGTTTACGGCGACCGCGATGGCGGCTGGGTGGATGAGGGGTCGGAACTCGCGCCCTCGACCCGGCGCGGGCGCTACCGCGTGGCGGCGGAACAGGCATGGCAGCGGCTGGCCGCCGACCACGGGCTGCCTTTGCATATCTTTCGGCTGGCGGGGATCTATGGCCCCGGGCGCGGCCCCTTTGCCAAGCTGCGGGTAGGCACGGCGCGGCGCATCGTCAAGCCGGGGCAGATATTCTCGCGCATCCATGCCGCCGATATCGCGCAGGTGCTGCTGGCCTCGATCCACGCGCCGCGCCCGGGCGCGATCTATAATGTCTGCGACGACGACCCTGCCCCGCCCGAGGCGGTGATCGGCCATGCCGCCGAACTGCTGGGCCTGCCCCTGCCCCCGGCCGAGGATTACGCCAGCGCCGAAATGACCCCGATGGCGCGCAGCTTTTACGCCGAAAGCAAGCGGGTCGCGAATGACCTGATCAAGCGCGAGCTGGGCGTGCGGCTGATCTATCCCGATTACCGCGCGGGCCTAGCCGCCCTGCTCAAGGTCGAGGAGACCGCCCCCTAGGGCGCGATCGAGCAGCAGCCCGTCAGCATCCGCGACGGGCTGTCCTGCCCGTCCATGATCACGGTGACCGCCAGTGCATAGGCGCGATCCGACATGCCGTCCGAACATTGCTGCGGCTGCAGAAAGGCGGTCAGCCGGCCCTTGTCATCCCCGGCGATCATGCCGCGCGTCGGCTCGCCCTCGATCCCGCGATCCATGACCTTGCGCAGCGTCAGCTTGCGCTCTCCGGCTTCGGGTTCGCTAAAGACCAGCCCGCTCTCGACCGTCTGCACCGACCAGAAGGGCTCGGTCCCGCCGCATTTCAGCGCCAGCGGCAACGAGGCAGGTTTCCAGACCGAAGCCTGTGCTTTCAGGAACCGCAGCGCCACCCAGCCCGATTGCTCGCCGATATTCACCCGACCCCATTTGCCCGAGGCGTCACGGCCCAGAAGCTCGACCCCGGTGGCGTTCGAGCGCAGCGTGCCGATGACCTTGGCCTTGCCGTCCGGCGCCTCGCGCACGTTCAGCGTGTCCCATGTCTCGACCACGGTCACGTCGTAAAGATTGGGCAGGAAGTCCTGCGCCGCCACGCCCAAGGGCGCCGCCACCAAAAATCCGGTCAGAAGAATACGCAGCATTCCATCGCCCCCTGTCACAGGCCGTCACTGTCAATTTTCACCGGGCATCGGCCAAGCCTATGCCCGCTTTTCCCCGATCTGCGCCACGCCCAGAACCTCAAGCACCTTGGCCTCGATATCGGCGGCGGACATGCCGGCCTCGCGATACATGGCATCGGGGCTGGCATGGTCGATGAAGGTGTCGGGCAGCACCATCTGGCGGAATCGCAGGCTTCGGTCAAAGACAGCCTCGTCCGAAAGAAGCTGCGCGACAAGACTGCCGAAACCGCCGACCGAACCTTCTTCGATGGTGATCAGCGCCTCATGCGTTGCAGCAAGCTTCAGGATCAGATCGCGGTCGAGGGGCTTGGCGAAGCGCGCATCCGCCACCGTGGGCTGGATGCCCCGCGCCATCAGCGCCTCACGCGCGCGCATGACCTCGGACAGTCGGGTGCCAAAGGACAGGATCGCCACACGGGCGCCCTCGGCAATGATGCGGCCCTTGCCGATTTCCAAGGGCTCGGCGCGCTCTGGCATCTCGATGCCAGTGCCCTCGCCACGCGGATAGCGGAAAGCGATGGGGCCGGCATCATGGCCGGCGGCGGTGGCAACCATGCGGGCCAGTTCCGCCTCGTCGGCGGCGGCCATGACCACCATGCCGGGCAGGTTCGCCATGAAGGCGATGTCATAGGCGCCGGCATGGGTGGCACCATCCGCGCCCACAAGCCCGGCGCGGTCGATGGCGAAACGCACCGGCAGGCGCTGGATCGCCACGTCATGCACGACCTGATCGTAGCCGCGCTGCAGGAATGTCGAATAAAGCGCGCAGAAGGGTTTCATCCCCCCCGCCGCCAGCCCGGCCGAAAAGGTCACGGCATGCTGTTCGGCAATGCCCACGTCGAAACAGCGGCGCGGAAAGCGTTCGGCGAACATGTTCAGCCCGGTGCCATCGGGCATGGCGGCGGTCACCGCCACGATCTTGTCGTCGCGCGCCGCCAGATCGGTCAGCATGCGACCGAATACCGAGGTATAGCTGGGCGCGTTCGATTTCGCCTTGGCCTGCGAGCCGGTCATCACGTCGAATTTCGCCGTGGCATGGCCCTTGTCGGCGGCGCGTTCGGCCGGGGCATAGCCCTTGCCCTTTTTCGTCACCGCATGGATCAGCACCGGGCCGGTCGCCCGCGCCTTGACGGTGCGCAGCAGCGGCAAAAGCTGGTCCATGTCATGACCGTCAACCGGGCCGACATAGGAAAAGCCCAGTTCCTCGAACAGCGTGCCGCCCACGGTCATGCCTTTCAGCATTTCCTTGGCGCGCCGCGCCCCTTCTTGCAGGGGCGAGGGCAGGAAGCCCACGGCGCCCTTGGCCACGGCCTTCAAGTCTTGGAACGGCCCCTCGGCATAAAGCCGGGTCAGATAGCTGGAGAGCGCGCCGACCGGCGGCGCGATGGACATTTCATTGTCGTTCAGGACCACGAACAGCCGCTTGCCCAGATGACCCGCGTTGTTCAGCGCCTCGAATGCCATGCCCGCCGACATGGCGCCGTCGCCGATCACGGCAATCGCGTCGCCCGGATCGCCACCCAGCTCGCGCGCCATGGCAAAGCCCAAGGCCGCGCTGATCGAGGTCGAGCTGTGCCCGGCCCCGAACGGGTCATAGGCGCTTTCCGAACGCTTGGTGAAGCCGGAAAGGCCCTTTTCCATGCGCAGCGTACGGATGCGGTCGCGCCGCCCGGTCAGGATCTTGTGGGGATAGCACTGGTGGCCCACGTCCCAGATGATCTTGTCGCGCGGCGTGTCAAAGACCGCATGCAGCGCCACGGTCAGTTCCACCACGCCAAGCCCCGCGCCCAGATGGCCGCCGGTGACGCTGACCGCGCTGATCGTCTCGGCCCGCAACTCATCGGCCAATTGGCGCAGCTCGCGATCCGTCAGATCCTTCATGTCCGCAGGGACATGGATCCGGTCAAGAACCGGGGTCGCGGGACGGTTGGAAGAATCGTCTTGGGTCATGGCTTGCCCCTCTCTGGGCGGGCTCTGTCAGGCGTCGCGTTCGATAACGAAACGCGCAAGTTGCCGCAAGTTTCCAGCCGCCTCACCATAAGGTTCCAGCGCGGCCTCGGCATTGCGGACCAGCTTGCGGGCCTTGTCCTGCGCGCCCTCAAGGCCCAGCAGCGACACGAAGGTGGCCTTGCCGGCGGCGTCATCCTTGCCGGTGCGCTTGCCGGTTTCGGCCTCGTCCCCGGTCACATCCAGAACGTCGTCCTGAATCTGGAAGGCAAGGCCCAGATTGCGGGCATATTCGGCCAGAGGTTCAGGGTCTTGCCCGGCCAGCACCGCGCCCGCCGTGGCCGAGAACTGGATCAGCGCCCCGGTCTTGGCCTGCTGCAGGCGCTTGATGGCCACGATATCAAGGGGCTCGATGGCGGTTTCGGCGGCAATGTCCTGCGCCTGCCCCCAGACCATGCCGCGCGCGCCGACGGCCTCGGCGAAACCCTGCAGCAAGGTCAGGCGGGTTTCCGCCGCGCCGATGCGTTCGTCGGCAAAAAGCCCGAAGGCGAGGCTTTGCAGCGCGTCGCCGGCCAGAATCGCCGTCGCCTCGGACCATTGCACATGCACGGTGGGCAGGCCCCGGCGCAGGTCGTCATTGTCCATCGAGGGCAGGTCGTCATGGACAAGGCTATAGGCATGCAGCGCCTCGACCGCCGCCGCGACCGGCAGCGCGGCGCTGTCCTCGATCCCGAACATGCGCGCCGATTCCATTACCAGAAAGGCCCGGACGCGCTTGCCGCCGATACAGGCATAGCGCATGGCATCCGTCATCTCGCCCGGGGGCAGATGGGCCATGGCTTCCTCAAGCGCGGCCTGGACCTGCGCCTTCACGTCGTCCAGCCGGTGCTGCATCACTTCCTGCATTGCGTCCTGCATCACAGGCCCTCGACCGGGGTGGTGCCTGCGGGCTGGCCATTCGCGGCCAGCGTGATCTTTTCGACCCGCTCCTCGGCCTGACGCAGCACCGCATCGCAATGCTGGCGCAGGGCCGCACCGCGTTCGTAAAGAGCGATCGATTCCTCCAGCGTGGCCTCGCCGTGTTCCAGCTTGCCGACCGTGGCCTCAAGCTCTTTCATCGCGTCCTCAAAGGACATGTTCCTGATCTCGGTCACGGCGACGTCTCCTTCAGCACTTCGACATGGGCGCGCGCCGAGCGGCCCAAAGCCGCCAGATCATAGCCGCCTTCCAGCGCCGATACCACCGGGGCCGAGCAGGCCGCCGCCGTGTCGCAGATCATCCGGGTAATGGCGGCGAAATCACGCTCGCGCCAGGTCAGGAAGGCCAGAGGGTCATCGGCATGGGCATCAAACCCCGCCGAGACCAGAAGCAGTTGCGGGCGCCAGTCCAGCACACGGGCGCAGATGCCCTGCCAGACCTCGCGCGCCCGCGCCCCGTCGCTACCCGAGGCCAGGGGCACGTTCACGATCTGGCCATGCGCGCCGCGTTCAGAGGCGGCCCCGGTGCCCGGATAGAGCGGAAACTGGTGGCTTGAGGCGAACATCGCCCGCCTTTCGTCCCAAAGCAGATCCTGCGTGCCATTGCCGTGATGGACGTCGAAATCCAGCACCGCCACCCGGTCCAGCCCATGATGGTCCAAGGCCCGCAAGGCCCCCAGCGCCACGGTGGAAAAGATGCAGAACCCCATGGCGCGGGCGCGTTCGGCGTGATGACCGGGCGGGCGCATGGCGAGAAAGGCATTGGCGTCCTCGCCCGCCAGAACGGCATCGACTGCGGCGCAGATGCCGCCCACGGCATGGCGCGCGGCGGTCAGGCTGCCGGGCGAGAGGTACGTGTCCGCATCCAGCATCGACCAGCCGTCATCGGGGGTCTTGCGGTCCAGCTGGGCCAGATAGGCGGGGTCATGGCCGCGCAGGATATCGGCCGGGTCGGCCTCGGGCGCATCGCGGCGGGTCAGGTCAAGCCCGTCCAGCGCGTTCAGAACGGCATCCAGCCGCGCCACCTGTTCGGGATGGCTGGGCGGCGTGACATGCGAATGGGCCGAAGGATGGGTGAAAAGCAGTGTCATCACCGGGCATTATGCTGCGGCGGCAGGAAACGGCAAGGGCTTCGCGGCGCGCATGGGTCCCGGCGGGTTCCGGCGGACAGGCCATGCCCGCCGGGTTCCCGCATCGGACGCCAGCGCGCCTAGAACATGGTGTTTTCATTGGCCGAGGTTTCGGGCACCGGCTGGATGACATCCCAGTGCTCGACGATCATGCCATCCTCGACGCGGAAGATATCGACGATGGCCTCGCCGCGGTCCTCGGCGTTCTGCGTCGAATTCAGGTGCAGCCAGACCAGATCGCCATCCGCGGCCGAGCGCACGACCTTGGCGCGGGCCTCGGGGTTGTCCTTGAAGAACTGGGTGAAATAGGAAACGAAGGGTTCCTTGCCATCGGGCACATGGGGATTGTGCTGCTTGTAATCCTCGGTCAGCACGGCGGCGCCTTCTTCGACCATGTGCTGGTTGAACACCTTGTCATAGAAATCGACCACCAGCTTGCGGTTGGCCTCCTCCTGCGCGGTGTCGCGCGGCTCCTGTGCCAGGCTGGGCGCGGCAAGACCCGCTGTCAGGATCGCTGCGGCAAGCAGGGGTTTCAAAGCTTTCATCAATGTCCTCGTGCTTTCGGTTGCAGGGACAGGAAAGCAGAAAGCCGCGCCGTTGGGAAATGAACTTTCCCACACGGCCTTGTCATGATTTCATTGGATTATAGGTATCCAGCCGTATCCGCATGCAGCCGCGCCACCTGCTCGGGATGGCTAGGCGGCGTGACATGCGAATGGGCCGAAGGGTGGATGAAAAGCAGCATCATAATCAAAGTGTTACGAAGCTGTCACGCCACCAGCAAGACGCATCCGCGCAACCCTGCCGAAAAGGCCGGGCCCGCGCTTAGCCCTGCTGCATCAGCCGTGCCAGATCCGGTGAGACGTGATCGGCCGCTGCCAGCCGCGCCTCATCAGGCTTGTTTTGGGAAAATTTCCACGTTCCGTCGACTTCCTCGACGATCAGCCGGAAAGGCAGGATCATGCGCATCATCCGCGCCAGCGCGTCTGCGTCCATCTTGGCCGCAGTCCATGGCATCTTGGGCAAAAGGCGGCTTTCAAAATGCGCCGACAGCCGGTCCAGATGGGCGCGCAGATCCTCGGCCGGCTCAATCCGGCCACGCAGGTGTACGGCAAGGTAATTCCAGGTCGGCACCTGATCGTCCATGCCATACCAGTCGGGCGAGATATAGCCATCAGGCCCAAGCACGGACAGCGTGGCCGCCACAGGCACCGCCCGCACCACAGGGTTTGAGCGGACAAGATGAAATTCGACCCCACCGTCTATCGGCACGAAGGGAACATGCGCAATCAGCGGATAGGGCGCGCCGTTCACGACCAGCGTGCCAAAGCCCGCCTCATGCGCAAAGGTCAGGTTCTGGTCGTCGGGGCGACCGCGAAACAGTGGGTTGGGATGCATCCTAAGCCTTTAACCGCTGGCCGTCATGGCCGGTGATGAGCACCTCGACCAACGAGCCTTCGGGCATGTCACGGTCAAAGCAGACCTCGGTGAAATGCTCGGTCCGGGCCAGGCGCGGCCCCTCGGTCAACACCAGCCGCGTCTGGCCAAGCTGTGCATCAAGGTGGCGGATCAGCGCCGCATCGCCCGCCGCCCGCAATCTTGCAGCGCGGTCCTTGATCGCAGGCCCCGGCACACGCGGCATCCGCGCGGCGGGCGTGCCCTTGCGCGCCGAATAGGGAAAGACATGCAGGAAGGTCAGGCCGCAATCATCGACCAGCTTGAGGCTGTTTTCAAACATGGCCTCGGTCTCGGTCGGGAAGCCGGCGATGATATCGGCCCCAAAGACGATGCCGGGGCGCAGCTTGCGGGCATCCTCGCAGAAGCGGATGGCGTCATCGCGCAGATGGCGGCGCTTCATCCGTTTCAGGATCATGTCGTCGCCCGCCTGCAGGCTCAGGTGCAGATGCGGCATCAGGCGCGGCTCGGTCGCGATGGCCAGCATCAGGTTGTCGTCCGCCTCGATCGAATCGATCGAGCTGATCCGCAGCCGCGGCAGATCCGGCACCAGACGCAGGATGCGCATGACCAGATCGCCCAGACGCGGCTGGCCCGGCAGATCGGCCCCCCATGAGGTCAGATCGACCCCGGTCAGCACCACCTCGTGAAAGCCGCGATCCCGCAGCCGCTTGATCTGGTCCACCACGACGCCCGCAGGCACGGACCGGGAATTGCCGCGCCCGTAAGGGATGATGCAGAAGGTGCAGCGGTGGTCACAGCCATTCTGGACTTGCACATAGGCGCGATGGCGGCCAAAGCCGTCGATCAGATGCCCCGCCGTTTCCTTGACCGACATGATGTCATCGACCTGCACCTTTTCGGTCTGGCCGATCAGGTCAGGCGCCTGAATCTGTGCCCATGTCTGGGGCTGCATCTTTTCGTGATTGCCGATGACGCGCGTGACCTCGGCCATGGCGGCAAAGGTTTCCGGCTCGGTCTGCGCCGCGCAGCCGGTGACGATGACTGGCGCGCCGGGGTTTTCGCGCGCCAGCCGGCGGATTTCCTGCCGCGCCTTGCGCACCGCCTCGGCGGTGACGGCGCAGGTGTTCACGATCACCGCGCCTTGCAGCCCGGCGGCCTCGGCCATTTCGCGCATGGCCTCGGTCTCATAGGCGTTCAGCCGGCAGCCCAGCGTCGCAAAGACCGGAGGCTTCAGATCCTTCATCCCCGCCAGACCCCGTCAAAGACATGCGCCGTCGGGCCGGTCATCCAGACCCCGTCCTCGCGCCAGTCGATTTCAAGCTGCCCGCCGGGCACGTTCACCCGGACGCGGCGCCCGGTCAGCCCGCGCCGGGCCGCCGCAACCACCGCCGCGCAAGAGCACGAGCCCGAGGCCAGCGTGATCCCGGTCCCGCGTTCCCAGATCCGCAGGATGATTTCGTCGGATGAGACGATCTCGACGATCTCGACATTGGTCCGCTGCGGGTAAAGCGGGTGGTGCTCATGAAGGGGGCCAAAGCTATCCAGATCGACCGCCGCCGCATCGGCCACGAAAAAGGTCATATGCGGATTGCCCATGCCCGTTGCCACCGGATCGCCCGCGATGGGCAGGTGCAGCGTATCGAGATCTTCGGCCAGCGGAATCCTGGCCCAATCCAGCACCGGCGCGCCCATATTGACACGCGTGAGGCCGTTCCCCGCGTCCTCGGCCAGCAGGACGGCATGATCCGTGGCCAGCCGCAGCGACTTTGCGCCGGTCTCGTCCATCAGGTGCCGGGCAACGCAGCGCGTCGCATTGCCACAAGCCGCCGAGAACGAGCCATCCGCGTTGAAAAACACCAGCCTCGCATCGGCATTCTGCCCGGGCAGGATGACGGCAAGCTGATCGAAGCCCACCCCGCGATGGCGGTCGGCGATGGCCGTGACCGTGGCGGCATCCGGCAGCGCCCCGGTCAGGCGGGCATCGACGACAACGAAATCATTGCCCAGCCCATGCATTTTCATGAAGGGCAATCCGGCGGTGTTTGCAGGGCTTTTGAGCTGTTCCATGGCGGTCACATACGCTTGCTGGAGAGATTCTGCCAGAGGCGGCGATTTTTCCGCTTGACCCCGCCCGGCCCCACCCCTAGTAAGCCGCCCTGTGATGTGGGCCCGTAGCTCAGTTGGTAGAGCAACTGACTTTTAATCAGTGGGTCACAGGTTCGAATCCTGTCGGGCTCACCACTGAATCCTTTGTCAAGCGACATGGGTAAGTAACTCAAACGACAGTGAATCCATCTCAAATGACAAGCGAATCTATCTCAACCGCTGACTTGGTGGATTTTGAGGCAGTTTTCGCGCACATGCGAAAGCCCCGCCGAACGGATCGACGGGGCTCGTTTTTGAGCGATTTCGTGGATCAGATCGCGATGACCGGGGCGGCTTCTTCGCGCAGATAGATCTTGCTGCAGCGCTCCGGTAGAAGGATTGGCCAGACCTCGGCCCTGTCCAGCCGGGCCGCGACGTGCTTTGCCTGCGTTCCAAGCTGCCAGGCCATGAGCCCGAGCGGTAAATGTCGGTCAAGGAACCGACCCAGTTCCTCTGTTGCAATCAAGGACAATGACTGGCGCGTTCGCGGATCGGGGAACTGTTGACTGGCGATCATGCCGCTTTTCAGCAGCAGGCTGACGGTTGAGCAATTGATATGCAACTGCTTCCGCAGATCGTCTCGGGTCAGGCCGATCAGCGGCGGCGATTCGAAAGCGTCCAGCACCTCGTCCAGATCCAGGTGCAGCGCTGGCAGGCCGCTGATACCGCGCAGTCCCCAGACCTTTTTCAGCCTGCCCGAGATCGCAGCCCGGAGAAGATCGGCATTGGGCAGTGTCGCCTTCTGCGCGATACTGCAGAGCGGCCATGCTCCTGCGGGAGCGGTCTCGACCATCTCGGCATTGGCGAAGGCCGCCGTCAGAAAGATGTCGATGTCCTCGGGCAGGAACAGCTTGTCCATCTGCGGCAAGGCCAGGACATGGTTCAGAAGCCCTGCCGCGACAAGCTTGTCGATGCCGGATGGATGCACGTTCAGATGACGCGCCGCCTGCTTTCGGTCAAGCCCGCTGGAAAGGATCGACAGCTTAGTATCATAGGCGCCGGGTGCCACCCGTCGCAGATCATCACCGCTGATGCCAAGGGCGCGCTGGAACCGCGCGACGCGCCCGGAGCTGAGGCCATATTTCCGCCCGATTTCTGCCCAGGTGAACCATCGCCGCCGGGTGCAGGAGCGCCCGAGAACCTCCTGGCCCGGTGCCAGGGGATAGCTTTCCAGTACGAAGTCTCGGAAATTGTCGAGAACCTGCCGGTATCGCTCCGGTTGGGCCATGCGTTGCAGCCATCGGGTATAGAAGCCGAAGTCGGCATAGAACCCGCCCTTCAAGCTTTGTGAGCGACGGCGGACGGATTCATAGACATCCGACAGCGCATCCGGTCCCTCTGCACAGATCGCAAAACCCGACGCGCCGGCCTCAATCATGCGCTTGCGATCCAGCGCCTTGGGATGCGATTGGGGGCCTGCCGTGACCAGGGTGCCAACATTCTCGCAAAGCCGCGCGGCCACATCCAGGGGCAAGCCGTCCAACCAGGAAGCGCCGTTGTGGGGATCATGACCATGCAGCCGGTCAGACAGATAGCGTGCAAAGCGCGCGGCATTCTCTCCCATCTCGACTACAGGTCCTGCGTCGCTCAGAGCTCGATGATCGGCAATGCGGCCCGCAAAATCATGGGGACAGCGTGGATAATCCGGCGGCGCCGAGATATGCTCGAAAGTTGGTGACGCTTGATCAGGCGGCAGCTTGAATGTGGCGGACGCCGTCGCGGAACTCAACCCCGCTGATGACCTCTGGCA
>NZ_QPJL01000023.1 GCF_003337565.1 Paracoccus lutimaris
GCCAGTAAAGGTTGCTCATCATCACCCCCGTCAGTTCGGGAGCTTGAATCACGCAGGCAGACCAGCCTCAAGCCGATTAATGGGTCCTGACCCTAAGTCCCAAAACCTAAGCAAGCTCTGGATCTTTCGAATGCAAATAAAAACCAATCAAGCGGTATCTATTTGCGTTGACATATTAAATATACTCACAGCGAATCGTTATTCGATCAAGCCTTTTCTGCTATCTTCATGATCGCTCAATGAATGGTTGTATTTGAATTCTGTCCGGCGTCAGGGCCTATGGGACAGATTTGGTTGATTGATGATGGGAGGGTTTCTGGCTCATCGTAGCTTTCAAGGAGCGCAGATGAGCGAGAAACTCTTTGATCAGAAGAAGGCTGCCGATCATGTGGTAAGAGATATCCGCCGCGCGACAAGAAAGGTCCATTCGGCCGAGGAAAAGATCCGGATCGTCCTGGCCGGCTTGCGCGGCGAGGACAGCATTGCCGAGCTATGTCGGCGAGAGGGGATCGCCCAGAGCGTCTATTTCAGCTGGTCCAAGGAGTTCCTCGAGGCTGGCAAGAGGCGTCTGGCGGGCGATACCGCCCGCCAAGCCAACAATTCCGAAGTAAAGGATCTTCGTGCCGAGGCTGCAGCACTGAAAGAGGTCGTCGCGGATCGGCGGTCTTGATCCGGGCAAGGTGGTCGGGCAGCAAGGCCATACCCGGATTCCCGCCTTCCGGCAGGTCTTTGCGACCGGCCTTTTGTCTTCTCCTGATTTGATGACGCGCACCCGATAAGCGTTCGACGCTTAATCCGATTTCGGTCACCCTCCGGTCAGGAAAGTGCGGCGCAAAGCTCAAGCCTCATGCGGTCCGTTCTCCGGGGATCGGCGCAAAAAAAAGGGCCTTTCGGCCCTTTCTCTTGCGTGTATGCCGTGATCACTCGGCCTTGACGGCCTCTATCGAGATGCTGATCTCGACCTCGTCCTCGACGGCGGGGGCGAACTGGCCCAGGTTGAACTCGCTGCGCTTGATCTCGGTCTCGGCGTCAAAGCCCGCAGCTTCCTTGCCGGTCATCGGATGGGCCGCGATCTGGTTCAGATCGACATCCAGCACCACCTCTTTGGTGACGCCGTTCAGGGTCAGATCGCCCGTGACCTTGGCTTCCTTGTCGCCATTGGGTTCAACCTTGGTCGATTTGAAGGTGGCGACCGCCGCAGCCTTGTCAGTGTTGAAGAAATCCGGCCCGAACAGGTGGCCGTCCAGCGCCTCGGCGACGGTGCGCAGACCGGCCATCGGGATCGTCGCCTCGACGGTCGAGGCGGCGGGGTTTTCCGCGTCCAGCACCAGCGTGCCGGTCAGGCCGTTGATGATGCCGGTGCTGGTCGAAAAGCCCATATGGGTATATTCGAACACCACCTGGCTGTGATCGGGATCGAACTGATAGGTCACGGGTGCGGCCATGGCGCTGGTGGCACCCAGCAGGGCGGCAAGAGCGGCGACGGGGGCGAGAACGGTTTTCATCGGGGACTCCTGATTGATTTTCTCGTGAACGAATTCCACAAGGAATGCCGCAATGGCAACAAGGGTTTCCCCAACAGGGCCTGACATTTTCGTGTTTCGCCACGGCGCCGAAACACTGTCGCCGGGGTGGCGAATATCCGGGGATTTTCGCGGTTTCGCCTTGCATTCCGCGAGGCGGTGGCTATAAGGCCGCATCCTTCCGCAAATGCGAAACCGGCGCAGCCTCTCGTGGCGGGGCGCGGAGGGATTGTCCCGCCGTTGAAATGCGCCCCGAAGAAAAGGTGCAGACATGCCGCTTTATGAGCATGTGCTGATCGCCCGTCAGGACCTGTCGAACACGCAGGCCGAAGGGCTGATCGAACATTTCTCGACCGTTCTTGCCGACAATGGTGGCAAGGTCGTCGAAAACGAATACTGGGGTGTGCGCACCCTGGCCTACAAGATCAACAAGAACCGCAAGGGCCATTACGCCTTCCTGCGTTCGGACGCGCCCTCGGCCGCCGTGCAGGAAATGGAGCGTCTGGCCCGCCTGCATGACGACGTCATGCGTGTGCTGACCGTCCGCGTGGACGAGCACAAGGAAGGCCCGTCGATCCAGATGCAGAAGCGCGAAGAGCGCGGTGAGCGTGGCGACCGCGGGGATCGCGGTGACCGTGGGGATCGCGGCGACCGTGGTGATCGTGGCGAGCGCCGCGAGCGTCGCGACCGCGACGACCGGAACTAAGGGAAAGGAACCAGTATCATGGCAAACAAACCCTTCTTCCGCCGCCGGAAAGTCTGCCCCTTCTCGGGCGAGAACGCTCCTGCGATCGACTACAAGGACACCCGTCTGCTGCAGCGCTATATCAGCGAACGCGGCAAGATCGTGCCGTCGCGCATCACCGCCGTCTCGGCCAAGAAGCAGCGTGAGCTGGCCCGCGCCATCAAGCGCGCCCGCTTCCTCGCCCTGCTGCCCTATGCCGTGAAGTAAGGAGAGACGAACATGCAAGTCATCCTGCTGGAACGCGTGGCCAAGCTTGGCCAGATGGGCGAAGTGGTCAAGGTCAAGGACGGATTCGCGCGCAACTTCCTGCTGCCGCAGGGCAAGGCGCTGCGCGCCTCGGACGCCAATATCGCCGCTTTCGAGGCCCGCAAGGCGGAACTCGCGACGCGCAACGACGAAAGCCGTGCCGACGCGCAGAAACTGGCCGAAAAGATCGACGGTCAGGTCTTTGTCATCATCCGCTCGGCTTCGGACGCCGGCGCGCTTTACGGCTCGGTCACCCCGCGTGACGCCGCCGACGCCGCCGCTGCCGAAGGTTTCGCCGTCGAGCGCCGTCAGTTCGTGCTGACCGCCCCGATCAAGGACCTGGGCCTGCATGACGTTCGTGTGCACCTGCACCCGGAAGTCGATGCGACGATCCGCCTGAACGTTGCCCGCTCGGCCGAAGAAGCCAAGCTGCAAGCCTCGGGCAAGTCGATCCAGGAACTGGCCGCCGAAGAGGAAGCCGCCGCGGAATTCGAGATCGCCGAACTGTTCGACGATATCGGCTCGGCCGGCCGCGACGATGACGAAGCCGGCAACTGATCGCCGCCTTCGGACTTTGGAACACGGAAAAACGCGCCGCATCCCGGCGCGTTTTTTCATGCCTGATGCTCTGCAGGGGAAAGCGCCGGGAACATTCCCCCGCCCTTGTGGGTTGAAGGGCTGATGCGACACTTCGCCCAAGGATCTGCCCGCCATGTCCCGCAATGACGACCAGCACGACGCCCCGCCGATCACCCGGACCGAGGCCGACGCCACCAGCGAGACCCGTTTCGGCCCGCGCCCGGTCCCCGAGGGGCACCGCCATCCCGCCGGTCCCAGCGAATCGCGTCGCATCCCCCCACAGGGCGATGTCTCGCCCGACGGGCGCCGGGTCTGGCCGCGGCCCTCGCCCACGGCGAAATGGCTGGTCTGGGGCGGCACCGCGCTGGCCGCCGCCGCCGTGACCGCCGGCACGGTGATCGCCGCGCGCCATCTGCTGGATGCTGTCTCGGGGCCCAAGCGCCGGGATGGCCCGGAACGGTCCATGGCGCCCCGCTTTGCCGATCTGTCGCCCGAAGAGCGCGCCGCCATGCGCCGCCGCGTCCGCGACCGCGACGCCGAGGATGCCCGCCACTTCGCCAGCCTGCGCGCCGAGGCCGAGGCCGGGTTGTCGGGGGCAGGGGCCGCGCAGGACCGTCCGCGCCGCCGTCCCGCCCCGCGCCCCAGCCTGATGGAGGAGGTCGAGGCGAATACCGCCGGCCTTCAGAACGGGCTTGAGAATGTCATGCAGACGCTGAACACGGCCGTCAGCGGCTTTCGCGCTGTGGCCGGTCAGACCGGCTCGATCCTGCGCGAATTCGATGGTGCCGCCGAAATGATCCGCGGCATCTTTGCCTGCAAGGAGGCTGGCGCGGCGTCAAACCCCCGATCCGCCCGGCAGGACGCGCCGATGCCCGACCTGCGCGACGATCCCCTGACCCATGATCCGCTGGCCCATGATCCTCGGAACGGCGCGGATACAGAGCAGCCAACCGACCGCAACCCGCGCCTGCACCGGCTGTAAGCGCGGCGCTCAGGCCAGCCCGGCCAGCCGCAGACCCAGCCCAAGCCCCGCGCAAAGCGCCAGCACCCGGACCGTGCCCATCTGCCCGCGAAACACCGCCAGCAAGGCCAGCCCGGTCAGCGCGGCCGCCGCCAGATCGACCGAGGACAGCACCGGAACGCTGAGCCGCAGCCCGAAGCCGGCAATCTCGCGGGTCTGGGTAAAGATCACATGCAGCCCGAACCACAGCGCAAGGTTCAGGATCACCCCGACCACCGCCGCCGTCACCGCCGACAGTGCCGCGCCCAGATGGGGATTGCCGCGCAGCCGCTCGATATAGGGGGCGCCCAGGAATATCCAAAGGAAACAGGGCGTAAAGGTCACCCATGTGCTCAAAAGCCCGCCCAGCGTTCCCGCAAGCAGGGGCGGAAGATTGCCCGCATCGCGCAGTGCGCCCATGAAACCGACGAATTGCGTGACCATGATCAGCGGCCCCGGCGTCGTTTCGGCCATGCCCAGCCCGTCCAGCATCTCGCCCGGCGCCAGCCAGCCGTAATGCTGCACCGCCTCTTGCGCGACATAGGCCAGAACCGCATAGGCGCCGCCGAAGGTCACCACCGCCATGGTGCTGAAAAACCCGGCGATCTGGCTGAAGACATTGCCGGGGCCAAGCAGCACAAACAGCGCCGCGACCGGACCCAGCCACAGCGCCAGCAGCACGCCCGAGATGCGCAGCGCCCAGGCCCGGTTCACCCGCGCATGATCGGGGGTTTCCTCGCCCAGCAGCGTATCGGCATCGGCGACCTGAGTGCCGCCGATCCGGCCATGGCCGCCCGCTTCGGCAAAGCCGGGCCAGCCCGCGCGCGAGCCGGCATAGCCGATCAGCCCAGCCACCAGCACGATCAGCGGAAACGGCACCGCAAAGGCAAAGATGGCAATGAAAGACGCCGCGGCGATGGCCAGCATGGCACGGCTTTTCAGCGCCCGGCGGCCGATGCGGATGACAGCCTGCACGACAATGGCCAGCACCGCCGCCTTGAGGCCGAAGAACAGCCCCCCGACCAGACCGGTCTGGCCCCAGATCGCATAGATCCAGCTCAGCACCATGATCGAGACCATGCCGGGCAGCACGAACAGCAGCCCGGCGATGATGCCGCCGGCCGTGCGATGCATCAGCCAGCCGATATAGACGGCCAGCTGCTGCGCCTCGGGGCCGGGCAGCAGCATGCAATAGTTCAGCGCATGCAGGAACCGCTTTTCGCCCAGCCATTTCTGTTCCTCGACCAGAACGCGGTGCATCAGCGCGATCTGGCCCGCCGGGCCGCCAAAGCTGAGCAGGCCGATGCGCGCCCAGATGCGGGTCGCCTCGGCAAGGGTCGGGTATCCGGGCTTTGGCATGTCAGGCCCTCGGCTTGTTGGTCGGCCAGTTATGGGTCTCGTCGCTGGCATCACGCGCCCAGCGATACAAGGCGTCATAAACCAGCATCCCGGCATCCAGCTGCTCATGGTCATTGGCATAGATCCGCGACAGGCCAAGCGAGATTGCCAGCAATCCCGCCGCCTCGGGTTCCAGATCCAGCCGCGCCGTGTCGGCCCCGCGCACGATGCGCGCCAGATGGTCCAGCGCCGGAATCGTCAGGCCGAATTCGACCAGCATGGTGTCGAAACTGCAAAGCTCGCCGCGATGACTCCAGAATACGCCCTCGACATCGAAGGGCGTAGCGTCAAGGCGCTCGGCCACGCCCAGCACCTCGGTCGGGGCGACAAACAGGATGACCGCGCGCGGATCGAGAAAGCGGCGGATCAGCCACGGGCAGGCGATGCGGTCGATCTTGGGCCGCGCCCGCGTGACCCAGACCGTGCGCCCCTGCACGTCGCGCGGCGGCAGCTTGTCGGGCCGGATCAACGGCAGGTTCACCGCGCGCCAGGCGTCGATGCCGTTCTCCAGATATTCGCAGCCGATACCTTCGGCGCGCAGCCATGCCGCCGCGCCCTGGCTGCGGCGATGGCCGCCCTGGCAGATCGTGACGACTGAGGAGGGCGCGGAATGAGCGGCCGCGGAAAGCCGCGCGAGCAGCTGATCCAAAGCCTGATCGTCAGCCCGGACCGAGCCGGGGATCATGCGCGGATCGGCCTGATAATCGGCATCCGAGCGGACATCCAGCAAGAGCGGCGCGCGGGCCGTGCCGATCAGCCGGGCAAGCTTGTCACTGGAGATGGCGTTGGGCGCGGGCATATGCGTTCCTGTCATGTTGAGGATGGAACGCGATCTTTGGCTGGCGCCTCGTGGGGGGTCGCGGCCCCCATGAAGACAGTAAACCAATTCGCACCTGCATCGTCAATGACGCCCGCAGATTGCCCGGCCCCGCACCGACATGAAAAAAGCCGCCCCGAAGGGCGGCTTTCCGATGCCAGGGCAAAGCCGGGCGGATCAGACCTGATCCAGCGCCTCGATGGCCTTTTCCAGATCGTCCTTGCTGATCGACTTGTCCGAGACCTTGGCCCCTTCGACGATGTGATCGACGACCTTGTCCTCGAAGATCGGGGCGCGCAGCTGCTGCTGGGCCTGCGGGTTCTTCTGGATGAACTCGAAGAAGGCGCGTTCCTGGCCCGGGTATTGACGGGCCTGCTGCAGCACGGCCTGGGTCATTTCCTGATCCGAGACGGTGATTTCGGCTTTCTGGCCGATTTCAGCCAAGAGCAGGCCCAGACGCACGCGGCGCTCGGCCAGCGACTTGTGCTCGTCCGTCGGCTCGATCTCGCCATGGTTATGGCCGTGCTCTTCGGGGTGCTCTTCGTGCCAGAGCTGGTGGGCGATCTGATTGGCCTCGGCCTCGACCAGCGATTCGGGCAGGTCGAACTTGACCAGCGCGTCCAGCTTGTCCAGCAGCGCCCGCTTGAGCACCTGACGTGCGGCGCCCTTGTATTCGGCCTCAAGACGGCCACGGATCTGGGTCTTCAGCGCGTCGAGGCTCTCGGCGCCGAATTTCTTCGCCAGCTCGTCATCCAGTTCGGCCGCTTTCGGGGCTTTCACGGCCTTGACGGTGGTTTCAAAGATCGCGTCCTTGCCGGCCAGCGCCGGGTGGCCGTAATCCTCGGGGAATTTCACCTCGACCTTGACCTCATCGCCGGCCTTGGCGCCGGTTAGCTGGTCCTCGAAGCCGGGGATGAAGCTGCCCGAACCCAGCACCAGCGGGTAATCCTCGGCCGAGCCGCCCTCGAAGGCTTCGCCATCGACCATGCCCTTGAAGTCGATGACGACCTGATCGCCGGCTTTCGACTTGGTGCCCTTCTTGCGGTCCTCGAAGGACTGGGCATTCTTGGCGAGGTTTTCCAGCGCCTCGTTCACCTGCTCGTCGCTGGCCTCGACGACCAGACGCTCCAGCTCGACGCCCGACAGGTCGGCCGCGGGGATCGCGGGCAGCGCCTCATAGGCGACGGTGACGACGACGTCGTCGCCTTCTTTCCAGGTCTCGCCATTGACCATCTCGATCTGCGGCTGCAGGGCCGGGCGGTCGCCGGTCTTTTCCAGATGGTCGCGCATCGCCTTGTCGATGGCTTCCTGCATGGCATCGCCCAGAACGCGCTGGCCGAACTGCTTTTTCAGCAGCGCCATCGGCACCTTGCCCTTGCGAAAGCCCTTCATTTCGACTTCGGGCTGGGCTTCTTTCAGCTTGGCATCGACCTGCGCCGCGAGATCGGCGGCGGGCAGGGTGAACTCATAGCCGCGCTTCAGCCCCTGGTTCTGGGTTTCCTTGACCTGCATGTGTGTTCCTTCATCCATCCTAGCTGCGGGCAGACGCGCATCGCGCCCCTGAGCGGCGCTGCGACCATTTCAGCTTGCGCGCCCCCGCGTGTTTCAGCGCGCTAGCTAGGTGATTTTGCCGCCCATAGCAAGGTCCAAGGCGGATATGACGCGGCTTGCCGCCGGGCGGCGGACGTGCTGGCCGCCCGGTTCCCGAGGGGCGGCGCGCCCCGCCGCTTCAGGGCCGATTCACGCGCCCGCCGCGTCACGCGGCTTGATGCCGGAGCGACCGATTTTTGGCCCTCGCGGCACCACCTGCAGGTTGTGTCATGAAAAGCAGATAGATAGTGAAAACAACGTCATTGAGCATGACCTAACTTAAAGTCAAGTTCCCTTTTCGGCCGCCGTGGAAAATGATGGGGCGCAGTTCAAGTGGTTGTTTGTTCGGTATTGTGGACGGTTACTGGTTATGTTCATGCCTGACTGGCCGAGCGGGGTAAAAATCCGCTCGGCCGGTTGTCTTTTTGCGCCGGGCCCATGCTGCCCGTCGCGGCCTCGATCGCCTTATGGCTGAATCGCGCCGCGCCAGCCCTTCGCCTCATTCTGAAGAAAACGCGCGAAGCCGCCGACCTTGTTGCTGCGGTGCAGATCGACATGGGTCACCAGCCAGACCGGCGATATCCATTCCGGCGGCGAGAAGTCGGGAAACAGTTCGATCAGGTCGGGATCGGGCACGGCGCGGTTGAGAAAGCCGATGCCCAGCCCATGCGCCACCGCCCAATAGGCGACCGAGGGCTGAGGCGTGTGCAGGACAAAGCAGCCCTCGGGCAGGCGATCCAGCAGCCATTGCTGAAACGGCGCGCGGGCATAGTCGCCCTCGGCCCCGACAAGGCGGTGCGCGACCAGATCCTCGATCGAGGCGGGACGGCCATGGCGCTCAAGATAGGCGGTCGCGGCAAACAGCCCCGCCCGCAGATCCGCCAGATGCGCGACGACATAATCGGGATGATCCGGCCTTGGCCCGACGCGCAGCGCCACATGCGCCTCGCCCGAGGCCATTTCATAGGGCCGCTCGTCCGAGCGGTAATGCACCCGCAATTGCGGATGCTCGGCCTGAAAGCGGCCGATGGCGGGCAGCACATAGCGTTCGAGCGAGGGCAGGGCGGTCACGATCAGCTGTCCCGAGACCTGCTGGTCGGCCGCCTCGATCCGGCCAAGCATCTGGACGAACTGCTCATCCACCCGGCTGGCGGTGCGCAACAGCTCGGCGCCGGCCTCGGTGGGGGTGTAGCCGCGCGCGTGACGCTGGAACAGCTTGGTGTGCATCCGCTCCTCGAGCAGGTCGATATGGCGGATGACCGAGGAGTGATGCATTCCCAGCGCCTCGGCCGCCGCGCTGACCCGGCCCAGTCGCGCAACCTGCGCGGCGGTGCGAATCTCGGTCCACATGTTCAACCGCATGATCGCCTCAGTTTTGCACAGTCGTTGTCTATTTTGGCCAGTTTCAGCGCAGAACGGCAATACCGATATGCAATGCAAGCCAGCAAGGAACCATCGTGCCTTTGCCGCAAAGAGATTGTTAACCCTTAGTCAGGAATCGCAAAAATGCTCAACAAGATCGTTCTCGCCGCCGCAGCCACCCTGATCGCCCTGCCCCTGATGGCGCAGGAGGTAAACCCCGGCAAGGTGGCTCTGGCCAGATCGCTGGGCCTTGACCCCAATGCCTATACGCTGAGCGAGCTGACCGCGATCAACGGCGAATTCACCCCGGCCGAACGCGCCAACCGCATCCGCTATATCAACGAGCAGCATGCCCGCGGCAAAAGCGGCACCTCGCATATCCGCTCGACGCCGCGCCACCAGTCGCGCTTTCTGTCGCAGCGGCAGGGCATTGGCCGCAACGATTACTGATCCGCATCCTGTCCTGAAGAGCTCCGAACCGACGGGATCAAGGGGCCGCCCCAGCCGGGCGGCCCCATTTGTCTGTCAGGCGCCGGGGCCCGAGAACCGCCACTCCCCCTCGCCCAGAGCCGGTGCCGCGCGATCTGTGACCAGCGGGCTGCGCGAGAATTGCATCGGGCTGCGCAAACCGGCGATGCCCTCGGGTGCGATCTGCAGGCCGCGCGCCGCGACCTGCGGATCGGCCAGCGCCTCGGCCACGTCATTGACCGGGCCGCCGGGCACCCCTGCCCCCTCCAGCGCGGCGATCAGATCGGCACGGCTCATGCGCGCCGTCGCCCCGGACAGCATCGGCACCAGCCGGTCACGGTTCGCCACCCGCGCCGGGTTGGTCGCGTAATCCGGGTCCTGCGCCAGATCGCCCATGCCCAGCACCCGGCACAGGGCGGCGAATTGGCGGTCATTGCCGCAGGCGATGATCAGATGCCCGTCCAGGGCCGGGAAAAGCTGATAGGGCACGATATTGGGGTGCGCATTGCCCAGCCGGTGCGGCACCTTGCCCCCCAGCAGGTAATTCGTCGCCTGATTGGCCAGCACCGCCAGCCCGCAATCCAGAAGCGACAGATCCAGATGCTGGCCCTTGCCCGAGCGCGCCCGTTCGGCCAGCGCGGCCTGTACGGCGATGGTGCCATAAAGTCCGGTAAAGATGTCGATCCAGGCCACGCCGACCTTTTGCGGCTCGCCATTCGGGTCTCCGGTCAGATCCATGATCCCCGACATGCCTTGTATCAGGAAGTCATAGCCCGGCTGCGCCGCGCGCGGACCGTCCTGCCCGAAGCCGGTGATCGAGGCATAGACCAGCCCCGGATTGCGCGCGGACAGGGCATCATAGTCCAGCCCGAATTTTCGCAACCCGCCCAGCTTGAAATTCTCGATCACCACATCGGCCTGATCGATCAGCGCCTTCAGCCGCTCCAGATCCCCCGGATCGTTGAAGTCGCAGATGACCGAGCGCTTGCCGCGATTGGTCGCATGGAAATAGGCGGCGACGTTTTCCGTCCCGCCATCCGCACGGGGCCGCTCGATGAACGGAGGCCCCCAGCGACGGGTGTCGTCGCCCTCGGGGGCTTCGATCTTGATAACCTCGGCACCCAGATCGGCCAGCGTCTGACCGATCCAGGGACCGGCCAGAATGCGGGCCAACTCGACGACCTTGAGCCCCTTCAGCGCCGGCTCGGCCATCACGAAAACGCCTGCAACCCGGTCTGCGCGCGGCCAAGGATCAGCGCATGGACGTCATGCGTGCCCTCATAGGTGTTCACGGTTTCCAGATTCTGCGCATGGCGCATGACGTGATAGCCGATCTGGATGCCGTTGCCGCCATGCATGTCGCGGGCTTGCCGGGCAATATCCAGCGCCTTGCCGCAATTGTTGCGCTTGATCAGCGAGATCATCTCGGGCGCGAACTTGCCCTCGTCAAACAGCCGCCCGACCCGCAGGCTGGCTTGCAGGCCAAGCGCGATTTCGGTCTGCATATCGGCCAGCTTCTTCTGATAAAGCTGGGTCGCGGCCAGGGGGCGGTTGAACTGATGCCGGTCCAGCCCGTATTGCCGGGCGCGGAACCAGCAATCCTCAGCCGCGCCCATGGCGCCCCATGAAATGCCGTAGCGCGCGCGGTTCAGACAGCCGAAGGGCCCGCCCATCCCCTCAGCATGGGGCAGCAGTGCGTCCTCGCCGACCTCGACATTCTCCATCACGATCTCGCCGGTGATCGAGGCCCGCAGGCTCAGCTTGCCCTCGATCTTGGGCGCGGACAGGCCCTTCATGCCCTTGTCCAGCACAAAGCCGCGCACCTTGCCGCCATGCGCCTCGGACTTGGCCCAGACCACGAATACATCGGCGATCGGCGCATTCGAGATCCACATTTTCGACCCGTTCAGCACATAGCCGCCTGCGGTCTTTTTCGCGACCGTGCGCATCCCGGCGGGGTCCGAGCCGGCATCCGGCTCGGTCAGGCCAAAGCAGCCGATAAACTCGCCCGAGGCCAGTTTGGGCAGGTATTTATGCTTCTGCGCCTCGCTGCCGTAAGCTTCGATCGGGAACATCACCAGCGAGCTTTGCACCGAGGCCATCGACCGGTAGCCGCTGTCGATCCGCTCGATTTCCCGCGCCACCAGACCGTAGGCGACATAGGACGCGCCCACCCCGCCATATTCCTCGGCGACAGTGACGCCTAGCAAGCCGGACTGGCCCATTTCGCGGAATATCTCGGGGTCGGTGGTCTCGTTCAGATAGGCGGCCTCGACGCGCGGGGCCAGCCGGTCGGCGGCAAAGGCCGCGGCGGTTTCGCGGATCATCCGCTCTTCCTCGGTCAACTGGTCATTCAGCAGGAACGGATCGGACCAGGAAAACGGGACACCCTTATGCGATTTCGTCGTCACGTCATGCCTCTTGCGATGAGATGGCCCGGCGAGGGGCGGCTGGATCATTCATTACAGCTTTCAAAACCCCTCGCAAAATGGATAATCCTCATCAGTTGATGCATGGGATGAATGATCTTGCGGCAAAGGCGCTTTCTTCCGAATCTCAGCCTGCTTCTGGCGTTCGACGCGGTGATGCGCCGGGGCTCGGTCACCGGGGCGGCGCAGGATCTGGGGCTGACGCAAAGCACGATCAGCCGCCTGCTGCAAAGCCTTGAGGCGCAACTGGGCCAGAGCCTGTTCACGCGTCACAAGAAACGCCTGACGCCCACCGAGGCGGCCCAGCGGTATTTCCGCGACATCTCGGGTGCGCTTGACATCATCCAGCGCGCCGGCATGTCGCTGATCGCCAATCCCGATGGCGGCACGCTGGATCTTGCGGTCTTGCCCACCTTTGCCACCCGCTGGCTGGCGCCGCGCCTGCCGGATTTCCTGTCGCAGAATCCCGGTATCTCGGTCAATCTGGCGACGCGCTTCTCGACCTTCAGCTTCGAGACGGAACCCTTTGATGCGGTGATCTTCTTTGGCCGCGACGACTGGCCGGGGGCGAAGCATCTGAAGCTGTTCGAGGAACGCCTGACCGCCTGCGCTGCGCCGCAGTTTCTGGCCACGCACCCCATTGCGCAGGCCGAGGATCTGGCGGGTTGCGTGCTCTTGCAGCTGGCGACGCGCCCCGGCGCATGGGCGGATTGGTTCGCGGGTCAGGATGCCACCCGCCCCGAGGGGGTCAGCGGCATGGTCGTGGACCAGTTCTCGATGATGATCCAGGTGGCGATTTCGGGGCTGGGGGTAGCGCTGCTGCCCGACTACCTCGCCCGGATTGAGATCGCCGAGGGCCGGTTGCAGCCGATCCTGCGCCCGGGCGTGCCGGGGCGCGGCGCATATTGGCTGGCCTGGCCGGACCGCAAGGCGGGGCTGAAGCCGCTCGAGGCGTTCCGCGGCTGGATCGCGGCGCGGATGGCGCGGGACGGGGTTCATGCAGATCAGGCATGAGCCGCGACTATGCCGCGCAACCCGGCCAGACAGATCATTCCGCCCCTGCACCGCCGCAGCTTCCGCACGCAGCCGTCGTCGGGCCGGCCGTCCTTTACCCGGCATAAGCCCCATATGTCTGTGCCGCGCGGTCTCAAAGCGGCTTGCCCCCCCGCCGCCCAGCAGCTAATCCCCTGCCATGCTGCCACAGGACCGCCTTTCCCAGATCGTCGCGCGTTTCGAATATCTCGAGGCGCGGCTGAATGACGGCCCGGCGCCGGACGAGATCGCCACGATCAGCCGCGAATATGCCGAGCTGAAGCCGGTGGTGACCCAGATCGCCGAATGGCGCGACGCGCAGGAAGGCATCCGCGAGGCGCAGGCGATGCTGGCCGATCCCGAGATGCGCGAGCTGGCCGAGGACGAGCTGTCGCGCCTGCGCGCCTCGCTGCCCGATCTGGAACACGCGCTGCGCATCGCGCTGCTGCCGCGTGACGCGGCCGATGCCCGGCCGGCGATCATGGAGATCCGTCCCGGCACCGGCGGCGAGGAGGCGGCGCTGTTCGCCGGCGATCTTCTGGGCATGTATCGCCGCTTCGCGGAATCGCAGGGCTGGCAGTTCCAGTTGCTGGAACTGGCCGAATCCGACCTTGGCGGCGTGCGCGAGGCCGTCGCCCGGATCGAGGGCGAGGGGGTCTTTGCCCGGATGAAATACGAATCCGGCGTGCATCGCGTCCAGCGCGTGCCCGAAACCGAATCCGGCGGCCGCATCCATACCAGCGCCGCCACCGTCGCCGTCCTGCCCGAGGCGGCCGAGGTCGATATCGACATTCCCGCCGGCGATATCCGCATCGACACCATGCGCGCCAGCGGCGCGGGCGGCCAGCATGTCAACACCACCGATTCCGCCGTGCGCATCACCCACCTGCCGACCGGCATCGTGGTCACCAGTTCGGAAAAGTCCCAGCACCAGAACCGCGCCAATGCCATGGCCGTGCTGCGCGCCCGGCTTTACGATCTGGAACGCTCGCGCGCCGATGCCGAGCGCGCCGCCGACCGCAAGTCGCAGGTCGGCTCGGGTGACCGCTCGGAACGCATCCGTACCTATAATTTCCCGCAAGGCCGCATGACCGATCACCGCATCGGGCTGACGCTCTATTCGCTGGACCGGATCATGCAGGGCGACCTAGCCGAGATCGTCGACGCGCTTCTTGCCCATGATCAGGCCGAGCGGCTGGCCGCGCAGGGCGGCTAGAGCCGGATGCCCGGGGCTCGTACCGCAATCGAGACATTGCGCGCGGGAATCGCGCGGCTGACCGAGGCCGGCCTGCCCGATCCCACGGGGGACGCTCGCCTGCTTCTGGCCCATGCGCTGGCCCTGCCGCGACATCATCTGAGCGGAGCGCTCTCGCAACCGATGCCTGCTGACGCGCTGCGGCTTTTCGACGCGGCCCTGCTGGCAAGGGCTGCGTGCCAGCCGATCAGCCAGATCACCGGACGCCGGGCCTTCTGGAAGCACGAATTCCGCGTCACCCGCGACACGCTGGACCCACGCCCCGACACCGAAACACTGGTCGAGGCGGCGCTGGCCGAGCCCTTCACCTCGGTCCTTGATCTGGGCACCGGCACCGGGGCCATCCTGATCTCGCTTCTTGCCGAGCGTCCGGACGCACGCGGCACCGGCACCGACATCTCGGCGGCGGCATTGGCGGTGGCTAAAGAAAATGCTGTCATGAACAATGTTTGCGCAAACTTCCTTGAAGCGGACTGGTTCGCGGGCGTCGCCGGTCAGTTCGATCTGATCGTCTCGAATCCGCCCTATATCGCATTGGACGAGATGGCCGGCCTTGCGCCCGACGTCCGCAACTGGGAGCCGCGACAGGCCCTGACCGACGAGGGCGACGGGCTCACCGCCTATCGGGTCATTGCGGCCGGCGCTCCCGCACATCTTCTGCCCGGCGGCCGGTTGATGGTCGAGATCGGGCCGACGCAGGGCCGGCAGGTCGTGGCCTTGATGCAGGCGGCGGGATTGGCCGATCCGCGCGTCCTGCCTGATCTGGATGGCCGTGACCGCGTCGTACATGCGCGAAAACCGGGCTAGACCGGCAATGATTCGCAGCTTTCGCAGCAATTTGCGAAATTTTTGCTTGTGCCTGCCGCTGTGGCATGTTTATTCGCATTTGTGACGGGGGCTCCGCCCACGCACGGGTCACTTATGCTCAGCCATTAACTGGTAATAAGGGGAAGGGAGCGAAGCTCCGCTTCCAGACGGGTATCAACCGTCGATCTGACCCCAACCTCAGCCGGCCTTAAGCCGGTGTATAACCGACAACAAAGCTGATGAGATCATCCAAATCCCGTTCGCGGAACAAGTCGAACAGACAACGCACCCTGGGCAATGTCGTCAACCGCGTCTTCGATTCCTCTGGACCCGAGGGCAAGGTGCGTGGCACCCCCCAGCAGATCATCGAGAAATACCTGACCCTTGCCCGCGATGCACAACTGTCCAACGACCGCGTCGCCGAGCAGAGCTTCCTCCAGCACGCTGAACATTACACCCGCATGCTGGGCGAGGCGCAGCGCGAACAGGCCGAGCGCCAACAGCACCAGCAGCCGGGCCGCGACGACGACATGCGCGATTTCGGCGCTGGCGACAACGGCAATGGTCAGGGCAACAACCGCCATGACCGCGGCGAGCGCAACGACCAGCGCGAGGATCGCCGCGACTATCGCCGCGATGACCGCAGGGAAGATCGCCGCGAGGACCGCCAGCAGGCGCCGCGCCACGAAGCCCAAGCCGACGATCAGGACGACAGCCGCGGCATTGCCCTGGGTTTGCCGCCGGTCATCTCGGACGAGGAAGACCGTGGCGGCCCTGTCGCGACCCCCGAAAGCGTGACCTCGGAAAGCGCGGCTCCGGATTCTGCCGCGCCTGAAGCCGCGGCCGAACCCCAGGCCGAGGCGGCCGCCGCGCCCCGTCGGCGCACCCGTGCGCCAAGCGCCACGCCGCGCGCACCGCGTCCGCGCAAGAAAGCCGCTGATTCAGAGGCCGCACCGACCGACAAGGCCTCCGGCGAATAAGCCTGGGCCAACAAGATCAGCGCGGCGCGGCGGCCAGACCCCGCGCCAGCGCGCAAAACTGCTCCAGCCCGATTTCCTCGGCCCGCGCAGTCGGCGCAATCCCCGCCTCCAGCAGCAATTCCTCGATCCGCGGATGCAGCCCCTTCAACGAGGCGCGCAGCATCTTGCGCCGCTGGTTGAAGCCGGCGGCGACGACGCGGTTCAGAACCGCCGGATCGGCCGGATAGCGCGGCTCGGGCAGGGCGGTCAGATGCACCACCGCCGAATGGATCTTGGGCGCCGGCACGAATGCCTCGGGCGGCAGGGTCATGACGATCCGCGCGTCCGAGCGCCATTGCGCCAGCACCGCCAGCCGGCCATAGGCCTTGCCGCCGGGGCGGGCGACGATGCGCTCGGCCACTTCCTTCTGGAACATCAGCGTCAGCGACTGCCAGAAGGGCGGCCAGGCGGCGGGCGTCAGCCAGCGGATCAGCAGCTCGGTGCCGACATTATAGGGCAGGTTGGCGACGATGCGGATCGGCGGCGTCAGATGCGCCAGGGGGTCGATCTCCAGCGCGTCGCCATTGATCACCGTCAGCCGCCCCGGATAGGCGTCCGAGATCTCGGCCAGGGCCGGCAGCGCGCGGGCATCCTTTTCGATGGCCAGCACATGGCGCGCGCCCTCGGCCAGCAGGCCTCGGGTCAGACCGCCCGGACCGGGGCCGACCTCGATCACGTCGCAGCCGGTCAGATCGCCCGCCGCCCGGGCGATCTTGGCGGTCAGGTTCAGGTCCAGCAGGAAATTCTGCCCCAGCTGCTTCTTGGCCCGCAGATCGTGGCGCGCGATCACCTCGCGGAGCGGCGGCAGCCCGTCGATGGTGCTCATGTCCGACGCCCCGCCATGTCATGGGCCATGCGCAGCGCGGCGATGACGCTTTCCGCATCGGCGATGCCCTTGCCCGCGATGTCAAAGGCGGTGCCGTGATCGGGCGAGGTGCGCACGAAGGGCAGGCCCAGCGTCACATTCACGCCCCCGGCAAAATCCAGCGTCTTGATCGGGATCAGCGCCTGATCGTGATAGGCGCAAAGCGCGGCGTCATAGCGCGCCCGCGCCGGGGCATGAAACATCGTGTCCGCTGGCAAAGGCCCGGCCAGATCAAAGCCCTCATCGCGCAGATGCGCCAGCAAGGGCGCGATCCACAGCCGTTCCTCATCGCCCATGACGCCATTCTCGCCAGCATGGGGGTTCAGCCCGGCAACGGCCAGACGCGGCCGGTCAATCCCGAAATCGCGTTGCAGGGCTGCATCGGTGATGCGGATCGCCTGCTCCAGCGCCCCGGGTGTCAGTGCGCCCGGCACCTCGCTCAGCGCGATATGGATGGTCACCGGCACCACCCAGCAAGGCGGCGTGACCGTGGTCGAGGCCAGCATCATCACCACCGGCACATCGCCCGCCAGATGCGCCAGATATTCGGTATGGCCGGGAAAGGCGAAACCGGCACCGCGCTTCAGCGCTTCCTTGTTGATCGGCAGGGTGCAGATCCCCCCCGCCGCGCCCGAGCGCGCCAGTTCGACCGCCCGTGCAATCACGTCGATCACCGATTGCGCATTGGCGGGATCGGGTTGCCCGGGCACGGCCGGCGCCGGGAAATCATGGCGCAACACCGCCAGCACCCCCTCGGGCACAGACCCAGAGGGCGCGGCCACCTCCTGCCATCGCACCCCTGCGGCTAGATGCCGGGGATCACCCAGAAACACGAAGGGGACGCCGGCGGCCAGCGCCTTTGGCGCCAGTTCCGGTCCGACCCCCGCCGGCTCGCCACAGGTCAGGACGATCGGTTGCGGCATGGCCTGTCTTCTTTCATGTCCAAATATCCTCTGGGGGTCCGGGGGGCGAAGCGCCCCCGGCCTTGCCAGCAGATTCAGGGGCGCCGGATGACGGCATTCGCCCGCAGCTCGGCCAGATAGGCGTCTGCCGCCTGACCGACCTTGCGGTTGAAGAGCTGGTTGCGGACCTCGTCCCGCTCGGGCAGGGCGTTCGGATCGGGCGCAGGCGGCTCTTCGCCCGGCGCGGTCGCGACCGGTGCCTCGGGCGGGTTGGCCATCAGCGCCGGCTGACGCTTGCACAGCATCAGCAGTTGCACCGCGCCGCCATAGCTGACGATGGTCGTCTCATTGTCGTCCAGCACCGCCAGACGGATCGCCTCGCCGGTCGGCACCTGTCCCTGCGGCAGGTTCAGATGCTCGATCTGCTGGGCCGGCAGGCCGCGGGCCTGCACGAAAAGATCGGCGCAGGTATCCGCGGTGGCGGCGATGCGCGCCGCCTCCTCGGTGCTGGCCAGCGTGAAGCGGACATAGTCCAGCACCTGTTCCTCGGCCCCGGGGCGCAGCGTGCCGCGGGTGTCGCGCAAAAAGAACAGCACCACCGCGCCGGGCACGGTCAGCGGCTGGCTGGTCTGGCCGGGCTGCATCGACAGGATCAGCGGCCGCAGCGCGGGCGGCAGATTCGCCAGCGGCGTCCAGGGCAGCCGGCCGCCATTCTGCGCCGAGGGCGTGGCGGAATAGCGGCGCGCAAATGCGGCGAAGTCGCCTTCCGAGCGGGTGCCCGCGACGACCTCTTCGGCACGGGCCATGGCGGCCGCCTCCTGCCCCTCGGGGGCGGGGATGATCAGCTCGGACAGGGCCACATGGGTGATCTGCGGCGTCTCGATGATCTTCTGCATTTCCTGATCGACTTCGGCATCGGTCACCCGGACCTGCCCCAGAAGATGCTGGCGCACGACCTGGCGCCAGACCACGCCCGAGGTGATGAAATCGCGAAACGCCTGCCGCTCGACGCCGGCCTTGGCCAGCGCGGCGGTGAACTGCTCGACATCCATGTTCGCGCGGCCGGCAAATTCGGCCAGACCGGCATCGATCTGCTCGTCCGTGGGGGTGATCCCCATCTGCCGGGCGGCGGACATCCGCAGCCGGTCCTCGATCAGCGCCTTTTCGGCGGCCTGCACACCGGCCTCGGGCGCGCGCAGCACCTCCATGAAGCGCAGGCGCTGGTCCAGCTCATAGCGCGTGATGGCCGAATCGTTGACATAGACCAGCGGTTGGAACGGATTGCCCTGTGCCTGCACCTGCGTCGGCCCCAGACCCGTCCCGGCCAGAATCGCGGCCATCGCCGCCCCCAGAAGAATTCGCCGCATCAGCTCCCTCGCCGCATGGTTTTGCGCGACATTAGCGCAGGCAGGCGCGGCGCGCCACCGTTCCCGGACCGGCCTTTTGCTGGCCGAATCCGCCCAGCCGGATACCCAGATCAAAGCTGGTTTCGGCATTCAGTTCCTCGGAGGAGGTAAAGCGCCGCTCGACCGACATTTCCACGGTGACGCATTCATTGCGATATTGCAGCCCCAGCTCGGCCTTTTGCGCGCGGTTGGCGGTAAAGTCGTAGCGCGTCTCGGCCGAGGCCCACCAGCCATTGGTGATCTGCCAGCCGGCAATGGTGGTCAGTTCCGAGACATCTTCAAGCCGGTCCTCGCGCAGATCCGAATCAAGCCACAGATAGCCGGCCGAGATCTGCAGCCAGGGCTGATACCAGCCCAGTCGCAATTCGTTGCGGCTGAGCGAGAGATTGTCGTCAAACAGCGCCCGGTTGGCGATGGCCAGCCCGTTCGAGCCCGAATAATGCGCTGCCAGCAGCCAGTCTGAGCTTTTGCCGCCCACCGGCCCGTCGCCGAAGAGGGCCGGATCTTGATCGCTGCGCAGGATGCGTCCCGCGGTCAGGCCGATAGACCAGCCGGCGGGGTCGATCCGCGTCCAGCTGATGCCCAGATTGGCCCGCAGCCCCGATTCCCGCGCGTCCCAGCCCGAAAAGCGGTTGAGCGAGAACAGGTTCCCCTCGTCGAACTCGACCAGATAGCTGTCCTCGTTCGGGACCTCGTCGTCATATTCGCGCTCGGGCGACCAGATCAGCTGGGCGACCGGCTCGACAATATGGGTGACGCCGCCGGAATGGCGCGCCAGCGGCCAGCGCAGCTCGACCGCCAGCGCCGGGTCCGCGCGTGTCACCCAGTCATCATATTCGCTGTCCTGATTGATGCGGTAGATATCGGCATTCACCTGGCTCTGGATCGTGCCCAGAAGCCCGCCGGCCAGGATCTCGCTGCGCCGCCAGTCCAGCTGCATCGAGCCGCGCGCCATGTCGCGGCCCAGGATATCCTCGTCCGACGAGCGCCGATGCGCGTGCAGCGACCATTCCAGGCTGGCGATGCCGCCGATCCGGTCGGGTGTCCAGCGCCGCTTCCACAGCGCGTCGGCGACCAGCGAGGGGCTGGTGTCGTTGGGCTCTTCCTCGCGCAGCGATTCGTATTTGCCCACCCGCGCCATCACCATGTGTTCGCGGCGCACCCGGTCAAGCGTGATCCCGCTCCACAGCCGGTCGGCATCAGAGATGTCGTAATCCAGTAGATAGGCGCGGTCGGTGGCGGTTTGCAGCTGAAAGCCCAGCATATATCCGCGCGGCAGCTCGAACCGGCCGGCGCCGAACAGATAGCTGCGGGTCTCGCCCTGTTCGATGTCGTCGCGGGTGACGGCGCCGTTCCATTCCATTGCCCCGTTCGAGAAGGCCTGCCGATAGCGCAGCTCCAGCGTACGGGTGCGGCTGGCCGAGACATAGGGCGTGATGGTGATGTCGGCGTGATCGCCCAGCGTCACGAAATAGGGCAGCTTGATGCCGAACCCAAGGCTTGAGGTGGTGCGGAACTGCGGCTGCAAAAAGCCGGTCATGCGGTCCACTGTCGGGTCGGGTGCGGTCAGCCAGGGCAGCGAGACCACCGGCATGCCGAAGGCACGCAGCTGCGGATGGTCGAAATGCAGCTGCCGCTTGGTGGCGTCATGGGTGATCGCGCGGGCGCGGATCTCCCATAGCGGTATCGGGTCCTCGGCGCAGACCTGGCAGCTTGAGGCGACGACATTGTCCAGCCGGGTGATATTGCCATTGTCGCGGCGCTGCATCTGGCGCGAGGCCAGCTGCAACTCGCGCGCCAGAACCAGCCGTGCTCCTTGCAGGATGCCGTCCTGCAGGTTCGGCTCAAGCTGGGCGCTGTCGGCGATCAGGATGGTATCATCAGCGCTGCCGGCGCGGCCCGGCTCGGTCAGGTGGATCGGGCCCTCGATCACCGCGCCGCCGGTTTCATTGTCATAGATCACGCGCGAGGCCACCAGCCGCGCGCCCTGATGCCAGATCACCACCCCCCCCGAGGCGGTCAGCCGGTTATCGGCATCGAGCGTCACCTGATCGGCCAGAAGCGTGGCCGGGCTGCCTTCGCTGGGCGCACCGCTGTCGGTGATGCGGACCGAGCTTCGCCGCGACGCCACATCGGTGATATGGGCGGCCTCGGTGCCGTCGGCATAGCGGGCGTCCGCGTCGGGGTTCTCGGTCGGAGCAAGGGCCGGGCCGCGCGGCAATTGCAGGAAAGGGTCGGGCGCATCATAGGCGGGCAGGGTCTGGCCATCGCTGCTGAGGCTTTGCGCGAATGCCGCAGTTGGCAGCAGGGCCGCCAGAATCGCCGCGCGGGCGGCTGTCTTGCCGCGCCTTTTGCCGCGCCTGATCTGATGCGCCATTATCCGTCCTCCAGCCGCAGCAGGGCGCCAAGGGCAAAAAGCAGCGCCACGATCGGCGGTGCCCAACCCGCCAGCGCCGGGGGAATGCCGCCATTGTCGCCCAGAACCTGCGCCAGATTGCGCAGGAAGAACAAGCCGATCCCGCAACCAAAGGCGCAAAGCACCAGAATGCCGGTCTTGCGTCCGCGCATATGGCGCATGGTGAAGACGGCGGCAATGGCGACCATCGCCGCCAGCAGCAGCGGCCGGGCCAGTTCCATCTGGAACCAGACCTTGTGGCGCTGTGCCGAAAAGCCGGCGCGCTCCAGCCCGCGGATAAAGGCGGGCAATTGCCAGACCGGGATCGCCTCGGGCTTGCCGAAACTGTCGCGGATGCGCGCCGCCGTCAGGTCGGTGGGCAGTGCCAGCCGGGGGGCGGTGCGGGCCATGGCCTCGGGATTGGGCTGGGTCAGCGGCCATTCCTTGGTGTCGGTCAGCTGCCATGCGCCATCGCTGAGCCGCGCCTCTGCGGCATCGATGCGGCGCGAGGGGCCGGTATCGGGCGCAAAGACCATGAAGGTCGCGTCGTAAAGCGTGGTCGCGTCTGGGCTGGCGCGGGTGGCACGGATGACCACCTGGCCCTGGGTCTCGGTGCCGTCGGCGGCGCGGGTGGGCAGGGCCTGGCGCATCCAGACGGCATTGTCGCCGACGCTGATGGTCTGGCCGCCGCCGGTCTTCATCCGCGCCACCGCGTCGTCATAGCGTTTCGAGGTCGCCGCCACCATCGGGTTCAGCACCATGACCGCGATGGCGCCGATCAGCGCCGCGGTGACCGCCGGCGCCGCCAGCACCCGCAGCCCCGACCGCCCCGAGGCGCGGATTGCCACCAGTTCCGAGCTGCGCGACAGGCTGAGAAACAGCGCGATCCCGGCCAGAACCGCCATCAGAGGCATGATCGAATAGAAGCTGGCGGTGATGTTGAGCAGGGACAGCACCGCCGCGCCCGACAGCCCGATATCCTCGTCCGAGAAACGCCGGATCTGCTCGACAATGTCGATCAGGAACAGGATGGCGCCAAAGATCGCCGCGATGATCAGCAGCAGCCGCAGGAAGCGGCGCGCGACATAGGCCGACAGGATCATGCCGCCGCCTCCGTCACCGGGGCGGTCCGGCCCTTGTCTCGCAGCCGTCGCGGCTTGGCCGCCAGCCACAGCAGGAACAGGCTGATCAGCGCGCCCACCAGCGGCGAGACATAGATCAAGGGCCAGCGCCCGGCGTCGCGCGCCACCTGGCTTTCCGCCGCCGTCGCCAGGAATTGCACCGCGATCAGCGCCACCACGGCCCAGATCACCTGCCGCCAGACGCCAAAGCGGCTGTAGCCGCCGATCAGCAGCGTCGCAAAGCCCAGCATCGCCGCGATCGGGGCCTGAAAGGGCTTGGCCAGCCGCTCATGCGCCTCGGCGCGGGCCTTGTCGGAAGTGGCCCCGGTGGCCTCAAGCAGCGCGGCATCGGCACGCATCAGCTCCAGCGTGGAATAGGTGCGCAGGTCGCGCTTGCGCGAGGATTCGGTGCTGATCAGCGTCGCAAGGTCATAGGCAAGCTCGGAAAAGCGCGTCACCGACAGGCTCTGGCGCTCGCCCGTGCGGCGCAGGGCCTGCACCATGCCCTGCATCAGCACCAGACGCGGGCCGGCCTCGGTCCTGACCACCAGCGCCTCGGTGGCGGTATAGGTGATCTGGTCATTCGGGTCGCGCCCGTCCTCAAGGAAGAAATCCATCAGCCGGCCGTCATCGGCGATCTCGCGGATATAAAGCGTGACGCCCCGCACCGGGTATTGGAACGAGCCCGCGCGCAGGAATTGCGCGGTGACGTTCTGGGCAATCTCGGCCTGGCGGTCGGCAAGGCGGGCGCGGGCCAGAGGGACCAGCGAATGCACCAGCATCGCCACCATGACTGCGACCAGAAGGCCAAAGACCAGCACCGGCCGCGCCAGCCGCCAGGGCGACATGCCGGCGGCCTGCATCGCCACCAGTTCCGATTCCGACGACAGCCGGTTGGTGCCATAGGCGCTGGCGGCAAAGGCCGCGATGGGTAAGACGACCGAAATCACCAAAGGCAGCGTCAGGGCGGTGAACTCCAGCACGACCAGCGCCGTCTGCCCGTCCGAGATCAGCTGCTCGAACAGCGAGACCGCCCGGTTGATCCAATAGACCGAGACAAGGACCAGCGCGAAGAACCCGAACAAAGTCAGGAATTGCGACAGGATGTAACGATCGATACGGGGCATGGGGGCCTTCGCGGTCACTGACCCGGAAATGATTAGCCGTTGCATGGGCTTTGGGAAAGCCCCGGCTCTGGTCAAGGCGCTGATGCGTGACTAGTTTCCTGCACAAAGGACACATGCGAAAGGCAGGACCATGACACACCCGGTGGAAATCTCCTTCATCCAGACCGATCTTTCGGGATTGGCAAGCTGGCCGGGCCGCGTCGCCATTCTGGTGGCGCAGAACGGCAAGCTGCCCGCCGGCCTGCCGCGCCCCACGCGCGAGGCGGCGCTGCGGGCGCTGGCGTCAGACGCGTGGAAGGGCGTAAAGCCCGGCAAGGCGCTGGATCTGGCCTTTCCCGCCGGTCTGGCGGCCGAGGCGCTGCAACTGGTGAACCTGCCGCGCAATGCCGACGCGCTGACCGCGCGCAAGGCCGGCGCCGCCATCGGTGCGAAACTGGGCAAATCCGATCTGCTGGTCGCCGCCGCCGACCACCCCCGCGCCGCCGAGATCGCGCTGGGGCTGGCGCTGCGGGCCTATGATTTCTCGGCCTACAAGAGCCGCAAATCCGAAGATGGCGCCGGGGATGAAGCCCCGAAACGCGGCCGGGTGAATTTCATGCACAAGGACCCCGAGGCCTTGGGCAAGGCCGCCGCCGATGGCGCGGCGCTGGCCGAGGGGGTCTTCTTTACCCGCGATCTGGTCAGCGAGCCGGCCAATGTGCTGACCACCAGCGATTTCGCCGACCGCCTGCTGGCCATACGCGAGCTGGGGATCAGCGTCGAGGTGCTGGACGAGGACGAGCTGGCGGAACTGGGCATGAGGGCGCTGTTGGGGGTCGGGCAGGGCTCGGAAAGCCCGTCCAAGGTCGTGGTCATGCGCTGGGATGGTGGTGCCAAGGACGAGGCGCCGCTGGCGCTGGTCGGCAAGGGCGTGGTCTTTGATACCGGCGGCATCTCGATCAAGCCCGCCGCCGGCATGGAGGAGATGACCATGGACATGGGTGGCGCCGGTGTTGTCGCGGGCGTCATGCGCACGCTGGCGCTGCGCCGCGCCAGGGCCAATGTCGTCGGTCTGGTCGGTCTGGTCGAGAACATGCCCGACGGCCGCGCCCAGCGTCCGGGCGATATCGTGAAATCCATGAAGGGCGACACGATCGAGGTCATCAATACCGATGCCGAGGGGCGGCTCGTGCTGGCCGATGTGCTTTGGTATGCGCAGGAACGCTTCAAGCCCGCCGCCATGGTCGATCTGGCGACCCTGACCGGCGCCGTCATCATCGCGCTGGGACATGAAAATGCCGGGGTGTTTTCCAATGACGACGCGCTGGCGGATGCGGTGCTGAAGGCCGCGAAAACCGAGGGCGAGGGGGCATGGCGGCTGCCGCTGGCCCCGGCCTATGACAAGCTGATCGATTCGCGGCTGGCCGATATCAAGAATACCGGTGGCCGGCCCGCCGGCTCGATCACCGCGGCGCAGTTCCTGCAGCGCTTTGTCGCCGAGGGCACCCCTTGGGTGCATCTGGACATTGCCGGGGTGGCGCTGCCGCCGGGCGAAACCGCGATGGCACCGAAAGGCGCGACCGGCTGGGGCGTGATGACGCTGGACCGGCTGGTGCGCGACCGCTTTGAGGCCAGGGGCTGATGGGCAGCGCCCTGTTCTATCACCTGACCCGCTCGGGTCCGGGGCAGCTTTTGCCGATGCTGATCGGCAAGAGCCTGCAGGCCGGCTGGCGGGTCGAGCTGCGGGGCAGGGACCGGGCGCGCCAGGTGGCGCTGGACGAGGCGCTGTGGCAGGGCGAGGGGTTCTTGCCCCATGGCCTTGCCGGCGGGCCGCATGATGCGTGCCAGCCGGCGCTGCTGACCGTCGAGGGGCAGGCGGCGGCGAATGCGCCGCGCTGCCTGATCGCGCTGGACGGGGCCGAGGTCTCGGGCGCGGAATGCGCGGGGCTGGAGCGGGCCTGCATCGTCTTTGACGGCAATGACCCCGAGGCGCTGGAGCGCGCGCGGGTGCAATGGCGGGCGCTGAAAGAGGCAGGGGTCGCTTCGGAATACTGGTCCGAGGCGGATGGCCGCTGGGAGCGCAAGCAGTAAGAGGGGGCGCTGCCCCCCTCGGAGCTGTCGCTCCGAGTCCCCCGGGATATTTTTGCATGAAAGAAGCCGGGGGCCGGGAAGGGCGCGGGGCTAGCGTTCGAGGATCAGGCGGTTGCTCTCGATGCTGACGCGGGCGAAGCGCGAAAGATACGACATGCCCATCAGCGATTGTTCCAGATCGGCGCGCAGGACCACGGCGGGCACGCTTTCGTCGCGGATGTCGCCGATGGTGACGCTGTCGAGGTTGACGGGGGCGGTTTCGACCGTGCCGTTGGCGGTCTGCGCCTCGCCGATATAGGCAAGGTTTTCGGGGTCGATGCCGATGCGCTCGGCATCGCGGGGACCAAGCGCGATGCTGCTGGCGCCGGTGTCGATGACGAAGCGGATGGCGGTGCCGTTCACCTCGGCTGTCAGGTGGTAATGGCCGTCATCGCCGATGGGGACCTCGATGCGGCCGCCGTCGAGCATGCGGGCCTCGGGGATGATGGCGTTGCGGATGTCGGGCCAGAGGCCAGAGAGTGCGATGGCGCCCAGAAAGATCATCCCCCAGGCCGCCGCCATGCGCAGGGTCTTGCCGGGGCGCTCGCGCAGCTCGACCAGCAGGAAGCCGCCCACCGCAATGAGCAGCAGCACCAGATAGGCGAGGCGGCCGAAATCATCCCCCATCAGAACAGTCCCGAGCCCTTGAGCCCGTCGATGACGAACTGGATCGAGAGTGCCGCGAGCAGCATGCCGAAAAGCCGTGTCAGCACCATGGTCCCGGTGCGGCCCAGCAGGCGCGCGATCGGGTCGGCCAGCGCAAAAAGCGCCGCCGCGATCCCCAGAACCGCCAGCATGGCAAGCTGGATCACCAGCATATGGGTGGCGTTGGCATCCTGCCCGACCAGCAGGATCATGGTGGCCAGCGCGCCGGGGCCGGCCAGCAGCGGCGTCGCCAGCGGAAAGACCGAAGGATCGTCCTCTTGCGTCGGGGCCTGACCCTCGCGCCGTTCAGTCCGGCGCTCGAACAGCATGTCAAGCGCGGTCAGAAACAGCAGCATCCCCCCGGCGATCTGGAAAGCCGGCAGCGAAATGCCGATCGCGGTCAGGATCGATTCGCCCGCCAGCCCGAAGATCAGCAGGAGTGCGGCCGCGATTGCCAGCGCCCGCCAGCCGATTCGGCGCCGGCGTTGCGGCGTCATGTCGCGCGTCAGCGCAATGAACAGCGGCACCAGCCCCACGGGGTCGATCACAACAAAGAGCGTGACAAAGGCGCTGATGATCTGCGTGCTGTCCATGATGTCGTTATATCGCCCGGATTGTCGGCAGAGAAAAGCGTGCTCGTGCCCCAATTCGGCGCGACCCGACGGGTGATGCTGGGGCGCGATCACGCGTTTGGGGGTTTCGATCCGGCCCGTCAGCACCTATATCGAGTGAAAACATGCTATACTGGGGCAGGAACGTCCCGGTTACGGAGGAAACACATGCACGCACCTTCACCCATGGCGCTGTTGCTGATCGCAATCGTCGTTCTGGTCCTTTTCGGTCGCGGAAAGGTCTCGTCCCTGATGGGCGAGGTCGGCAAGGGGATTACCGCCTTCAAGAAAGGCGTCAAGGAAGGGGCAGAGGATGTCGATGCCGCTGCCCGCGGCGAGGCCAAGGAAGTCGAGATGAAGTCCTCGGAAGACATCGATCGTGCCCGCGCCGAAATCGCTGCCGAACGTGCCCGGCTTGATGCCGACCGCGCCCGTGTCGCGGCTGATGGCGCGCTGCGCGACGTGACGCCGTCCGATACGACCAAGTCCTGATCGGTCTGCACCACCGTCATGCTGGATATCGGCTGGAGCGAGCTTCTGCTGATCGGCGTTGTGGCGCTGATCGTCATTGGTCCCGAGGATCTGCCCAAGCTGTTCCATACGCTGGGACGGTTGACCGCGCGCGCGCGGTCGATGGCGCGCGAATTCAGCAGCGCCATGGAGGATGCCGCAAAATCCTCGGGGCTGGATGATGCCGCCAAGACGCTGAAGGATGTCAATTCGCTGACCTCGAAGCGTGGGTTGGGCCTGGATGCGCTGGAGCGCGCGACCGAGCGTTTCGAGAAATGGGATCCGCTGACGCCGCGTGAAGAGACTGCCCAGAAGACACCGCTGCGCGACCCCTCGGCGCCGCGTCCGCTTGCGGCCGTACCTGCACCCGCTGCCGCTGCCGAGGCGGCCGAAGGAGCGGCCGTCGCGACCAGCGTGGAAATTGCCGCGCCGGGCAAGACCGCACCCGGCCGCCGCCGCCTGCACGCCGTAAGGCGTTCGGATGTTGCGGCGGATCAAGACAGGAAGGGCCCCTGAGTGGCGAGCAACTCTCCCAATTCTGCCCGGCCCGACGATATTGATGACAGCTCGGCACCGCTGATCGAACATCTGGCCGAGCTGCGCACGCGGCTCATCTGGTCGGCGCTGGCTTTCGTGATCGCGATGGTGCTGTGCTATTTCGTCTATAAGCCGGTCTTCGATTTTCTGACCGTGCCGATCTGCGATGCGCTTGAAAAGCGCGACCAGGCCTGCGGCCTGATCCTGCTGAAATTGCAGGAAGGTTTCTTCGTCGCCATGCGCATCGCCTTTTTCGGCGGGTTCGTGCTGGCATTCCCGGTCGTCGGCTACCAGCTCTGGCGGTTTGTCGCCCCGGGGCTTTACCGTAGCGAGAAGAACGCGCTGCTGCCTTTCCTGCTGGCCTCGCCGATCATGTTCCTGCTGGGCGCGGCCTTTGCCTATTATGTCATCCTGCCTTGGGCCTTCGATTTCTTCCTGGGGTTCCAGCAGGGGCCGATCTCGGCGCCCGCCGATGGCGCGGCGGCAGGTGGCGCCGCTCCGGCCGGCACCGGGCCGGATGACCGCTGGGCCGGGATCGTGTTCCAGGGTTCGGTCGAGGAATATCTGCGTCTGACCACGAAATTCATTCTGGCCTTCGGGCTGTCCTTCCAGCTGCCGGTGGCATTGACGCTGATGGGCAAGGCCGGGCTGGTCTCGTCCGAGGGTTTGGCCAGCGTACGCCGCTATGCGGTGGTGGTGATTCTTCTGCTGGCCGCCATGGTCACGCCGCCCGATGTCATCAGTCAGGTGGTGCTGTTCTCGGTCATCTATGGGCTTTACGAGATATCGATCTATCTGGTCCGCCGGATCGAGCGCAAGCGCGCGCTGGAGGAAGAACAGGCCGATGTCTAAAAACCTGCTGGCCCGTATCGCCGGCGCGCTGGAACGGATGGCGCCGCCGCCCGCCCCCGCGCCGACCTTTACCGAGGCCAGCGCCTATGTCTGGCATCCCGATCCCGACCGGCTGGAGCCGGTCGAGACCGTGAACCGGGTCGATCTGGTACAACTGATCGGCATCGACCGCGCCAAGGACACGCTGCTGGCCAATACGCTGCAATTCGCGCGCGGCCATGCGGCGAACAACGCCCTGCTTTGGGGCTCGCGCGGGATGGGGAAATCCTCGCTGGTCAAGTCCGTCCATGCCGAGGCTGTGGCCCAGGGCCTGCCGCTGGTCCTGGTCGAGATCGCGCGCGAGGATCTGGGCTCGGTCGGGCGGCTGCTGGCCATTCTGGGCCGCGCGCAGGACCGGCGTTTCCTGCTGTTTTCGGACGATCTGTCCTTCAGCCATGACGATACGCAATACAAATCGCTGAAAGCGGTGCTGGATGGCGGCATCTCGGGGCGGCCGGCGAATGTGATCCTGTATGCGACCTCGAACCGGCGCCACCTGATGCCGCGCGACATGATCGACAATGAGCGCTCGACCGCGATCCATCCCGGCGAGGCGGTCGAGGAAAAGGTCTCGCTGTCGGATCGTTTCGGGCTGTGGCTGGGCTTTCATCCCTGCTCGCAGGACGAATATCTGGCCATGGTGCGCGGCTATTGCGAGGCCTACGGCGTCAAAATCGCCGAAGACCAGCTGCGGGCCGAGGCCATCGAATGGCAGGCCACGCGCGGCGCGCGTTCGGGCCGCGTGGCCTGGCAGTTCTTTACCGATCTGGCCGGGCGGCAGGGGATCTCGGTCTAGGATCTATCTGGGGGTCGTGACCGCGCCCACCGTGGCCCCGGCGACGGCCCCGACCGGACCCGCGACAATCGCGCCGCCGAGCCCGCCCGTCGCCGCGCGTTCGGTGACATTGCTGCCACAAGCTGTCAGTGCGGCGATAGTGGCACCGATCAGGCAAATCCTCCGCAAGCGCATTTCAGAAAACTCCGCATTGCCCCAAAAGGATACCCGCGCCCCGGTTTCAGGGCGCGGGATTGGTATGCGTCTCAGCCCCGGCGCAATTGCTGCAAGAGCTCGGCCGAAGGCTCGCCCGTCACCGGCAGCCCGCGCGATTGCTGATAGGCGCGGATCGCCGAAATGGTGTTCGAGCCGACATTGCCATCGACGCCTTGCGTGTCGAAACCGCGCGCGGTCAGCAGTTCCTGCATTTCCTTGCGCTGCTCGATCCGCAGGCCGGGGTGATCGGCGGGCCAGGGATTGGCCAGCCCGGGATAGCCCTTCAGCCGGTCGGCCAGATGCGCCACCGCCAGCGCATAGCTGTCGGCATTGTTATAGCGCAGGATGGCGTGGAAATTGCGGGTGATCAGGAAGGCCGCGCTATTGCGGCCACCGGGCACGATCAGCTCGGCCGAGGCCGAGCCGGGCGGCAGCGGGCGCGAGGTTGCCTGACGGACGCCCAGCGATTGCCAGTCGGCGACCGAACGGCGCTTGCCCTTGCCCGACAGCCCCATGTTGAAGCCGGCGGGCAGGGTCACCTCGACCGCCGCCGGCAGGCCCGGCTGCCAGCCCGATTTCGCCAGATAATTCGCGGTCGATGCCAGGGAGTCGCTGGGATCGTTCGACCAGATGTCGCGCCGCCCGTCGCCGGTGAAATCGGCGGCATAGGCCAGATAGGTGGTGGGGATGAACTGGGTATGGCCCATGGCCCCGGCCCAGCTGCCGCTCATGCGCGAGGGGTCCACATCGCCCGCCTGCAGGATGCGCAAGGCGCCGACAAGCTGGCTACGGAAGAAGTCGCCGCGATAGCCCTCATAGCTTAGCGTCGACAGCGCCTCGATCACCGGCATGTCGCCGCGCCGCTCGCCATAGGTGGATTCCATGCCCCAGACGGCGGTGACCACTTCCTTGTCGACGCCGTAAGTCGCCTCGACCCGGCTCAGCACGCCGCCATATTGCGAAAGCGCCGCGCGGCCATTGGTCTGACGCTTTTCGGAGACGGCGTTTTCCAGATATTCCCACAGCGATTTCTTGAATTCGGCCTGGTTCTGGCTGCGGCGGACCACCTCGGGGTTATAGGTCACGTCGCGGAAGGCCGCGTCCAGCGTCGCGTCGCTGATGCCCTGCGCGCGGGCCGAGGCGCGGAAATTCTGCACCCAGCCCTGCATGCCGGCGACCTTGGCGGCGGGCGGGTTCTGATAGCGGCCCCATTTGATTTCCTGGCTGACCTGCGAAATGCCGCCGGGGCTGTAATTGCCGACCGAGCACGAGGCAAGGATCATGGTCATGGCGGTCAATCCCGCCGTCAGCTTCAATCGAAAACGCATTGCTGTCCCCTGCTTTCTGATTTGCCGCCAGCCTAGCGTGGCAAGGGGCGCACCGAAAGACGAAAGGCGCAGGACGAAAGGCGCGCCTAAAGCGGCCAGACCACCAGCAACAGCGGCACCGCGACCACCACCACGATGATTTCCAAGGGCAAGCCCATGCGCCAGTAATCGCCAAAGCGATAGCCGCCCGGCCCCATGACGATGGTGTTGTTCTGATGCCCGATCGGGGTCAGGAACGCGCAGGAGGCCCCGACCGCAATCGCCATCAGATAGGTGTCGGGATTGGTGCCGGTGCGTTCGGCCAGACTTAGCCCCACCGGCGCGGCCAGAATGGCGGTGGCGTTGTTGTTCAAGACATCCGAGATGCACATGGTGGCGACCAGCAGCAAGGTCAGCGCCACCCATGGCGCCTGCCCCTCGGTCGCGCGGGCCAGAAGATCCGCGATCAGGTCCGAGGCGCCGGTTGTCTCCATCGCCAGACCCAGCGGGATCAGCGCCGCCAGCAGCACGATCACCGGCCAGTCGATATGGTCGTAAAGTTCCTCGGCGCTCAGCACATGGCCAAGGACATAGCCGATCAGCACCAGCCCCAGCGCCACCGGCATCGACATCAGGCCCAGACTGACGGCGGCAATGGCAAGAACGAACAGCGCGATGGCAAAGCGGGCGCGGCTTTCCTTGACCACCGGCTCGGCCCCGTCCAGAGGCAGGACATGCAGCCATTCGACGACCTGCTCGCTGCGCGCCTCGGGGACCAGCATCAAAAGGATATCGCCCGGCTCGATCGGGGTGTCGCGCAGCCGGGCGCGGATGGTGCGGCCCTGACGGATGATGCCCAGCAGCACGGAATCGTAATCCTTGCCCAGCCGCAACTGCCGCGCGGTGCGGCCCATCAGGCGCGACTGGCGGGTGGCGACGACCTCGATCATGGCCTGACCGGCGCTGGCGATCAGCGGCGCATCCGCATCGCGCCCGTCGGGATAGGCAAGGCCAAGATCGACGCGCAATTCCTCAAGCGCGGCGGGGGCGGCGTGAAACAGCAAGATGTCGCCCAACTCGGCGGTGACCTGATCGGGCGGGCCATAGACGCGGCGGCCGCGTCTGGTGATGGCGACCACGGTGGCGTCGGCCTTTTCGGCGGCGGCCTCAAGCGCGCTGCGGGTCATGCCCACGCTGCGGCTGTCCTCGGGGACGACGAGTTCGGCGACATAGGCGCGCATCTGCTTTTCGACGCCCTTTTCCAGCGCCTCGCGCCGGGGCAGCAGCCGCCAGCCGAAGAGCGCCAGAAAACTGAGCCCCGCCAGCGCCACGGCGCCGCCGACCAGCGTGAAGTCGAACATGCGGAAGGGCTGGCCGGTGGCCTCGGCCCGAAAGCCCGAGACGATCAGGTTCGGGGGCGTGCCGATCAGCGTGACCATGCCGCCCAGAATGGTGGCGAAGGCCAGAGGCATCAGCGTCGGCCCCCCCGCGCGCCCGGCCTTGCGTGCGGTCTGGATGTCCAGAGGCATCAGGAGCGCCAGCGCCGTGACATTGTTCATCACCGCAGAGAGTGCCGCGCCCGCGCCGCCCATGCGCAGCAGATGCAGCCAGACCGGCGCCTCGGGGCGGGCGAGATGGCGGCCCAGAAGATGGATGGCGCCGGTCCGCATCAGGCCGGCCGAAACCACGAGGACCAGCGCCACCGTGACCACCGCCGGATGGGCAAAGCCCGAAAACGCCTCGCGCGCGGGGACGAGGCCCAGAAGGACGCCCGCGAGCAGCCCGGCAAAGGCCACGATGTCGTGGCGCAGGCGTCCCCAGATCAGGGCCGCGATCAGCACCGCGAAAAGGCCGAAAAGCGCGATCTGGTCCTGGGTCATGGCAATTGTCCGAAATGAAAGGGACGCAGATGGCCGCGCCCTCGCGGCCGGACATGCACAGCGCCAGCATGCGCCGCGCATAAGCCAATGTGCCAGATGGAATTTCGTTCCCGGTTCGCGGGCCCTGCGGATGGCGATTTCGAGGGGAAAGTGCAGGCTTCTGTTGCCAGGTGCCTGCGAACCCCGCCTTACGCGGCTAAGCGCAAGGGCTTTAGTTTCGATCTTGCGAACTGCTTACGCAGCCAGCGCGACCGGAGCACGGTTGTCGTTGGCAACTGTACATTTTGCACCGATAACGGTGGTAGCTCACCGGGACAAAGATCAGCTCGTTCACAGTCTGTCGATCCTGTTTCACCCCCATAGGCCCCCAACGAAGGGAATTTGGTGGAGGTGTCGGCTTCGCAGCCGAGTCCAGTCCAGCTAGTAAAACTGCCGTTTATGTCCATAGCCCCCGAGGGAGCAGAAGAAAGATAAGGGGGCGGGGGGGCAGCGTCAAGGTAGCCTGCCGGATGCGGGCGGGGGAAAGCAGGGGAACCTCTGGTTCCCCTCCCGGCCCCGGGGGGCCGGTTCACCCCTCCGGGGATATTTGGGCATGAAAGAAGGCGCGGGCCGGGTCGGGCCGCGCGCCTGTTTTTGGGGGCCGGCGCATTGGGGCGCCGGGCGTGGGGGCAGGTCAGAAGCCGGCCTTGATCTTTTCGAACTCGGCCAGCTGCTTTTCACGCTGGGCGGGGTCGTTCGGGGTCTGGGCGAGGATCGGGGCGTCGATGGACGAGAGGTTGTCCTTGACCGCCTGTTCGTCCTTGATCGTCTCCATCGCGACGGTTGAGGCATGGCCGTAGCCGATCGTGTCCAGAAGCCCCTTTGCGGCCGGCGGCGCAAGCCAGGCGTTGATGAAGTCATAGGCCTTGTCTTCGCTGCCCGGCCCGTCCTTGAGGTTGATGTAGCCGCAGAAGAAGGTCGAGGAGCCTTCCTTGGCGCTGCGCTGGAAGCCGACCGGGTAGCCCTCTTTTTGCAAAAGCACCACGGCGTCCTGCCAGGACCAGGCGACATCGACCGCGCCGGAGGCCATCAGCTGCGATTGCTGCGCCGGGTCCGCCCAATAGGCGTTCACGTTCAGATGCGCCTTGCGCAGCCAGTCGGCGGCGGCCTGGAATTGTTCGTCCGTCACCTTGGTCCAGTCGGTCACGCCGGTCGCCAGATAGGCCAGCGCCCAGGCGTCATCGGCCGAATCGGGCAGCGAGGTGCGGCCCTGATATTTCGGGTCGATGAAGATGTTCAGGCTGGCCACGTCCTCGGCCGGGACGTTTTCGGTGTTATAGGCGATGGCGGTGGCGCCCCAGTCGGTGGGGATATACCAGACGCCCTGATCGTCCTTGAAGATCGGCGAATCCAGGAATTTCGGGTCGATTGTGTCGAAGGCCGGGATCTTCGATACGTCCCAGGGTTCGATCAGCCCGGCATCGCGGTATTTCGACACCATCTGCGCGCAGGGATGCGCGACATCGGCTTTGAAGCCCGAGGCGAGCTTTTGGTAGGCTTCGTCATCGTCGCCATAAAGCGCGAAGGTCGGGGCGTCGCCATTCTTGTCGGCATAGCCCTGCCAGATCGCGGGTTCCTCGAAACCGGCCCAGTCAAAGACGGTCATCTCGGAATCGGCGGCGCGGGCAGGCAGGCTGATTGCGGTGCCGGCAAGCACCAGCGCAATGGCGGAAGAGCGCAGGAGTTTCATCTGGGGCCTTTCGGTATGTGGCAGATTGAGGAAACGCTAGCCGCGCAGGCCTGTTCCCGCAAGTCTCGGCTGCGTGAGGAAAAGCCTGTCCTTTCGACGGGTCGGCAAGCGGCCCTACCAGCGCCCCGAAGCACCGCCGCCCCGCGACGAGCCGCCGCTGAACCCCGAGGATCCACCGCCGCCGGGGCCGGATCGTGAGTTGCGTTCGCTGCGGATGCGGGTGCCGTCTGCGCCATACCAGATGCTGTTGCGGTTGGTGCGCTGCCGGGTGTCGCTCCAGCCGCAATGGCGGCAGGTCCGGGTCACGTCATCGGAACTGACGCGATAGCCGCCCTCGGGCAATTCCTCGCGATGGGGGCTGCGCGAGGTGGTGAAGTCGCGCTTGCCGCATTGGGGGCAGCGGTTGCGGCGCCAGACATGGCGCCCGATCAGCGCCATGATCGCCGCCCAGATGCCAAAGCCGATGATCTTGGGGGCCAGCGGCTCGTCGGGGCGCCGCACGGCCTCGCCGCGCGTGGTCGGCAGGACGATATGCGTGATGATGTCCTGCGTGCCGTTGCGGATGCCCTGCGACATGCGCCCGTCGCGAAAGGCCGGCAGCAAGGTCCCGCGCGTGATGTCCTGCGCGATGATATCGGCGTCATTTTGATAGCCGCGGCCCAGTTCGATCCGCGCCTCGCGGTCGTTTGTCAGCACCAGCAGCATGAAGCCATTGTTGCGCTGCGCGTCGCCGACGCCCCAATGGTTAAAGAGTCGGGTGGCAAAGGCTTCCAGCCCGTCCGCGCCGCCATGGCGCGCGCGGTCGGTCAGGGTGACCACAGTGCCCTCGACGCCGGTTTCGTCGCGCAGATCGCTTAATGCGGCATCCAGTGCATCGGCGTCCTCGGGGGTCAGCAGCCCCGCGAAATCGTTGACGGTGGTCGATTCCCATTGCGGCAGGTCCTGCGCCGCGGCGGGCAGCAGGCCGGCCAGCAGGATCAGGACGGCCAGCAGGCGGCGCATGGCTCAGACCCCCAGAATATCCGGGCCGCCGGCGATTTTCGGATCGGGCGTGCCGATCAGCCTGTCGTCGCGGCCGGCGAAATCGACGCTGCGCAGGATGGTCTGGATCGCGGCGATACGGGCGCGTTTCTTGTCGTCCGAGCGGATCACCGTCCATGGCGCGATGCCGCTATGGCTGCGGCTGAGCGTGTCGCGGATGGCAGTGGTGTAATCGTCCCATTTCCCCAGCCCGTCCACATCGATCGAGCTGAGCTTCCATTGCTTCAGCGGGTCCTTTTCGCGGTCGAGAAAGCGCTTGAGCTGCTCGGCCCGGCCCACATTCAGCCAGAGCTTGACCAGAATGATGTCGTCATCGACCAGCATGTCCTCATAGGGGGGCAGTTGGCGGAAAAAGGTCTCGCGCGCGGCGGCGTTGGAAAAGCCGAAGACCCGCTCGACCACGCCGCGATTGTACCAGCTGCGGTCGAAGAGCGCGATCTCGCCCTTGGCGGGCAGCCAGTCGGTATAGCGCTGGAAATACCATTGGTCGGCTTCGCGTTCGCCGGGCTTGGGAAGGGCCACGATATAGGCCGAGCGCGGGTTCAGGTTCTCGCGCACGCGCTCGATCGTGCCGCCCTTGCCGGCGGCGTCGCGGCCCTCGAACAGCACGACGAGGCGCTTGCCGGTCCGGATGACATCATGCATCAGCCGCACCAGCTGCAATTGCAGCCCGGCCATATGGGGGTCGTATTCCTTGCCCTTCATCTCCTCTCGGTAAGGATATGAGGGATCGAGGATATCGTCCTTGCCGGCTTTCTCGATGGCCTTGCGGATCGCCTTGGGGGCCGATTTTTCGAAGTATTTGGTGATCTCGCCCACATAGGGCAGGTCGTGCTGCTGGCTCATTGACGTTCCGCCATTGTGTGATGGGGTGACGCTGGCGATTATGGTCAGGAACGGGAACGAGACAAGGCGCGACGATGCTCTCACGACGAATGGCTGGCATGCTGGCGCTGGCGCTGATGCCGGGGCTTGGGGTTCCGGGTGGCGGCGCGGCCTTGGCGCAGGGGCTGTGCATCTGTCCGCTTTGCGCGCTGGGACAGGAAAAGATGTATCGCCAAGGCAGCGAGGCCATGGCGCCGGGGCTGCGGGCCGGAACCTGCCTGAGGGTGAGGCTGGGGGCCAAGGGCGCGGTGCCGGGGGCGGTCATCTCATACCAGACCGATGCCGGGACCGATCACCTGATGCGTGTCGTCGCGACAGCGGGTCAGCGCATCGCCGTGATGGCCGGGGTGCCGGTGATCGACGGCGTGGCCGCCCGGCAGGAGCCGCTTGCCGATGTCGAGATGCCGGCGAAGGACGCGGGTTCGGTGGCGGGGTGCGACGGTGCTGGCCCCTGTGCCATCGCGCGGTTTCGCGAGACGCTGCCCGGTGGCGCGAGCTACGAGGTTCTGGATGCCGGACCGGGCAGCATGACCGACGACATGGCCGAAGTGACCGTGCCTGCGGGGCATGTCTTCGTCATGGGTGACCATCGCGACAACGCCATGGACAGCCGTATCGGCCCGGAGCTTGGCGGGCCGGGGATGGTGCCGCTGGCGCGGGTGGTCGGCGCCATGATCGTCGCGCCGGCGCCCGCGCCCTAGCCGCCGATCTTTGTCAGGTCGAACTCGGTCGTCTGATAGATCTCGTTGATCCAGTTGCCGTAAAGCAGATGCGCATGGCTGCGCCAGCGGTTGCTGGGCGGCTGGGTCGGGTCGTCATCGGGATAGTAGTTTTCCGGCACGTTGATCGCCTTGCCCGCCGCCACGTCGCGGTCATATTCGTCCTTCAGCGTCGTGCTGTCATATTCAAAGTGGTTGAACACATACAGCGCACGGTGGCTGGCGTCTTCCAGCAGGCACGGTCCCGCCTGATCCGAGGCGATCAGTGTTTTCAGTGCCGGCGTGGCATCGACCTGATCCTGACGCACCTCGGTCCAGCGGCTCACCGGCACCAGCACGTCATCCGAGAAGCCGCGCAGATAGGGGCTGGCCGGGAACAGGTTGCGGTGGCGGAAACAGCCAAAGGCCTTGTGGTCCAGCGGGTGCTTGATCAGCCCGTGGAAATACCAGGCCATGGCCATGCCGCCCCAGCAAACGCCAAAGGTCGAATGCACATGGCTTTGCGTCCAGTCGAAAACCCGCGTCAGCTCGTCCCAATAGGTCACTTCCTCAAAGGGCAGGTGCTCGATCGGGGCGCCGGTGATGATCAGGCCGTCGAATTTCTCGCCGCTCGCCTCGACATCGGCAAAGCGGCGGTAAAAGGACTGCATGTGATCGGCGGCGGTGTTGCGGCTTTCATGGTCCGACATGCGGATCAACTGGAAATCGATCTGCAGCGGCGTGGCGCCGATCAGCCGGGCGAACTGGTTCTCGGTCTGGATCTTTTTCGGCATCAGGTTCAGCAGCGCGATGCGCAGCGGCCGGATGTCCTGCATGGCGGCACGACCCGGCGACATGACCATGACGCCTTCGTTTGACAGGATGTCAAAGGCGGGCAGATCATTGGGCAGGGTAATGGGCATCATGCGTCCTTTCTGTCGATGGCTTTGCCGATCAGCTGGATCAGCTGTTCGGGCGTCCTGATCCCGGCGACTTCCTCGGCCAGAACCGTCACGCCGCGCCGGGCCATGGCCTCGTATCGGGGCTGGCGATGCGCGAGCGCCCGGGCATAGGTCCAGCGGATGAAGTCGTCAGGGTTGACCTGATCCTCGCGCAGACCCTTTTCGACGCGGTAATCCGTCCAGGCCCGGTCCAGGAAATCGGGCTGGTAATACATGGGCTTGGGCGCGCGGTCGAAACGGCGCACCAGTTCCTCGGTATGCGCGTCCGAGCCCTTGATCCAGATCAGCAGCAATTCGCGCTGCAAGGCGTCCAGAACCGGATCCTGCGCGGCATAGGGGTCCACCACCTCGCAGACCGAGCCGCCGGAATCGCAGACGAAATTCCCCAGATTATAGATTTCCTGCGCCCGGCGGATGAAATGGCCGCTGTCCAGCAGCGCCGCGATCTCGGCGCTGCGGTGCTGGTCTTGACGGCGCATGTATTCCTCGAATTCCAGCCCGCCCCGGGTCACGCTGCCGGGCTTGCCCAGATAGGTGGACAGGGGCGCGAGGTTCTCGAAGGTGATGTTGCTGGCGATATAGACCGAATCCGACAGCAGCAATTCGCGCAGGAACGGCACCTTCATCGCCTCGCGCTTGAAGTTGTCGGCGATCAGCTCGCCCATGTAGCGGGTGCCGATGCGGTAATCGACCGAGTAATGGAACCATTCCCCGGTCATGCGCAGCATCGAGGCCAGATGCGTCTTGCCCAGACCCGACATGCCGAAAAACAGCACCCGCTTGCGCGGTGCCGCCAGCCATTCGGCTTTGGTCTTGTAAAGCATGGGCGCTCCTTGCTGTCGTCCGGGGTTAGTTAAGCGCATGTGGGCGCTTAGGGAAGTCCCCGGCGCCGGGGAGCGTCGGGCTGTTCCGGGGGGTGCGCCCCCTTTTGGGTGGGCGGCGTTTCTCGCCCCGGCGACGAATCCGCTGTAGCGCGGCCCATATATTCAGGCTATGATTCGCCTCAGACCCGGAAAACGGGCAATGTATTGAGGCAGTGACGGCGGTAATCCCATGACCGAGATGGTCTTTGGCACCACGCCCGTGCGGGCGGGTGATCCGATTCTTCCACGCTGGTGGCGCACGGTGGACCGCTGGTCCCTGGCCTGCGTGCTGGGGCTTTTCGCCATCGGGCTGCTTCTGGGGCTGGCGGCCTCGGTGCCCTTGGCCGAAAAGAACGGCTTGCCGCAATTCTATTACGTCATCCGGCAGGCGGTGTTCGGCGGTATGGCGCTGGTGGCCTTGGTCGTGGTCTCGACCTTTTCGCCGCGCACGGTGCGGCGCATCGGCGTTGCGGGCTTTGCGGCCGCGATTCTGGTGGTTCTGGTCCTGCCCTTTATCGGCACCGATTTCGGCAAGGGCGCGGTGCGCTGGCTGCGGCTGCCCGGCGGCATGTCCGTCCAGCCCTCGGAGTTCCTGAAGCCCTGTTTCGTCGTCATCTGCGCCTGGTTCATGGCCGCGAGCCAAGAGGTCGGCGGCCCGCCCGGCCGGGCCTATTCGGCGGTGCTGGCGGCGCTGACCGTGGTGCTTCTGGCCCTGCAGCCCGATTTCGGTCAGGCCTCGCTGGTGCTGTTTTCGTGGTGCGTGATGTATTTCATCGCCGGCGCGCCGCTGATGCTGCTCTTTGGGGTGATGGGCGCGGCGGTGCTGGGCGGGTTCTTCGCCTATGGCGCCTCGGACCACTTTGCCCGCCGCATCGATGGCTTTCTGATCGCCGATGTCGATCCGCGCACCCAGCTTGGCTACGCCTGGAACGCCATTCAGGAGGGCGGCTTCTTTGGCGTCGGCGTCGGTGAGGGCACGGTGAAATGGTCGCTGCCGGACGCCCATACCGATTTCATCATCGCCGTCGCGGCCGAGGAATACGGCCTGATCATGGTCATCGCCGTGATCCTGCTTTACGGCACCATCGTCGTGCGCTCGCTGCTCAGGCTGCAAGATGAACGCAACCCCTTTGCCCGCATCGCCGGCACCGGGCTTGCCTGCGCCTTTGGCGTGCAGGCGCTGATCAACATGGGCGTGGCCGTGCGGCTTTTGCCCGCCAAGGGCATGACGCTGCCCTTTGTCAGCTATGGCGGCTCGTCGGTGATCGCCTCGGGGATCGCGGTGGGGATGCTTCTGGCGCTGACCCGCGCGCGTCCGCAGGGACGGATGGGCGACGTTCTGGGACGGGGCCGGGGATGAACGCCGCCGCGCCTCTCTGCCTGATCGCCGCCGGGGGCACCGGCGGCCATATGTTTCCGGCGCAATCGCTGGCCGAGACGCTGCTGGCGCAGGGCTGGCGGGTCAAGCTCTCCACCGATGAGCGCGGCGCCCGTTATGCCGGCGCCTTTCCCCTCGAGGTGGTGCGCGAGGTGGTCAGTTCGGCCACCACCGCGCGTGGCGGGGCGGCGGCGAAACTTGCCGTGCCCTTCCGCATCGGTGCGGGCGTTCTGGCGGCGATCCGCGCGTTTCGCGCCGACCGCCCGGCCGTGGTGGTGGGTTTTGGCGGCTATCCGACCATTCCCGCCATGTCGGCGGCCTATCTGCTGAAGATCCCGCGCATGATCCATGAACAGAACGGTGTCATGGGCCGGGTGAATGCGGGCTTTGCCCGCCGCGTGGACCGCGTGGCCTGCGGCACATGGCCGACCGTGCTGCCAGCGGGCGTGCAGGGCATCCATACCGGCAACCCGGTGCGCCGCGCTGTGCTGGATATGGCCGCCACCCCCTATCACCCCCCGGGCGAAGGGGTGCTGAACCTGCTCGTGATCGGCGGCAGCCAGGGCGCGCGGGTGCTCTCGGATCAGGTCCCCGAGGCCATCGCGGGCCTGCCGGACGAGATGCGCGCGCGCCTGAATGTCAGCCATCAGGCCCGGGCCGAGGACGCCGCCCGTGTAACCGAAGCCTATGCCCGCGCCGGCATCACCGCCGAGGTGCAGCCCTTTTTCGACGACGTGCCGCGCCGTCTGGCCGAATGCCAGCTGGTGGTCAGCCGGGCAGGGGCCTCCTCGATCGCGGATATCACCGTGATCGGGCGGCCCGCGATCCTTATTCCCTTTGCCGCCGCGACCGGCGACCACCAGACCGCCAATGCGCGGGCCGTGGCGGAATCCGGTGCGGCGGTCGTTTTGCCCGAATCCGTGCTTGACGCCGAAAGCCTCAGGCGCGACATGCGGGATATCCTTTCCGACAGCGCCCGCGCCGCCTCGATGGCCGCTGCCGCGCTGAAGCTGGGCCGCCCCGACGCGGCCCCGCGCCTTGCAGATCTAGTGACGGAACTGACCCGATGAACGCAGCGACCAAACTCCCGGGCGAATTGGGCCCCATTCATTTCATCGGCATTGGCGGCATCGGCATGTCCGGCATCGCCGAGGTGCTGATGACGCTGGGCTACCAGGTGCAGGGCTCGGACGCGAAAAAGTCCAAGATCACCGACCGGCTGGAAAAGCTGGGCGCCACCGTCTTCGAGGGCCAGCGCGCCGAAAACATCGGCGAGGCGGGCGTGGTCGTCATCTCGACCGCGATCAAGAAGGGCAATCCCGAGCTTGAGGAAGCCCGCCGCCGTGGCCTGCCCGTGGTGCGCCGCGCCGAGATGCTGGCCGAACTGATGCGCCTGAAGTCCAACGTCGCCATCGCCGGCACGCATGGCAAGACCACGACCACGACCATGGTCGCGACGCTTCTGGATGCGGGCGGCATCGACCCCACCGTGATCAACGGCGGCGTCATCCACGCTTACGGCAGCAACGCCCGCGCCGGCGCCGGCGAATGGATGGTGGTCGAGGCCGACGAATCCGACGGCAGCTTCAACCGCCTGCCCGCGACCATCGCCATCGTCACCAATATCGACCCCGAGCACATGGAGCACTGGGGCAGCTTCGATGCGCTGCGCAAGGGCTTCCACGATTTCGTCTCGAACATCCCGTTTTACGGCCTTGCCGTCTGCTGCACCGACCACCCCGAGGTGCAGTCGCTGGTCGGCCGCATCAGCGACCGCCGCATCGTGACCTTCGGCTTCAACGCCCAGGCCGATGTGCGCGCCCTGAACCTGCATTACGAAAACGGCATCGCGCATTTCGACATCGCCCTGCAGGGCGAGGCCGAGCTGAATGACGGCGAAGCCCCGGTGATCGAGGGCTGCACCCTGCCCATGCCCGGCGATCACAATGTCTCGAACGCTTTGGCCGCCGTGGCCGTCGCCCGCCATCTGGGCATGAAACGCGCCCAGATCCGCGAGGCGCTGGCCAAGTTCGGCGGGGTCGGCCGCCGCTTCACCCGCGTGGGCGAGGTGAATGGCGTCACCATCATCGACGATTACGGCCACCACCCGGTCGAGATCGCCGCCGTCCTGAAAGCCGCCCGTCAGGCGACCAGGGGCCGCGTCATCGCCGTCCACCAGCCGCATCGCTATTCGCGCCTCTCGAACCTGTTCGAGGATTTCTGCACCTGCTTCAACGAGGCCGACGTCGTCGCCATCGCCGAGGTCTATTCGGCGGGCGAGGACCCCATCCCCGGCGCCTCGCGCGACGATCTGGTCGCCGGGCTGATCGCCCATGGCCACCGCCATGCCCGCGCCGTGATGGACGAAGAGGACCTTGCCCGGCTGGTGCGCGAACAGGCCCGTCCCGGCGACATGGTCGTCTGCCTTGGCGCCGGCACCATTTCGGCCTGGGCCAATGGCCTGCCGGAAAGGTTGCAGGGGAAAGCGGCGTGAGCCTGCTTGCCACGCATCCGCTGCTCGCCGTGATTGCCGCCGTGCTTTGGGTGGCGGCGGCCTGCCTGATGCCCTTTATCCGCCTGCGCTGGCGTTATGTGGCGCTGTGGGTGCTGGTGATCTGCGGCGTGCCGGTGCTGGGCTGGCTGACCTATCTGGGCGGTCCGGCCTGCGGGGTCCTGTTCCTGCTGCTGGGCCTGTCGCTTCTGGTCTGGCCCCCGGTCGAGGCCCTGCGCCGCCGCCGCCACCATCCCCAGCGCGGCGCGCATTAGGGGCTGACAGTTGATCATCTATGCGCTCTTGGCGGTCGTCGTGTTTCTTGCCGGACTGGCCTGCTGGAGCGCGACCCTTCGCATCGCAGCCCGCTCCTATGCGCCGCTTGTGGCAATCCTTGTGGTGCTGCTGGCTGGGGCGGGGCTATGCGCGGCGATCTCGGAGGTGAAGACGGGGGGATTTCTGTCAGGGATCGTCGGCTATCTGTTCGGCCTTGGGCTGCTTTGCATCGCCTCGGGACTGGTTCTGGGCGCGGTGCTGCGGCTGGCCTGGCGCTGGCTTGGCCGCGAGGATTCGTCCACCCTGCTGCGCCCCGCGCCCACACCCGCGCCATGGGACCTGATCGGGTTTTCAGCCCTTGCGCTGATCGCGGTGGTGCTGAGCGCGCTGGAGTAGGGGCCGCGCCCTGTGTCCCCGCTCCGGGGAGCGATCGTTTTGGTACGCGGCCCTCATTCTGCCCGACCCGCCCGCCCGGGCGCCGCCCTTCCCCTGTTTCACCTTGTCGCAGTCCCGGCTCTGCGCTTGCTGCATGGCCCTTGCGGGGCTACCCTGACGCCACCAACTCAACCACAAGGCCAAGGACCCGATGCAAGACCTCATCCTGCCGACCCTTGCCGCGTTCACCCTGCCGGGGATCGCTGCCTGGTATCTGGGCCGCCGCTACGGGCTGGGGGTGTTCTGGGCCAGCCTGATCGTCGGTGCCATCGTCATGATCTATGGCTGGATCACCGCGCGCCCTGATATCGCACCCGAACTTGCCGGCCAGCATACGCTGACGATCTATTTCGTGCTGCTGCCGGCCTTCATGTCGCTGGTTCTGGGCGCGATTCTGGGCGCATGGCAGCATCGCATGCGGATCGTTGCCTGAGGGATGCACCCGCGCAATGCGCGCCGCATTGACGCCCCGCGCAACGCCGATTACCAGCGCGCCATGACCCAGACACTTCCGACCCCCCGCGGCACCCTGACCCCGAACCGCCCTCTGGCCGATCTGACCTGGCTGCGTGTGGGCGGACCCGCCGACTGGCTGTTCCAGCCCGCCGATCCCGAGGATCTGGCGGATTTTCTGCGCGATCTGGACGCCTCCGTACCGGTCTTTCCGATCGGGGTCGGCTCGAACCTGATCGTGCGCGATGGCGGCATTCGCGGGCTGGTGATCCGGCTGGGGCGCGGTTTCAACGGCATTGAAATCGCAGGGGAAACGGTGATCGCCGGTGCCGCCGCGCTGGACGCGCATGTGGCCCGCAAGGCGGCCGAGGCGGGGTTGGACCTGACCTTCCTGCGCACCATTCCGGGCAGCATCGGCGGGGCGGTGCGGATGAATGCCGGCTGCTATGGCGCCTATGTCGCCGATCACCTGATCTCGGTCCGCGCCGTGGCGCGCGACGGCGGCATTCACGACATTGCCGCCGCCGACCTGCGCCTGGCCTATCGCCATTCCGAGATCCCCGAAGGCTGGATCCTGACCGAGGCGCGCTTTCGCGCCGATCCGGGCGATCCCGCTGAACTGGCTGCGAAAATGGCCGATCAGCTGGCGCGGCGCGATGCCAGCCAGCCGACGAAAGATCGCAGCGCCGGCTCGACCTTCCGCAACCCGGCGGGGTTTTCCTCGACCGGGCGCGCCGATGACAGCCCTGAGCTGAAGGCATGGTCCCTGATCGACGCCGCCGGCCTGCGAGGCCATCGGCTGGGCGGCGCGCAGATGTCGGAAAAGCATCCGAACTTCCTGCTCAATGCCGATGGCGCCACCGCCGCCGAGCTTGAGGCGCTGGGGGAACTGGTGCGCCAGCGCGTGCGCGAGACCAGCGGCCACGACCTGCAATGGGAAGTCATCCGCGTGGGTGCGCCGTAATCCGCCGCAATCCCCGGTTTTGTCCCGAAAATATCGCCCAAAGGGCGAAAAGGGACTTTTGCGATTCCGTCCGACCGGCTATCCTGCCTGCATAATGACCCGGATCAACCGGGTGAATGAGGCAAGTACATTGGCGGGCAGGTCGAGCAGGACAGCCCCGAAAGTCGTGGTCCTGATGGGCGGACCCTCGGCCGAGCGCGAGGTTTCCCTCTCGTCCGGGCGTGAATGCGCGCAGGCGCTGCGGCAAGCGGGCTATGAAGTCACCGAATTGGATGCGGGCAGGGATCTGCCCGCGCGTCTGGCCGAAATCGCGCCGGATGTGGTCTTCAACGCGCTGCATGGCCGCTGGGGCGAGGATGGCTGCGTTCAGGGCCTGCTGGAATGGCTGGGCATCCCCTATACGCATTCGGGCGTGCTGGCCTCGGCGCTGGCCATGGACAAGTCGCGCACCAAGCAGCTTTTCCGCGAGGCCGGGCTCCCGGTCGTCGAAAGCGTCATCGCCGTTGCCGACGAGGTGCGCGCCCGCCACGTCCTGCCGCCGCCCTATGTGGTGAAACCCAATAACGAAGGCTCCTCCGTCGGCGTCTATCTGGTCCATGAGGCGGCGGATGCGCCGCCGCAACTGTCCGACCAGATGCCCGCCCGCGTCATGGTCGAAACCTACGCGCCGGGGCGCGAGATGACCGTGGCCGTGCTGGGCGACCGCGCCCTTGGCGTGACCGAGATCATCACCACCGGCTGGTATGATTACGACGCGAAATACAAGCCCGGCGGCTCGCGCCACGTGATCCCGGCCGAAATCCCCGAGGATATTGCCCAGGCCTGCCGCGACTATGCGGTGCGCGCGCATGAGCTGCTGGGCTGTCAGGGCTTGTCGCGGACCGATTTCCGCTGGGATGACAGCCGCGGTCTGGCCGGGCTGATCATCCTTGAGACGAACACCCAGCCCGGCATGACGCCGACCTCGCTGGCGCCCGAACAGGCGGCGCATGCCGGCATGGACTTTCCGGCGCTGTGCCGCTGGATCGTCGAGGAGGCGCTATGCAGGGACTGAACCCGTTCAGCCGCATGCAGGGTGAAGGCGGGCGTCCCGCCCCGGCCCGGCCCGTACCCGCGCGGCCTGCGCCCGCGCAGCAGCGCGTGCAGCGCCGCGACCCGGCGCCCTCGCGGTTGGCTTACCGGCTGAACCGGATGATGCTGCGCCCGATCGTGCGCCGGCTGGTGCATATCGGCATTCCCGCCTTTCTGGCGGCGCTGGTCGCGGGGATCTGGCTCTCGGACGAGACGCGCCGCGCCAATCTGACCGGCGGTATCGACGGGATCGTGGACAAGGTCCAGCACCGCGAGGCTTTCATGGTCAAGATGATGACCATCGAGGGCGCTTCGCCGGTGGTGGACAAGGGGTTGCGGGCCATGGTGCCGGTGGATCTGCCGGCGTCCAGCTTTGACATCGATCTGGACACGCTGCGCGAGCGGGTGCTGAAGCTCGATGCCGTCGAGGCGGTCGATCTGCGCATCAAGCCCGGCGGCATCCTGTCGGCCGTGGTGACGGAACGCGTGCCGGTGGTGATGTGGCGCCATGCGCGCGGGATCGAGCTTCTGGACAAGACCGGCCATCGTGTCGCCTCGGCCACCTCACGCGAGGTGCGGGGCGATCTGCCGATCATCGCGGGTGAGGGGGCCGACCGCGCCGCCGCCGAGGCGCTGGCGCTGATCGATGCCGCCGGTCCGATCCTGCCGCGCCTGCGCGGGCTGGAACGGGTGGGGGAACGGCGCTGGGACGTGGTTCTGGACCGTGGCCAGCGCATCAAGCTGCCGGCCGAGGATGCCCTGCAAGCGCTTGAACGCGCCATCGCGCTGGATCGCGCGCAAAGCATGCTGGACCGCGATATTGCCGTGATCGATCTGCGCCATGCCGCGCGCCCGGTGGTGCGGCTGGGGCTTGAGGCGCAAAACGCCATCCGCGTCGCGCGGGGCCAGCCAAAGCTGGATGCGAACGGTCAGCCGATCGATCCGGAAATCGCGAAAAAGACCGATAAAAATTCGAAGAATAACGGGTAATACATTGAGAGGGCGGGGGAAATGAGGGATCTTTGTCAGGGTCAGCGGGCCATGCGAAGCATGCGCCGTCAGGCCATGCAGCGCGGCGTGATCGCGGTTCTTGACATCGGCACCTCGAAAATCGCCTGCCTCGTGCTGCAATTCGATGGCCCCGGCCAGTTCCGCGAAACCGATGGTGTCGGCCCGATGGCCGGCCAGTCGAATTTCCGCGTCATCGGCACCGCCCATACCCGTTCGCGCGGCATGCGCTATGGCGAGATCGAGACCATGGCCGAGACCGAGCGCGCCATCCGCACCGTCATCCAGTCGGCGCAGAAGGTGGCGGGGGTCCGCGTCGATCACGTCATCGCCTGCATCTCTGGCGCGCGGCCCGCGTCCTATGGGCTGGCGGGCGAGATTTCGCTAAGCGCGGGCAAGGTGACCGAACAATGCGTGGCCCGGGTGCTGGGCGCCTGCGACGTGCCGGATTTCGGCCGTGGACGCGAGGTGCTGCACGCCCAGCCGGTCAATTTCGCCATCGATGGCCGCTCGGGCCTGTCGGACCCGCGCGACCAGTCGGGCAACAAGCTGGCCTGCGACATGCATGTGCTGACCATCGACGGCGACGCCGCCGGCAATCTGGTGCATTGCATCCGCCGCTGCGACATGGAGCTGGCGGGGGTGGCCTCGGCCTCATACGCCTCGGGGCTGGCGGCGCTGGTCGAGGACGAGCAGGAACTGGGCGCGGCCTGCATCGATCTGGGCGGCGGCACCACGGGTGTCTCGGTCTTTATCCGCAAGCACATGATCTTTGCCGATGCGGTGCGATTCGGCGGCGAGCTGATCACCCAGGATATCGCCAAGGGCCTGCGCGTCAGCCATGCCGTGGCCGAGCGGCTGAAGACGCTGCATGGCGGGCTGGAGGCCACCGGCCGCGACGACCGCGAGATGATCGAACTGGGCGGCGAGACCGGCGATTGGGACACCGACCGCCGTGCCGTCAGCCGCGCCGACCTGATCGGCATCATGCGCCCCCGCGTCGAGGAAATCCTTGAGAAAGTGGGTGAGATTCTGGACGCAGCCGGCTTTGATTTCATGCCTTCTCGTCAGATCGTGCTGACCGGCGGCGGCAGCCAGATCCCCGGTCTGGACGTGCTGGCCTCGCGCATGCTGGGGCAAAGCGTGCGCATCGGCAGACCTTTGCGCATTCAGGGCCTGCCCCATAACGCGACCGCGCCCAGCTTCTCGTCGGCCATCGGGCTGGCGCTGCTGACGGCGCATCCGCAGGACGAATGGTGGGATTTCGACATGCCCACCGAACACTATCCGGCGCGCAGCCTGCGCCGTGCCTATCGCTGGTTTCGCAACAACTGGTAGTTGAGCGAAACGCCGATGCGGTGGTGGCGGTTGATCCCCCCACCAGATGCTGGAGAATGGGCAATATACCGCCGATACTTAGCGGCCAAACCGCCATATTTTGTGGGTCTCCCGTGTTTTTCGGGTGACGCTCGACGCGAATCTGGCTAGGCTCGAGCCAATCTAGGGGATTCGACCGGGCACCACGTCCGGCGCAAACATTACGAGGGCAGGCGAGACATGGAACGGCAGATCCATCTGATGCTGAACGATGACCAGGAGCTGAAGCCGCGCATCACCGTTTTCGGCGTGGGTGGGGCAGGCGGCAACGCGGTCAACAACATGATCGACAAGCAGCTTGAGGGCGTGGAATTCGTGGTCGCGAATACCGATGCGCAGGCGCTGCAATCCTCCAAGGCCGACCAGCGCATCCAGATCGGTCCGAAAGTGACCGAAGGTCTGGGCGCGGGCGCCAAGCCCTCGATCGGCGCGAAAGCCGCCGAGGAAACCATCGAGGATATCGTTGACCACCTGATGGGCGCGCATATGTGCTTCATCACCGCTGGCATGGGCGGCGGCACCGGCACCGGCGCCGCCCCGATCATCGCGCAGGCCGCGCGCGAGATGGGCATCCTGACCGTCGGCGTGGTGACCAAGCCCTTCCAGTTCGAAGGCTCCAAGCGGATGCGTCAGGCTGAGGAGGGCGTCGAGGCCCTGCAGAAGGTCGTCGACACGCTGATCATCATCCCGAACCAGAACCTGTTCCGTCTGGCCAACGAAAAGACCACCTTCACCGAAGCCTTCGCCATGGCCGATGACGTGCTCTATCAGGGCGTCAAGGGTGTGACCGACCTGATGGTGCGTCCGGGCCTGATCAACCTCGACTTCGCCGACGTCCGCGCGGTGATGGACGAGATGGGCAAGGCAATGATGGGCACCGGCGAAGCCTCGGGCGAGAACCGCGCCGTGCAGGCCGCCGAGAAGGCGATCGCCAACCCGCTCTTGGATGAAATCAGCCTGAACGGCGCCAAGGGCGTGCTGATCAACATCACCGGCGGCTATGACCTGACCCTGTTCGAAATGGACGAGGCGGCCGAAAAAATCCGCGAAAAGGTCGATCCCGACGCGAATATCATCGTCGGCTCGACGCTGGACCCGTCGCTGGACGGCGCCATCCGCGTCTCGGTCGTGGCAACCGGCATCGATGCGGCTGTGGCCGAGATCCCCGCGCCGCGCCGTGGCATGAAAGAGCCGCTGACCCAGAACCCGGTCGTGGCCCAGAAGCCCGCCGAGGAAGATCTGCCGGTGCCGCCGCGCCGCTCGGCCCCGGTGGCCGAGACCGTCGAGCAGCCGGCCCCGCGCCCGCAGCAGGCCGCCGCCCCGGCGCCGCGCTATGACGCGCCCCGCTATGACGAGGAAGAGATGATGCCGCGCCCGGCCTATCAGCCGGCGGAACAGCGCCAGCCCGAGCAGCGTCAACCCGCCCCCGCGTCGCAGGCTGACATGCTGAACGGTGACGCCAGCGGTTTCCTGGCGCCGACCCGCCGTGCGCCGCAAGCGCCCGCCGGCACGCCCTCGGACGCGGTGATGCAGCGTCTGGCCGCCGCCGTGCAGCGCGCACCCGAACGTCAGGCCGCCGCCGCGCAAAGCCGTCAGGCTGCGCAACCCCAGCAGCCCGCACCCGAGGCCCCGCGCGCCAATCCCGGCCGCATGGCCGGCCTGTCGCGCATGCTTGAGCGCATCTCGGGCCATGCCGAGCCGACCGAGAAACCCGCCCCGGCGACCATCGCCGAGCGCGTGAACGAACGCGTCGCCTCGCGCTCGCGCAGCGGATTCGATGCCGGTTTCGACGATCTGGCCAGCCCGGACCGCGCTGACGACAATGTCGAAATTCCGGCTTTCCTGCGCCGTCAGGCAAACTGATCCGTTCACGTTTTTTATGACGATAAACCAAGAGGGACCACTTCGGTGGTCCTTTTTCTTTTGAATCTTAAAGGTTTGCCGCGCTGCGGCGCAAAGGCGCCGGAGTCCCGGTCCGATTGTTACATGCCGTTACAATTCGTTAATTGAGTGACGGGGGGTGCGTGCCTAACTGAGGATCAGCAGCGGGGGACAGTCCCTGGATGCATAGCGAATTCTGAAACGGCAGGCAGACTCATGCAGACGACAATTGCTCAGAAAGCCCGGTTCCGCGGTGTGGGACTGCATTCGGGTGCGGCTGTCCGGCTGGCGATCCTGCCGGCCCCTGCAGATCACGGCATCGTCTTCGTCCGCACCGATCTGGACGGCGTCCGCATTCCGGCGCGCTGGGACCATGTGACGCCCTCGCAGCTTTGCACGCTTCTGGACAATGGCCAGGGCGTCACCGTCTCGACGGTCGAACATGTCATGGCCGCGCTGATCGGCACCGGCATCAACAATGCCGTGGTCGAGGTGAACGGGCCGGAAATCCCGATCCTCGACGGCTCGTCGGCGCCCTTCGTGCAAGGCATCCTTGAGGCTGGCCTGCGCCGCCAGCTGGCGCCGCTGCGCGCGATTCGCGTGCTGCGCCCCATCGAGGTGCGGGTCGGCGAAGGTTTCGCCCGGCTCTCGCCCGCCGATCACCTGCAGATCCATTTCGACATCGACTTCACCGATGCCGCGATCGGCCATCAGGAAAAGCAGCTGGACATGGCCAACGGCACCTTCGTGCATGAGCTGATGGACAGCCGCACCTTCTGCCGTCAGGCCGATGTCATCCAGATGCAGCAGAATGGTCTGGCGCTTGGCGGGACCTATCTGAACGCGGTTGTGATCGATGGCGACAAGGTGCTGTCGCCCGGCGGCCTGCGCCACGCCGACGAAGCCGTGCGCCACAAGATGCTGGACGCCGTGGGCGATCTGGGTCTGGCGGGGGCGCCGCTGCTGGCGCTTTATACCGGGCACCGTGCCGGTCACGCGATGACCAACAAGCTGCTGCGGGCGTTGTTTGCCGCGCCCGACGCCTGGGAATGGGTGACCCTGACCCCGGCGATGGAGCAGCAGCTTCCGGGCGCCGGGGTTGTTGCCTCGGGCGCGCGGATCGCGCCGCGCGTGCATGAGCTGGCCTTCGCCTGAAGGCGGCGGTCCGCACAGCGAATTTTTTCCGGTTTTGGCATTTTGCGCAGCCAGATTTTCTGTGCTAGGACGTCCGGGCTGTGCAGGCATATCCCTGCGGGGCGGCGTAAGATTCTGACGGGCAGGGTAGAATGACAGTCTTCAGATCGGGGTACTTGGTCGCGGCTGTGCTGTCGGTCGGCCTTCTGGCGGGATGTGGCGGTGGCGGCGGCAATACGTCCGAATCGTTCGAGAATTTCACCGCCGAGGAAATCTACAAGCGCGGCGAATACGAGCTTGAGAACTCCGGCAAGCCCAAGGACGCGGTGAAATACTTCACCGAGATCGAGCGGCTTTACCCTTATTCCGAATGGGCCAAGCGGGCGCTGATCATGCAGGCCTATTCCTATCACCGCGCCCATGACTATGAAGAGGCGCGCGGCGCCGCCCAGCGGTTCCTCGACACCTATCCGGGCGACGAGGACGCGGCCTATGCGAAATACCTGCTGGCGCTCAGCTATTATGACCAGATCGACGAGGTCGGCCGCGACCAGGGCCTGACCTTCCAGGCGCTGCAATCGCTGCGCGAGGTGATCGAGGAATATCCCGACAGCGAATATGCGCGCTCGGCGATCCTGAAATTCGACCTGGCCTTCGACCATCTGGCGGCCAAGGAAATGGAGATCGGGCGCTATTACCTCAAGCGCGGGCACTATACGGCCGCCATCAACCGCTTCCGCGTCGTGGTCGAGGAATACCAGACCACCACCCATACGCCCGAGGCGCTGATGCGTCTGGTCGAGGCCTATCTGGCGCTTGGCCTGAACGATCAGGCGCAGACGGCAGGGGCGATTCTGGGCCATAACTTCAAGTCCTCACCCTTCTATGTCGATGCCTATGCGCAGCTGCGCGGTCATGGTCTCAGCCCGCAGGCCAAGGGCGACAGCTGGCTGACCGGGGTCTATCGTCAGGTCGTGCAGGGCAAGTGGCTGTGACGGGGCGCTGACGCGCCGACAGGTGGGGCGATGCTGCGTTCGCTGGACATTCGCGACATGCTGCTGATCGACCGGCTGGAACTTGATTTCCAGCCGGGCCTCAACGTGTTGACCGGCGAGACCGGGGCCGGCAAGTCGATCCTTCTGGACTGTCTGGGTTTCGTGCTGGGCTGGCGCGGGCGCGCCGATCTGGTGCGCGCTGGTGCCGCGCAGGGCGAGGTCACGGCGGTCTTTGACCTGCCTGCCGGCCATCCCGCCCGCACGGTTCTGGACGAGGCCGGCTTTCCCGTCTCGGACGAATTGATCCTGCGCCGCGTCAATGGCGGTGACGGGCGCAAGACCGGCTGGATCAATGACCGCCGCGCCTCGGGCGAGGTGCTGCGGCTCTTGTCGGAAACGCTGGTGGAACTGCATGGCCAGCATGACGATCGCGGACTTCTGAACCCGCGCGGGCACCGGCTGCTGCTGGACGCCTTCGCCGGTGTCGATCTGCCCCCCCTGCGCGCCGCATGGACCGCCCGGCGCGAGGCGCGCGCGGCTTTTACCGAAGCCGAGGCCGCCCTGGCCGCCGCCCGGGGTGAAGAGGAATTCCTGCGCCACGCCGTCGCTGAACTCGACAAGCTCGACCCGCAGCCCGGAGAAGAGGCGGAACTGGATGCCCGCCGCCGCGCCATGCAGGGGGCCGAGCGCATCCGCGCCGATGTCGCCCGTGCTTTGCAGGCTCTGGGCTCTGACGGGGCCGAGGGGGCGATGCTGGATGCCGCGCGTTGGCTGGACGGTGCCGCCGAGCGGGCCGAGGGCCGGCTTGAAGCCCCCGCAGGCGCGCTGCAACGGGCACTGATCGAGCTAGGCGAGGCCGTATCCGGCGTCGAGGCGGCGCTGGAGGCGATGGATTTCGACCCGCGCGACCTTGAGGCCACCGAAGAGCGGCTTTTCGCGTTGCGGGCGCTGGCGCGCAAGCATGACGTTCTGGCCGACGATCTGGCGGGACTGGCCGAGACGCTGCGCACCCGTCTTGGCCGCATCGACGCGGGCGAGGGCAACCTTGCCCGGCTGACTGACGCGGTCGCCACGGCTGACGCAGGCTATGACAAGGCAGCCTTGGCGATGACCGCCGAAAGGGTGGCGGCCGCCAAGCGGCTAGATGCCGCGATGGCGGCCGAACTTGCGCCCCTGAAGATGGAGCGCGCGATTTTCGAGACCCGGCTGGCCGAGGCCGAGCCCGGCCCCGAGGGGCGCGATGCGGTGGCTTTTACCGTTGCAACCAACCCCGGTGCGCCGGCTGGCCCCTTGGACAAGATCGCCTCGGGGGGCGAGCTTTCGCGCTTTCTGCTGGCGCTGAAGGTCTGTCTGGCGCGCGGCAATGACGCGCTGGTGCTGATCTTTGACGAGATCGACCGCGGTGTCGGCGGCGCGACGGCCGATGCGGTGGGCCGGCGTCTGGCCCGGCTGGCTGAGGGGGCGCAGGTGCTGGTCGTCACCCACAGCCCGCAGGTCGCGGCTTTGGGCGGCAATCACTTCCGGGTGGCGAAATCGGTGGAGGGCGGCATGACCACATCTGAGGTCGCGGCCCTGACCGACAGCCAACGCATCGAGGAAATCGCCCGCATGCTGGCCGGCGAGGAAATCACCCCCGCCGCCAAAGAGGCGGCCAAGGTGCTGCTTGAGGGCCGCGCCTAGGCGACGCGCAAGCCCCTGCCGTCAGGACGTCACCATATGGCCCGGTCCTGATGGTTTCCGATCTCAACAATCTTGTTTTCAGTGATCCGCCGAACCCGGCCATGCCGCGCGATGACCTGCGCCGCGGCCCTTGCCCGCCGGGGGCGGACGCATGATCGCGGCGGCTCGACGCCGCCCTGCGCCGGTGACATGATGCCGCTTGACGCCTTCTGCACAAGATCAAGACCCAGATAAAGGACAGCCCATGACCGCCGCCGCCACCGGACAGATCCGCCTCGACATCTTCGCCGATCCGGTCTGCCCCTGGTGCCTGATCGGCAAGGCCGAACTTGACCGCGCGCTTGAGACCCGCCCCGGCCACCCCTTTGCCATCACCTGGCAACCCTTTCGGCTGGACCCGCAGATGCCGCCCGCCGGCATGCCCTATACGGCCTACATGAAGATGAAATTCGGCAATGAGGCCGGCATCATCGCGGCGATGAAGCCGGTCATGGAGGCCTCTGAGCGGCTTGGCCTCTGGATCAATCCCTCGCTGATCGAACGGGTGCCGAATACGCTCAACGCCAATCGCCTGCTTTATTGGGCGGGGCTCGAGGAGGTGCAGACACCGGTCATGTCGGCCTTGATGCGGGCCTATTGGCGCGAGGGGCAGAACCTCGCGAACCCGGATGTTCTGGTCGCCATCGGCGAAAAGGCCGGGATGCGGGGCGAGATGATCCGCCGTCTGCTGGCCTCTGACGCCGACCGCGACGAGGTCCAGCGCCGGGAGCTGCATGCTCGCGAACGCGGCATCACCTCGGTCCCGACCTTCATCGTCGCCGACAGCCATGTGGTGACCGGCGCCCAGCCCGCCGCCTTGTGGCAAAACGTCATCGACGAGCTGACCGGGAAATGATCGGGCGCATCTGCTTCGGGGCTGACCTTTCGGTCGCGCGACGGCCAGCCACGATGCGGACTTCAACCCGCGCCATGTCGTGATTATCTGTTATCCTCGGCCCGAGACCGCGCCCAAGGATAGATCATGACCCGCTTCGCCGCCCCCATCGCCGAACAGATCTGGGACAGTAAATACCGGCTGAAACAGGCCGATGGTACGCCCATCGACCTGTCGGTCGAGGATAGCTGGCGCCGCGTCGCCCGCGACCTTGCGCGCATGGAGGCCGACCCCGCCTTGTGGGAGGACCGCTTTTACGCCGCGCTTGAGGATTTCCGTTTCCTGCCCGCCGGCCGCATCCTTGCCGGTGCCGGCACCGGGCGCGAGGTGACGCTCTTTAACTGCTTTGTCATGGGCACCATCCCCGACAGCATGGAGGGCATCTTCCAGGCCCTGAAAGAGGCCGCGCTGACCATGCAGCAGGGCGGCGGCATCGGCTATGATTTCAGCACCATCCGCCCCAAGGGCGCGCCGGTCCACGGAGTCGCGGCGGATGCCTCGGGGCCCTTGTCGTTCATGGATGTCTGGGACGCGATGTGCCGCACCATCATGTCGGCGGGCGCCCGGCGCGGCGCGATGATGGCCACCATGCGCTGCGACCACCCCGATATCGAGGCCTTCATCGCCGCCAAGCAGGACAGCGCAAGGCTGCGCATGTTCAACCTGTCGGTTCTGGTCAGCGATGCCTTCATGCAGGCGGTCCGGGACGACGCACCCTGGGATCTGCAATTCGAGGGCCGCGTCTTTCACACCCTGCCCGCGCGCGATCTGTGGAACAGGATCATGCGCGCGACCTATGACTATGCCGAGCCGGGCGTGATCTTCATCGACCGCATCAACCAGCTGAACAATCTGGCCTATACCGAAACCATCGCCGCCACCAACCCCTGCGGCGAGCAGCCCCTGCCGCCCTATGGCGCCTGCCTGCTGGGCAGCGTGAACCTCGCGCGGCTGGTCGAGGCGCCCTTTACCCCTGACGCCCGGCTGGACATGGCGGCACTGGACGATCTGGTGCGCGTCGCGGTCAGGATGATGGACAATGTCGTCGATGCCTCGCGCTTTCCGCTGCCCCAGCAGGCGCTTGAAGCACAGGCCAAGCGCCGCATCGGGCTGGGCGTCACCGGACTTGCGGATGCGCTGGTCATGCTGGGCCTGCGCTATGGCGCGCCCGACGCGGTCGAGCAGACCCGGGTCTGGATGCATGCCATCGCCCGCGCCGCCTATCTGGCCAGCGCGGATCTGGCACGGGAAAAGGGTGCTTTCCCGCTGTTTCACGCCGATGAATTCCTGGCCTCGGGCTTCATGGCGCGCATGGACGGCGACGTGCGCGACGCGGTGGCCCGCCACGGCATCCGCAACGCGCTTTTGACCAGCATCGCGCCGACCGGCACGATCAGCCTTTACGCCGGCAATGTCAGTTCCGGCATCGAGCCGGTCTTTGCCCATGCCTATACCCGGAAAGTCCTGCAAAAGGACGGCTCGCGGCGTGAGGAAGAGGTCGTCGATTACGCCGTCCGGATCTGGCGCGAACTCAATGGCGATGCACCCCTGCCCGACTGGTTCACCGATGCCCAGACCCTTGCACCGATGGACCACGTCGCCATGCAGGCGGCTGCACAGGAATGGGTGGACAGCTCGATCTCGAAGACCATCAACTGCCCCGAGGATATCAGCTTCGAGGACTTCAAGGACGTCTATCTGGCCGCCTGGGATCAAGGCTGCAAGGGCTGCACCACCTATCGCCCGAATGCCGTGACCGGCTCGGTGCTGTCGGTCAGCGACAAGACCGAGGCCGCCCCGGAACGGGATCGCGGCGCCGAGGTCGTCTATCTGACCGAACCGCTGGACCGCCCCGCCACGCTGGAGGGCGCGACCTACAAGCTGAAATTCCCCGGCAGCGAACACGCCATCTACATCACCATCAACGATATCGTGCAGGCCGGCCAGCGCCGCCCCTTCGAGGTATTCATCAACTCGAAGAACATGGAGCATTTCGCCTGGACCGTGGCGCTGACGCGGATGATTTCGGCCGTGTTCCGGCGCGGCGGCGATGTCAGCTTCGTGGTCGAAGAGCTGAAGGCCGTCTTCGACCCGCGCGGCGGCGCCTGGATCGAGGGGCGCTATGTGCCCTCGATCCTTGCGGCCATCGGCGGGGTGATCGAACGCCACATGGTCGCCACGGGCTTTCTGGCGGGCGAGGGCATGGGGCTGAAATCCGACCCCAAGGCCGAGGTGATGATCAAGGCCGAGCGCCCCTTGGGTCCTGCATGCCCCTCTTGCGGGCAGTTCGGGATGATGATGATCGAGGGCTGCAAGACCTGCCCCAGCTGTGGCTATTCCGAATGCGGCTAGCGGAAAGCTACTGCCATGACGGGTGTGACGGCAACCATAATTCAAACATCGCCCACAACATTTCCCGGAAAATGAGAGTAATATCGTAGGAAAGGCCGCAAACTCGCACATTCCCCAACCATAATATGCACATTGCGTGTGAATGCCACACTCATGGCAGCAAAAAAGGGCCGCCCAAATGGACGGCCCCTTGAAGCGACAGGACGGTGGATTATTGATCAGCCGGATTCCTGATCAGCAAACTGGCGAAATTCTCCGGTTAGAGCGCTGGCAGTGATCAGCCCCACTTCGGTGGTCCAGTTTGATTGTTAGTGCATGACCAGCCTCTGGTCCATCGGGATGCGGCTTTCTGGGGCTGGTGGGCGGTATCCTAATGCGCTGTGCGGGCGTTTGGTGTTGTAGTGCTTCCTCCATTCTTCGATGATGATCTGCGCCTCGCGGAGGCTGTAG
>NZ_QPJL01000024.1 GCF_003337565.1 Paracoccus lutimaris
CCCCAGCTGGTTCAAGCCGGGGCAAGGTTGCACATGGGTCAATTCTCAATGACAATTTCCGCTGTTGCCGGGTCAAATCTCAGTGGCAATCAACACGCCGTGACGCCCAGCCGCATCACCACCGACATCGCCGGGCAGCTTGTCCAGATCGTCCGCGAGACAGCGCGGCACGAGATTTTGCCGCATTTTCGCAGTCTCGACGCGTCCGGCCTGACGACCAAGACCAGCCAGAACGATCTTGTCACCATTGCCGACCGCGCCGCCGAACGGCGCATCGCCGATGCCGCAGGCGCGCTGTTCCCGACCGCACTGATCGTCGGAGAAGAGGCGGTCAGCGACGATCCCGATCTGGCCGCGCGCCTTGCCGACGCCGAGCTTGCGATCATCATCGACCCGATCGACGGCACCTGGAACTATGCCCGTGGCCTGCCGCTTTTCGGGGTCAACCTGGCCGTCGTCGAGGACGGTAAAACGATCTTTGGGCTTCACCATGATCCGGTGACCGATAGCTGGATCGAGGCGCGACTGGGGGCGGGAACCCATCGCCGGGATGCGGCCGGCTATCGCCAGAGACTGCTCATCGACGCCGAGGTGACGACCTCGGCCGGCCTCATTCCCACTGCGCTGCCGCGCCGGGCCGGCCGCGCGCGGTGGGCCAGCCTTGTCGCGGATTACGAGCGGATCGGCGCGCTTGGCTGTTCCTGCCATGACTATTGGCTTCTGGCCGAAGGCGCCGTCGATTTCATGTTCGCCGACCAGGTGAGGCCCTGGGATCACGCGGCGGGCGTTCTGCTTTATTCCGAGGCCGGAGGCTATGGCGCCATGCTATCGGATGGTGCGCCTTATTTGGTGGCAAGGCGCGACGGCCCGTTGCTTTGCGCCAGAAGCCCCCGGTTGTGGGACGCGCTGCGCGACAAGTTTCTGATGCCACAAGCAGCCTGATCGGCCCGCAGCGCAGCGCCCCAGACTGAACGAGGATCCGCTTGGACGTTCTCAGCTTTCTTGCCCATCTGATGAGCGGCGCCACGCTGCTGCTGTTTGCCGTCCGCTTCATGCGCATCGGCATCGAGCGGCTGTGGAACGCCCGCATCCGCAAGAGCCTGAGCGGCGAGACCACGGCCCTGTCGCTGATGGCCAAGGGCGCCGGGCTTGGCTTTCTGATGCAGGGCGCGACCGTCGTCATGCTGATGGCGGCGGGTCTTGCCGGCAGCCGCACCATTCCGCTGCTGTCGGCGGCGCTGCTGGCGGTGGGCGCGGATTTCGGCTCGGCGCTGGTCGTCCAGTTCCTGACCCTGCCCGTGGGCGCGATCGGGCCGCTGGCGATCCTCGTCGGGGGCTGGCTCTATCTCAATTCCAGTGAGCCGGACCGGCGCAATTTCGGCCGCGTCGTCCTTGGTCTTGGGTTGGTCTTCCTGTCGCTCTCGCTGATCCGTCAGGCGGTGATCCCGTTGCAGCAATTCTCGGGCGCCGGGGCGGTGCTGGCCTATCTGAACGAGGATCCGGTGACGGCCGCGCTTCTGGGCGTGGTGCTGGCGCTTGCCATGCATTCCAGCCTCGCTGCGATCCTGACCGCGCTGGCCTTTGCCAGCCACGGCGATCTGGGCCTGATCGGCGGACTGGGCTTCATCATCGGCTGCAATATCGGCAGCGCGCTGCTGCCGGTCTGGCTGCTGCGCTCGGATCAGTCCGAGGCGGCGACGGTGGCGAAATCGGTCGCCGCGCTGCGCATCGCGCTGGCCGTTCTCTGCCTCGCGGCCCTGTCGCTGCCCTATTGGAATGCCGACCTGCTTTCGGCGCAGCCCGTCCATCGCGTCATGCTGGTCGCGCATCTCGGGTTCAATTTCCTTTTGCTGCTGCTGACACCGGCGCTGCCCGCCATCCTGCGGCTGTTTCCCGTGGCCGCAGCGGATGCCGAGGAAGAGCGCGTGCTACTGCCCGGGAACGAACAGGACCCACGCTTTCTCGCCGCCGCGCTCAAGGGGCAGGTGAACCGCATGCTGGAACTGCTGATCCAGATGTTCGAGCTGGCCACCGGTGATGCCGCCAATCTGGCCGAGATCGATGCGCTCGAGACGCGGCTGAACCGTGCCCTGTCACGATTGCGGGAAGCCTTTGCCCAATTGCCCGAGATCGCGGACGAGGACAGCCACGATATCCGCCAGATCATGGATTTCGCCATTCGCATCGAGGCTTCGGGCGATCTTCTGAGCGGCAAATACGCCGCGATCCGGCGCGAGGCCGAGCGGGGCGATTTCGTATTCACCGATGCCGGCAAGAGCGAGATCGCGACGCTGGCCGATCAGGTCCGCCGGGGCATCGTTCTGGCCCGGCATGTCTTCTGGAGCGATGACACGACCGCCGCCCGCGATCTGGTCCTGCACAAGCAATATGTGACCAATCTGGAAGCCGAGAGCAAACGCCAGCATCTTCTGCGCGTCCGCAGCGGCAATCTTCTGAGCCTCGGCTCCAGCGACGGGCATCTTGAACTGGTCGCTGCGCTGAAATCGATCAACAGCAAGCTTGCGACCATCGGCTATGCCGTTCTCGACAAAAACGGCGAACTGGCCAAGTCCCGGCTGAAGGCGAAGGCTTTGGGTCAGGGCCTGTAGCGCGGTCAAGGCACCTGATCCCGAAATGCCCCTGCTCGGCCAAGCATGGCTCGCGGTATCACGTCGCGGGAGCGGATGCCTGCCGCGCGAGGGCGGTCTCTTTGCCGATCGACGTGGAAACAGGCGTGAATTCCCGCAAGCAGCATGGCCTTGCGGGGCGCATGTCACGGACCGGATCCCTTCAGGAATGGACGGCAAAGACGCTCAGGCGCGGCCAGTCGAATTCGACCCCGGTGCCGGGCGTCTCGGGGGCGACGCAATGCAGACCCTCCAGCACCAGCGGGCGGGTCGTATAGCGGTCGATGGGAAAGGAATGCACCTCGACCCAACCGGCATTGGGCTGGGCGCCGACCAGACTGACATGCAGCTCTTGCATGCCGTGCGAACAGACCGGGATACCATGCGCGGCGCATAGCCGGGCCGCGCGCAGCCAGCCGGTGATGCCGCCGCAATTCGAGGCATCGGGTTGCAGATAGGCGCAGTGCGACTGCGCCACGGCATATTCGAATTCATGGATCGTATGCAGGTTTTCACCCATCGCCAGCGGCATGCCCGTCGCATCGTGAATGCGGGCATAGCCCTGATAGTCGTCGGGGATGGTCGGCTCCTCGAACCACAAAAGGTCCAGGGGCGCAAAGCCGCGCGCCGCCGTGATGGCCTGATCGACCGACCAGCCGTAATTCGCATCCACCATGAAGGCGCGGTCCGGGCCAAGCAGATCGCGCACCGCCTCGGCGCGGCGGAAATCGTCGCGCATGTCGGGCTGGCCGACCTTGATCTTCACGGCCTGATAGCCCTCGTCGATGAAGTCCCGGATGTTGGCCAGCAGCCGATCCAGCGAGAAGTTCAGGTCGATCGCCCCGCGATAGGCGCGGCTGCGGTTCGACGCGCCCCCGGCCATGCGCCACAAGGGCTGGCCGTCGCGCCGCCCGCGCAGATCCCACAGCGCGATGTCGATGGCCGAGATCGCGAATGAGGCGATGCCGCCCCGCGCGACGTAATGTACGCGCCATTGCATGGCATCGTACAGCGCCTCGATCCCGGTCGCGTCCTGGCCCAGCAGGAACGGGCGCAGATCGTGGTTCACCATTGCCAGGATGGCACGACCGCCAAAGCCGCCGGTATAGGTATAGCCGGTGCCGCTTAGCCCGTCCTCGGTGGTGATGGTCACGGTGACCAGTTCGAAATGCGTGTGATCCCCATGCTTGGCATCCGACATCACCTCGGGCAGCGGCACGCGGAACAGTCGGGCTTGCAGGTCGGTGATGCGGGGCATGGATTACCTCATTTCTTGGCCGCAGGTCGCGCCAGACGGACCTGCAACAGGATGACGACAAGCAGGAAAAACCCGCGGATGACCGACTGCCAATGCGCCGACAGGCTGATGGTGCCGCGCCCGTTTTCAAAATTCAGCAAATTGAAGACGACCCCGAAGAGCAGCGCCCCCGCCACGGTCGCGGGAACCGAGCCCATGCCGCCGGTCAAAAGCGTCCCCCCCACGACCACCGCCGCGATGGCTGCCAGTTCCCAGCCCGCCCCCTCAAGCGGCTGGCCCGCGCCATAGCCCGAGGCCAGATAGACCCCGGCCAACCCTGCGCAGCCGCCCGAAAAGACATAGACAAAGATCTCGGCCCGGTGGGTTTTCAGGCCCATCAGATGCGCGGCTTCGGCATTTCCGCCGATGGCCAGGACGGTGCGTCCCAGCGAGCTGCGCTGAACGATCAGCCAGGCGGCGACAACCACGATCAGCGCGATCAGCATGGTCCAGGGCAGGATATTGGCGATCTTGTTCATGCCCAGCTTGGTAAAGTCGCTGGCCCAATCCACCGGCACGGCCCGGTTTTCCGACAGCCGCAAGGCCGCGCCCTTGGCGGCCAGCATGGTGGCCAGCGTCGCCATGAAGGGCGGCAGGCGCAGCCCGGCGATCATGCCCGCATTCAGCGCCCCCGCCGCCAGCCCGGCCGCGACGCCCGCAGGCAGCGCGACGGCCAATCCATGCGGCGATAGTTGCGCCGCCACCACGCTGGCCAGTGCCGCGACCGTGCCCACCGACAGGTCGATGCCGCCGGTCATGATCACCAGACACATGCCGACCGAGATCAGCACGAACATAGAATTATAGCCCAGAAAGGACGACAGGTTATAGGCCGAGACAAAGTTGTCATAGCGCAGTGCGCCAAAGACGATCAGCGCCAGAAGCGCGACCCAGACAGCGACATGGCCCTGACCGAAAAGCCTTTTCATCACGCCCTCCGCCCGCGCTGCAACCAGACGGCCACGGCGATGATCGCCGCCGTCACGATCAGCGTCATCTCGTCCGAGATGCCGTTGGCGATCAGCGTATAGCCCATCAACTGGATGAAGACGGCGCCCAGCAGCGTCCCCAGGATCGGCGCCCGCCCACCGGCCAGTGCGGCCCCGCCGACCACGGCGGCGGCGATGGCGTCAAGCTCCATCAACTGGCCGATGCGCGCGGCATCCGAGGCCGAGTTGATCGCCACCACGATCAGCCCGGCAAGACCCGCCAGCACGGCGGCGATGACATAGGTCGCGATCTTGACCCGCGCCACCGGCACGCCGGCCATGACCGCCGCGCGTTCGTTCCCGCCCGCCGACAGCAGGTAGCGGCCATAGATGGTGCGCCGGACGACCCAGCCCAATATCAGCGTCAAGACCAGTGCGATCCAGCCCTGCACCGGCAGGCCAAACACGCGTCCGGTGCCCAGCCAGGTAAAGGACGGGTTGGTAAAGGTCTGCAGATTGCCATTGGTCAACACCTGCGCAATGCCGCGGCCCGAGATGAACAGGATCAGCGTGGCGATGATCGGCTGCACGCCGAACATGCTGATCAGCACCCCGTTGAACAGCCCGCACAACCCCGCGACGATCAGCGGCAGCAGGATCGAGGCCGTCAGCCCCAGCCCCGGATTGGCCAGCGCCCAGTCTGACAGAAACACGATGGGCGCCAGGGCCCCCGCGACGGCCATGGTCGAGCCAACCGACAGGTCGATCCCGCCCGAGGCGATGACCAGCGTCATGCCAAGCGCCACGATGGCGATGGTTGCGACCTGACTGACATTCACCGCCAGCGTCTGCATGTTCAGGAAATTCGGGGTGATGATCACGTTCAGCAGGGTCAAGGCCGCCAGCGCGACCAGCAGCCCCGACAATTGCCGGTCCGGTCGCAGGCTCATGCCGCACCCCCCGCCGCCATGGCATGGATCAACTGATCCTCGGTCACGCCGGGATTGGACAGGCGCGTCACGCTGCGGCCTTCCTGCATGACCACGATGTCATGGGCGCCCTCGATCAGTTCCTCGAATTCGGACGAGATCAGCAGGACGGCGCAGCCCTGCTCGACCCTTTCGCGGATGATCGCCTGAATTTCGCGCTTCGCGCCGACATCGACGCCCCGCGTCGGCTCATCGAGGATCAGGAAGCGCGGCTCAATCGCCAGCCAGCGGCCCAGCAGCACCTTTTGCTGGTTGCCACCCGACAATTCGCGGATCGGCTGGTCCATATGCGCGGTCTTGATGCCAAGCGCGCGGATGAAATGCTCGACGATGGACCGCTCGCGTGCCTCGTCGATCACTCCCATGCGCGACAGGCGCGGCAGCAGGGCCAAGGTCAGGTTCTCGCGCACCGACAGGTCGGGAATGATGCCTTCGGTCTTGCGATCCTCGCTGAGAAAGCCGATCCCCGCTGCGATGGCCGCGCGGGGCGAGGCGATGGCGGCGGGCTGGCCGTCCAGCAGGATCTGGCCCGCGGTCAGCGCATCCATGCCAAACAGCGCCCGCGCCGCCTCGGTCCGGCCCGATTCCAAAAGGCCCGCAAGACCCACGATCTGGCCCGCGCGCACGCTCAGGTCCAGCCGGCGCAGGCGGCGGTCGGTGGCCAGCCCCTCGGCCTCGATCACCGGGCTGCCGCCTGCGGGGGTGGTGCTGGCGGCCAGTTCGGTCATGCCGGCGCGGCGGATATCCTCGGCGCTGCGGCCCAGCATGGCGGCGATCAGGTCGAGCTTGGTCAGATCCGCGATGCGCGCCGCCCCAACCGTGCGCCCGTCACGCAGGATGGTGACGCCGTCGCAGATCTCGAACAGCTCGTCCAGAAAATGGCTGACATAGATGACCGCCGTGCCCTGCGATTTCAGCTGGCGGATGACGCCGAACAGCACCTCGACCTCGCGTTCGTCCAGCGAGGATGTCGGCTCGTCCATGATCAAGAGCCGTGCATCCATCGAGGCCGCACGCCCGATGGCGACCAGTTGCTGGATCGCGGTCGGATAGCTGCCAAGCGCGCGATGCGGGTCCAGATCGATGCCAAAGCGGGACAGAACGTCGCGGGTCCGCGCCTCGGCCACGCGCCAGTCGATCATGCCGAAGCGGGTCTTGGGCTCATATCCCAGAACGATATTCTCGATGACGGTGCGCTGCGGCACCAGCGTCAGTTCCTGATAGATGGTGGCGATGCCGGCCTCTTGCGCCTCGCGCGGGGATTTCAGGTCGATCTCGCGCCCCTGCCAGCGCACGGTGCCGGCATCGCGGCGATAGACGCCGGTCAGGATCTTGATCAGCGTCGACTTGCCGGCGCCGTTCTGGCCGACCAGCGAATGCACCTCGCCCGCGTGGATCGTCAGCGCCGCATCCGACAGCGCGGGAACGCCGCCAAAGGCCTTGGTGATCCCGGTCATCTGCAAAAGAGGTTCGGTCATGTCACCGCCATGAAGGGTCTGGTGGTCAGGGCGGGGCCGCGCCGGAACGCGGCCCCGATGATGATGGGCGGGTGATCAATAGGCCTCGCCAATATGCTCGGCCGCGTTTTCCTTGGTGAAGATGCGGTCCTCGACCTTGACCCAGGGGGTGATGGTTTCGCCGGCCGCGTATTTCTTCATCGTGTCGCAGGCCAGCGGCCCGAAGAAGGGCGAGCTTTCGACCGTTACCCCCATCTTGCCGTCGATGATCGCCTGCAACGCGTCGCGGGTGCCATCGACCGAGACGATGGTCACATCCTCGCCGGGTTTGCGGCCGGCGGCCTCAAGCGCCTGAATGGCGCCGATCGCCATCTCGTCGTTATGGGCATAGACCACGTTCACGTCGGGATGGGCCTGCAGCAGCGTCTCCATCACCTTGCGGCCCTCGTCGCGGGCGAAATCGCCCGAGCGGCTGGCGACGATGGAAAAGCGGCTGTCGCCGGCAATGGCATCGTCAAAGCCTTTCTTGCGGTCATTGGCGGGCGACGAGCCGGTGGTGCCCTCCAGCTCGATGATGACGCCCTTGTCTCCCTTGAAGTTCTCGGTCAGCCAACCGGCCGCACGGCCGCCCTGATCAATGAAGTCGGAGCCGAGGAAGGACACATAATCGCGCCCGGCCTGTGCCACGTTCGGATCGACCGAGCGGTCGACCAGGAATGTCGGGATGCCGGCGCCCTTGGCGCGCATCACGGCGGGGATCAGCGGGCTTTCCTCGCGCGGGGGCAGGAACAGCACGTCGATGCCCTGGGCGATCATGCTGTCCACATCGGCCACCTGCTTGGCAGCCGAGCCGCCGGCATCGGTCAGCACCAGCTCCCAGCCGCAGGTCGCGGCGGTGTCCTGAAAGCTTTTGGTCTGCGCGATGCGCCAGGGATTGTTGCTTTCGGTCTGGGCAAAGCCGACCTTGTAGCTGTCCTTGGCTTCCAGCGGCGGCAGGTCCTGCGCCAGCGCCATGCCGGCCGGCAGGATCAGCGACAGCGCGGCGGCGCCCATCAGAATCCGTCTTTTCATTGTTTCCCCTCCCATGGGTGCGGCCTCCTCCGGCCGCATGCTGTGTTGGTCCGTCACGACCAGTTGAGATACATCGTCTTCTTGCGCAGATAGCCGTCGAAGCCGTGTTTCCCGTCCTCTCCGCCCAGGCCCGATTGGCCCCAGCCGGAATGGAAGCCCTGCACCAATTCGCCATTGGCGCGGTTGCAGTAGATCTCGCCGAAATTCAGCCGCGCGGCGGCGGCCATCAGCCGGCGCTGGTCGCGCGTCCAGACATAGGCCGACAGACCATAGGCGCTGGCATTGGCGAGGCTCAGCGCCTGATCGAAATCATCGACCGCCAGCGCGGCCACCACCGGGCCAAAGACCTCGTCGCGCATCACCGGCAGGTCATTGTCAAAGGCGCGCAGCACGGTCGGCGCTATCCAGTGGCCCTTGGCAAAGGCCCCCTCGCGCAGCGGGCCGCCGCGCAGCAGCACCTCGGCCCCCGACGCGATCGAGGCTGCTGTCATCGCCTCGACCTTCTCGACCTCGGCGCGGCTGACCTTGGGACCAATATCAGGATCGGTCAGCGGCATGCCGATGGTCAGCGCGGCGGCGCGGGCGGTGAACTTGTCTAGAAATTCATCGGCGATGGCGCGATGCAGATACATGCGTTCGTTGCAGGTGCAGATCTGGCCGCAATTGGTGAAACGCGCGATCACCGCCGCCTCGACCGCGCGGTCGATATCGGCATCCTCCATCACGATGAAGGGCGCCTTGCCGCCCAGTTCCAGCCGCAGGATCTTGATCTGATCGGCCCCGGCGGCATAGATCTCGCGCCCCGCGCGGGTCGAGCCGGTCATGGTCACCATATCCGCGCCCTCGACCAGCGCCCGACCCAGCGTGCGCCCGTCGCCGGTCACGACATTGAAAAGCCCCGGCGGCAGGCCTGCCTTTTCGGCCAGCGCCGCCAGCGCCAGACCCGAAAGCGGGGTGAATTCATGCGCCTTGAGGATAAAGGCGTTGCCTGCCACCAGCGCCGGTCCCAGCTTGCGCGCGGCCAAGGCCAGCGGATAGTTCCAGGCGGTCAGCCCGACCACCACGCCATGCGGCAGGCGGCGGATCTGGATTTCCTCGTCAGGGGCGTCGGCGGGCAGGATTTCACCCTCGATCCGGCGCGCCTGTTCGGCGGCATAGCGCAGGAATGTCTCGGTCGCGCCGACCTCGCCCCGGGCCTGAACCAAGGGCTTTCCCTGTTCCAGAACCACGACCCTGGCCAGCAGGTCGGCATGGTCGCGCACCGCATCGGCCAGCGCGTGGACCGCCCGGCCGCGTTCGACCGCCGGCAGCGCCGCCCAGCCGGGCTGGGCCCGCCGCGCGGCCTGCAGCGCCTCGGCGGGGGTGGTGGCGATGATGGTTTCATCGGCGGGGTTTTCGATCTCGTGCCCTGCGGCGGCGGGACTGCCCCAACGTCCGCCGATCAGCATCCGCGCGGCGACGGGCCGCCCCTCGGTCACAAGCTGGGTGAGTTCGTACAGCACGGACAGCCCTATTTTGGTATGACAAAACAAGCAATGATTAAGGGCGGAATTCGCAAATCGGTCAAGATGATTCTATTTTCACCCATCGGATTTCACTGTGCATTCAAACAGAATTACGTTGTTTGACGCTGACCTACGCAATACCCGCCTATTTTGGCCCAGCCAAAACATATCCGTTGCACAATCTTGATGCGTCATTATGATCCGACCAAACTCTTGATCCGAGCTGCGCATGACCCTTCAGACAGCCCCAGCAAGACCCGTCGGCAGCCGCGCCGCAGATGCTGTGGTCAAGGCCATCGAGACCCGGATCGCAGCAGGCGATCTGCCCGACGGCGCCCCCCTGCCGCCCGAGCGCGACCTGATCGAGACCTTTGGCGTCAGCCGCACCGTGGTGCGCGAGGCGGTGGCGACGCTGGCCAGCCGCGGTCTTGTCGAAAGCCGGCCGCGCTTTCGTCCCGTGGTGCGCCGTCCCGGCTATGATGCGGCGCTGGCCGCTGCCAGCGGTGTCGTCGGCTTTCTGCTGGCGCAGTCGGACGGCGTCAAAAGCCTTTATGACATCCGCATCTTTCTTGAGGCGGCGCTGGTACGCCATGCCGCCAAACACGCCCGCAAAGAGGATATCGAGGCCCTGAAACAGGCGCTTGACGCCAATGAGGCGGCGATCCCGGACAGCCAGCGTTTTTACCGCACCGACGTGGCCTTTCACGCCGTGCTTTACGACATCCCGAAAAACCCGGTCTTTCCGTCGATCCACAAGGCATTCACCAGCTGGCTTGAGCCGCATTGGGTCAAGATGGAACGCTCGCCCGAGCGCAACCGGGTGAATTTCCTGCGCCATTCCGACATCTATCGGGCGATCCGTGACCGCGACCCCGATGGCGCCGAGGCGGCGCTGAACGCGCATCTGAATGCCGCGTGGGAATATGTGCGGGGCACGTTCGACGACATCTGACGCCGCGCGCATAGCGGCAGCCCATCCGCATATCGAAGGAAAGGACGACCCCATGGCGCGCGAGGAATTCGACCATATCGTCGTCGGTGGCGGCTCGGCCGGCTGCGTGGCGGCGGGCCAGCTTGTGGCGCAGGGCGGCTGCCGCGTCCTGCTGCTGGAGGGGGGGCATTCCAACCGTCACCCGCTGCTGGACATGCCGCCGGGCATCTTCAAGATGATCAACGGCTCGAAATTCATGGAATACCACACGACCGTGCCGCAGCCGCATTTGAATGGCCGCGCGCATGACATTCCCCAGGGGAACGTGCTGGGCGGCGGATCCTCGGTCAATGCGCAGGTCTATATGCGCGGCCGCCCCTCGGACTACGATGCCTGGGACGCGGCACTGCGCGGCAACAATGACGGCGCGGACTGGTCCTGGAAGGCGGTCTTGCCGCATTTTCGCGGCATGGAGGACAACAACCGCCTGCTGAACGACTATCACGGCAGCGGCGGCCAGATGAAGGTCTCGGATCCCGGGCATATCGACCAGATGTCGCGCTGGTTCGTGCAGTCGGTGCAGGCTCTGGGCGAGCCCTTCAACCCCGACTTCAACGGCGTCTCGCAGCGCGGCGTGGGGTTTTACCAGTTCATGAACCGGCATGGCCGGCGCTCATCCGCCGCCTACGCTTTTCTGTCCCCGCTTGAGGGCGACCCGCGCCTGACCCTGCGCCTTGAGGCCCGGGCCGAGCGTATCCTGATCGAAAACGGCCGTGCCGTCGGCGTCCAGTGGCGCGACAAGGCCGGCACCCTGCACCAAAGCCATGCCCGCGGCGAGGTGATCGTGACCGCCGGCGCGCTGATCACGCCCAAGCTGCTGATGCTGTCAGGGATCGGCCCCGCCGATCACCTGCGCGAGCACGGGATTGCGGTCGCGGCCGACCTGCCAGGCGTGGGCCAGAACCTGATCGACCATCCCGAGGTGCCGATCATCGCCAACGCCAACGGCCCCTATGGCTATTTCAAGCAGGGGGTCGGCTGGCGGATGATCCGCAACGGCTTGCAGTTCAAGCTGTTCGGATCCGGTCCGATCCTGTCGGCGGGGGTCGAGGCAGGCGCCTTCGTCAATCCCGATGACCCGGGTGCCGAGCCGACGATCCAGGCCTTTTGCGTGCCCATCGTCTATCTGGACCGTGACACGCTGAGCCTGGTCGAGAATACCTATGGCCTGACCGTGACCACGGTGGTGGTCAAGCCCAGGTCGCGCGGCGAGGTGCGGCTGCGCTCGGCCAATCCGGCCGACAAGCCGCTGGTCAGCCCGAACCTGCTGCTGCATCCCGACGACATGGCGGCCATGGTCGCCGGCCAGCGGTTTTTCGTCCGCGCCTTTCAGACCGGGCCGCTGGCCAGCCGCATCAAGCGCCTTGCCATTCCCGATCCGGCCCGGCTGGATGACGCGGCACTGGCCGATCACTGCCGCCGTTTCGTCAAGACCAACTATCATCCGGCCTCGACCGCGCGGATGGGGGCGGATGGCGATCCGATGGCGGTGCTGGATGCGCGGATGCGCGTGCGCGGGATCGAGGGGCTGCGCGTCGCCGACATGTCCGCCGTGCCCGACATCAATGCCGGCAACACGAACGCTCCGGCGATGATGCTGGGGGATCGCTGCGCGGCCTTCGTGCGTGGGGCGTAAGAGCCAGACGGTATCTGAACGATATCTTCGGCTTGCATCACGAGATCGACATTGCACTGGCAGGTTGTCGGTCATCAGATATCTGGCTTTCCGTCAGATTCCTGACCCAGACGCACGGGGCGCCAAGCCAACCGCCATGATCCCTGCCGGTCGTGAGCATGGATGTGCCGCCAGCTGCTGAAAAAGGCCCGGACATGAGGGGGTAAACGTCCCATTCAGCAGCATGTTTCCCGGTCGAAACAGTGCCCGCCAAGGGGCCGGCAACCGGAACTCATCAGCACCTTGATCACAGGTCCAGAATGGCCTTGATGACGCCGGCCTCGGGGCGGGACCAGTCCTGGAACAGCGCCACCCCGTCCGACAGGCTGCCGCGATGGGTGTTCAGCGCCCGTGTCGGCACCCGGCCGGCGCGCATCTGCGCCACCACCTCGGCGAAATCGTCGGGCTGGGCGTTGCGGCTGGCGATCAGCGTCGCCTCACGCTTGTGGAATTCCGGGTCCGAGAAGGTGATGTCCTGCCGCACCACCGACAGCAGCACATAGCGCGCGCCATGGGCAAGGAAACCGAAACCGCGCTCGATGGGCGGCGCGGCGCCGGTGGCGTCGATCACCACGTCGAACCAGTCGCCGCCGGTCAGCCGCGCGGCCTGCGCCTCGGCCCCGGCGTCGGCGGTCAGTGCGGCATCCGCGCCCAGCCCCTCGCGCGCAAAGGCCAGCCGGTCGGGGCGCATGTCCATCACCGTCACATGGGCACCGCGCGCCTTGGCGAAGATGATCGCCGACATGCCGATGGGGCCGGTCCCGGTGACCAGCACCCGGTCGCGGGCGGTAATGGCGCCGCGCTTCACGCCATGGGCACCGATGGCCAGAAACTCGATCATCGCCGCATCCGGCAGCGGGATATCCCCCGTCGGCACCACGTTCTGGACCGGGACCGCGATCAGCTCGGCCATGCCGCCGTCGCAATGAACGCCCAGCACCCGGATATTGACGCAGGCATTGGTCAGCCCGATCCGGCAGGCCTGACAGGTCCCGCAGGACAGGTAAGGCACGATATAGACCGGATCGCCGGGGTTCAGGCCACTGCCCTCGGGCGCGGTCTCGACGGTGCCGGACAGCTCGTGGCCCATGACGCGGGGATATTCCAGATAGGGGTGCTTGCCGCCAAAGATGTGGAAATCGGTGCCGCAGATGCCGACATGGCGGATGCGCACCAATACCTCGTCCGGGCCGGGCACGGGTTCGGGGCGCGAGATCAGCGCCAGCCGGCCGGGTTCCTCGCAGATCAGGGCTTTCATGACGCGTCCTCCGTGGCGAAGGTCAGTTGCACCTTGCAGGCCAAGCTGCGGTCCGAGGCCAGATCAAAAGCCTCGCGCGCGCGCTCCAGCGGCAGACGGTGGCTGATGATCGGGCGCAGGTCGATCTGGCGGCTGCCGATCAGGTCCACGGCCTCGGCAAACTCGGCGTGAAAGCGCTGGCTGCCGCGCCAGGTGATTTCCTTGCCGACCAGCGCGTTCAGGGGAATGGCGATATCGCCGGTGACGCCGACCTGAATGATGGTGCCGCGCGGGCGGATGGCGGCAAAGGCTGCGCGCAGGGCGGGGCCGGCGGCCGAGCAGTCAAAGATCAGGTCGATCTGGCCCTTGTCCCTTTGCAGCGGCGCCAATGCCTCGGGATCCGTGGCGACGTTGATGGTCTGGCCTGCGCCCATGACGCGCGCGCGAGCGAGCGCCGCATCGGTCAGGTCGGTGACGATGATGTCCCGTGCGCCGGCATGGCGGGCGGCGGCCAGCACCAGCAGCCCGATCGGCCCGGCGCCGCTGATCAGCACCCTGAGCCCAGTCAGATCGCCCAGCAGATCGCGCGCCTGCGCCACCGCATGCAGGCAGACGGCCAGGGGCTCGGCGCAGGCGGCCTCGGCCTCGGTCACGCCTTCGGGCAGGGGATGGGCCTGAATGGCGGGCACCACGAACAGGTCGCGAAACATCCCTTGTTCATGCGGCATCCGCATGGCCGAGCCGATGAAATGCATGTCCAGACAATGCACCAGCATGTCACGCAGGCAGTATTCGCAGGCCCCGCAGGGCTGCGAGGGGTTCACCGCGACCAGCGTGCCAGGGGCGATATCGACCCCCTCGCCCGCCGCGATCACATGCCCGGCGGCCTCGTGCCCGCAGATGATCGGCTCGCGCACCCGGACCGGACCAAAGCCGCCATCCTGATAGTAATGCAGGTCCGAGCCGCAGATGCCACCCGCCGCCATGCGCAGCAGCACCTCGCCCTTGCCGGGCGGGCCGACCTCTTGCTCTTCGACCCTCAGGTCATGGGCGCCGTAAAGCCGGGCGACGCGGGTGCGCATGGGGCAATCCTTGTATTCGTGTCAGGCCGCGCGGACGGGCCGCGCGGAGATGGGGCTAGCGGATCAGGCCAAGCTGCGTCGGCAGCCATAGCGTGAGCGCGGGGATGAAGGTAATCAGCAGCAGCGCGACGAACAGCGGGATCATCCATGGCAGGATCGCCAGCGCCGTCTTTTCAACCGACATCTTGGCGATGCGGGACAGGACGAACAGCACCATCCCCACCGGCGGCGTCAGCAGGCCGATCATCAGGTTCAGCGTCAGGATCACGCCCAGATGCACCGGGTCGATGCCATAGCGCGCCGCCACCGGCATCAGGATCGGCACCAGAATCGAGATCGCGGCGATGGTGTCCAGAAACGCCCCCACCACCAGCAGGATCACGTTCACGATGATCAGGAAGGTCCACCAGTTGTCGGTCAGCCCGAACATCGCGTCCGAGAACAGCTGCGCCGCCTGAGAGACCGTCAAAAGCCACGCAAAGATCGAGGCGGCAGTGACGATGAACAGGACCGAGGCCGTGGTCTCGATGGTGTCGAAGGAGGCCTTGGCCAGCGTCCGCCATGTCATGGTGCGATAGCGCACGAGGCCCAGAAACAGCGTCCAGATGACGGCGGCGACGGCGGCCTCGGTGGGCGTGAACCAGCCCATGGTCATGCCGCCGATCAGCAGCACCGGCGCCATCAGCGCCATCACCGCGTGCCAGTCGAAATACCAGTCCAGCGCCACCAGCACCACCAGCGCGATCAGCACCGCGATATTGATCGAAAGCCCGGCCATGACCAGCAGCCAGACCGCCAGCGGAAAGCACATGACCACCACGATCTCAAGCCCGGCGCCCATGAGTTGGCGAATGTCGAAGGGCGTGTCCGAGCCCCAGCCAAAGCGGCGGGCAAAGATATAGACCGTCAGCATCATCAGCGAGGTCATCACGATCCCCGGCAGGATGCCCGCCATGAACAGCGCCCCGATCGAGGCATTGGCCATCATCCCGTAGATGACAAAGGGCAGCGAGGGCGGAAAGATCGGCCCCAGCGTCGCCGAGGCGGCGGTCACGCCCACCGCGGCCTCGACCGGATAGCCGTGATCCTTCATCGCCTTGATCTCGATGGTGCCGATCCCGGCCGCATCGGCCAGGGCCGTGCCCGACATGCCCGAAAACACCACCGAGCCGATGATATTGACCTGCGCCAGACCGCCCTTCATCCAGCCGACCAGCGACAGGGCAAAGTGATAGATGCGGCCGGTGACGCCGGCGATGTTCATCAGATTGCCCGCAAGGATGAAGAACGGCACCGCGATCAGCGGAAAGCTTTCGACGCCCGCGATCATGCGCTGCGCGGCGATGATGTCGGGGGCGACATTATAGATGCCGATATAGGCCAGCGAGGCCACGGCCATGGCGACCGCCACCGGCACCCCGATGATCATCAGCAGCAGAAAGGATCCGATCAGCAGCAGCATGGCGTCATACCCCCGGCGGGCCGGATTCGGCCGCCTCTTCGCGGACCGTCCTTGCGCCGGTCAGGTCCTTGATGAAATTCTGAACCGAGCGCAGCAGCATCAGCGCGAAGGCTGCAAAGACGGTATAGAAGACAAAGCCGCGCGGCAGATCGACGGTGACCATGCGCTCGCTGCCGACAATGTCGATATAGCGCCACATCAGCCATGCCATATAGCCGTAAAAGCCGATGCAGATGACATCGACCGCGACCTCAAGCCCGCGACCCAGACGGCGCGGCAGGAAATTGTAGATCAGGTCCACGGCGATGTGGCGGCCCATGCGCACGCACATAGCCGAGCCCAGAAAGACCACGATCACCAGACAGTTCGCGGCGATCTCTTCGGTCCAGGCGAGGCTGTTGTTCAGCGCATAGCGGGTGAAGAACTGCAAAAAGACGCAGACCGCCATGGCCCAGAACACCGCCAGCGTCAGCCAGTCCTCGATGGTATGGTGCGACAGATCGACGGGACCACCTTCGTCCTCGAAGGCATGGGCCATCTCGTCGATGCTGATCGGGGGGTGATGTTGCTCATTCATGCCGGACCTCCGCGCGTTGGGTCGGATCTCGCTGTGCCCGGGGCGGCCATGCGGACGCATCGGCCGCCACCGGGGTCTTGGTCTTACTGAAGGGCGCGAATGGCCTCGAGGTCTTCCTTGACGTAGCCAAAGTCCTCGGGGGCGACCTTTTCATTCACGTTCTTCTCGAAATCGGCCTTGTCCACCTCGTTGACGCCGATGCCGTCGGCGCGGAACTTCTCGACCAGCGCCGCCTCGCGTTCGGTAACGATGGCGGTGGCACGGGCGGCGGCCTCAAGCATCACTTCCGAGAAGATCTGCTTGTCCGCGTCCGAGAGGCTGGTCCAAAGCTGCTTCGAGACCAGCGTATTCAGGTGGTCGACGATATGGCCGGTCAGGGCGATATTCTTCTGCACCTCGTAGAACTTTTTCGCCTCGATGGTGGTCAGCGGGTTTTCCTGCGCCTCGACGGTGCCGTTCTGCAGCGCCAGATAGACCTCGGCAAAGGCGATGGGCGTGGTGTTGGCGCCGCAGGCGCGCGGCATGGCCAGATAGGCGGGCACGTCCGGCACGCGGATCTTCAAGCCCTGCATGTCGGCACAGGCCTTGATTTCCTTGTTCGAGGTGGTTTGACGGGTGCCGTAATAGGTCACGGCGGCGATATGGTTGCCGGTCGCGTCCTCATAGCCCTGCGCCAGCCGCTTGAAGACATCGCTTTTGGCATAGGCCAGCAGATGCGCGGAATCGCGGAAGATATAGGGGAAATAGGTCACGCCGATCGGTTTGTAGTCGCGCGCGGCAAAGCTGGAGCCCGAGATGATGATATCGACCGTGCCCAGTTTCAGGCCCTGGTTGATGTCGGCCTCCTTGCCCAGCTGCGAGGCCGGAAAGACGTCGATCTTGTAGCGGCCCTCGGTGCGCTTGCCGATTTCCTCGGCCGCCCAGACCGATTCCGTGTGGAACGGCTCGGATGTTTCATAGACATGCGCCCATTTCAGCGCCGTCTGTGCCTGCGCGGCGATGGCGCTGGCCATGACCATGGCGGCGGCCAGGGTCAGGCCGGTCAGTTTGAGTTTCATGTTTCCTCTCCTCCCTTGTTATCCTTCAGATGCCCTGCAGGGCGGCCCCCTCGGCCCGCTCGACAAGGACGCTTTCGGTGAAACGGCGCTGCGATTGCGTCAGGTGATGGCGCATCGCCTCGCGCGCGGCGGCGGGGTCGCGGGCGGCCAGCGCATCGCGGATCCGGCCATGTTCGGCCAGCGCGTCGCCCCAGGTATGCGGCCCCTCGAAATAGCTCGAAAAGCGGGCGAAAAACGGCGTGAGCCGCTTTTGAAACATCTGCGCCGTCAGCCCCACCAGCACCTGATTGCCCAGGCCCGAGGCGACGATTTCATGAAACGTGCCGTCGATGCGGATGGCCAGCGGCGTGTCGTCCATGGCCGCCCGCATCTGGCGCAGGTTGTCGTCGATCCGCGCCAGCAGCGCGGGCGTCACATGGCTCGCCACCTCTTCGGCGATGGCGCTTTCGATGATGCAGCGCGCCTCGAGCAGTTCCAGCGGCCCCTCGGCATCGGCGCGCAGCATGCCGCGTTCCGCCCCCGAGGCCAGATAGATGCCCGAGCCCATGCGGATCTCGACCTGCCCCTCGACCTCCAGCGCGATCAGCGCCTCGCGCAGCGATGGCCGCGAGACGCTGAGCATCTCGGCCAGATCGCGCTCGGACGGCAGGCGCTGGCCAGAGCCCAGCCCGCGCGCCGCCGCAAGCAGCAAAATCTGGTCGGCCACCTGCCGGTATTGCCGGCGCGGCCTGCCCTCGGTGAACACGTTTTCCCCCGATCTGCGCCGCCTCCCTGCGGCGCGCGGTCAAACTGGTTTGACCAATTTCGAGACTGCGGGCGTTAGCGCAAGCGGTCAAGAAAATTCTTCCGCCATTCGGAAAAATCTAGGAATAAATCCCAATCACATGATGTAAATGAATTTTTATTAATGCACCCTCAGGATACAGGGGCGATTCCCAGCCGTGCGGCGATCTCGTCAAAGGCCGCGGCCGTGGTCGGATCCAGAATCACGCCACTGTGATCGCGCCCTCGCGCCACGTCCCATTCGCGGTCGCCCGGCGCCATCACCCGGCAATCCGCCCGCGCGGGCGAGGCGCGCAGCCTCCCGACATAGCGCCGCATTCCGGCATCGAATGCGGCGCGGTCCAGAAACGCATCCGGGTTCAGCGCCAGCATGAAGGCCCCCATGCCGCGCGGCGTCGAGAAATCCGGCCCGCCCATCGGCAGGATGTCAAAGCTGAGCTTCATCCCGGTCAGCACGGCGCTGAAGATCTCGGCCACGCCCGCAAGCGCCGCGCCCTTGAACCCGAACTCGCCGCCCAGAGGCGCCAGCATGTCGGCCGCCTCGGCATCGCGGGTATCGAGGCCCTGCACGTCCGAGGCGGTGCCCTGCGGCAGTTCGACCCCAAGGCTGCGGTAAAGCTGGACGCGGTTATAGGGGATGGCGCTGGTCGCCATGTCCAGAAACCACGGGTTGTCGCCCTGAACCGGAACCGCGACCGAAATCGGGTTGGTGCCGTGAAAGCGCATGGCACCGTCATGCAGCCGCACGAAACTGTCCGAATTGCAAAAGGCGATGCCGATGAAACCCGTCTGCGCCGCCGCCAGCGCATAGGCCCCGGCCGGCCCGAAATGCGAGCTGTTGCGGATCGCCGCCGCGCCAAGGCCGAATTGCCGCGCCAGCTCGATCGCCCGCGCCATGCCGTGATAGCTGCCCAAGGCGCCCTGCGCGTGATCGGCATCCCAGACCTCGACCGCGCCAAAGCCGCCGACGCGCTTCAGTTCCGGGTTGCGGTTCAGCCGCCCGCCCTCAAGTGCTTTCAGGTAATGCGGCAGCAGGCGCACGCCATGACTGTCGACGCCAAAGCGCGTCCCGTGCAGCATGGCCCGCGTCGCGGCCTCAGTGGTCGCGACATCCGCACCGATGGCCGCAAAGGCCGCGTGGCAGAAATCCTCAAGCTGCGGCAACGAGATATATTGATCGGCGGCCATGGCATCCTCGGCTTGGGGTCGGCCCCAGATTAGGCACAGCCGGACAGGTCCCGCAACGCCGGGGCCGCCTTTGGCTTCGCGGCACCGCCGCCGCCGCTCGTGGCAGATGACCGGGCCCGCGCGATCACGTGCCGCGTCCGACCTGCTTGCAAATACCCGCCCTGCCCGTCACCCTCCGCCGGAATTTGCAAGATGAGGTAGGTGATGTTTCCCTTTTCCCGACGCCTTGCCGCCGGCTCGGTTCTTTCTATCCTGATGGCGGGCACCGCGCTGGCCGATACCACGCCGGCCCTGAGCAGCCTTTTCTCTCCGGCCAGTATCGCAGGCGGGCTGATGCGCGGTGCGGTGTCCTATGCCCGCATGATCGCCGATATCCGCTATGGCGCGCTTGAGGTGGACGGGCTGCGCGGCGGGCTGACCATGCGCGACCTGCAGATCACCGGTGTCGGCAAGCATGAGAACTGCCACATCTCGCTTGGCCGGCTGCATGCCTCGGGCATCAGCCTCTGGGGCGCGGAAAATGCCCAGATGCATTTCGATCTGGCCGATCTGACGATTGCCACCAATTGCTTTGGCCCCAATGCCGCGATGATCGGCATGATCACCGGCGGCAATACCATCCCCTTCGACGCGGTTTCGATCAATGTCGCGCAAAGCTCGGGCAGCGGCGCGCTGAATGCCGATATCGAGGCGATCAGCCCCGGCATCGCCCGCATCGAGGGCAGCGTGGATTTCGACTATGTCTCGCTCTTCTCGCCGGATCTGCTTGAGAAACTGGCACAAGATCAAGGCGATGACACATATGACCGCCCGCCGCTGACCTTCGATCAGGACGGCAATCTGGTGGAGCCCGAAAGCGACCCCTTTGCCCCGCCGCCTGCCAGCTCCGAGCCGACATTCGGCCTGCGCGGCACGCTACGCGCCGGTCATGTCTCGGTCGAGGATCTGGGGGTCTGGGGGCGCGTCAAGCCGCTTTTGCCGCCCGACACGACCAGCCCGCAATCCCTGCAAGCGCTGGTCACCGCCCCCCCGGACAGCAAGCTGAACGAGGTCCAGCGCGCGCTGGCCACCGTGCTTGAAGGCTTCATTGCCCGGCCCGGCCGCATCACCGCCGAAATCCGTCCCGGCGCGCCGATCGATTTCGACACTACCGGCTGGACCTCGCCCGAGGATGTGCTGACGCTTTTCCCGCTGAGCCTCTCGAACGCGCTGCCGACCCCGCCCGTGACACTGATCGCCGATCCCGGGACGGCCAAGGACGACCGTGCCATGGGTCTGGCGCTGGCCGAGGGGCGCGGCGTGCCGCAAAACACCCCGCGCGCCATCAAACTGCTGAAACCGCTGGCCGAGGATCCCGAGGTGGCGCTGGCGCTGGCCGAGCTGATCGCCCCGACCGACCCCGCCGCCGCTTACGCCCATGCACAGCAGGCGGCCGCACTGGCCGCGACCGGCGCCCAGGCCGCGCTGGACCGGATCGAGGCCCGGATGACGACATCAGAGCTGCTCGCTGCGCAGCTTCCTGCGGATTCGCCGCTGGTGGACACGGCATTTGCCTCGGTTCCGGCGCTGCGGGATGCGGCGCTGGCCCATGAACAGGGCAAGGGCGCACCGCGCAGCTATGCGATGGCTTGGCGGCTGGCCAGCTCGGCCGCAGCCGCCGGAGATGGCGCGGCGCGCGCGCTGATGGCCCGGCTTGACGCGCGCTTCGGGGCCGAACCCGACTGGATCAAGGCCCGCGACGAGGCCGCCGATCTGGCCCTGTCGGACTGGACCGGATTTGCGCTGGCAACCCGGTTTGCCGCAGGCGCCGACCTCTAGCGCCGGAAAATGATACCGGGGGGCGGCCGCAGCCTGGCCGCCCCGCACCGCCGGGCGCGGACCAGCAGTTAAAATTGCTGGCTTTTCCTTTGGGCGGATTAACCCCAAGCCAAAGGCATTGCTCTACTCTGTCCGCAAGATGCGGAGCGAACAGCGATGGTAGCGATTCTGAGGGGCCGGCAGGCCGATGGCTGGGTCCCGGGGGCGAATGCGGACATATCCGAACCGCCGGCGCGACTGCGCGACTTCTTTCTTGCCGCGATTCTGGGCGTGGCGGGGCTGATCGGAATTGCCGCCATGACGCTGTTGGGGCCGGGCACCAGCGGACAGTTTCTGGTCGTCGGCCCGCCTGCTTTGGGTCGTGACGGGGTCATCGGGATCGTCTTTCGTGCCCAGGGCGCGGTGGTCGATGTCGGCGGCCTGCCCAATATTGCCATCGCGGCGGCCGACCGGCCCGATTTCACCCAGGCCCTGCGGGCCGAGGGGGCTTGGCTGGTGATGCCCTCGCCCCGGATTTTCGGCTGCTTCACCGGAACGGGGGCAAGCGGCAAATGAGCCACGAACTCCAACATATGCGCGAACGCTTCGGCGCGCTTCTGGTCTGGCTGCTCTGGGCGCATGTCCCGGTGCTGGCTCTGGCCGCATACTGGAACCAGGCGATGTCGGTACCGGCGGCCGTTCTGGCGGGCAGCGTGCTGGCGGCGGTCTATCACATCACCTGGCTGCGCCGCGGAACGGCGCCGGCGACGCGCAATCTTTCCGCCATCGCGCTGGTCGGCGAACCGGCGCTGCTTCTGGTGCTATTTGCCGGCCATCCCTGGCAGATGGACATGCACATGTATTTCTTTGCCATGATCGCACTGAACATCGCCTGGTTCGACCGCACCGCGCTGATCATTGCCTCGGCCGCGACGGCGCTGCATCACCTGCTGCTGCTGTATCTGCTGCCCTATGCGGTCTTTCCGCGCGAGGGGGATCTGGCCCGCGTCGCGCTCCACGCGACGATTGTCGCGCTTCAGGCCGCCATTCTCGCCTGGGTCAGCCGCACCGTCCGCAGCGCCCTGAACCGGATCGGCAAGATGAGCGACGAGCTGGTCAGCAAAAGCGTCGCGCTGCAGGAGCGCACCCGCGAAGCCGAAGAGGCCAGCCGCGCCAAAAGCATGTTCCTGGCCAATATCAGCCATGAGATCCGCACCCCGATCAACGCAGTCCTGGGTTTTTGCCACCTGCTTCAGCGAACCGCGCTGGAGCCCCGCCAGCAGGATTATGTCACCAAGATCAATGGCGCCGGGGTTTCGCTCTTGCGGCTGATCAGCGACCTGCTGGATTTCTCGAAGAACGAGGCCGGCAAGCTGACGCTGGACATCGGCGCCTTCGACCTGCGCGCGACGATCGAAAGTCAGGTCCATATGGTGTCGGAATCATTGCATGCGCGCGACCTGCACATCGCAATGCACATCGCCGACGATATCCCGCCGACGCTGATCTGCGACGACATGCGCATCAGTCAGGTGCTGCTGAACCTGCTCAGCAACGCGATCAAGTTCACCGAAGCCGGCACGATCACCGTATCTGCCGAACTGCTCGGCATCGACGGCGACATGGCCAGCATTCGCTGTTCGGTCCGCGACACCGGCATCGGCATGACGCCCGAACAGCAATCGCGCCTGTTCACCTCGTTCACACAGGCCGACAACTCTACCACCCGGCGTTTTGGCGGCACCGGTCTGGGACTGGCGATCTGCCGGCAGATCATCGAACAGATGGGCGGCTGGATCCGGGTCGAAAGCAAGCCGGGCGAAGGCAGCACCTTCTCCTTCATGCTGCGGCTCGGGATCGGCGCGAGCAGGACGGCAGCGACGGCGCAGCTTGGTGAATCGCTGCAGCAATTGCGGGTGCTGGTGGTCGACGACAACCCGGCGGCGCGCCAGATCACTGCCGATCTGCTGGCCGGCTGGGGCATGCAGGTCAGCACTGCCGCTTCGGGTGCCGAGGCGATCGGCCGGCTGGAAGCGGAATCGCCGGGTGAGCGGCCCGTCGAGCTGCTGATCCTCGACTGGAAGATGCCGGGCATGGACGGGCTGACCACGATCCGCGCCATCCGCGCCAATCCCCGCATCGCGGTTCAGCCGGCCACGCTGGTGATGACCGCCTATGACATGGGTGATCTCCTCGTCACGGCGCAGGGCGACGATATCGGCGCGGTGATCGGCAAGCCGGTCGACGCCGAAACCCTGCTCGATGCGCTGCGGCAGCTGTTGGCGGACCGGACCGACGATGCGCCCCTGAAGGCAGACGCGCCGCTGACGATATCGGCGGCCTTGCCGCGGCTGCAGCCTGACCTGCATGGCTTGCGGGTGCTTCTGGTCGAGGATAACGAGATCAACCGCGAGATCGCGGTCGAGTTGCTGAACGACGCCGGGCTGGTGGTCGATTGTGCCGAGGACGGCGAGATTGCCTGCGCCATGATATCGGATCATGGCACCGAATATGCCGCGATCCTGATGGATGTGCAGATGCCAAGGCTGGACGGCATTGCCGCGACACGGGAAATTCGCCGGACCTGGCCGGCCGACCGGCTGCCGATCATCGCCATGACCGCCCATGCCTATGAGGCAGAGCGGCAGCGCTGTCTGGCCGCCGGCATGAATGACCACCTGTCGAAACCTGTGGACCCCGCCCATCTGGTGCGGACATTGAACCACTGGCTGCGCACCATTCCGCATGTGATCGCCGATCGGGTGGCCACGTCGGATGCCGTCCCTAATGCTGCCCCGGCATCCGCCATTGCCGCAACCCTGCCGGCATCGCTGCCCCCCTTTGACATTCCGGCAGCACTGCACCGGGTCAACGGCAATGCCGCACTTCTGCGGCGGCTGATCGCCAATTTTGGCGACACCTATGCCGCGACCGGGCATGACCTTCGCACCATGATTGCCGCGAATCGCGGCGAGGATGCTTGCCGCCTCGCCCATAGCCTCAAGGGGGTCGCTCGCTCACTCGAACTGCCAGAGGTGCCCGAGATCGCCGAGAATCTCGAGATCCGCTGCCGCAACGAGCAGCTCGAAGACCTCGACGGGATGATCGCCGCGCTTGAGGACAAGCTTGCCCCCGCGATCGACGCGGCGCGGCAACTGGCGGTCCGGCACGGCGCCGCCACGCCGCGCACGGAACCGGTTGCGAACGAGCTGCAACTGGCGGAAGCCCGCGCGATGCTGCGCGAACAGATCCGGCGCGGCAGCCTGTCGGCGCGGCGTTGCTTTGACGCCTATGCCGAGGCGCTGGGGCTTTCTGCCGCCGCACGGCCCGGCCATCCCGTCTTTCTGGCCTTGCAGCAGCTCGACTATCCCGAAGCCCTGCTGCTGCTGGAACAGGAGCAGGACCGATCCGAGGCCGCCCTCAGGGGGCGTTCGGCATGAATGCGAGGCCGGTCATCCTGATCGTCGATGACGAGATCATCAACATCGAGATCATGAGCTGCCTTCTGGAGCCTGAATACGACATCTGCTTTGCGAAATCCGGCAGCCATGCGCTTGAGATCGCCGGCCAGATCGGGCCCGACCTGATCCTGCTGGATATCGTGATGCCGGGCATGGACGGCTATGAGCTCTGCCGCCGTCTCAAGCAGGACGAGGCACTGGCCGATGTGCCGGTGATCTTCACCACCGGGCTAGACGGGCTTGATGACGAGGCGCGCGGGCTATCCTCGGGCGCGATCGACTATGTCACCAAGCCCGTTCAGCCCGAGATCCTGCGCCGCCGCGTCGCCAACCATCTGGAAATGAAGCGGATGCGCGACCAGCTTGCCGATCTGGCGATGACGGATGCGCTGACCGGGCTGGGAAACCGGCGAAGGCTGGAAAAACTGCTGCGGGCGGAACTGCGACGGCTGGCGCGAAGTGGCGAATGGTTGTCGGTGATCATGCTCGACATCGATTTCTTCAAGCAGTTCAACGACACCTACGGCCATCTTGAGGGCGACGGCTGTATTCGCAAGGTCGCCGCGGCCCTGTGCCGGTCGCTGCATCGCGAGGGCGATTTCTGCGCCCGCTATGGCGGCGAGGAATTCGCCTGCATCTTGCCTGAAACGGATTTCGGCGGTGCGATGTCGGTCGCCGAAGACATGCGCCGGCAGGTCGAACGGCTGGGGTTGCCGAACAGCGGCGCCGGCGCGGCGTCGGGCGTCACGGTCAGTCTTGGCGTCGCCACCGGCCGGTGCGAGGCCGGTCTTCCGGCCGAGATCTGGCTGTCGAATGCCGACCGCCTGCTCTATCAAAGCAAGCGCGCCGGTCGCAATCGCGTCACCGGTCAGATCATCGGCCCGTCGCCGCCGGATCTTGCGGCCATGCACGCGGCAGCCGAATAGCCGCAGCGGATCGCGCCGCCGCGTCGATGCGATATCCGGCCTTTGCCGCACGGGCGGCCAGACACTTGTCCGGCCAACTGCGCCGCTTGCGGCGCGGCCGGAATTCCGACTGCGGCATAGGGTCGCACTTTGCCATATGAAATCGCTGGTCTGCATTGACCGAGGTCAATTGCGATTCCGTTTTGTGGCGCTAGAGCACGCGCATGGGCCGAAGATATGCCATGCTCTCATTCGTCGTGCTGCTGTCGATCCTGTCGATGGCGCTGGCACCGCTATCGAGTGGCGCCGCCACCATGCAGGTGATCTGCGGCACCGAGGGCGTCGAAACCATCCTGCTGAACGCCCAAGGCGACCCCGTCGACCCGGCGGATCGCTGCGACTGTCCCAGCTGCATCGGCTGCGCCTCGTATAGCGCGCCGCCGCCGCCCGTGGGGACATGGCTTGCCGCGCCCCCCGGATCGCGCCGCGCCGAGACCCGGCCCGGCATCGCCCAGACCTGCCCGCAACCCGGTTACACAAGGCCCATCGCCCGCGGACCCCCAGCAGAAAAGGGCAGATGCAATGTCTGAGACCCGTTTTTCCGCGCTGCTGCGCGCCATTCGCATTTTCAGCCTCGCCCTTATTCTGCTGGTGGCGGGACTGGCAGGACAGGCGGCATGGGCTGCCCCGGTCCTTGAGAAGTTCCTGAACGAGGTCGACGCCGCAGAACTGGCCCCCGGGGCCGAGGGCTTTGGCCCGATCCGCGACGACGTGCCGGTGGCGCCCGTCCTCAAGGGCGGCGAGACCATCGGCTGGGCCTTTATCGCCAGCGATTTCGTCGGCACCACCGGCTATTCCGGCAAACCCATCCATACGATGATCGCCATCGACCCGGACGCCAAGGTTCTGGGCGTCAAGCTGGTCAAGCATTCCGAACCCATCGTCCTGATCGGCATCCCCGAGGCCAAGATCCAGGCCATGGCCGACACCTATGTCGGCCTTGATCTGGTGGCCGAGGCGCAGGCCGGCGGCTCGGGGCACGAGTTGCATATCGTCTCGGGGGCGACGGTGACGGTGATGGTCATCGACGATTCCATCGTCCGTTCCGGCCTGCAGGTCGCGCGCGCCTTGGGGCTGGGCGGACTGGCTGCGCCCGCCGCCGATACCGGCCCGCGTTTCGAGATCAATCCCGACGCGACCGCCCCGGGTGATTGGGAAACCCTGCTGGGCGATGGCTCGATCCGGCGGCTGTCGCTGGCGGTCAAGGACGTGAACGAGGCCTTTGCCGCGCATGAGGACCCGCGCGCCGCCGAGCGCCCGATCACCGCCGCGCCCGAGGATGTCTTCATCGACATGCAGATGGCGCTGGTCAGCGTGCCGGCCCTTGGCAAGGCCGTGCTGGGCGAGGCCGGATACGGCAATCTGGAACAATGGATGGCGCCGGGCGACAGCGCCATTCTGGTCGCCGGGCTGGGGCAATATTCCTTCAAGGGGTCGGGCTATGTGCGCGGTGGCATATTTGACCGCATCCAGCTGATTCAGGACGATATTTCCGTCCGCTTCCGCGACCGCCAGCACCGGCGCGGCGCCATTGCGGCGCAGGACGCCCCCGGCTTTACCGAGGTCGACCTGTTCAAGATCCCCGCCGATAGCGGCTTTGACCCGACCAAGCCCTTTCGCGTGCAATTGCTGATCCATCGCGAAGTCGGGCCGATCGAGAAACTGTTCATCACCCGCGATCTGGATTACCAGCTGCCGCAATCCTATCTGCGCGCCCTGCCCGCCCCCGCGCCTGAACCCGCCCCGCAAGATGTCGCCGCCGCCGAGCAGGTCGCCTCAACCGACGAGGCCAGCGCGCAGGCCGCGCTGTGGAAGCGCATCTGGGAGGGCAAGAAGCCGCAGGTCGCGGTACTGCTCACGATGCTGGGCGTGCTGACGGCAGCGTTCTTCTTTCAGGAATATCTCAGCCGGTCCGAACGCGCGGTCTATTGGTTCCGCATGTCCTTCCTGACCGTCACGCTGGTGGTGCTGGGCTGGATGTGGAACGCGCAGCTTTCCGTCGTCAACATCATGGCGCTGGCCAACAGCCTTGCCACCGGCTTCAGCTGGCAGGCGTTCTTGCTGGACCCGCTGACCTTCATCCTGTGGTTCTCGGTCGCGGCGGCGCTGATCTTCTGGGGGCGCGGGGCCTATTGCGGCTGGCTCTGCCCCTTTGGCGCATTGCAGGAGCTTTTGAACCAGATCGGGCGCAAGCTGGGCATCCCGCAATACCGTCTGCCCTGGGGCCTGCATGAACGGCTTTGGCCGGTCAAATACATGATCTTTCTGGGCCTGTTCGGGGTCTCGCTGGCCAGTCTGGACCAGGCCGAGCGGCTGGCCGAGGTCGAGCCCTTCAAGACCGCCATCGTGCTGAAATTCGTCCGCGCATGGCCCTTTGTGGTGTATACTCTCGGGCTTCTGATGGCGGGGCTGTTCGTGGAACGCTTCTATTGCCGCTATCTTTGCCCGCTTGGCGCGGGGCTCGCCATCCCCGCCCGGATCCGCATGTTCGACTGGCTCAAGCGCTACAAGGAATGCGGCAATCCCTGCCAGACCTGCGGCAATGAGTGCTTCGTTCAGGCGATCCACCCTACGGGCGAGATCAATCCCAACGAATGCCTGAACTGCATGCATTGCCAGGTCCTCTATCACTCGAAAACCAAATGCCCGGTGGTGATCAAACAGCTGAAACGGCGCGAGAATCTTGCCGCCAGCACACCTCCGTCCATGGCTGTCCCGCGCGCCGGGCTAGCCAACCATCCCAACGTCAAAAGCAAAGGAGTCTGAACATGACCGAGCAAAAATCACAGATCAGCCGACGCGGCCTGCTGGGCGCGACGGCGGGCGGCGTCGCCATCGGCGGCATCGGTCTGGGTGGCACTGCCGCCCTGCTGGCAGGTGGTGGCGCGATCGTTCCTGCAGCCGCGCAAGCCGCGACCGAGGGCGCAAGCTGGCATCTCAAGCCCGGCGATCTGGACGAATATTACGGCTTCTGGTCCTCGGGGCAAACGGGCGAGATGCGCATCCTTGGCATCCCCTCGATGCGCGAGCTGATGCGGGTTCCGGTCTTCAACCGCTGCTCGGCCACGGGCTGGGGTCAGACCAATGAATCGCTGAAGGTGCTGACCGAGACCATGCTGCCGCAGACCAAGGCCTTCCTTGAGGCGAATGGCAAAAAGGTCCATGACAACGGCGACCTGCACCACGTCCACATGTCCTATACGGACGGCAAGTATGACGGCAAATACCTGTTCATGCAGGACAAGGCCAATACCCGCATCGCCCGCGTCCGCTGCGACGTGATGAAATGCGACAAGATCCTGGAAATCCCCAATGCGAAGGCCATGCACGGCATGCGCCCGCAAAAGGTGCCGTCCTCGAAATACATCTTCTGCAATGGCGAGGACGAGGCCCCCTTGGTCAATGACGGCAAGACCATGGAGGATGCGGCAAGCTATGTGAACCTGTTCACCGCCGTCGACAGCGAAAGCATGACCGTGGCGTGGCAGATCATCGTCTCGGGCAACCTCGACAATACCGATGCCGATTACGACGGCAAATACGCCTTTTCGACCAGCTACAACTCGGAAATGGGCATGACGCAGGCCGACATGACCTCGGCCGAGCTGGACCATGTCGTCGTCTTCAACCTTGCCGCCATCGAGGCGGGCATCGCCGCCGGAGACTTTCAGGAGCTGAACGGCGCCAAGATCCTTGACGGGCGCAAGGAAAACGCCGCCAAGAAATACACCACCTATATCCCGGTGCCGAACAACCCGCATGGCTGCAACATGGCCCCGGACAAGAAGCACCTTTGCGTCGCCGGCAAGCTGTCGCCCACGGTGACGGTGATCGACGTGACCAAGCTCGACGCGGTCTTCAACGATGGCGCGGCGGCGGACTCGGTGATCGTGGCGCAGCCGGAACTGGGTCTTGGCCCGCTGCACACCGCCTTTGACGGTTCGGGCAATGCCTTCACCTCGCTCTTCCTCGACAGCCAGGTGGTCAAATGGAACATCGAAAAGGCCATCGCCGCCCATAACGGCGAAAAGGTCGATCCGATCATCTCCAAGGTGGATGTGCAGTATCAGCCCGGCCACCTGAAAACCACCATGGGCGAGACGCTGGAGGCCGACGGCAAATGGCTGGTCTGCCTGTCCAAGTTCTCCAAGGACCGGTTCCTGAACGTCGGCCCGCTGAAGCCGGAAAACGATCAGCTGATCGACATTTCCAGCGACCAGATGGTTGTCGTCCATGACGGCCCGAACTTTGCCGAGCCCCATGACGCGATTGCCGTCCATGCCTCCAAGATGGGCAATATCAAGTCGGTCTGGGACCGTCAGGACCCGATGTGGGCCGATACCCGCAAACAGGCCGAGGCGGACGGCGTCAATCTGGACGAATGGCAGGACATGGTCATCCGCGACAAGGACGACCCGAAAAAGGTGCGCGTCTACATGTCCTCGCAGGCGCCGAACTTTGCGCTGGAGACCTTTGAGGTCAATCAGGACGACGAGGTCACGGTGATCGTCACCAATCTGGACGATATCGACGACCTGACCCACGGCTTTACCATGGGCAACCATGGTGTGGCGATGGAGATCGGCCCACAGGCCACGGCCTCGGTCACCTTTGTGGCGGCCAAGCCGGGCGTCTACTGGTATTATTGCCAATGGTTCTGCCACGCGCTCCACATGGAGATGCGCGGCCGCATGTTCGTTCGTCCGAAGTCCGCCTGATGATCCGCGCCGTCGCCCTGTGCCTGTGCCTTGCCTCGCCGCTTTTCGCGGCCGAGCGGGGCGTGCCTGCGGGCGACGGTCTGGCGGCCGCCATTGCCGGGGCCAAACCCGGCGATGTGCTGATCCTTGCCCCCGGCCTGCATCGCGGGCCGGTGGCGATCGACAAGCCGCTGACGCTGGACGGTCAGGGCAAGGCGCAGATCGACGCGGGCGGGCATGGCTCGGTCGTCAGGGTCACCGGCCCGGATGTGGTCATTCGCGGGCTGGTGCTGACCGGCTCGGGCGACTCACATCAGGATATCGACTCGGGCGTGCAGATGACGCGCGAAGCCAGCCGCGTGCTGGTTGAGGGGAACCGCATCGAGGGCAATCTATATGGCGTCGATATCCATGGCGCGAAAGACAGCATCGTGCGCGGCAATACCATCATCGGCCGTCAGGGCCACCGCATGAACCAGCGCGGCAATGGCGTCTATGTCTGGAACGCCCCCGGCTCGGTGGTCGAGGAAAACGACATCCGCTATGGCCGCGACGGCATCTTCACCAACACCTCGCGCAAGAACATCTTTCGCAACAACCTGTTCCGCGACCTGCGCTTTGCCGTCCATTACATGTATACCAATGACAGCGAGGTTTCGGGCAATGTCTCGATCGGCAACCATCTGGGCTATGCGCTGATGTTTTCCGACCGCATCAAGGTCACCAACAACCTGTCCCTGCGCGACCGCAGCCATGGCGTCATGCTGAACTATGCCAACAATGCCGATGTCATCGGCAATCTGGTGCGTGGCGGGGCCGAGAAATGCACATTCATCTATAACGCCCACAAGAACCTGATCGCCGGCAACCGCTTTGAGGGCTGCGATATCGGCATCCATTTCACCGCCGGGTCGGAACGCAACGCCATCACCGGCAATGCCTTCATCGGCAACCGCAATCAGGTGAAATATGTCGGCACCCGCGACGTGGAATGGAGCCTGGACGGCACCGGCAACTTCTGGTCGGACAATCCCGCCTTCGATCTGAATGGCGACGGGGTCGCCGACAGCCCTTACCGCCCCAATGACCTGATGGACCATATCCTGTGGTCGCAGCCCGCCGCCGCACTTTTGACCGGCGCGCCCGCCGTGCAGTTGATCCGCTGGTCGCAATCCAGCTTTCCCGCCACCCTGCCCGGCGGCGTCGTGGACAGTTTCCCCCAGATCACCGCCACCGAAATCGCGGTGCCCCCCAAGATTGCCGGATACGAGGCCGAGGCCGACCCATCCTGGCTGAAAGATGACGCGCATGACGACACCACTGACCCTCTCGCAGCTCACTAAGCGCTACGCTCAGGTGACCGCGCTTTCCGAGGTCACGCTGACCGTCGAACCCGGCCAGCGCGTCGCGCTGCTGGGCCATAATGGCGCCGGCAAATCCACGCTGATGAAGATCGTGCTGGGGCTGATCCCCCATGACGGCGGCGAGGTGCGGGTCATGGGCGCCCCTCCCGGCAGTGCGCTCGCGCGCGACGCGACCGCCTATCTGCCCGAAAGCGTGGCCTTCCACCCGGCCCTGACCGGGCGCGAACAGATCGCGCATTACCTGCGGCTGCGCGGGCGGCCCGCCTCGGGTGCGGCGGATATTCTGGCGCGGGTCGGGCTGGCCGATGCGCTGGACCGCCGCATCGGCACCTATTCCAAGGGCATGCGCCAGCGCGTCGGGCTGGCGCAGGCGCTGATCGGCGACCCGCGCCTGCTGGTTCTGGACGAGCCGACAAGCGGCCTTGATCCGGTCTCGCGCCGCGATTTCTATACGCTGCTCGATGAGCTGGCGGCGCGGGGCGCGGCGATCCTGCTGTCCTCGCACGCGCTGACCGAGGTCGAGGCCCGCACCGACCTGATCGCCATCCTGTCACGGGGCAAGCTGGTGGCGCAGGGCAGCATCACCGACCTGCGCGCCCGCGCCGACCTGCCGCTGACCATCCAGATCACCGTCGCCGAGGGCGGTGAGCCGGCGGTCCGCGCGGCCTTTCCCGGCGCCGAATTCGCCGGGCGTGGCGCGCAGATATGGGTGCCGCAGACCGACAAGCTGGCCATGCTGGGCCGGATCGCCGAACTGGGCAGCCATGTCGCCGATGTCGATCTGTTCCCGCCCAGCCTTGAGGATATCTATACCCAGATCAGCCGCAGGGACGCCGCATGATGAGCCGCATTTTCGCCATTGCCGCCATCGAGATGCGCATCGCGCTGCGCAACCGCTGGGTCGCCATCGCCGTCGCCATGATGGTGCTGTTTTCGCTGGTGCTGTCGGCGGCGGGGTCCGCGCCCACGGGCGCCCTGGGAACCGACCGGCTGTCGGTCATCGTTGCCAGCCTGACCAGCCTTGCCGTCTATCTGGTGCCGCTGGTGGCACTGCTGATGTCCTTTGACGCCATCGCCGGCGAGGTCGAGCGCGGCACATTGCCCCTGCTTCTGACCTATCCGGTGTCGCGCACGCAAATCGTGCTGGGCAAGGCGCTTGCGCATCTGGCGGTGCTCGCCATGGCGCTGGCGGCGGGTTACGGCGTCGCCGCGATTGCCGCCATTGCCAGCGATGCCAGCGCACTCAATGGCCTGCCGTCGCTGTGGCGGCTGTTCTGGAGCTCGCTTCCCTTGGGCGCGGCCTTTCTGGGCGCGGGATATACGCTGTCGGCGCTGGCGCGGCGGCCCTCGGGCGCGGCGGGGCTGGCCATCGGGCTGTGGCTGGTCGCAGTGGTGCTGTGGGATCTGGCGCTGCTGGCGGCGGTGGTCGCCGATGATGGCGGCCGCTTCACCACCTCGTTCCTGCCCGCCGCGCTGCTGACCAACCCGGCGGATGCGTTCCGCCTTTACAACCTCTCGGCCAGTCAGGCCACCGCCGCCGCCGCCGGGCTGGCGGGCGCGGCCAATGCGATCCCGCCCTTTGCCGCGCTGGCCTCGGTCCTGCTGTGGCCACTGGGCGGGCTGGCCGCCGCCGTTCTGGCCTTCCGAAGGATCACGCCATGAAAAAGCTTGCCCTGATCGCGCTGCTGGCCCTGACCGCCTGCCGCGAGGAGACCGCCGAAATCCCGGCTCCGGTCGAGATGACCGCCGCCGCCGTCGGCTATTACTGCCAGATGGACCTGCTGGAACATCCCGGCCCCAAGGCGCAGATCCATCTGAAGGATGTCTCGGCGCCGATCTTCTTCGCGCAGGTGCGCGATGCGCTGGCGTTTGAACGCATGCCCGAACAGAACGACGTCATCACCGCGATCTATGTCAGCGACATGGACCGCGCCAAAAGCTGGGCCGAGCCGGGCGCGGATAACTGGACCCTCGCGCCCGAGGCGTGGTTCGTGATGGGATCAAAGCAGGCGGGCGGCATGGGCGCCGATGAAATGGTGCCCTTTGCGACCGAGGCTGGCGCGCAGGCATTCGCCAGCGCGCATGGCGGCAAGGTGCTGCGCATGGGCGACATTCCCGACACGGCCGTGCTGGCCCCCGCCAGCGGCCCCGCCCCCATCGCCGCCCCGGACGACGCCGATGCCGACTATCTGGAGCGGCTGAAAGCCGCCACGAAAGGAAGTTGACCATGAAACGCCGCCGCTTCCTGACCATCACCGCCGGGCTTTTGGCCGCCTCCGCCACCGGGATTTCCGCCGCGATCTCTGCCGCGCCGATGCAGGAATGGCGGGGGATTGCGCTGGGGGCCTCGGCCCGGATCGCGCTGGCCCATCCCGATGCCGCCCGCCTGATCGACGCCGCGCGCGCCGAAATCGTGCGGCTTGAGCGGGTCTTCAGCCTTTATCGCGCCGATAGCGAGTTGATGCGGCTGAACGCGAGCGGGCGGCTTGAGGCGCCCTCGCTGGATCTGGTCACCTGTCTTGGCCTATGCGACCGCATGCATCAGGCGACAAAGGGCGCATTCGATCCCAGCGTGCAGCCGCTTTGGGACCTGCATGCCCGCGCCGCAAGCGAAGGCCGCCTGCCCCAACCCGGGGAAATCGCCACGGCGCGGGCGCGCATCGGCTGGCAGGGGCTGCGCCTTGACAGCGCGCGGATCGAGATGCGCCCCGGCATGGCGCTGACGCTGAACGGCGTCGCGCAGGGCTTTATCGCCGACCGGGTGGCGGCGCTGCTGCGCGGCCATGGCGTCGAAAACGTGCTGATCGACACGGGCGAGATCGCCGCCCTGGGCCAGGGCCCTGACGGCAAGGCATGGCCGGTGACGATCCGCGACGGCAGGGAACTGGCGCTGCGCGACCGGGCGCTGGCGACCTCGGCCCCCTTGGGCACGGTGCTGGATGCGGCGGGGACCGTGGGCCATATCTTTGACCCGGCAAGCGGCCGCCCGGCTGGCGGGCAATGGCGGCAGATTTCGGTCTCGGCGCGATCGGCGGCGGTGGCGGATGCGCTGTCGACCGCCGCCTGCCTGATGCCCGACCGCGCCGCCATCGAGGCCGCCTGTCAGGCCGCCGGGGACGCGCGGCTGGAACAGGCGCTCGCGGCCGCCTAGTCCAGCGTCTGCCGGAAGCGGCTTAGCGCCAGCGCACCAAAGATCAGCACGAACACGGCCAGCGCCGCGATGGGCTGGGCGACATCGGCATGGTTGGCCCCCTTCAGCATGACGCCCCGGATCAGGCGCAGGAAATGCGTCAGCGGGAAACATTCGCCCAGCATCTGCGCCCAGCCGGGCATGCCCCGGAACGGGAACATGAAGCCCGACAGCATCAGCGACGGCAGGAAAAAGAAAAATGCCAGCTGCATCGCCTGCATCTGCGTGCGCGCCATCGTCGAGATCAGATAGCCAAGGATGACCATCGACAGCACAAAGGCAAAGATCCCGCCGGCCAGCAGCCCGAAACTGCCGACAAAGGGCACCCCGAACAATCCCCGCGCCACCAAGAGCACCACCGCCACCTGCACCGCGCCCACGCACATATAGGGGATGATCTTGCCCAGCATGATCTCAAGCGGCGTGGCGGGCATGGCCAGCAGGTTCTCCATCGTCCCGCGTTCGCTTTCACGGGTCAGCGCCATCGAGGTCATCATCACCAGGATCATCTGCAAGATGACGCCCATCAGGCCGGGGATGATGTTGTATTGGGTGATCCCCTCGGGGTTATAGCGGCGGTGGACGACGATATTGACCGGCGCGGGGATGGCATCGCGGCCGATCTCGCGGCTCAGTGCGCCCTCGGCCACCTTGCCCAAGGTCGAGATCGCCCCAGAGGCCACCGAGGGATCGGTGGCGTCGGCCTCGATCAGGATCTGGGGATTGTCGCCCCGCTCGACCCGCTGGCCGAAATCCGACGGGATGGTGACGACAAAGGCCACCTCACCCCGGGCGATCAGGCTGTCGGCCTCGGCCGCCGAGGCGGTGGTATGGGTGAAATCGTAATATCCCGTCAACTCCAGCGCCGAGACCATGGCCCGGGTGAAGCGGTCCTGCGTCGGTGCGACCAGCGCGGCGGGCAGATGCTTGGGGTAGTTGTTGATCGCATAGCCGAACAGCAAAAGCTGCATCAGGGGCACGCCCAGCATCATCGCGAAGGTGACGCGGTCGCGCCGCATCTGGATGATTTCCTTGGACAGCAGCGCCCGCAACCGGCGCAGGGAAAACCAGCTCATGTCATATTATCCTGACTTTGCTCCATCAGGCGGATGAAGACATCCTCAAGGCTGGTCTCCGAGGGTTGCCATGCCACACCCGCCTCGCGCAGCGCCGCCTCAAGCGCGGCGGGGTCGGTGCCGGTCACATGCAGCGTGGTGCCGAAGGGCGCGACCTGATCGACGCCCGGCGCACCGGCAAGCTGGCGCGCAACCAGTCCGGGGCGGTCGGTTTCGACCGTATAGGTCGCAAGCCCCGCGTCCCGGATCACCTGCCCGACCGTGCCATGCGCGACCAGCCGGCCATAGGCGATATAGTTGATGCGGTGGCAGCGCTCGGCCTCGTCCATGTAATGGGTGCTGACCAGAACCGTCAGGCCACGGGCGGAAAGCTCATGGATCTCGTCCCAGAATTCGCGGCGCGCCTTGGGGTCCACGCCCGCCGTCGGCTCATCCAGCATCAGAAGCTGGGGCTTGTGCATGATGCAGGCCGCCAGCGCCAGCCGCTGTTTCCAGCCGCCCGACAGGCTGCCCGCAAGCTGGTCGCGGCGCGAGGTCAGGCCCAGATCCTCCAGCGTGTCGCGCACCGCATCGGGCGGCAGCCCGTAAAGCCCGGCGACGAAGTTCAGGTTCTCGCGGATCGACAGGTCCTCGTAGAACGAGAATTTCTGCGTCATGTAGCCGACCTGCAGCTTGATCTGGCGCTGCTCGCGCAGGATGTCATGGCCAAGGACGCGGCCATGGCCGGCATCGGGGGTCAAAAGCCCGCACATCATGCGGATGCAGGTGGTCTTGCCCGAACCGTTCGGTCCCAGAAAGCCCGCGATCTCGCCCTTTTCGACCGTCAGCGAGACGTCATCGACGACCTTGCGGGTGCCAAAGCTTTTGGTCAGGCCCTGGACCTCGATCACGTTCATCGCGCCAGATCCACATCGACGATCTGGCCCGGCTTCAGCCTTGTGGCCCCGGCGTCGGGCCGGGCTTCGATCAGATAGACAAGCTTCTGGCGGTTTTGCAGCGAATAGATGACTGGCGGGGTGAACTCGGGCGCGTCCGAGACATAGGTGACGGTCGCCGTCGCCTGCGCGCAGCCGTCGCAATTGACATGCAGGACCGAGCCGGGCGCGATCAAGGCCACCTCTGCCTCGGGGACGTAAAGGCGCAGCTTGACCGCCCCATCGGGCAGATAGGACAGGACCGGGGCCGAAGGACCGGCCAACTCGCCCGGACGGCGGATCACGTCAAAGATCGCGCCCGGCGCAGGCACGGTCAGGCGGCGCTGGGTCAGTTGCCATGCGGCGCCGTCGCGGGCGGCGCGGGCCTGAGCCACGCCGGCGCGGGCGGCCTCGATTTCCTGCGCGCGGGCCGGCAGGCGGGCCACGGAAAGCTGCGCCTCTGCCTCGGCCACGCGGGCCCGGGCGATTTCATCCGAGGTGCGGGCCTGATCCAGCTGCGTCTGCGAGCTGACATTGCGCGCCCGCAGGCTTTCCTGACGCGCGACTTCCTTGGCCGCCTCATCCGCTTGCGCGCGGGCCGAGGCAAGCGTCGCCTCAAGCACGTTGATTTCCTCGGGGCGGCGGCCTTCCTGCAGGTTGGCAAGCTGGTTTTCGGCCTCGGCCAGACCGGCCTCGGATTGCGCCAGGGCGATCTGCGCGTCCTGCGTTTCCATGATCGCGACGACCTGCCCCGCCGCCACGCGGTCGCCGCGCCCGACCGGAACCTCCAGCAACTGCGCCGAGGCCAGAGGCGCGATCAGCACATATTCGCCCTCGACATAGCCGGTGGCAAAGGGCGGCGGCGCCGCGCAACCCGAAAACAGCGCCGAGATCAGCGGGATGGCACAGACAAGGCCGATCATTTTTCAGCTCGCAATATGGCGTGAAGATTGGCCGAAAGGCGGTCGGCGATGGCGCGGCTTTCGGCCTCGCCATATTGTGGCCATTCCATCCGGCGGCAGACGATGGGCTGGCCGATGCGGAAATAGATCGCCTGCCCCATCAGGGAAAATGCCAGCAGCCGGATGCTCTGGCTGTCCGGGTCGCCCCCGGTCACCATGGCGATCAGGCGGCACAGTTCGCGGTGCTTGTGGCGAAAGAAGCTCTCGTAGATCAGCGCCAGTCCCGGCCCGTCCTCGGCCATTTCGCGCAGCATGAAGCCGACGATGTCGGCGGCCTGCGGCGCCTGCGTCAGAAAGCCGACCAGCGCGCGCAGCATGGTGTCCAGCCAACCGAGCGCCTCGTCCGGGGGCATCTGCGGCGGCTCGGCCGGGGCGCCGGCCACGGCGGTGATGCGGCGCAGGACCTCCTCGGCGCAGGCCATACGCAGCCCGTCCTTGCCGCCGAAGTGATAGGCGATCGAGGCGACATTGGTGCCGGCCCGCGCCGCCAGCGCGCGGGTCGAGGTCGCGGCAAAGCCGTCATGGCCGAACAGATGAAGGCCGGCGGCGATCAGGTCGGCACGGGTGCCGGAGGGGGAGGAATCATCTAGCATGACCTAATTCAATCAAACGATTGATTGAATTTCAAGCCAGGAATGAATAACCTATCCCTCCCAGCCCGCAGAGGGGCCGGAAGCCTTTGAGAATGAAGCTGATTATCCCGGGCAGGCGGCGGCGTGCGCCCCTGCCCGGCTTGGATCAAGGGCCTAGTCAGCCTTTACATAGCTGCCGGGGGCAGGCTCGATCGGGGTCAGACCGCCCTTGTCGGGATCATAGGCGGGCACTTTTTTCGCCGGGCTGTTGCTTTCGATCCAGCCCGCCCAATGCGGCCACCATGAACCTTCGTGCTTTTCGGCCTCGGCCAGCCAGCCATTCGGATCGGCAGGATAGGTGTCGCCGGTCCAGAAGCCGTATTTCTGCCGCTTGCCCGGCGGGTTGATGACCCCGGCGATATGGCCCGAGCCGCCCAGAACAAAAGTCGTCTTGCCGCCCAGAAGCCCCGTGGTCGGATAGATCGAGCGCCACGGCGCGATGTGATCCTCCTTGGTGGCCAGCACATAGAAGGGAATGTCGATCTTGCTGATATCGATGGGCACGCCGTCCATGGTCAGGTGGCCGGGCTTGCGCAAGCCGTTCTCGATATAGATCTTTTCCAGATACCACAGCAGCATGGCGGCGGGCAGCCGGGTGCTGTCGCCGTTCCAGTAAAGCAGATCGAAGGCCGGCGGCTTGCGGCCCATCAGGTAGTTCATGACGTGGAAAGACCAGATCAGGTCGTTCTCACGGATCATCGAGAACATGTCCTGCAGGTGGTGGTTTTCCAGATAGCCCTTTTCGGCCATGTGGTTGCGCAGCACCTCAAGCCGGTCGCGGTCGATGAAGACGCCGATCTCGCCCACATCGGTGAAATCGACCATCGTCGCCAGTGTGGTCGCGGTCTTGATTCGCTTGTCCTTTTTCACCGCCATATAGGCCAGCGTCGCGGTCACGAGGATGCCGCCGATGCAGAAGCCAAGGATGTCGAATTCGTTCTGGCCGGTCGCGGTCTCCATCGCGTCCAGCGCCGCCAGCGGACCCAGCCGCATATAGTCCTGAAAGCTCAGCTCGGCATGTTGCTGGGTCGGGTTCACCCATGAGATCAGGAAGACGCTGTGGCCCTGTTCCAGCATATAGCGGACCATGCTGTTGTCGGGCTTCATGTCGAAGATATAGTATTTGTTGATCCATGGCGGCACGAAGAGCAGCGGCCGCTTGAACTGGGTCTCGGTCAGGGGCCGGTAATGGATAAGCTGCATCAGCTGGTTCTGATAGACCACCTCACCGGGCGTGGTCGCCAGATCGCGCCCGACCTCGAAGGCGTCGCGGTCGGTCATGTTGATGTCCAGCCGGCCGTCGCCGCGTTCCAGATCGTCCAGAAGATTGCGGAACCCGTCCAGCAGGCTGCGGCCCTCGGTCTCAAGGAAGCGGTCGCGGGCCACCGGGTTCAGCGCCAGATAGTTGGCCGGCGCCAGCGCGCTCAGCAACTGCCGGGTGTAGAAACTGACGCGCAGGCTGTCCTTGTCGCCCTCGGGCAGCGCGCCGATCAGGCGCTCGGCGGCGTTCTCGACCGCAAGATGCAGGTCGCGCAAGCCGCGGCTGACGGGATCCGCGCTCCAGCGGCCATCGCGGAAACGCCGGTCGCCGCTGTCCTCGCCGCCATTCGACCACGCCTTCAGCCAGGCCTTGGCGCTGTCGCTCCACAGGCCCATCTGGAACTGCGCGAGCGCAAAGGGGTCGCTCGCCAGTTGCATCCCGGCGCGGGCATAGGCCTGCGCGATGGTGCCGGCATCCAGAACCGAGAATTCCTGCCCCGTCGCCTTGGCCATCGCATTCGCGCTGCTGCGCTGAGCAAGATTCTGCGCCCGCTTCATCAGATCGACAAATTCGGTCGTCTGTTCCGCGATCCTTGTCTGGTCCATCACGTCCCCCTTTTGTTTTCCTGCCAGGGCGCGCAGACAGCCCTGACCGCAGCGCACCGGTCAGACTAAGCCCCGTCGCCCCGGCGACGGACGCCAGCCAGCAACGATGGAATCATTTGCCCTTCAGACCTTTCGCAACCTAGCACCACGCGCCGCCGGGCGCGATAGAGGCGTTTTACGCCCCTCCGGTCCCTGCAAAAGCGGCGCTCAGCCCGCCACTTGGCGCGCCTCGCCCGGCAAAAGCGGGCCGCGCCCCGCCAGTCGGGACAAGGCGGGTGCAAGAATGGGCAGCACGTCCCGCGCGTCCTGAACGAAATCGCATTCGGGCCGCGCCAGCAGCGCGCCGCGCTGGCGTGCCAGCTGCGCGGGGGTCAGGCGGTCCAGCAGCGCCGCCAGATGATCCGGCGCCGGCCGCGCGATGGTCCAGCCGAGGCCATCCGAGGCGATGCGCGCGCCGGTCTGCGTATCCGCAAGCCCGACCGAGGGACAACCGCACCAGCTTGCCTCGTAGATGCGGTTGGGCAGCAGCCAGTCGGAATTGGTCCCGCGCTGCCACATGTCCTGTGCCCAGACCAGATCGCAGCCGGCATAGGCCTGCGCCAGCCCCTGAGGATAGGCATAGGGGCCGGTCCATTCGACATTGCCGCGCGCCGCCAGCGCCTCGTGAAAGCCCGACAGGCTGTGTTCGTGCAGCGCGCCGGAAATGCGCACCCGCAGCCGGTCGCCCATCAGGTCGGCGGTGCGCATCAGCAACTCGACCGAGGCCTGACAGCGGATCGAGCCGACCAGACCGATGGTCAGCGGCGCGTCCGCCGGCCGCTCGGCAGGGGTCGGACGCGCCGGCCGCAGCCCCGGCTCCAGACCCAGCCACAGCTTGTTCTCGACCAGCGCGGTCGGGCCAATATAGTCCTGCACGGGCGCGAAATAGTTCTGCACAAAGCCCGGGGACGACACCACCAGCAGCGCCGATTGCGACAGCACATGCCGTTCCGCGCGCCGCATGACGCCGCCGACGCGGTCCGGGCGGGTCATCAGGTCGTGGATATCCAGACATTCATAGACCAGCGGCGCGGCCGACCGTCCCGCGCGCAAGGCGGCCAGCCGCCGCGCTGCCAGCGCGATCAGCGCCAGATCCAGATTGCGCGCCAGCACCATCTGCGCATCGGCCAGCTGCCGCCAGCCGCGCATGGCCCGGCCGACCGCCGACACCGCCCCCAGCGCGCGGCCGCGAATATCCTTGTGGCGCACCAGCCCCAGATCGACATTGTGCCATTCCGGGGTGAAATCCGCGCCGCCCTCGCGCCGCTGGCAGAAGGACGTGACCTTGCAACCCAGCGCGATCAGCGAGCGGATGCGGCGGATCTGGGCGGCCTCGGCGATGTCGAAGCCAAAGACCGCCACCGGCAGCCCGTCAACCGGGACCTCGGGCTGACCGCCGCTCATACCGGGTCGCGCCCGTAAAGCTGCGGCGCCGGGCGATCCAGCAGACCTGCGCAGACGCCCTTGTGCAATTGCCCGCGCAAAAGCCAGAAATTGCGCCGCGTCTCGTTCCCCGCGCGCAGCACCTGCATGACCCGGCAATAGCCGAATTTTGCGGCGGCGGTGACGAACAGCCAAGCCCGCTGCGGCCCGGTCTGCGCGGTGACGACATGGGTCTGGCCCATGCGATAGCGGCGCACGGCCAGCCATTCCAGCGTCTGGCGCGTTGCCGGCACCGGCTCTGTCACCACCGCGCGGGGCGCGGCGATCAGCCGGACACCCATGCCCGACAGACGCAGGAAGAACTCGGTATCCTCGCCGCCGGTCACGCCACGCGACAGGTCATAGCGCTGGTCGCTCCAGCCGGTGCCATGCCAGCGCAGCGCGACATTGCCGCTGTTGCCGGTACGCAGCCAGCCGGTGCCGAACGTCTCGGGATGGCTGGAATGCAGATCCAGCGCGCTGACCCAGGCCGGCGCATCCTCGGGATAGAGCGCCTGAACCGTTCCGAAACCACCATCCGCGCCGGCATGGATCACCGCATCCATCAGCTCGGTCAGCCAGTCCGGCGCGACGGTTTCGTCATCATCCAGACTGACGATCCAGTCCACCTGCCGCGCCGAGGCGGCATCCAGGCAGGCATTGCGCGCCAGCGAGATATTGCGCGCCGGCGCGTGGATGTAATGGCAGGGAAAGGGCAGCGATCCAGCGGCATGGGCCACCACCGCGCGGGCGCTGTCGGTATCGTCATTGTCGGCGATGACCAGCCGCAGATCGACATCGGGGGGCAAGTTCACCCGCCCGATCGCCTCGATCGCCTCGCCCACCATGGGGCGGCGAAAGGTACACATCAGAATATCGATCCGCATCGTCATGTCTCGTTGTCCTTGCACAATCCGCTCAGGAAACCTGCCCCCCAGGGCAGATGCATCGCCGCCAGCGCCGCCCCGGCCCAAAGCCCGCAAGGGCTGCGGTGGCGCACCATCATCCAGATCGAGGCGACGGCCAGCACGGCCAGATACAGGGCCGGCCAAAGCCCGCCCAATGCGACAAGCCCGGCGCTTCCGGCCAACCCGCCGACCGCCGCAAGCCCGCCGCCAGCCAGCAGCAACAGCAGGTTCACGGCTGGCGCGATCTGGCGCAGCCTGGGCCGCAGCGCATGCTTGCGCACCGTGCGCGCCCGCCCCCGGCCATAATTCCAGTACTGCCGCGCCAGCGACCTGACCGAGGGCCGCATGTGGTAATCAAGCCGCAGATCCGCGGCCAGCCAGATCCGCCCGCCCGCCGCGCGCAGGCGATGGTCCAGTTCGGCATCCTCATTGTGGCTGAAGCGCGGGTCATAGCCGCCGATCCGGCGAAACCATGCCAGATCCATTGCCGCGTGATGGCCGTGATCGACCTCGCCCGAGCGGCGCCCGCCGCGATGCGCCGAACCGCCAGATCCCAGCGGAGTATCGACAATCCAGGCGGCGGCGCGCTGGAAACAGCCCTCGCCCCGCGAATCCATCGGCACCACGACCGAGGCGACCTCAAGCCCGACCAGCCGGTCCGCCAGCGCCATCGCATAGCCGGGCGGATAGATCGCATGCGCATCGGCGCGCACAAGAACGCGGTGATGGCCGCGCGCGGCCTCGGCCACGGCACGGTTGATGCCGGCCGATTGCAGCCGGTCGGGATTGTCGATCAGCCGCAGGCGCGGAAACTCGGCGCCAAGCGCGGCCACGATCGCTCGCGTCGCGTCGCGGCTGCCGCCATCGGCGACGATCACCTCGGCCTGCGCCAGGCGGGCATCGCCAGCCAGCAATGAACGCAGGCAGGCCTCGATTCCCCGCGCCTCGTTCAGGGCCGGGACGACGATCAGAACCTCATGGCCGGACACGGATGCCGGGGCCTCGATCACGGGCAGATGCAGGGTCATGCCGCCACCCCGGCCTTGCCCGGTTCGTGGCGCAGGTGGCGCAGGCTGGTCAGCGTGACATCGATGCCCAGCCGCTTATAGCTGTAAAGCGCCATCAAAGCCTGACCGGCCGTGCAGCCGGCGACCGATCCCAGCGCGGCGCCGGCAAGCCCGCCCAACGCGCTGCCACCGGCCACGGCCAGCAGCGTCACCACCGCGCCGATCATGTTGGCGGCAAAATCCTCGCGTCCCAGACCGCAGGTGGACAGGATCACCGAGCCGGGCCCGAACAGGATGGTCAGCCCCGGGATCAGGGTCAGGATCAGCAGCGCCGGCCAGGCCGCCTGATAGCCGGTGCCGAACCAGCCAAGCGCCCAATAGCCAAAGCACCCCACCAGCGCCATGCCCAGCGCGAACCCCGCCAGCTTGATCGCCCCCGACACCGCCAGGAACCGGTCCCGCGCCAGGATCTCGCCACCGGTCAGTGCCCGTGACAGCCGCTGGCTGAAGGCGACATCCACCGCCGAGACGCCAAAATTCATGATGTTGATGATCGACAGCGCTACCGCGAAAAGACTGACATCCGCCGGCGTCAACGCAAGACCCGCCGCCGCGATCAGCACCGCCTTGCGGAACTCGATCATCAGTGCGCCGGGCGCCAGCCACAGGCCCAGCACGATCCATTCCCGCCCGGCCGAACTGTCGCCGCGAAGCCCGGCAAAAGGCGCGAAGCTGTCGCGCAGCAGCCGGTTCTGGATCACCACGGTCAGCGCCTCGGACAGTGCGTAAAGCGCCACCACATGCCAAGGTTGCAAGCGCAGCCCGGCCAGGGCCGCCAGCCCAAGCCCGCAGGTCAGCACCACCGGACCGGTCAGCATGCGCGGAAGGATGCCCTTGCGCATTACGCCAAGCGCGGTCGCGTGCCGGCCGGTAATGCGCGCCATCGCGGCCATGACCATGGCGGCGGTCACCGACAGCGTCAGCATGACCGAACCGGGACCGGACTGAAGGCTCTGCCAGAGCCAGGCCGCCAGCGCGACCGGCGGCAAGGCCAGCAACAGGATGCGGCGGTTGAAGCGGATGAAGCCCGCCGCCACCTCAAGGCGGCCATCGCGCATCGCGGGCACCAGCACCCGCATCGAGACCGCCTCGACATTCAGCGTCAAAAACATCGAGGCGATCTGCGCCACAGCGATGCCGGCAAAGGCGATGCCCGACATGTCCGGCGTCATCAGCCGCACCATCAGCACCGTCCAGGCCAGCACCAGAAGGTTCGTGCCGACCCGCGCCCCGATCAGCAGCAGCGAATCGATCAGGCCCGCCGCATGCTCGCCCGCCATGGCGCGCCGTATCCGCGATGGCCGGCGGCCATCCGCGCCAGCCTGCGGCATAGGTGTCGTGTCAGAAATCGTCATCGCGAGGTCCGATAAATGCTGATAATTTTCAATACCGACTGGCACTTCGGCGAAAATCATAGTGATATGCGGCCATGCCAGTCGGTGCTTTGATTCTGGGCCTGATCGTCGGCGTTCTTGCCGGCGCTTGCGCGTATTTCCTTTTCGGTGCCGGTGCGCTGCCGACACTGCTTGTCGTCGTGCTGACGGCAAACCTGACCGCGTTTCTGAGCAGCCTCTGGGGCAGCTTCAGAAAATAGCGCCAGGTCACTTTCCAGTGGCGCCCAGCACGACCCTGACCGTCTGCAGCAGAATCGCCAGATCTCCCCGGGCGCTGAACTCGCGCGCATAGGTCGAATCAAGGGCGACGCGGCTGGCATAGCTGATGTCATTGCGGCCGCTGACCTGCCATTTTCCGGTCAGGCCCGGACGCAAGGCCAGATAGCTGGCGCTGTCCACGCCATATCGCTGCAGCTCGGCCCGCGTCACCGGGCGCGGTCCCACCAGGCTCATCTCGCCGCGCAGGACGTTTACCAGTTGCGGCAACTCGTCCAGGCTGCTGCGGCGCAGGAAATGGCCGACCGGAGTGATGCGCGGATCATTGTCCAGCTTGTGGTCGGCCTGCCATTGGCGCCGTGCCTCGGGGTCGCGCTCAAGCAGCTCCTGCAGACGCGCCTCGGCATCGGGCACCATGGTGCGGAACTTGCGGCAGGCGAAGGCCGTGCCGCCCTGACCGACCCGCTGATGCCCGAACATGACCGGCCCGCGCTGCGACAGCATCAGCAGCGAGATCACCAGAATCAGCGGCGAAAACACCAGCAGCAGGACCAGCGCCCCGACAATGTCGAGCATCCTTTTGCCGCGCGTGGCGTAGAAGTCGCGGCGGACCGGGCGCGGCCCGAAATCCTGCGATCGCCCGACCAGCCCATGCGGGGCAAGATCGCGATAGGTCGGGGTATCCTGCACTTTTTTCAACACGTCGAACATAATCTCGCCAATTCCAACACAGATACACTTTACGCGATATCCCGGCCCGTGATTCACCCGCAAATTGACGGTGGGACAACGCGCCCCCTGTTAATCTCCACACGCACCCTGTCAATCAATGGCACGCGCCAAGCTTAAATATGAGCGGATTCATGCTTAACCCCCCTTGAAGACCGCCCGAAATTCACTTCAATGCAAAACATGAATGCAGATGTAAAAAAGGCTGTTCGACCAGGGCAGCCTCATTAATTATTCAGTAATAACAGTTGTTTACAATTAAATATTAGCGAATCAATTCGCGTTAAAGTAGAAGTTTATATCAGTCACCAAGGCATCAATAACCACACATAAGACATAAAATATTCAATGAATTCGTGGGCATTTGCGCAAATCTGACCCAATCGGTTCATTTACCAAACCGTTCAGTATAATGATCCATCCCAGCAATAACTCGGGGTATGGACAAGGCATGCTTAATCTGTCTTTGGGTCTCTCCGGCGCGCGAAGAAAGCGAATGTTATTCGCAGCAACGACAATACGGATAACTGCCATGACACTCATTGACCGGCCTCAGGAACAGACTGCCATGACGGTCTTTGCCCATCCCGACGACGCCGAACTGTCCTGTTTCGGGCTGCTCTCGAAGCTGCGGCGACAGGGATGGCGGGTCATTCTGGTCATCGTGACCCGGGGTGAGAACGGCGCAAACTGCGCCGCCTGGCGCCGGGTCGGAGAGGCGACCGCCGCCGCGCGCCATATCGATGCCGAGATCGTCTTCGGCGATTTTCAGGATGGCTATGTCACCCGCTCCGCCGAACTGGTCAGCTGGATGGAGGAACTGCTTGACGAATATCGGCCGCAACTGGTCATCAGCCATTTCGCCGGCGAAACCAGCACGGCCCATCAGGACCATGTCGCTGTCGCCGCGGCCGTGCGCATCGCCGCAAGGCGGGCCAGATGGTACCCGACCCTGCTGCTGGCCGAGGGCATCGACAATGATTCGACCTTCCAGCCGAACTGGTTCGTCGACATCACCGACGAGCACGCGACCAAGATGGCGGTCATCCGCCTGCATGCCTCGCAGCGCGAGAAATACTACATGCAGGAGGATTATCTTGAGACCCGGGCAAGGAAGTGGTCGCTGAACTTCCCCAACCCGCCCGACGATCCGCACCGGAAAGGCTACTGGGAAGCCTTTGTGCTGGTCCAGCATGCAAGCTGATTTCCCATGACCGCCTTCCTTCCACCGCAAGAGACCGCGCCTGTCGATGCCCTGCGATCCGCGATTCTGGTCGATTTCGGCCGCTCGGTCGCGGACTGGCGGCCGCGTCGCTTGCGGAACATGACCGGTACGGAGCCTCGCCGATGGTCGATCTAGGCGCCTCTCCGCACGGGCCGGCCGCGCATGACCTGCCGAAATGGCGCGCGCATCAGCAGAAAGCCTTCTGGCTGGGCATCGACCTCATGCTGGGGCTTCTGGTGCTGGCGGGCGCGGGCGATCTGCCCAATCGCTGGGGCGTTGCCAAGTTTGTCTGGCTGCTGGCCTATCTGCTGACGGCGTTGCGCATCATGGCGGTCTGGCCGGCCTATTTCCGGCTTCTGGGCCGCAACTGGCCCTATCTTCTGTATCCGGCCGTCTGCGCCATGTCGGTGGTCTGGTCGGTGTCGCGACCGGTGACCGCGGTCGGCGGCGCGCAGCTGATCATGACCGCGCTGATGGCCAGCTATCTGGGCTGGCGCTTTGCCCCGCGCAAGCTGGTGCTGATCCTGTTCGCGACCACGCTGGGCGGCGCCACTGCCTCGGCTCTGAACCTGGCGACGGGGGTCTTTCAGCCCGTCTTCAGCGATGTCGGCGGGCTGCTGGGCATCTATACCAACAAGAACATGCTGGGACATTACTCGCTGGTCGCGATGCTGATCGCGCTCAGCCTGATCCTCAGCACGCCGGGCGAGATGCCGCGCCTTGCGCGGGCGATCGCGGTTCCGGCGCTGGTGCTTTGCGCCGCCATGGTGATCCTGTCGAAATCCATGACCGCCGTGGTGCTGATGCCCTGCTATTGCGGGCTGATCCTGCTTTTGAACCGCGACCGGCTGCCAGCCGCGATGCGGCATTTCACCCTGATGGCCATGGTTGCGCTGATCGCGCTGGCGCCGATGATCCTGACCATCGCCGGGATCGACCCGATGGCCGCGCTGTTCGCCGCCACCGGCAAGGACGCCACCCTGACCGGGCGGACCGACCTTTGGTCCATCGGCGCGCATATGATCGGGCAAAGCCCGATCAGCGGCTATGGCTTTGGCGCATTCTGGGTCAATGAACGCTTTGCCCCGCAGCATTTCGAAGTGCTTCGTGCCGGTTCTTCGGCACCGTCCTTTCACAATTTCCTGGCCGATGTCGGCATCGGCACCGGGCTGATCGGCATCGCCGCGATCCTGATTCTGGTCCTGACCACGCTCAGGCGCGCATTTCGCCGCTGGCGGGCCAGCGGCTCGGCCATGTCGGTCTGCTGGCTGGTGCTGTCGATCCTGCCGATCAATGTCGCACTGGGCGAGCCGTTCCTGTATCGTCAGCACGAATTCATGCTCAGCTGGGTGATCATGCTGGGCGTGAGCCTGGGCGAATGGCGCAGCCCATCGCGCATCCCGGGGGGCACCGCATGACGCCCCGCCTTTCCCGCCCTTCCCCGACACCGCCATGGCTGCGCCGCATGATTGCCGCCCGGCCCCGCAAGTCTGAACACGAACTGCCCGGAAATGTTCCGGCGCCGGCTTTCCCGCCGGTTGCCGGTCTGCCGGGACCGGAGACCCCGACATGATCCAAACCGGCAAGAAACACTGGCGCAGCGAAGACGCCCCCCGCGAAGCGGTGCCCGAGGTCGATCTGGCCAGCACCATCCGCGCCGCCCGCGCGGGCCTCAGACGGCAATGGCGGCTGATCGCGGGCCTGACGCTGGCGCTGACCGCGCTGGCGATGGTCTATGCCTATTTCGCAAAGCCGACCTATACCGCCCGGGCCGAGGTGGTGGTCGATCCGCGCATCTCGAACTCGCCCTCGGGGCCCGAGGCGCCGACGCTTCTGCTGTCGGACGCGCTGGTCGTGGACAGCGAGCTGAAGGTCCTGTCCTCGCGCGAGGTGACGATGCGCTCGGCCGAGGACATGGGTCTGTTCGACCCCTCGACCGAAGCCGCCGAGGAACCCGGCCCGCTGAGCGCGCTGCTCGACATGCTGCGCGCGGCACTGTCGCCACGCAGCGAAAAGCCGGTGCTTGACGCCGAGGATGCCGAGGCCAGCCGGCGCGAGATCATCCGCCGCAAGATGATGGAAGATTTCGACATTTCCCGCGACGGCGGCACCTATGTCATCTCGATCGCCTTTACCTCGCCCGACCCGGTCTTTGCGATGAAGGCGGTGAACACGCTGATCGACGCCTATTTCGACGTCTCGTCGGATGCGGCGCTGTCGGACACCCGGCGTATCGCCAGCTGGCTGGACCAAAGCGTCGAGAAACTGGCCGACGAGGTGCAGGCCGCCGACCGCGCCGTGGCCGATTACCGGCGCGAGAACAACCTGTTCACCATGCGCGATTCGGTCCTGCCCTCCGAGGCGGAACTCTCCAGCGCGACGGACCGGCTGATCAGCCTGCGCTCGCAGCTGATCGAGATCGAGAACCGCCAGGACAAGATCGAGGGCATCGTCGATTCCGGCTCGGCCGGGGCGCTGATGGACGGCACGCTGGGCGGCGAGGTCGCCAGCCCCGCGCTGCGTGACTTCCAGACCCGCTATGCGAGGCTGATCTCGGAACAGCATGAGCTGGTGCGGCGCTGGGGCTCCTCCAGCGATCTGGTGGCGCGCAACCAGCAGGACCAGCAGCAATTGCGCGAGGTGATCCTGGACGAGGCCCGTCAGATCGCCGGGCGCATGAACACCCAGATCGAGGCCGTCCGCCGCGAGATCACCGCCACCGAGGCCCAGGTCGAGGAGCTGCGCGCCCGCGCCAGCGCGGATGCCGAGAAATCCATCCGCCTGCGCGAGCTTGAGCGCGACGCCGAGGCCAAGCGCAGCCAATACGGCTCGATGCTGCAGCAGATGATCTCGGCCGCGCAGCGCGAAAGCTTCCAGCGCGCGCCGGCCCGCGTCATTGCCCGCGCCGTGCCCCCCGATCAGGTCGCCTCGCCCAAGACCAAGCGCCTGCTGGTGCTGACGGTCTTTGCCGGGCTGGTTCTGGGCACTGGCATCGCCTTCCTGCGCGAGATGACCGACGACCGGCTGCGTCGCGTGACCGAGCTGCGCGACGGGCTGGGCCTGCGCGCCTTTGGCTTGGTGCCCGGCGTTTCGGCGGCGCGCAAGCCCGTGTCCAAGCCGGGCAGCTTCCTGATGCCGCCGCCTGCGACCAACAGCGCCGCCCGGGGCAGCCTGCGCAGCATCATCGCCCAGATGCAGCGCATCCACCCCGAGAACGGCGCCCTGATCAGCGGGCTGGCGGCCGCCTCGCGCAGCTCGGGCGTGGCGCAGCTGTCGGGCTGGCTTGCCAGCAGCGTGGCCGGCTCTGGCGAACGGGTGCTGGTGCTGGACCTGACGGGCGACGCCGCCGCGCTGGCCGCGCTGACGCCGGCGGGCACCGCGCCGCAATATCTGGATATCGGCGCCCCGCCGCTGGATGAACTTGCGCGCCTGCAAGCCACGGCCCGCCCCGGCCAGCCGCTTGTTGCTGGTCTGCCCAAGGGCACCGATATCCTGGCCGCGACCCAGCAGCGCAATCTGGAGGCCTGCCTTGGCGCGCTGCGCCCGCAGCTGGACCTGATCCTGCTGATCCTGCCCGAACTCGCCGAACGCCCCGAGGTCGAGATCGCCGCAGGCTTCGCCGATTGCTCGCTGCTGGTGCTGCGCTGGGGCGAGGCTTCGGTCAACGAGGTGACGGAGCTTCTGGGCAGTTCCTCGACGCTGGCGCCGCGACTTTTCGGCGCGGTCTTCACCGCCGAGACCAGCCGCGGCTTTTCCCGCTACAACGCCTGAGATGAGACACGAAGGGGGGCGCGCGTCGCCCCCCTTTTTCCATCCCCTCTTGCGGGGGATGAAAAAATTCGGACTGCTGGCCAAGGATCGGGCGTGCGGATGCGTCCCAGTCTTGTGATGCTGATGGATACGCCCGACGACACGCTTGCCCATGAGGCCGCGCATGGCAGCCGCAACGCCTTTGCGGCGCTGCTTGCGCGTCATTACGACCGCCTGCACGGGCTGTGCTGGCGGCTGACCGGCGACCGGGCCGAGGCCGAGGACCTGACACAGGACATCTGCGCAAGCCTGCCCACCCGCCTGAAAGGCTGGCGGGCCGAGGCGCGCTTCACCACCTGGCTTTACCGCGTCGCCGTGAATGCCGCCCATGACCGCCGCCGCCGCGCCGCCACCCATGCCCGCGCGGCCTCGGGCTGGGGGGCATGGGAAATCAACCGTCAGGCCGAACTGGCCGAGGGCGCCGCCCTTCAGGACTGGCTGTCCGCCGCCATGTCCCGCCTGCCGGAAGATTTGCGCGACACGCTGGCCCTGACATTGGACGAGGGCCTGACCCAGGCCGAGACCGCCGCCATCCTCGGCATTCCCGAGGGCACCGTGGCATGGCGCATGTCCGAGACCCGCAAACGCCTCCGCGCGCTGGCGCAAGAGGAGGAGAGCACGCCATGACCCGCGACCCGCAAGACCCGCTTGAGCGCCTGGCACAAGCGCTGCGCGACGGCACACCCGCCCCCGATCCGGTCGCGCGCGAGCGTGCCCTGGCGCGGGCGATGGAAAATTTCGACGCGCTGCACCAAGAAAATCCCGCCACCGCGCGTCCCAATCAGGACCGCCCGAAACAGCGGGCGGATTTCCTGAGTGGAGTTCGTACCATGCTTGCCCATCTGACCAGCCGCCCCGCCCTTGCCGCCACCACCTCGGTCGCGGCGCTGTGCCTTGGCCTGTTTGTCATCCTGCCGGTTGAACAGAACCGTCCCGGCCCGACCCTTGATCCGATTGCGACCCCCGCCCCCGATCCGATTGCGACCCCCGCCCCCGGCCCAGCCCCCGCGGCATCGGTCGAACTGGATCCGGGGGAGCCAGCAATCACTCCGGTCCCCGCCACGCCCGAACCCGCCCCCGCGCCTCAGATCGCGGCGACCGAGCCGGCCGAGGCGCAGTTCATTACGGCGGATGCGGCCAGCAATGCCGTGGCGCCGGCACAGACCCGGGTCGCCAGGACACAGGAATCGGCAGCTGCATCCCCCGCGCAGGCCGGCAAGGCCAAGCTGCGGGCCGAGTTCGCGCCCAAGGCGATGCCCCTGCGCCAACCCGACACCGAAGCCTTTGCGAATGCCGATCAGAACCCGGTAAAGGTGACGACGGAAACACCGGTCTCGACCTTCTCGGCCGATGTGGACACGGCATCATATGCGGTCATCCGCTCGTCGCTGATGGCCGGCACCCTGCCCCCGGCCGAGGCCGTCCGCATCGAGGAAATGGTGAACTATTTCCCCTATGCCTATCCCGCGCCCGATGCGGATGAGGTCCCGTTCCGCGCCGCGGTCGATGTGATGCCGACGCCCTGGAACAAGGACACGCGGCTGGTGCGCATCGGCCTGCAGGGCCGGATGCCCGCGATCGCGGACCGCCCGCCGCTGAACCTTGTCTTTCTGATCGACACTTCCGGCTCGATGGAGGAACAGGACAAACTGCCGCTGCTCAAGCAATCGCTGCGGCTGACGCTGGACCAGCTTCGCCCCGAGGATCAGGTCGCCATCGTCACCTATGCCGGTTCCGCCGGCGAGGTGCTGGCCCCCACCCCGGCCAGCGACAAGGACAAGATTTCGGCGGCGCTGGACCGGCTTGCGGCCGGTGGCGCGACCGCCGGGGCCGAGGGGCTGGAGCTGGCCTATCGCACCGCCGCCGCCATGGCCGGTCAGGGCGAGGTCTCGCGCATCCTTCTGGCCACGGATGGCGATTTCAATGTCGGCATCGCCGATCCGGCGGAGCTGACGGATTACATCGCCCGCAAGCGCGACCAGGGCACCTATCTGTCGGTGCTGGGCTTCGGGCGCGGCAATCTGGATGACGCGACCATGCAGGCGCTGGCCCAGAACGGCAATGGGCAGGCCGCCTATATCGACACCCTGCAAGAGGCCCGCAAGGTGCTGGTCGACCAGCTTTCGGGCGCGCTGTTCCCGATTGCCGGCGACGTCAAGATCCAGGTCGAATGGAACCCGGCCGAGGTCGCCGAATACCGGCTGATCGGTTATGAGACCCGGGCGCTGGCGCGCGAGGATTTCAGCAATGACAAGATCGATGCGGGCGAAATCGGCGCTGGCCATAGCGCGACCGCGCTTTACGAGATCACCGCGCCCGGCAGCCCGGCGCTGCGCAATCAGCCGCTGCGCTATGCCGCCCCTGCCGCGGTCACAGGGACGGGCAACGAGCTTGGCCACCTGCGCCTGCGCTACAAGCTGCCGGGCGAGGCGACTTCGGCCCTGATCGAGACCCCGATCCTTGCCGGACAGGGCGGCAATGATGCCGACGCCCGCTTTGCCGCCGCCATTGCCGGCTTCGGCCAGCTGCTGTCAGGCGACAAATATCTGGGCGACTGGGGCTGGGATCAGGCCATCGCGCTGGCCAGCGACAGCCGGGGCGAGGATGCCTTTGGCTATCGCAGCGAGGCGGTCGGCCTGATGCGGCTGGCCAAGGCACTGGCAGGGCAATAATCCCGGCCGGCTGCGGCGCCCACCCCGGTGCCGCAGCCATGTCCGCCGGCGTCGATCAGCCGCATCGATCAGCGGCCCAGATGGCGCCGGATCGTGGCCAGATCGGTTTCGGTCAGGACTCGGCGGGGCAGCGGCAGCATCAGGTTGGGCGCCAGATACAGCAGGCAGATGCGGCTGTTTTCGGCCCGGCCGATCAGGTCGGCCCAGCGATACTGCCAGTTGCCGCGATCACTGTGATAGCGCAGGCCGGCATCATCGACTTCGAACGAGACCGGCTCGCGCAGCATCGGCTGCTGTCTCCAGGCGGTCAGGACCATGATCGTGGCGAGTATCCGGGGCATGGCCCAGTCCAGCACCGCCAGCAGCAGCAGCCCGACCCCGATCAGCACCGCAAGAACCCAATAGGCACCCGGATCGCCAAAGCGGTCGCGCTGCAACCAGTTGGAAGCAGACAGAAAAAGCAGCAGCCACACCCACAGGAATCGGCGGAAGCGGCGCCGGGAATGCAGGCTCTGGGCGGCGAAATACTCCGCGCGGGTCAATTGAAACTCAACGGCCATCTGCACCCCTCAGTGTAAAAAAGGCCGCCCCTTGGGGCGGCCCTTTCCATCGTGATATCCGTTGCCGGATCATCCGATGTGATCGCTTCGCAAGCCTTGGCTTACTTGATGA
>NZ_QPJL01000025.1 GCF_003337565.1 Paracoccus lutimaris
CGCCACCCGCTACGACAAGACCGCCGAAAGCTTCCTTGGCTTCATCGATATCACGTCGATCCGCCTCTGGCTCCGCCATTTGTCAACATGACCTAGCAGAACCGCGGAAGGATCGTCCATCTTTCTGGGACAAACCAATTACAACGGGCCGGATTCGGTCGGAGACGTCCTGCGTTTCGCGAATTCCGAGGTTGCCCCGATCGCCATGGTCAGCGACCCCTCGTCGACCGGCAACGCCACCTACGGGACATGGAACAATACCGGCGCCTATGCCGAGAACTATCCGGGCGACAACTCCAACCTGGATCTTGGCGAAGCGGTGCAGATGGACACCAATGGCGATGGCAGTCTGGACGGAGAGCCCTGGCTGCGGGCCACCGACATGGACCGGTATCGCCTTGAATTCCGCATGGAAGATGGCTCGACCATTCACGGGGTCGGCGTCATCATCACCGGAACCGACCCCGGCACCGGCGCAAGATACCAGTCGATGGTCTTTGGCGATCTGCTGGTCGGACGGCTGAACGCCTCGGGTGTCAACATCACCGGCATCACGCTGGGGGAATACATCACCACCGGCCTGGGCGGGATGGACCTGACGCAGGTCTTCCAGATGGACAACTTCGCCAATGAGCTGGCGGCCTTCGAGGTGGTGCCCTGCTTTGCCGGCGGCACCCTGATCGAGACCGAGACCGGCGCCACCCGGGTCAAGGATCTGAAGACCGGCGATCGCGTCCGCACCGCCGATCACGGCATGCAGGAAATTCGCTGGATCGGCCGGCGCAAGGTTGCTGCCCTTGACCGCATGGCCCCGGTCCTGATCCGCAAGGGCGCGCTGGGGAACGACCGCGACATGCTGGTCTCGCAGCAGCACCGCATGCTGATCGCGGGCGAGGCTGTGCACGAACTGTTCGACGAAACCGAGGTTCTGGCCCCCGCCAAAAGCCTTGTGAACGGCACCAGCATCGTCATTCAGGAAGATGAGGCGGTCGAATATTTCCACCTCCTGTTCGACCGGCACGAGATCGTCTTTGCCGATGGCTGCCGGGCAGAGAGCCTTTATCTGGGCGAGCAGGCGCTCAAGGGCTTTGACGCCGAAGCGCAGGCCGAAATCGCCGAACTCTTTCCCGATCTGGCCGAGCTGCACCGCATCGGCAAAAGCTTTGCCGGCGCGCGCCGCTTCCTGACCGTTCGCGAAGGCCGGCAGCTGCGCGACAAGCTGTTCGGCCTGACCCCGGACGAGGCTGCACGCATCGCTTCCTGATCCGCCAAATTACGCATCCTACACGCCCCGCCCCCTTTCGGGCGGGGCGTGTCGTTTGACGATCTGTCCTGTTAGCCCAAGCCCAGCGATCAGGGGCGGATCTCGACCTCGGTGCCGATGGCGGCATGGGCAAAGATCTCCTCGATCTCGGGATTGGTGACGGCGATGCAGCCGGCGGTCCAGTCGCCCTTGACCTTATAGCCATCGGGGACCTGATTGGGCTGGCCGTGAATCATGATATCGCCGCCGGGGCTGTGACCGGCGCGCCGCGCCGCCTCGCGATGGTGTCTCTGCGGATAGTCGATGCCCAGCGACAGGTGATATTTGCTTTGCCGGTTCAGCCGGTCGATGCGGAAGACACCCTCGGGCGTGCGACCGTCTCCTTCGCGCGACTTGTCGCCATCGGGTGAAAATCCCAGCGCGATATCAAAGCTTTTCGGCGGGCCGTCCTTTTGCCAGACGGTCATGCGGCGGGCGGATTTTTCCACCAGGATGCGTTCGACCGGCGAGGCGATGGGGCCTTCGGGACGCGCGGGCGGGCGCGAAAAGATGTCGGGCAGAGATATCTCGGGCAAACGAAACTCGGGCAGGCGAAAATCGGGCCATTGCCATCCCTGCCCCGGCGCGCCCGGTGCCTCGGGCTGCGGTGTCGGGACGGGGGTGGGTTCGATCTTCCAGATCATCCACAGCCCCGCCAAAAGCCCCGCAAGGCACAGCGCCGAGAAAAGCCCGCCCAGCCGTTTCATTGCAGGTCGCCGAATGCCCCTTGCAGCCGCGCCACCGCCTCGGCCACGCGGGCGCGGGGTGTGGCGATGTTGAAGCGCAGGAAGCTTTCGCCGCCCAGACCAAAGCTGGTGCCGTGATTGGCGGCAATGCGGGCGCTCTTTTCGACGCGGGCGGTGAATTCGGCGCGCGCCATGCCGGTGCCCGAAAAATCGACCCAGGCCAGATAGGTCGATTCCAGCGGCATCGAGCGCAGCCCGGGGATCGCGTTCACGCCCTGATCGAAGAGCCGCCGGTTGCCGTCCAGATAGGCGACAAGCTGATCGACCCATTCCGCGCCCTCGGGCGAATAGGCGGCGGCGATCATGCCAAGGCCAAACAGCCCCGGCGAGATGCCAAGTGCCATCATCCGCCCTTGCAGCGCCTTGCGCAGCCCCTCATCGGCGACGATCAGATTGCCGATATGGGCGCCGGCGATGTTGAAGGTCTTGGTCGCGGCGGTCAGGGTGACCAGGCGCGGGGTGGCCTCGGGCGCGGCCTTGGCCAGCACCGTATGGCGGCGGGCGCCGGGCATGACCAGATCGTGGTGGATCTCGTCCGAGACCAGGATCAGGTCATGGGCAGCGCAGAAATCGGCGACCTCGCGCAGTTCCTCGACGCTCCAGACCCGGCCGCCGGGATTATGGGGCGAACACAGGATCAGCATCTTCTCATTGCCGGTCAGCAGCTTTTCCCATTCCGGCCAATTCATGCGGTATTCGCCGTCCCGCAGCGCCAGCGGGAATTCCCGCACCTCGCGCCCGGCGGCGCGGGTGACGCGGGCAAAGGCGTGATAGACCGGGGTCATCAGGATCACCGCATCGCCCGGCCGGGTAAACGCATCGACGCAAAGCGCCGTGCCATTGACCAGCCCATGCGCGGTCAGGATCCATTCGGGCGCGACCTGCCAGCCATGCCGGGTCGCCATCCACCAGCGGATCGCCTCGATATAGGCGGTATTGGTGCCGGGATAGCCATAGATGCCATGGGCGGCCATGCCCTCGACCGCGCGCTGGACCGATGCGGGCGGGCGGAAATCCATGTCGGCCACCCACATCGCGATGCCGTCACCGGGCGGCACGCCATAGACGGCCTGCATGTCGTCCCATTTGTTGCAGGCGGTGCCGGTGCGGTCGATGATCTCGTCGAAATCGGGTCTGGCCATTCTGGTCTGTCTCCTCGTCACCCCGGGCAGCATAGCGACTTGTTGCGCAAGGCCAAGCCATGCCCTAGATCACATGCATGACATTGCGCAGCATCCTCCTTCATCCCGACCCGCGGCTGAAAAAGCCGTGTGACCCCGTGGCCCGCATCACCCCCGAGATCGAGACCCTGGCCGCCGACATGCTGGCCACCATGTATGACGCGCCGGGCGTGGGCCTGGCGGCGCCGCAGGTGGGCGTGCTGTCGCGGCTCTATGTCATGGATTGCGAGAAGGACCCCGAGGCGCCGCGCCAGCCCATCGCCATGGTGAACCCCGAGATCACCTGGCGGTCCGAGGCGCTGAACACCTATGAGGAAGGCTGCCTTTCGATCCCCGACCATTACGCCGACGTGACCCGCCCCGCCGAGGTGCGCGTCCGCTGGCTGGGTCTGGATGGCAAGACCCATGAGCGGGACTTCGACGGGCTTTGGGCCACCTGCGCCCAGCACGAGATGGACCATCTGGATGGCAAGCTGTTCATCGACCATCTGGGTCCGATCAAGCGCCAGCTGATCACCCGCAAGATGGTCAAGCTGAAGCGCGAACGCGGCCGCGAAGCGTAGTCAGGGGCCACCGATGACCGTCCGCACCTGCCTGCCCTATAGCGACCGCCGCCTGCACATCGCCGCCGAGCCGGTTCCCGCGATCACCGAGACCGTGCGGATGATCTGGGACGACATGATCGACACGATGGAGGCGATGCCCGGCGTCGGCCTTGCCGCGCCCCAGATCGGCATCATGCAGCGGCTGGCGGTGGTGGATGCCTCGGAAAAGCGCGGGCAGGCCGTGCGCATGGCCAATCCCGAGGTGCTGCATGAAAGCGTGCAATTGCGCGCCCATGAGGAAGCCAGCCCGAACCTGCCCGGCGTCTCGGCCCGGATCGAGCGTCCCCGCGCCGTCACCGTGCGTTTCCTCAATGACCGGGGCGAGATCGAGGAGCGGGATTTCGTCGGGCTGTGGGCGACCAGCGTGCAGCATCAGATCGATCATCTGAACGGCAAGCTTTACGTCGATCACCTGTCGCCCCTGCGCCGCAAGATGCTGGTGGCGAAATCGGAAAAGCTGGCGCGGCGGTAGGAAGCCGGGGGCGCTTCGCCCCCCGGACCCCCAGAGGATATTTGGACATGAAAGAGGCTGGGCCATGCGCGTGATTTTCATGGGGACGCCGGATTTCTCGGTTCCGGCGCTGCGGGCCATTGCCGCGCGGCATGAGGTCGTCGCGGTCTATTCGCAGCCGCCGCGCGCCGCCGGGCGTGGGCAGAAGCCGCGCCCCTCGCCGGTGCAGCGTGCGGCCGAAGAGCTGGGGCTGATGGTGCGGGTGCCAGAGCGGCTGAAATCGGCTGAGGATCAGGCGGAGTTCGCGGCGCTGGGGGCGGATGTCGCGGTTGTCGTGGCTTATGGGCTGATCCTGCCGCAGCCGGTGCTGGACGCGCCGCGTCTGGGGTGCCTGAACATCCACGCCTCGCTGCTGCCGCGCTGGCGGGGGGCCGCGCCGATCCACCGTGCGGTGATGGCGGGGGACGCGGAAACCGGCGTCGCCATCATGCAGATGGAGGCCGGGCTGGATACCGGCCCGGTTCTGGCCGAGGCCCGCACCGCCATCGGTCCGCAGGACACCACCGCCGATCTGCATGACCGGTTGGCCGGCATGGGCGCCGCGCTGATCACCGAAACGCTGGAGCGACTGCCCTTGGCCGCGACAGCTCAGGCAGCCGAGGGCGTGACCTATGCCGCCAAGATCGACAAGGCCGAGGCGCGGATCGGCTGGAGCCGTCCTGCGGCAGAGGTCGACCGGCTGATCCGGGGGCTTTCGCCCTTTCCCGGCGCATGGTGCCTGATCGGCGAGGAACGGGTGAAGCTGCTGCGCTCGCGTCTGGTCGCAGGATCGGGGGCGCCGGGGCAGGTGCTGGGGGGATTCAGCATCGCCTGCGGCATCGGTGCCATCGAGGTGCTTGAGGCGCAGCGCGAAGGCAAGCGCCCGATGCCGGCGGATGAGATTCTGCGCGGACTGAGCCTGCCCGCGCGCTTGGGCTGAGCGGCGGGATTGTGACCCGCAGGACACGGCCGGCGGCAGATCTGCAATTGCCCCTGCGTGCCGGGCCTGCTGCGGGTTAATCTTGCAGCCGGGTTTTGCCGCTATTGGTTGCAACGAATTTGAAAGGGCGTGCCATGGATAATCTTTTGCGGGTCATGGCGGATTACTGGTGGGTGCCGCTGCTGCGTGGCATCGCGGCGGTGATCTTTGGCCTGATGGCGCTGATCTGGCCGGGGCTGACGGTCTATGTGTTGCTGATCGTCTTTGGCGCCTATGCGGTCTTTGACGGGGTGATGGCGCTGATCGTCGGCTTTCAGCGCAAATCCGAGGATGACGGCTGGTGGGCCTGGGCGCTGGACGGGGCGCTGTCGATCATCATCGGCCTGATGGCGCTGTTCTGGCCCGAGGCGACGGCGCTGGCCTTTGTCATCTGGATGGCGGTCTGGGCGGTGGTCGGCGGCGTCTTCCGCATCGTCTCGGCGATCCGCCTGCGCCAGCAGATCGAAGGCGAATGGGCGCTGGGGCTGAGCGGGCTGTTTCTGGTGATCTGGGGCGTGCTGATGGCGATGATCCCGGCGGCGGGACTGCTGAGCATCGCCTGGCTGATCGGGACCTTCGCATTGCTGATCGGGGTGGCGATGATCGTGCTGGCCTTTCGCCTGCGCGGGATGCGGGGCGCCTGATACTTGCCCGCCCGACCTTTGACGGAGCCGGGCGCGATCTGTAGAGCCCGTGACGCGGTTACTTTCCGGCCTGCTTTGCGACCAGCTTCTGTTCCTGTTTCGCGGCGGTTCCGAACCCGAACCACATGCCCATGCGGATCAGCAGCACCAGCAGCACCCCGATCACGGCAAGCACGCCGGCGAAGATCTGCAGATCCTCGCTGCTCAGGGGCTGACCGCCCAGCGCCTCTTGCAGGAGGCCAGTCTGATAATAGACCACGATGATCGCGGCATTGATCAGGATGGTGATCAGGCCGCAGATCAGCGCCAGTTTCCACAGCTGGCCGCTGCCGGGACGGGTCTTGTGCTTGCTGTACCACCCTGCTGCCGTCGACATCCCCGCGACAGCGGGCAGGATCAGACCCATGGCGTTACCACTGCTGCCCTGGTAGCCGACAAAGCGTTCAAGCCCCCAGTACAAGGCAAAGACCAGAACGCCTCCGCCGATCAGATAAAGAAGATATTGGAGGACAAAGCGGCCCGTCGGAACGGTCGCGATGGGGGTTTGGGACGACATGAGACTCTTTCCAGACACTGTTTCGCAGAGTTGCTAGCGGCCGGCCACGCAAGGGGCAAGCGACGTTGTGTCTCAGGTGCCGCGGGGCTTGGCGCGCGTGGTCGGGTCGGCCTCCAGCGGGTTTTCCGGCCATGGGTGGCGCGGGTAACGGCCGCGCATGTCCTTGCGCACATCCGCATAACCTCCGGCCCAGAAGCCGGGCAGGTCGGTGGTCACCGCGATCACCTTGGCGCCGGGCGACAGCATGGTGATGCGCAGGGGTCGGCCGCCCACGACCGGGTGACGGGCAACGCCGAACAGCTCTTGCAGCTTCAGCTCGATCGAGGGCGTCTCATGGTCATAGTCGATGGGCACCTTGCGACCCAGAGGGGTGACGAAATGCGCAGGCGTCGCATCGTTCAGGCGCTGCTGGCCGTCCCAGCCGATGCGGGTCTTGAGCGCCTCGGTCAGGTCCAGCGCGCGCAGATCCGCGAGCGTCCGCGCCCTGCCCAGCCAGGGCAGCAGCCAGTTGGGATCGGCGAGCAGGCTTTCATCATCGACCGGCCCCAGATCGGGGATCAGGGCAATACGTGCCCGCAGCCGGGCGGCGGCGGGTGCCCAGCTTAGACCGTTCGCGCGCAGCCCCTCGAAGGCGGCCAAGGCCATGGCCTGCGGGTCGGGGTCGTCCAGCGCCCGGTCGGCCAGCACCAGCGCGCCCAGCCTTTCCTGACGCCGGGCCGAGATGCGGTTCTCGCGCCGTGACCATTCGACCGTCTCGACCGTCTCGATCCGGTCGGCGAACAATTCGCGCAATTCGGCCTCATCGACGGGCGCGGCCATGCGGATGCGGGCCTCGCGCGCGTCGCCGTCAAGGTCGGTGGCGACGATCAGGCGCGCGGCCGCCAGCGTGTCGCCGTCAGTCAGCACGGCGCCCTTGCCGCCCGACAGCACATAGCGCGGCTGATCGCCCTTGCGCCGCAGCCCGATCCGGTCGGGATAGGCCAGCGCGGCCATGGCCCCGGGCGAGAGGCCCTGCCCTGCGGGCGCCATGCGGCGCAGGCGTTTCGCCTCGTCGCGGATGCGGTGCAGCGTGCCGGGATTGGCAGGCCAGGGGTGGCGGTCCTCATAGGCGTTCAGGTCGCGAATGGCGCGCAGCCGCAGCGTCAGGTCGGCCGGCGCGCCGGTCAGGGGATCGCGCTCGGCCGTCAGCGCCGCCAGATCGGCAGCGTCGCGGCCCGCCAGCATCAGCATATGCGCCAGACGCGGATGCAGCGGCAGCGCGACCAGCGCCCGGCCATGGGCGGTGATGCGGTCTTGCGCGTCGAGCGCGCCAAGATCCCGCAGCAGGGCGCGGGCCTCGGTCAGCGCGGCATGGGGCGGCGGAGTCAGAAAGGCCAGATCGCGCCCGTCCGAGCCCCAGTTTGCCAGTTCCAGCGCCAGCCCGGCCAGATCGGCCACCGCGATTTCCGGGGGCGCGAATGCAAGCAGCGCGCCCTCTTCGGCGCGGGCCCACATCCGGTAGCAGATGCCCGGCGCCACCCGGCCGGCGCGGCCCCGGCGCTGTTCGGCCTCGGCGCGGCTGACGCGTTCGGTGACCAGCCGCGACATGCCGCTGCCGGTGTCAAAGCGCGCGCGCCGCGCCCGGCCGGCATCAACTACGACCCGGACATCCGGGATGGTCAGCGAGGTTTCCGCGATCGAGGTCGCCAGCACGATCCGCCGCCGCCCCGGCGCCGCAGGCTGCATCGCCGCCCGCTGCGCCTTGAAATCCATCGCGCCATAAAGCGGCACGATCTCGGCATCCGTGCTGAGCGCGGCGGCAACGCGGCGGATCTCGCCCTCGCCGGGCAGAAAGGTCAGGATGGTGCCGCCGGTGTCGCGGGTGTCGGCCTCGGCCTCATGAACCAACCGCGCGGCCTCGGGGACCAGCCGCGCGCCCGCGGGCAGGGGACGGTCGAGCCAGCGGGTTTCGACCGGAAAGGCGCGGCCGTCCGAGCGGATCACTGGCGCCGTATCCAGCAACGCGGCGACGGGTTCGGCATCCAGAGTCGCCGACATGACCAGCAGCGCCAGATCGGGGCGCAGGGCCTGACGCGCCTCCCATGTCAGGGCAAGGCCCAGATCGGCGTTCAGGCTGCGTTCGTGAAATTCGTCAAAAATCACGCAGCCGATCCCGTCCAGCGCGGGGTCGGACTGGATCATCCGGGTCAGGATGCCTTCGGTCACCACCTCGATGCGGGTGCCGGGAACGGCCTCGCCCCGGATCCGATAACCGACGGTCTGGCCCAAGGGCTCGCCCAGCGTTTCGGCCATGCGCTCGGCGGCGGCGCGGGCGGCAAGACGGCGCGGCTCCAGCATGACGATGCGGCCCCGGATGACCGGCAAAAGCGCCAAGGGCACCCGCGTCGTCTTGCCCGCGCCGGGCGGAGCCATCAGCACGGCGCGGCCATGCGCGGCCAGCGCGGCGCGCAGATCAGGCAGGACGGCATCAATGGGCAAGGTCTCGGGCATGGCCGCCTTATGACAAACCCCACGGAATTGCGAAAGCCACAGCAAATCCGATTGACTTGTCCGCGATCCACATTTCAGAAATGCTGCGTTATTAATTCAAACTATCAGGTGAATACCATGAGTCCCATGTTGCTGGCGCTGATCGGTTCAGTCAGCGCGCTGGCTTTGTTCAGCATTTTTGACGACGATGATGACAGCAGCTCGGACGACCAGCCGATCACCGCCACGAACGAGGACGGCGAGGTCACCGGAACTGACGGGAACGATACCATCATCTCGACCCGCGACAGCGCCGTGGCAACCTTCGATCTGAGGCCTTTTGAAACCGACGAGGGCGCCTGGCAATGGCCCGACAGCGACAGCAGCTGGGATCCCGAAGACCCGGTGCCGGAAGGTGGCCTGCTGCCCGGTCTGACGGCGCTGAACGGCGGCGCGGGCAATGACAGCATCACCGCCACCGGCGTTTCGACCGACGTCGATGGCGGCGCCGGAAATGACACCATCACGGCCAATTCCGATGGCTTGGGGACTGTAGGTCCGACGACCATGTTCGTCCGCGGCGGCGACGGGAACGACCTGATCACCGCCTCGGGCAGCAACATGCTCGTCACCGGCGGCGACGGCACCGACACGCTCAGCCTGGGCGGAATGACCGAAAGCAGTGTCGTGATCTCGGGCGACGACATTGTGACCGGACGCGGCGACGGCGAAGACGGGCTGGTATTCATCGTCGAGGATGGTGGCAGCTTTACCGGCAATGCCTCGGAAGATCTGATCATCCTGCGTGAGTCCTCCAGCGCCGATGGCGGGGCCGGCGATGACTGGCTGAGAACCGATTATGGGTATTCCGGGTCCTCGACCCTGACTGGCGGGGCCGGAAACGACCTCCTGGTCGGCAATCACGCGCGTGCCCACGGCCCTGATAGTGAGAGCACCCTATATACTTGGAATATCGGAAACAGCAATGACGTGCTGAACGGCGGCACGGGTGATGATCAGATCTACTTTGATCTGGCCGATACGGTGACCGGCGGCGCCGGGGCGGACCTGCTGACAGGCTTTGCCGATGTCGGGCAGACCTCGGTGGTGACCGACTTTACCGCCGGCGAGGATGTGCTGAGGGTTAACATCGAGCCCACGACCGAGGCCGGCACGATCAGTGACTTTGCCAATGTCACGGTGGTCGAGCAGGACGGCAATACCCTGATCCAGATCAGCGGCAGCGATGTCGTGCGCATCGAAGGCGCGACAGGCCTGTCGGTCGGCTATGAGGTCGGCCACCCCAGTCCCGGAGAACCTCCGACCTATACCGATCGGGACGGCAATCCGGTCGACGCCGCCTCGCTGGACGTGGTGATCAACAACTTCGAGACTGTCTGGCGTTAAGCCCGCAGGCCGAGGCCACATTGCCGGGCGGCAGCGACGCCGCGCGCATTTAGTGCGCCACCGGCCTGTCGGTCGGCGATGAGATCAAAGATCCTGACAGCCCCGCCGGCCGCCGGGATGCGCAATTTCGAGCAGATCAACATATGATCCGGGCAAATAATCCTTTGCCCGGCCCCATCTCCGGCGCGCCCGTTTATATCCCGCAATAACTGCATCGCGCATATAAACCCGCGATTGACCGAATCGAATCTTGGGCGCCTAATATTCATACATATTAGTCATATTTATACGAGGTGCTGGAATGCGTTTTTCCTTTTCCTTGTTCTTTTCCTCGCTTCGCGACTGGATCATCACGCGGCTGCGCGATTACTGGCGCGACCTTTGCGACGATGACGACACCCCAGCCGGCGAGACCATCACTGTCGACAACCAGTCCGGCCTGTTTTCGGGCGGCGAGGGCAATGACACCATCACCGCCACCCATGACGAGAACACGGCAGGTTATTACCTGTCGAGATCGCCGTTCTATGACCCCAGCGAGCAATTTATCGAGATGGGCACATGGTCCGCCAGCGCGGGATGGCAATGGGACCCCGAGACCACGTCCTATCCCGCGGACCGCGTGCTTGAAGGCCTGACCGCATTGCAGGGCGGCGCGGGCGATGACAGCATTTCCGCCACCGGCGTTGCGATCGATATCGATGGCGGCACCGGAAATGACACCATCTCGGCCCGGAACGACACCGACGATGGATTCACCGAATCCCATCAGATCTTCCTGCGCGGCGGCGACGGCAATGACAGCATCACCGTCAATGGCATCGACGTGCTGACGCGGGGCGGGGCCGGAAACGACCGGATCACGGTGAGCGGCACCAGAATGGACGTCAGGAGCGGGGACGGCAATGACACCTTGACGCTGTCGGGCCGCGACATGGAGATTGACGGTGGCGAGGGTGCCGACGTGATCGATGTGACCGGCCTGACCAACAGCTGGATCCGGATGGGTGGCGACGACACCCTGATCGGGCGCGGCGATGGCGCCGACGGGCTGCGCTTTTACGTGACCCCGGGTGCGGATTTCAGCGGCAACAGCGCAAACGACAATATCATTGCCGATGGCGGGGACAGCACGATCAACGGCGGGGCCGGAAACGACACCCTGACGGTCGATGGCGATACCGAACTGTCCTCGACCCTGATCGGGGGACTTGGCAATGACCGTCTGGAAGGCAATGAACGCTGGGATGTGCATTGGGCGTATGAGCATTTCAGATATGCCGACATGCTTGGACGGTCGAGCGATGTTCTGGATGGCGGCGCGGGCAATGACACCATCAACTTTGACCTTGCCGACACGGTCTATGGCGGTGCCGGCGCGGATAGGTTGACCGGCTTTGCCGATATCCGGCAGGCCTCGTTGGTGCGCGACTTCAACCCGGACGAGGACGAGCTGCAGATCGAACTCGATCCTGCCATCTGCACTGCTGCGGATGGCAGTTTCAGCATCAGCGACGTTTCCATCCTCTGGACGGGAACCGAGATGCTGGTCCAGGTCGATGGCCAAACCGTGATGAGGATCGAATCGGACGAATATCTGGAGGTCGGCTTCCGGATCGACTCTCGGGTATTCGGGGACTACGGGGATCCCGGAACATTCTATTATGTGAACCGCAACGGCCATGTGGTTGACCCGGCCGCATTGGATGTGGTCGTCAACCGTTACGAGGATTACATCGGCTGAGCAGCGGCCCCCTGTAAAAGCGCGTCGGGTCTGCATATCTTGACCCGACGCAGTTGAACCGGGGATGGTATGAGTATCGCGGATGATCTGATGCAGGGGCTTGGCCTTGCCGACCCGGTGATCCGGCTGGGCGTGACCGGCCTGTCGCGGGCAGGCAAGACCGTCTTCATCACCTCGCTGGTCAGCAACCTTCTGGACCGGGGGCGGATGGCGGCCCTGCGCGCCGGCGCCGATGGCTCGATCAAGGCGGCGTGGCTGCAGCCCCAGCCCGATGACACCGTGCCGCGTTTCGACTTTGAGCGCCATCTGGCGGCGATGACCGGCCCCGACCCGCATTGGCCCGAAGGCACCCGCCATGTCAGCCAGTTGCGCCTGTCCCTGCGCGTGCAGCCGCGCGGCGTGATCGCCGGCTGGCGCGGCCAGCAGGTGCTGCATCTGGATATCGTCGATTATCCCGGCGAATGGCTTCTGGACCTGCGGCTGATGGACAAGGATTTCGACGAATGGTCGCAAGAGGTGCTGGACCGCATGAAGGGCCGTCCCGGCGCCGACCGGTTCCTGGCCGCACTGGCCGGAACCGACGCCTCGCGCTTTGACGAAACTGCCGCGCAGGCCCTGGCCGAGGCCTATACCAGCCACCTGCACCAGACGCGCGAGGCCGGCTGGTCCGACTGCACCCCCGGCCGCTTCCTGATGCCCGGGGAACTTGAGGGCTCGCCCGCGCTGACCTTCACCCCCCTGCCCCATGACCTGCGCGACGGCGCGCTGGGGCGTGAATTCGCCCGCCGCTTCGGCGCCTATAAGTCGCGGGTGGTCAAGCCGTTTTTCCGCGACCATTTCGCCCGCATCGACCGGCAGGTGGTGCTGATGGATGTGCTGGGCGCTATCCATGCCGGTCCCCCCGCGGTCGAGGACATGCGCCGCGCCATGGCCGATATCCTGACCGCCTTTCGCCCCGGCCGGGCGGGGTGGCTGGCGCAGCTTCTGGGCGGGCGAAAGGTCGAACGCATCCTGTTCGCCGCGACCAAGGCCGACCACCTGAACCACGTCCAGCATCCACGCCTGACCGCGATCACCGCCGCCATGCTGCGCGAGGCCCGCGACCGCGCCGATTTTTCCGGCGCGCGCACCGATGCCATGTCGATCGCCAGCCTGCGCACCACGACCGAGGAAATCATCCGTCAGGACGGCGAAGACCTGCCCGCCGTGCGCGGTACGCTGATGGACGGGCGACAGGCGGCCTTTTACCCGGGCGAGCTGCCGGCAAACCCGGCCGAGCTTTTGGTGCCGGCCCAGCAGGGCGCGACGCGCTGGCTGGACGGCGATTACGCGATCATGGATTTCGCGCCCGCGCCCAATACGCTGCGCCCCGGCGACGGGCCGCCGCATATCCGGCTGGACCGGGCGGCGGAATTCCTGATCGGCGACAGGCTATAGGGGACGCGACATGACGGAACCTCCGAAACGGCGCGGGCCGGTCTTGCTGGAAATGGCCGAGGCCGCAGCTGCGGACGCCACCGCCCCCGATCCCGGCGCACGCGGCCAGGATCAGCGCGAACGCCGCGCACCGCGCGCTGAGCCGCGCGAGGACACGATCACCCCCTCGCCCGCCGATGCGCCCGCGATCGAGGATGGCGGCCTGTCAGCCCTGCCCCAGCCCCGCACCATGCAGTTGGTGGCGCGGCTGGTCGGGCGCGGGCCGTCAAAGCTGACGCGGTTCTTCATCAACAGCGGCGTGGCGCTGTTCACCTTTTTGTTGTCCGTGGCGGCGCTGCGCTATCTGACCGACCTTCTGAACAGCTATCCGCTGCTGGGCTGGATCGGTATCGGGCTGATGGTGCTGTTCTGCATGGCCGCGCTGGCCATGGCCTGGCGCGAATACCGCGCCTGGTCGCGTTTCGCCGCCATCGACGGCATCAACCGCGAGGCCGGGGCGGCCTTGGCCTCGGGCGATCTGAAAGCGGCGGAACATGTGGTAAGCCGGTTGGAACGGCTTTACCGCACCCGGCCCGAGATGGAATGGGGTCTTGCGCAACTGCATGAACGCAAGGCCGAGGCCTACGACCCCGAAACCCTGATCGCCATGGCCGAGACGCATCTTCTGGCCGATCTCGACCAGCAGGCGCGGCGCGAGATCGAGGCCGCCGCCCGCACCGTCGCCGCCGCCACCGCCCTGATCCCCTTGGCTTTGGCCGATGTCGTGGCGGCGCTGGCCGCGAACCTGCGCATGATCCGCCGCATGGCCGAGATCTATGGCGGCCGCGCCGGTGCCGTCGGCGGCTGGCGGCTGGCGCGCACGGTGATGACGCATCTGGTCGCGACCGGCGCCGTCGCCGCCGGGGACGACCTGATCCATACCGTCGCCGGCGGCGGGCTTCTGGCCAAGGTCTCGAAACGCTTTGGCGAGGGGGTGGTGAATGGCGCCCTGACCGCCCGTGTCGGCATCGCCGCGATGGAGGTCTGCCGGCCGCTGCCCTTTATCCACCAGCCCCGGCCCAAGGTCGGCAACCTGATCGCACGCGGGCTGAAGGGGCTGTTTGGCGAGGACACGGCGAAGTAGCCGCCTTTTGCCCGGCCGCATGGATATTTGAACATGGAAGATCGCCAGAGGCGTTCTTTCCCGGCGAGGTCTGGCGTATGGATAGGGCATGAGATCGCGCCGCCTTGCCCTGTTGTTGATGGTTCTTGTGCTGGCCCTCGGGATCGGCGCCGGGGCACGGGACCGGTTTGACGACTGGGTCGCGGCGACGGGACTGCCGCCCTTGGACGTGCCGGTGGGGGTCGAGGTTCTGGCCCGCGACGGCAGTCTCTTGCGGGCGTTTCAGGTCGCGGACGGGCGCTGGCGGCTGGATGCCGGGCCAGTCGATCCGCTGTATCTGGACATGCTGATGCAGTGGGAGGACCGGCGTTTTCAGGATCATTCCGGCGTCGATCCGTGGGCGCTGCTGCGCGCCGGGGCGCAGGCGGCGTGGCATGGGCGTGTCGTCTCGGGCGGATCGACGCTGAGCATGCAGGTCGCGCGGCTGATCGAGGAAGGGCCGACCGGCGAATGGACCGGCAAGGCCCGGCAGGTCCGGCTGGCCATGGCGCTGGAGCGGCGGCTGTCAAAGCGCGAGATCCTGCAGCTTTACCTGCGCCTTGCCCCTTACGGCGCCAATGTCGAGGGGGTCCGCGCCGCCAGCCTGCAATGGTTCGGCAAAGAGCCACGCCGCCTGACGCCCGCGCAAGCCGCACTGCTGGTCGCCCTGCCGCAATCACCCGAACGGCGCCGCCCCGACCGCTTTCCCGAGGCCGCCAAGGCCGCGCGCGACCGGGTGCTGGCTCGGGCAGCCAAAGCCGGGCTGATCTCATCCGCCGATGCCGAGGCCGCGATGACCGAGCCGGTGCCGCGCATGCGCCGGGCATTTCCGGCACTGGCGCCCCTGCTGGCCGCGCGGCTGATGCGCGCCCATCCCGGCGCCCTGCGCATCGAAACCACCATCGACCCGCGCCTGCAACGCCGGGCCGAGGATCTGGCCTCGCGCGCGGTGCGCGGGGCGGGACGGCGGTTGTCGGCGGCAGTGCTGCTTGCCGATCACCGCAGCGGCGAGATTCTGGCCGAGGTCGGGGCGGCGGACTGGACGGATGGCGCCTCAGCAGGGTTTGTCGACATGGTTCATGCCTGGCGCAGCCCCGGCTCGGCCCTGAAGCCCTTTGTCTATGGGCTGGCATTCGATGACGGCCTTGCCCATCCCGAAACCCTGATCGAGGACCGCCCGACCGTGTTCGGCCGCTGGCAGCCGCAGAATTTCGACCACATGTTTCGCGGCACGGTCAGCCTGCGCAATGCGCTGATCTGGTCGCTGAACATCCCCGTGGTCAAGCTGGCCGAGGCGGTCGGGCCGAACCGCATCGCGCAGGCGCTGCGGCGCGGCGGCATCGATCTGCACCTGCCCGGCGAAACGCCCGGCCTGGCCATCACGCTGGGCGGCGCCGGCACCACGCTGGCCGGTCTTGCCCAGGGCTATGCGTCACTGGCGCAGGGCGGGCGGGGCGTCACACTTTCGCCCCTGCCCGGCGGGGCCGCGCCGCGCAAGGCCGCCATGTTCGGCCCGGTCGCGGCCTGGCAGGTGAGCGAGATATTGGCCCAGAACCCCGCCCCGCATGGAGCGCGCCAGCGGGCTTTGGCCTATAAGACCGGCACCTCCTACGGGCATCGCGATGCGCTGGCGGTGGGCTATGACGGCGCCCATGTCGGCGCGGTCTGGCTGGGCCGGCCAGACGGCACGCCCGTGCCCGGCGCGTTCGGCGGCGATCTGGCGGCACCGGTGCTGTTTGACCTTTTTGACGCGCTGCCGGTCACGGCCCTACCGCCCGCGCCGCCGCAGACGCTGATCGTCCCGAACAGCGCCCTGCCCCTGCCGCTGCGCCGCTTTGCCGCCCCGGGCGAGGTCAGCGCCGTCACTGCCAGCCCCGCCAGCCCGGACGCGCTGCGCCTGACCTATCCCCCCGACGGGGCCGAGATCGACGCGGGCGGCCCTCTGATCGCCAAGGCGCGCGGCGGGCGCGGACCCTGGACATTCCTTTTGAACGGCACGCCGGTGGCCATCGCCCAGCCGCAACCCATGGTTGAATTACCGCATCCGGGCGCGGGTTTTGCCGAACTGACCGTCCTTGATGCGAATGGCGCCTCGGCGACCGCGGCAATCCGACTGCATTGACATTTTTTGAACGTGCCGCGATTCCGTTGGTCTTTTCTTAACCAGAATTTGCTACATATTCCCCTCATGCTGCGCATCAACGACGCCATCACGCTCCAGGAATGGGAGCTGTCCGAGAGTTTCACCCGGTCTCAGGGACCGGGCGGGCAGAACGTGAACAAGGTCGAAACCGCAGTCGAGCTGCGTTTTGAGGCCGAGCGTTCGCCGCATTTGCCGGCGCCGGTCAAGACCCGGCTGCGGCGGCTGGCCGGCCGGCGCTGGACGCAGGACGGCGCGGTGCTGATCCGGGCCGAGGAAACCCGCAGCCAGGCCCGCAACCGCGAAATCGCCCGCGAACGGCTGGCCGAACTGATCCGCGAGGCGCTGGTCGCGCCGCGCAAGCGCATTCCGACGCGGCCGACGCTGGGCAGCAAACGCCGCCGGCTGGCCGCCAAGACCCAGCGCGGCGAGATCAAGTCGATGCGCGGCCGCATCACCGATGGCGAGGGCGGCGAATGATTACCCGGTTTCGCAACCGCCTGGCCCGCCTGATCGGGCGCCGCCCGCTGGAAATGCAGGTGGCGGCGCTGTGCCTAAACGAAAAATCCGGCGAGGTGCTTCTGGTCACCAGCCGCGGCACCGGGCGCTGGATCGTGCCCAAGGGCTGGCCGATGCCGGGCCGCAGCCTGGCCGATGCCGCAGCCCAAGAGGCGTGGGAGGAAGCGGGCGTCCGCGGCCGCGTCAGCCAGGCCGAAATCGGGCGCTATCAGTATGACAAGGAACAGGATCGGGGCTTTGCCATCCCGGTCGAGGTCCGCGTCTTTCCGCTATATGTCGAGGCGACGCAAAAGGCGTTCCCCGAATCCGAACAGCGCAAGCGCCACTGGTTCACGCCCGCCGAGGCGGCCTCGAAGGTGGCCGAGACCGGGTTGCAGCAGATCCTGCGCAGCCTGCCTGCCGCCAAGGGGGCCTAAGCCCCATATGGCCCGTGAACCGCGCGAATTTCGCACCCTGGACAAGGATCTCAGCCGCGTCACCAATGCCGAGCGCGCGGTGATGCAATCCGCGCGCCCGGTCTTTCGGCTGGGTGTGGCGCTGATCTTCATGGCCGCCGCCGCGCTGACCGCGACCGGCTTCTTTGCCGGTCAGCCCGCAATCGGCATCGTCGCCGCCGGCATGGCGGTCGCCGCCTATCTGGCGCTGTCGATCGGCGCAAATGACGTCTCGAACTCGCTGGGGCCGGCGGTGGGGGCGGGGGCCATCGGCATGACCTCGGGCCTGATCCTTGTCGCCGCGATGGAGGTGCTGGGCGCGGTTCTGGCGGGCGACGCGGTCACCGCTACCCTGACCGAGGGGCTGGTGGGCAGCACGCTGGGTCAGGGCGAGGCGACGGCGCGGATGATGCTGGCGGCGCTGCTGGCGGCGGGGATCTGGATCAGCCTTGCGACCTGGGCCACGGCGCCGGTCAGCACCACGCATTCGGTCGTCGGGGCCATTGCCGGGGCGGGGCTTGCGACCTTTGGCGCCAGCGCCGTGAACTGGCCCGCCATGGGCATGATCGCCACAGGCTGGGTCGCCTCGCCGCTGGTCGCGGGGCTGCTGGCCGCCGGGCTTCTGGCGGCGCTGCGCAACCGGGTGATGAACCGCCCCGACCGGGTCGAGGCTGGCCGGATCTGGCTGCCGGTGCTGGTCGCGCTGACCATGGGCATGCTGGGTGCGGTGGCGGCGGTTTCGACCCATCTGCCGGGCTTGCCGGTCATCCTGGCCATCGGGCTGGTCTGCGCCGGGGCCGGCTGGGTTCATGCGCGGCTGCGCATCGACCGCCTGATCGATGAGGAAAGCGGCGAGCGGCTGGCGGTCAAGAAGCTGCTCGGCCTGCCTTTGGCCGCGGCGGCGCTGGTCATGGGTTTTGCCCATGGCGCCAATGACACCGCCAATATCGCCGCCCCCCTGACGATCATGCTGGAAAGCATCGCGCCCGGCGCGAAAGCACCGCGCGGCACGCTGGTGCTGCTGGTCGCCAGCATTGGCATCGCGCTGGGGATCGTGCTGTTCGGGCGGCGGCTGGTGCATATGGTCGGCAGCCGCATCACCCGCCTGAACCCTGCCCGGGCGCTGTGCGTCTCGCTGGCGACCGCGGTCACCGTGCTGGGGTTTTCGTCCTTTGGCCTGCCGGTCTCGACCACGCATATCGCGGTGGGCGGGGTCTTTGGCATCGGCTTTTACCGCGAATGGCGCGACCGCAAGCAGGCGGCGGATGAGGATCTCTTGCCCGAAGAGGCCCCCTTCCCCGACGAGGAACGCCGCCGCCGGCATCTGGTGCGCCGCTCGCATGTGCGCACGATTCTGGGGGCATGGCTGATCACCGTGCCCGCCGCCGCCTGGCTGGCGGCGATGCTGGTCTGGATCGGGCGGCTCTAGACGCAGCCCGCCTCAGGCACGCTGGCGGGCCGCCTCGCCCGCCGCGCGGGTTTCCGAGAGCGTGGCTCCGGTGCTCAGCGCTTCGGGGTCAAGACGCAGCTCCAGCACCGCCAGCGTGCCGGATGCCTGCGCGCGGGCAAAGGCAGCGGCGAAATCCTCTTGCCGGGTGACGGTTTCGCCATGGCCGCCATAGGCGCGGGCCAGCGCGGCGAAATCCGGGTTCGCCAGATCGGTGCCCGAGACGCGGCCCGGAAAGCTGCGTTCCTGATGCATGCGGATGGTGCCATAGCGGCCGTTATTGGCGACCAGAACGATCACCGCCGCGCCATGCTGGGCCGCCGTTGACAGCTCATTCACCGTCATCTGCAGGCAGCCATCGCCGGCCAGACAGACGACCGTGCGGCCCGGATGTTCCAGCTTGGCCGCGATGGCGGCGGGCAGGCCATAGCCCATCGAGCCCGAGGTCGGCGCAAGCTGGCTGCCAAAGCGGCGATAACGGAAATAGCGGTGCAGAAAGGCCGCGTAATTCCCCGCGCCATTGGTCAGGACCGCATCCGGCGGAAGGTTCTGGGACAGCCACTGGATCACCTCCTCCATCCGCAGGGCGCCGGGGGTGGGGCGGGGTTTTTGCCAGCCCTCGTAAGCCGCGCGCAGGTCCCGCGTCCAATCGTCCCAGCGGCGCGGCGCGGGCAGATCTGCCATCGCGCGCACCACCTCGCGCGGGTCGGCGACCAGTCCCGGATCGGGGTGCCACAGGTGTCCCAGCTCATCGGGCGAGGGGTGGACATGGATCACCCGGGCATGGGGCCGGGTCGGGTTCATCAGTTCATATCCCCGGGTCAGCGTGTCGCCAAGGCGCGAGCCCAGCGACAGGACGCAATCGGCCTGTTCCAGTGCCTGCCCCAGCGCCGGGTTCATGCCGACGCCCAGATCGCCGACATAATTCGGATGGGCATTGTCCATATGGCCCTGACGGCGGAAGGGCACGGCGACCGGCAGGCCCCAGTTTTCGGCAAACCGCGCCAGATCCCCAGCCGCCGCCTGCGACCAAAGCGTACCGCCCGGCACTACCAAGGGTCGCTCGGCCCCGGCCAGCGCCCCGGCAATCGTCGCAACCGAAGACGCGGCCACCGCCGGCAGTGGCGCGCGCCATGGCGGCAGGTCGCCCACCTCGGCATGGGCGGAAAGCATATCCTCGGGCAGCGCCAGCACGACCGGACCGGGACGGCCCGACATGGCCAGATGAAAGGCGCGGGCGACATATTCGGGGATGCGCGCGGTCTGGTCGATCTCGGCCACCCATTTCGCGATGGGGCCGAACATGGCGCGATAGTCGACCTCTTGAAACGCCTCGCGGTCGCGGTCCGAGCGGGCGATCTGGCCCACGAAGAGGATCATCGGCGTCGAATCCTGCCGCGCCACATGAACGCCGGCGCTGGCATTGGTCGCGCCCGGACCCCGGGTGACGAAGGCCACGCCCGGACGCCCGGTCAGCTTGCCCTGCGCCTCGGCCATCATCGCGGCGCCGCCCTCGTGCCGGCAGACGACATTCCGGATGCCCAAGGTGTAAAGCCCGTCCAGCACCGCCAGAAAGCTTTCTCCGGGAACCGAGAACACCCGCCCGACCCCGTTTGCCTTCAGCGCATCGACCAGAATTTGCCCACCGTGACGCATGCCGTCCCCCCTTGCTTCCGCCGCGTTCAGGGGTAGCCTGTGCGGACCGGCCAAGGCAACGCCTGTCGCAAGGGGGATCATGGGAACGCCGTCCGTTCTGTTCGTCTGCATGGGCAATATCTGCCGCTCGCCCCTGGCCGAGGGCGCCATGCGCGCCGCCGCGGCGGATGCCGGGCTGGCGGTCAGGATCGATTCCGCCGGGACCGGCGCCTGGCATTCGGGCGAGGCCCCTGACCCCCGCGCGCAAGAGGTCGCGGCGCGGGACGGCGTCGATATCTCGGGCCAGCGGGCGCGGCAGGTGACGGCGCAGGATTTCCGCGACTTCGACCATATCGTCGCGATGGACCTGTCGAACCTCGCCAACCTGCGCAAGATTGCGCCAAAGGACGGGCGGGCGCGTCTGTCCCTGATGCTGGACCACGTTCCGGGACGCGAAGGGAAATCTGTCGCCGACCCCTATTACGGCAGCGATTCCGGCTTTGACGCGACATGGCACGACGTGCGGGCCGGGGCGCGGGGCCTGCTGGCCGCGATGGCGCAGGCGCCGCTTTGACGGCCTGGCCGGTTCAGCGCGGGAACAGGAAGGTCACGATTGCCCGCGCGCCCCAGCCATCCGGCCCGTTTTCCGGCCCGTCCACCCAATAGCGCAGCCCGCCGCCCAGGCTGACAAGGTTCGGGCCAAGCTTGACCACCTTGCTTACCGACAGGTTCAGCGGCACCGATCCCTCATTTTGAACCCAGTCATAGCTGGCCTCGGTATTCATGGCGAAGGTCACGGCATCGGCCGTGGTATAGTTGATGAAGGGCTGCAAAAAGGTGGTGCTGATATCGGTCGGATCGCTGCCGCCGCCAACATCCCACAGATGGTTGGTCAGCGCGCCAAAGGTCCAGGGCCCGGTCTGTTTCAGCACCACGCCGGTCAGGCCGGCCGCGAACTGGTCCGCGCCCAGATCGTCCGAGGCAGTCGGCAGCAGAAAGACCGGCCCCGCGCCCCAGATCAGACCGCCCGCGGTCGGGTTCTTGGGCGACAGGAACAGGCTTTGCACCACATCGCCCGTGCCCGATTGCGTGCGCCCGGGCACCACGTCGCTTTGATGGATCAGCGGGATGATGGTGCGCGAGATCAGGTTCCAGTTCTCGCCCAGTTCAAAGGGGATCACGGGCTGGACATTGACCATCGTGCGGTGGCCATCGTCATTCGGACCCATCCCGGAATCATAGTTGAACTGGAACGGCACGCTGATCAGCGCCGCCACCGGGTTGCTGAGGTCCTTGGCCAGATCGGTTGCCTCATCGGCAAGCGCGGGCCATGCGGTGATGCAGGCTGCGGCCAGCAGCCAAGGGAAAGCTTTGGGGAAATGCATGTTCTGATCTCTGAGTCTGAAATATCGTTCAATGGGGCAATCATGCGCCCATCGCGCAATTCAGAGAAGAGTCTTGCGGGCCGCTGCCATCACTCTGACGCGGCCCGCGTTCTCCATGCCACGTCTGGCGCCTGGCGCGCCTTTCCCGACCGGCGCTAGCGCAGTTCCGACCCCAGCAGGCGGCGGATATCGTCCTTGTCCTCCTGGATCATGCCGGGGATCAGGAACATGTCGATCACCACCCACAGGCAGACCAGACCCAGAAGCGGCCAGCCGATCAGGATCGGCGCCATCAGCCAGCCCAGACCCCACATAACCGCCATCAGGATGCCGCTGATCCAGCGGCCCAGATACATCCGGTGGACGCCAAGCCCCCACAGAAAGATCAGCAGCAGATAGGCGACCAAGGGCGATTTCGCGTCATTGGCGACCCGCTGCTCGATCAGGATTTCTCGTTGAGTGTCCATTGACCCCATATCCATGTTAATTCCATTCACATATAGGGCAGGACAGGCGCGGCACAAGACCCGCCCCCGGAAAGCGGTGTACAACCTGTCTAAGCGCGCTGTCCGCAAATCACGCGGATTTTCCCTATATTCGCAGCCAATCCGGCAGGGCGGCTGCCGGGGCGGCGCACCACCCTACCATTCCGCCGCGCCATGCGCTAAGGGACGCCCAAACGTCACGGGGACGCAGACATGAAATTCACCCTCTCCTGGCTCAAGGAGCATCTCGACACCGCCGCCTCGCTGGATCAGATCACCGAGGCGCTGACCGATCTTGGCCTTGAGGTCGAGGGCGTGACCGACCCGGCCGCGCGTCTGGCGCCCTTTACCATCGCCAAGGTGCTCGAGGCCGTGCCCCATCCCGATGCCGACCGGCTGCGCGTCTGCAAGGTGCTGACGGATGAGGGCGAAAAGCAGATCGTCTGCGGCGCCCCGAATGCCCGCGCCGGCATCACCGTGGTGCTGGCGAAACCCGGCGACTATGTCCCCGGCATCGATGTCACGCTGGGCGTCGGCAAGATCCGCGGCGTCGAAAGCCATGGCATGATGGCGTCGGAACGCGAGCTGGAGCTTTCCGACGAACATAATGGAATCATTGAGCTTCCCTCGGGCGGGGTTGGTGAGAGGTTCGTCGATTGGCTGGCCGCGAACCGCCCCGAGACCATCGACCCGGTGATCGAGATCAAGATCACCCCGAACCGTCCCGATGCGCTGGGCGTGCGCGGCGTTGCCCGCGATCTGGCCGCGCGCGGCCTTGGCGCGCTGCGCGCCGAAAAGGCGGAAACCGTGCCGGGCGCCTTTGCCTCGCGCATCAAGGTGGTGATCGATGCGCAGGTTGCGGGCAAGGCGCCGTTCTTCTCGGGCCGGGTGATCCGGGGCGTCAAAAATGGCCCCTCGCCGGCATGGCTGCAAAAGCGCCTGACCGCCATCGGCCTGCGCCCGATCAACGCCTTGGTCGATATCACCAATTTCTTCACCTATGACCTGAACCGCCCGCTGCATGTCTTTGACGCGGACAAGGTCAAGGGCGATCTGATCGTGCGCCCCTCGGTCGCGGGCGAAGAGATACTGGCGCTGGACGGCAAGACCTATGCCTTTGCCCCCGGCACCATGATCATCGCCGACGAGAACGGCCCCGAAAGCATCGCCGGCGTCATGGGCGGCGAGGTCTCGGGCTGCTCGGAGGAGACCGTCAACGTGTTTCTGGAAAGCGCCTATTGGGACCCGATCGCGATCGCGACCGTGGGCCGGGCGCTGAAGATCAATTCGGACGCCCGCTACCGCTTTGAACGCGGCGTGGACCCGGCCTTTACCCAGCCGGGGCTGGAGCTGGCGACGCGCATGGTGCTGGACCTGTGCGGCGGCGAGGCATCGGAAATCGTCACCGCAGGCGCCGTTCCCGACACAAGCCGCAGCTACGTTCTGGATCCGGCGCGTGTCATCAGCCTTGTCGGCATGGACATCCCCGCGCCTGAGCAGCGCCGCACGCTTGAGGCGCTTGGCTTCCGGCTTGAGGGCGATCAGGCCTTTGTGCCCAGCTGGCGCCCCGATGTGCAGGGCAGCGCCGATCTGGTCGAAGAGGTCGCGCGCATCGCCTCGCTGACCAAGCTGCAGGGCCAGCCTTTGCCGCGTCCGCGTGCGGGCGTGCCGCAGCCGGTGCTGACGCCCTTGCAGGCCCGCGAAAGCGCCGCCCGGCGCATGGCGGCCAGCCTTGGCTATAATGAATGCGTGACCTACAGCTTTATCGACCAGCCGGCGGCGGCGCTGTTTGGCGGCGGCGCGGATGCGCTGCGCGTCGAGAACCCGATCAGCAGCGAGATGACGCATATGCGCCCCGACCTGCTGCCCGGCCTGCTGGCGGCGGCGGCGCGCAATCAGGCGCGCGGCTTTGCCGATCTGGCGCTGTTCGAATGCGGCCCGGTCTTTTCGGGCGGCGAGCCGGGCGAGCAAGAGACCCATCTGTCGGGCATCCTGATCGGCGCCAATGCGGCCCGCGATCCCTATGCCTCGCGCCGCAAGGTCGATATCTATGACGCCAAAGCGGATGCCGAGGCGATCCTGCAAACCATTGGTGCGCCTGCGAAAGCCCAGATCAACCGCAAGCTGGCGGGCTGGTGGCATCCGGGCCGCGCCGGCAATGTCGCACTGGGGCCGAACACGCTGGCCACCTTTGGCGAGATCCATCCCCGCATCCTGCGCCATTTCGGCATCAAGGGCGCGGCGGTCGGTTTCACCATCCGCATCGCCAATGTGCCGCTGCCCAAGACCCGCACGCCCTCGCGCCCGGCCTTGGTGCTGTCGGACCTGCAGGCGGTCGAACGCGACTTTGCCTTTGTGGTCGATGCGCAGGTCGAGGCGCTGACGCTGGTCAATGCCGCCGCTGGCGCCGACAAGGCGCTGATCGAGCGGGTGACGGTGTTCGACCAGTTCACCGGGCTTGAGGGTGGCAAGAAATCCATCGCCATCACCGCGCGGCTGCAACCGCGCGACAAGACCCTGACCGATGCCGAGATCGAGGCGGTCGCCGCCAGGATCGTGGAAAAGGTCGGCAAGGCCACCGGCGGCGTGCTGCGGGGCTGACTATCTCGGCTGCCCGCGTCTTGTGCGCGGGCGCCGTTTCACGGATCGGGGGAAGCTCATGGCTGCGGATGGACTGAAGCCTGCCGGCCCCTTTTCCGACGCCGAGCGCGCCGCCGTCTATCGCGCCATCCACGAGCGGCGCGATGTGCGCGGCCAGTTCCTGCCCGACCCCATCGACGACGATCTGCTGATGCGGCTTCTGGGGGCCGCGCATGCGGCGCCCTCGGTCGGGCTGATGCAGCCGTGGAATTTCATCGTCATCCGCAGCGATGCGGTCCGCCAGCAGGTCCGCGCCGCATTCCAGGCCGCCAATGACGAGGCGCGGGCGATGTTTCCGGATGAAAAGCAGGGGCTTTACGCGCAGCTCAAGCTGGAAGGCATCACCGAGGCGCCGGTCAATCTGTGCATCACCTGCGACCGTTCGCGGGGCGGGCCGGTGGTGCTGGGGCGCACCCATAACCGCGACACGGACCTCTATTCCACCGCCTGCGCGGTGCAGAACCTGTGGCTGGCCGCGCGGGCCGAAGGGGTCGGTCTGGGCTGGGTCAGCATCCTGCGCGACGACGATCTGCGCCGCATCCTGAACCTGCCCGATCATGTCGTGCCGGTGGCCTATCTGTGCCTTGGCCATGTGCGCGAACTTTACGACCAGCCGGAACTGCAGGCGCGCGGCTGGGCCGGGCGCCATCCGCTGCAGGCGATGATCCATAACGAGACATGGGGCGACTGACCCCTCGGCCGCAGGCGACCTTGGGTGAGCTATTGATCTTTCCGGGTTAAACCTCTCAGATCGCGAACTGAGCTTTCTGCCTGAGGTGCATTGATGATGTCGCGTCGTTCCATTCTTGCCGCCGCCGCCGCCGCCGGGGGCCTGTCCTTATGGGGACGGGGCGCGCGGGCGCAGGGTGCTGCCCGCGCCGCCGGCTTCTGGTATCCCGAGGAAACCGACCCGCATGAGCGCACCTTCATGCAATGGCCGGTCAATCGCAAAGTCCATGACGACCGGGCATTTCTGGCCGAGCTGCAAGGCACCATCGCCGATATCGCCAATGCCATCGCCGGGTTCGAGCCGGTGGTGATGCTGGCCGCGGCTGAACATCACAAGGCGATCCGCAAGCTGGTCTCGTCCGAGGTCGAACTGTGGGACATTCCGACCGACGATCTGTGGTGCCGCGACAGCGGGCCGTCCTTTGTCGTCGATGGCAAGGGCGGGCTGGCGGTGACGCAGTTCAACTTCAACGGCTGGGGCAACAAGCAGGTCCATGACCATGACGGCAAGATCGCCCGGCGCGTGGCCGAGCGGCTGGGCCTGCAGGTCTTTGATGCCGGTCTGGTGGGCGAGGCAGGCGGCGTCGAGACCGACGGCCACGGCACGCTTATCGCCCATGAAAGCACCTTCATCAACCCCAATCGCAACAAGGGCAGCAAGGCCGAGGTCGAGGCGATGCTCTTGGACACGATGGGCGCGCAAAAGCTGATCTGGGCGCCCGGCATCAAGGGCGCCGACATCACCGACTATCATATCGACGCGCTGGCCCGCTTCGTCAAACCGGGGCAGGTGCTGATCCAGATCGGCGAAGAGGTCGACCCCGACGACCCCTGGTCGGTTGCCGCCGCCGAAACCTATGACATTCTTGAGGCCGCGACTGACGCGCAGGGCAAGAAGCTGGAACTGGTCGAGCTGCCCGAGCCCTATGACATCCGCGTCGACAGCCCGGATTTCGTGTCCTCCTATGTCAATTACTATGTCTGCAACGGCGCGGTGATCGCCGCCGAATTCGGCGACAAGGCCGCCGATGCCGAGGCGGCCGAGATTCTGGCCGATCTTTATCCGGGGCGCGAGATCGTCATGCTGAACATCGACCCGGTGGGCGAGGTCGGCGGCGGCATCCATTGCGCCACCCACGAACAGCCCAAGGTCTGACCATGCGCGGCTGGCTGACCCGGAACGCCGAGGCGCTGGGGGCATTGGGCGCCATCGCCACCGCCTTTGCCGCGCTGACGGCGCTGGTGGTCATTCCCTATCAGGTGGGGCAGGCCGACCGCATCCAGCGCGACCAGACGGCGCGGGAAATCTATCGCGAATTCCTGAACCTGACCGTGCAAAAGCCGGAACTGGCCAATGCCGATTACTGCACGCTGAAGGACGAGACCCAGCGCACCGCCTATTCGGCCTATGTCGAATACCTGCTTTATACCGCCGAGCAGATGGTCGACACCTCCGAGGAATGGCGCAAGCCCATGGAGAACTACCTGGCCGAGCACAAAACCTATCTGTGCAGCGTCGCGCTGCAGGGCAAGGACGGTGAAATGGCCGATCTGATCATCGAACTGGGACTGGTCTGCCCGCCGGATGACCCTTGCCAATAGGCGCGGCCCGCGATGCGGGGCCGCGCCGGTCGTGCCTTAAGCCGCGCCGACCAGAATGCCGCGCTGGACGGCGGGGCGGGCCAGGAAACGGTCCAGATAGGCCTGCACGTTTTTGAACGTGTCCATGCCGGTTTCCGCCTCGGCCTCATAGTTCACGCGCACGGTCCTGAGCCACGGCCCGACCGCCATGTCGGCGATGGAATAGTCGCCGGTGATCCAGTCGCGCCCCTCAAGCTGGCGGTCCAGCACGCCAAGGATGCGCCGCGCCTCGGTGTAATAGCGGGTGCGGGGGCGGGGATCCTCGATTTCCTTGCCCTTGTAGCGGTGGAAATAGCCGACCTGCCCGAACATCGGCCCCAGCCCGCCCATCTGCCACATCAGCCACTGGATGGTGTGATAGCGCGCCGCACCCGATTTCGGCAGGAACTTTCCGGTCTTGTCGCCCAGATAGATCAGGATGGCGCCGGTCTCGAAAATGCCGATCGGCTGGCCGTCCGGCCCGTTCGGGTCGATCATCGCCGGGATCTTGTTATTGGGGTTCAGGGACAGGAATTCCGGGGTGAACTGGTCCTCGGGATCCGAGATGCTGATGCGATGCGCATCATAGTCCAGCCCGCATTCCTCAAGCATGACCGAGGTCTTGATGCCATTGGGCGTGTTCAGCGTGTAGAGCTGGATCGCGTCGGGACGAACCGGAGGCCAGCGGCGGGTGATCGGAAAGTCGGAAAGTGCCGTCATGTCGTCTCCTGAATTCTCTTTCTTTACATGTGCTCGGCGTGATATGGCAGCTCGCGCCAGAAACACGCGCAACAGGTTGGAAAAGGTAAGCCCATGTTCAAGGAATTCAAGGAATTCATCGCCCGCGGCAATGTGGTCGACCTCGCGGTCGGTATCATCATTGGTGCGGCATTCACGGCCATCGTCAACTCGCTGGTGGCCGATCTGATCAACCCGATCATCGGTCTGATCACCGGCGGTACGGATTTCAGTGCCCACTATCTGGTGCTCAAGGGCGAAGTGCCCGCTGGCGCCAGCCTGAAGACGGCCCGCGATGCCGGCGCCTCGGTCTTTGCCTACGGGGCGTTCCTGTCGGCGGTCATCAACTTCCTGATCATCGCCTGGGCGGTGTTCCTGCTGGTCAAGGCAGTGAACCGCGTCCAGTCGGCGACCGTGAAGAAAAAAGAGGAAGAGGCCGCCGCTCCGGCCGGCCCGACCCAGGAAGAACTGCTGGCCCAGATCCGTGACGAACTGCGCGCACAGCGCGCCTGATCGCATCAAGGCAAGCAAGGATCGACCGGCGCGGGCAGCCCCCGCGCCGGTCTTTTCATGTTTCAGTTGATGATCTGCTCGGGCGTGGTCCAGTCCAGCCCCAGCGCCTCGGCCACCGGACCCGAGGTCAGCATGCCCTCATGCGTGGACAGCCCGGCGCGCAGATGCGCGTCGTCGCGCAGCGCCTGCCGCCAGCCCTTGCCGGCCAGCGCCAGCATGAAGGGCAGCGTGGCGTTCCCCAGCGCCCGGGTCGAGGTCCGCGGCACGGCGCCCGGCATGTTCGCGACGCAGTAATGCATGATCCCGTCCACCTCATAGACCGGGTCCTGATGCGTGGTCGCGCGCGAGGTCTCAAAGCAGCCGCCCTGATCGATGGCGACATCGACCAGCGCCGAGCCGGGCTTCATCAGCCCAAGCTGCGCGCGGGTGACCAGCTTGGGCGCGGCGGCGCCCGGGACCAGCACCGCCCCGATCACCATGTCGGCATCGGGCAGCAGGTCGGCAATGGCGCCGGCGGTCGCATATTGCGTGGTCAGCCGGCCCATGAAGATATCGTCCAGATAGCTGAGCCGCGGCACCGAGCGGTCAAGCACCGTCACATTCGCCCCCATCCCCGCCGCGACCCGCGCCGCCGCCGTGCCGACGACGCCGCCGCCGATCACCAGCACATTCGCGGGCCTGACGCCGGGCACGCCGCCCAGAAGCACGCCCGAGCCGCCATTGGCCTTTTGCAGCGTCCATGCCCCCATCTGGGGCGCAAGCCGGCCGGCGACCTCGGACATCGGCGCCAGCAGCGGCAGCCCGCCCCGCGCATCCGTCACCGTCTCATAGGCGATGGCGGTGACGCCGCTTTTCAGCAGGTCATTGGTCTGGTCGGGGTCGGGGGCCAGATGCAGATAGGTGAACAGCACCTGCCCCTTGCGCAGCATGGCGCGTTCGGAGGCCTGCGGTTCCTTGACCTTCACGATCATCTCGGCCTCGGCAAAGGTGCTGGCGGCATCGGGCAGGATGCGGGCGCCGGCGGCGACATAATCGGCATCGGCAAAGCCCGAGCCCAGCCCGGCCCCGGACTGGATCAGCACCTCATGGCCGCGCACGACAGCCTCCTGCGCGGCTTCGGGGGTCATGCCGACGCGGTATTCCTGCGGTTTGATTTCGGTGGGACATCCGATCTTCATGGCTTGGGTCTCCTCTCCCTGTAAGGGAATGGTGACACAGGGCGGGCGGCATTTTTTTCTTAAACGCGGGACGACGACGGGCTATCGTCGAAGAATCCGCCCTTGATCGGGTAAGCGGCGCAGGGAAATTCGACAATGATCGAGATGGACGCAACGGATCGCCGCATCCTGACGGTTCTGCAACGCGACGGGCGCAAGACCAATTCGGACCTCGCGGCCGAGGTGGGCCTGTCCCCCAGCGCCTGCCACCGCCGCGTGCAGCGGCTTGAGGATCTGGGGGTGATCCGGGGCTATGTCGCCCTGCTCGATGCCCGCAAGCTCGAGCGTCCGACCACGGTCTTCGTCGAGATCACCCTGTCGGGTCAGGCCGATGAGATCCTTGAGGCGTTCGAGCGCGAGGTCCGCAAGATCCCCGATGTGCTGGAATGCCACCTGATGGCCGGCTCTGCCGATTACCTGCTGAAGGTGGTGGCGCAGGACACCGACGATTTCGCCCGTATCCACCGCCAGCGGCTGGCCAAGCTGCCGGGGGTGGCGCAGATGCATTCCTCGTTCTCGTTGCGCACGGTGGCTTTCACCACCGCGCTGCCGGTTTAGGGGTCCGCGTCAGTCGCCGACCTTCTGGAACAGCGTGCCATCCCCGGCCTCGTTGCCCCAGGCGATCACCTCATAGCGTGCCGCCGGATCGTCGCCCATGCCGGGCGAGCCCTCGGGCATGCCGGGCACGGCGATGCCCAGAACGTCCGGCCGGGTTTCCAGCAGCCGGGCAAGGGCGTCAAAGGGCACATGCCCCTCGATCACATAGCCGTCGATCCGGGCGGTGTGGCAGGACCAGAGCGCCTCGGGCACCCCGGCTTCGGCCTTGCTGGCGGCGATATCGGCGCTCTCGACCACCGAGACCTTATAGCCGGCTTTCTCGGCCAGTTCGGCCCATGCGGTGCAGCAGCCGCAACTCGGATCCTTGTGGACGGTCATGTTCCGGTCCTGCGCAAGGGCGGGGCCGGTCAGCGCGACGAACAGGGCGGCAAGGCCCGTGAGATGAATATTCATGTTGGTTTTCCTGATGTTGAAGCAAGAGGCGCCATGACGGCGCAAGGCGGGCTTCAACCCGGGATCGGAGGGCGCAGGGCCAGATCGGGGCTGCGCCCCTGCCGGCGGTCCTGCACGACAGGATCGCGCATCTGCCGGGCGCAGGTCCGGGGGGCGGAAATGGCTGCGCTTTCCGGCAGCGGCGGCTGCATCTGGCAACCCGCCTGATGCGTGCCGCTGTCGCAGCAATCATCCATCGCGTCCATCTGCGCCATCACATGCGCGCCCGGCATGACCTGCGGCCCCTCTGCCGCGACATGGGCGGGGGTCAGGGCCAGAACCAGCAGGATCAGGAGGCTGCGCAGCAAGATCATGGCCGGCAGGATAGGCGGGCGCGGCGGGGCGCGCAATCGGGCCGGGTGTCGCAGCCTGCCGTGCCATGCGCGCAATAGAAAACCCCCGGCAAAGCGGGGGTTTTCTGAACCGATGTGGTCGCTTGTCTTACAGCGCGCCTTCGCGTTGCGCTTTTTTGCGCGCCAGCTTGCGGGCGCGGCGGACGGCCTCGGCCTTTTCACGGGCCTTCTTGACCGAGGGTTTCTCGAAATGCTGCTTGAGCTTCATTTCACGGAACACCCCCTCGCGCTGAAGTTTTTTCTTCAGAGCACGAAGCGCCTGTTCGACGTTGTTGTCGCGAACACTTACCTGCATGTGGTTGTCACCACCTTCCTAGGTTAAAGTTGAGCAGATTTGCAGGAAGCGCCCCATTAGCAGGGCGAATCGGTTTTGTCCAGATTATCCGGGTCTGGTCGTTGCAGGGGGAATAAGCATGACGGACGCCAGGGACCGCCTGATCGATGCGGCGCTGAACCATGTCCTTTTCGAGGGCATGGGCGAACGCGCCATCCATGAGGCCGCGCGTGAAATCGGCATGGATCCGGCGCTGGCGCGGGTCTATCTGCCGCGCGGCGGTGCGGATCTAGCAACCGCCTATCACCGCCGGGGCGACGCTGCCCTGCGCGCCTGGCTGGCCGATACCCCGCCGCAGGGCCGTTTCCGCGACCGCGTCGCGCAGGCGGTGATGCAGCGCCTGTCGCTGAGCGATCGCGAACTGGCGCGGGCCGGGGCGGCGATCTTTGCCCTGCCCCAGCACGCGGCACTTGGCGCACGGCTGATCTGGGAAACCTCCGATGCGATCTGGGCAGGGCTGGGCGACCGCTCGCAGGACGTGAACTGGTACTCTAAACGCGCCACGCTTTCCGCCGTCTATGGCGCGACGGTGCTTTACTGGCTGGGCGACGAGTCGCCCGACGCGGCCGAGACCCGCGCCTTTCTTGAGCGCCGCCTGGACGGGGTGATGCGCTTTGAAGGGTTCAAGGGTCGGGTCCGCGCGCTGCCCGGTTTCTCGGCCCTGGCCGAGGCCGCGACCGGCTGGATCAAGGCCCCGGCGCCGCGCCATCAGGACCCCGCCTGGGCCGGCGACACCATCCCCGCCAGCGACCGAGGTGACGCGTGATCCCAGATGTCATGCAGGCCGTCGAGATTTCGACCCATGGCGGCCCCGAGGTCCTGAAGCCGGTACACCGCCCGGTGCCCGTCGCCGGTCATGGCCAGATCCTGATCCGCATCGCCTGGGCCGGGGTGAACCGCCCCGACCTGCTGCAACGCGCCGGCTCTTACGCGCCCCCGCCGGGTGCTTCGGACCTGCCGGGACTGGAATGTTCCGGCGTTGTCGCTGCGATCGGGCCGGGCGTCACCCGCTGGAAGGTCGGCGCGCGGGTCTGCGCCTTGCTGCCCGGTGGCGGCTATGCCGAATATGCGACCTGCGCCGCCGATCACGCCCTGCCGGTGCCGTGCGGGCTGGATTTGCGCGCCGCCGCCGCCCTGCCCGAAACCGCCTTCACCGTCTGGTCGAATGTCGTCATGCGCGGCCATCTGCGCGCGGGCGAGCGGTTTCTGATCCATGGCGGTTCCTCGGGCATCGGAACCATGGCGATCCAGGTGGCAAGGGCGCTGGGAGCGACGGTCTGGGCGACGGCTGGCTCGGACGATAAATGTGCCGCCTGCGCCGATCTGGGCGCGCATCCGATCAATTACCGCAACGAGGATTTCGTCACCATCCTGCGCAAGGCGGGCGGTGCCGACCTGATCCTTGACATGGTGGGGGGCGACTATATCGCCCGCAACCTCAAGAGCCTTGCCGATGATGGGCGGCTGGTGATGATCGCCTTTCTGGCCGGTCCCAAGGCCGAGATCAACTTTGCCCAGATCATGGCCCGGCGCCTGACCGTCACCGGCTCGACCCTGCGCCCGCAATCCGATCTGGCCAAGGCCCGGATTGCGCGCATCTTGCGCGACAGGCTCTGGCCGCTGATCGAGGCGGGCGCGGTCCGGCCGCTGATCGACAGCACCAACCGCTTGCAGGATGCCGTCGATGCCCATCGCCACATGGAAAGCAGCAGCCATGTCGGAAAGATCTTGTTGCTGGTCTCGGGTGAGACCTGAACCCACCCGTCCGCTGTCAGTTGCCGGTGCCTCCGGCGGGGATATTTGAACATGAAAGAAAAGCACACACCCCGCCCGCCGGAGCTGAGGGCCAGGGTGTGGCTTCTTCCATGACGGCCATCGGCGTCCCCGCCTGTTCCGTATCTTCAGGATGACCGAAAATCCTTGCGATTCGGTTAACGGCTTCTTTCATGTTCAAATATCCCCGCCGGAGGCACCCGGCGCCTGCCATCTAGCGCGGCGCGGGCATCAGGAAGCTGCCGCTGCAATCGCGCCGCGTGTCGGGGGCGCAGGCGCGCGGCTGCAGGTCGGGGGTGAGGCAGATGCGGACCTCCTGCAATGCGCGGTCGCGGCAGGTGACGGTGATGCCGTCGCGCGTCAGGTCGGGATTGGCTTCGATGAACGCTTCCTCGACGACCTTTGCCGGCAGCGAGACGTCGCGGTCCAGCCGGTGCAGCGGCGCCGGGATCGCGATGGCCTTGGCGGCGGCGCGGGTCAGGGCGAAATAGTCCTTTGCCGCAAGGCCGGTGCAGCGGCCATGCTTTTTCCATTGATACCAGGCGAGGCCGCTCGAGCCCATGATATCCCCCATCTCGCGGGTTTCGCGGCGCGAGGGGTCGCGGGCCGGCGTGCGGCAATCCTCGGGCCAGCCGCGCTCATATTGCGGCCAGAGGCCGTGGACGACAAAGCTGTTGCGCCGGCCGGGATCGCATTGATCGGCGTCGCGGGCGTCGCCTTCGGCGCGGCACCAGCTGGGCGACCAGCTGAGCGACAGAACGTAATAGTCGAAGCGCCCGGCAATGTCCTGGGCAAGGGCGGGGGACGCAAGCAGCGCGAAGGTCAGGGCGAGGGCTTTCATGGCCGCGAGATTATCGCCCCGCGCCGTCCCGCGCCACGAAATTCAGGCTTTATTTCGCACCCGTATCGGCCTATATAGCCCGTCAATCCCCCTGAAAATGGAATGGCAGCTGCCGAAAGCCGTTTTCCCCGGCCGGAAGAGATATTGTTAAGGAGAAGGTCATGAACAAGCCGCTGATGGCCAAGGCCACCGCTGTCTGGCTGGTTGACAACACCACGCTGAGCTTCAAGCAGATCGCCGATTTCTGCGGCATGCATGAGCTTGAGGTGCAGGGTATTGCCGATGGCGACGTGGCCACGGGCGTCAAGGGGTTCGATCCCATCGCCTCGAACCAGCTGGACGCCTCCGAGATCGAGAAGGGTCAAAAGGATCCGCGCTACAAGCTGAAGCTCAAGCATAACCCCGCCGCCGATGGCGAGGAAAAGCGCCGCGGCCCGCGCTATACCCCGCTGTCGAAGCGTCAGGACCGTCCGGCGGCGATCCTGTGGCTGGTCAAGTTCCACCCGGAACTGGCCGATGCCCAGATTGCCAAGCTGGTCGGCACCACCAAGCCCACGATCGCCTCGATCCGCGAACGGACGCATTGGAACATCCAGAACATCCAACCCATCGATCCGGTCGCCCTGGGCCTGTGTCGTCAGTCGGAACTGGATGCCGCCGTGCAGAAAGCCGCCAAGCGCAAGGCGGCCGAGGGCGGCGCCATGACCGATGACGAGCGTCGCAAGCTGCTCTCGACCGAGACCTCGCTGGCCATGTCCGACGAGCCGCGCCTGCCGAGCGCCATCGCCGGGCTGGAAAACTTCACCCTGACCAGAGACGAAGAAAAGCCCGCCCGCGACGAGGATCTGGACGCCGACAGTTTCTTCAATCTGCCCGAGGCGGATGACGACGACGAAGACGACAACTAAGGCCGCGCATCTGGCGTCGGGCGGTCCGGTGGTGATCGCCCATGCCTATCGCTGGCACGAGGCGCAGCTGGCGGCTGCCATGCTGCACGCGGCCGGAATCCGGGCCGGGATCACCGATCCGCTGATCCATAACGCCATGCCGGAATCCGGGTTGGCTCTGGGCGGGATGCGGCTGATGGTTCCACCTTCACAACAGAACGAGGCACTGGCGCTGCTGGCATCGGTGCCCTTGCCGCAGGTGCGGATGCCGTTTAGCCGGGCGCTGCTTTTTGCGGTGCTGGTCTGGTGGTGCGGGGCCGCGCCGATGATGAGCGGGCTTTATCTGCGGCGGCCCGAGATCGCCCGGGCCGCGCCTGCTGCCTGATCAGATCGACAGGCAGATATATTTCATTTCCAGATAGTCCTCGATCCCGTGATGCGAGCCTTCGCGGCCAAGGCCCGACTGCTTGACGCCGCCAAAGGGTGCAACCTCGGTCGAGATGATGCCGGTATTGACGCCGACGATGCCGTATTCCAGCCCCTCCTGCACGCGGGTGATGCGACCGATGTCGCGGGCATAGAAATAGCTGGCAAGGCCGAAGATCGTGGCATTCGCCTTGTCGATCACCTCGGCCTCGGTCTCGAAACGGAACAGCGGCGCCAGCGGACCAAAGGTTTCCTCGGTCGCGACCTTCATCGCGTCAGTGACGCCGGTAACGACGGTCGGTTCAAAGAACAGCCCCTCCTTGCGCTTGCCGCCGGTCGCGATGGCGCCGCCGCCGGCAAGGACGTCCTGGATATGTTCCTCGACCTTTTCGACGGCTTTTTCGGTGATCAGCGGGCCGGTGGTCACGCCCTCGTCAAAGCCGTCGCCGACGCGCAGCTTGTCGACCGCCGCCGCAAGCTTGGCGGCAAAGGCATCATAGACGCCCGACTGCACATAGATGCGGTTGGCGCAGACGCAGGTCTGGCCATTGTTGCGGAACTTGGACGCCATGGCGCCCTCGACCGCCGCATCCAGATCGGCGTCGTCAAAGACGATGAAGGGCGCGTTGCCGCCCAGCTCCATCGAGCATTTCAGCACCTGATCGGCGGCCTGACGCAGAAGGATGCGGCCCACCTCGGTCGAGCCGGTAAAGGTCAGCTTGCGGATCAAGGGGTTCTCGCAGAATTCCTTGCCGATATCTGCGGACCGCGACGAGGTGACGATGCTGAACAGCCCCTTGGGAATGCCGGCGCGTTCGGCCAGCACCGCCATGGCCAGCGCCGACAGCGGCGTTTCGGCGGCGGGACGGCCGACAAAGCCGCAACCGGCGGCAATGGCCGGGCCGCATTTGCGGGTGATCATCGCGTTCGGGAAGTTCCACGGCGTGATCGAGGCCACGACCCCGATCGGCTGCTTGATCACCGTCAGGCGCTTGTCGCGCATATGGCCGGGGATGGTCTCGCCATAGATGCGCTTGGCCTCTTCGCCGAACCATTCGATGAAGCTGGCGCCATAGGCGATCTCGCCCTTGGCCTCGGGCAGGGGCTTGCCCATCTCGGCGGTCAGGATGCGGCCCAGATCGTCCTGATTTTCCATCATCAGATCGAACCATTTGCGCATGATCTGCGCGCGTTCCTTGCCGGTGCGGGCGGCCCAATCCTTCATCGCGGCGGCGCTGGCCGTGATGGCGCGGGCGACCTCGGCGCGCGACAGGTCGGCGACCTCGGCGATGACATCGCCGCGCGCCGGGTTCACGACCGGGAAGGTCTTGCCGTCATCGGCGTCGATCCATTCGCCGGCGACATAGGCGCGGGTCTGCAACAGCGAAGGGTCGCGCAAAAGCATCTTGAGATCGGTGGGTTGCTTGTTCATCGCGACTCTCCCTTGCAGCATGTCGGGCGCAAATTTGCGCGTTTACCGCCGCAACGCAAGTAAAAGCCTAGAAAGTAACGAAACCGGCAAGATGGATGGACCCCAAGGCGGCAGGTCGGGGTTATGTCCTGACGCCAGGTTTTCCCTCTTGGCGCTCTCGACTGGCGGCGCGCAGGGGCGCGCCGCCCTTTTCGCCCCCCCGTCCCGTCACGCAGACCAGCAGGGTTGCAGATCGCCGGGGCGCGGGCGGGCGGCATGGACGCCGCGCGCAATGGCGCGGGCCAGCGCGCAGGCCGCCGCATGCCCCAGCGCAAAGGGCGTCATCGCCGGGTCGGGCAGGGCGCGCGCCCCGGTCGAGACGGCAAAGACCAGATCGCCGTCAAAGGGCGTGTGGCTGGGCACGATGGCCCGCGCCATGCCGTCCTGCGCCGCCGTCGCCAGCCGCGTCAGCGCCGCCTTGTCCAGCGCCGCATCGGTTGCGACGATGGCAATGGTCGTGGCCTCGCCCAGCCGCTTCATGGGCGAGGGCTCATGCGTGGGGTCATAGGGGCCGCTCAGGCCAAGCCCGCCGAATTCGTCGCCCATTTCCCAGGGCGCGGCCCAGAACTGGCGGCTGTCCCCCGCCGTCACCGATCCCAGCGCATTGACGACCACCAGCGCGCCGACGGTGATGCCGCAAGCCAGCACCACCGAGGCCGAACCCAAGCCCCCTTTCCAGCGATGGGTCAGCGCGCCGGTGCCCGCGCCCTCGCTGCCGATGGCGAGATCGCGGGTGGCGGCCGAAAGCGCCGCGCGTCCCAGCGCCGGATAGGGATTGGCCGTCCAGTTCTTGTCGCCGCCGTTCAGCAGGTCGAAGACGATGGCGCCGGGCACGATCGGCACCCGCACCGGCCCGACCGGAAAGCCGCGCCCCATGGCGCGCAGCCCCTCGGAAACGCCGTCGCAGGCCGCCAGCCCAAAGGCCGAGCCGCCCGCCAGCACCAGCGCGTCCACTTCCGAGACCAGCTTGTCGGGGGCCAGCAGCTCTGTCTCGCGCGTGCCGGGGGCGCCGCCCATGACATTGACCCCGCAGGCCAAGGGAGCGGCGCCGGTCAGCACGGTCACCCCCGATCGCAGCAACTCGTCCCGGGCATTGCCGACCGTCAGGCCCGCGACATCGGTAATCAGGTTTCGGGCTCCGGGGCGCATGGCGGTCCTTTTTTCTGCCTTGCCGCGCGTGGCGGCGGGTCTGCGGCGTTGCGCCAAGCTAGGCCCGTACCTAGATTTGCGGCAACAGCTTTCGGAAACAGGAGCCAACATGACTGCCCCCATTCACAGGATTTTCGGTCGCCCGCTGGATGCCGAGATGCCCAAGGGCTTCGATCAGGCGATTTTCGGCATGGGCTGCTATTGGGGCGTCGAGCGCCTGTTCTGGCAGCTTGACGGCGTCTGGCTGACCGAGGTGGGCTTTGCCGGCGGCACCGTCGCCGACCCGAGCTACAAGCAGGTCTGCGCCGGCGGCACCAATCATGCCGAGGTGGTGCGGGTGATCTTTGACAGCTCGCGCATCAGCTATGACCGGCTGCTGCAGATCTTCTGGGAAAACCACAACCCGACGCAGGGCAACCGCCAGGGCAATGATGTCGGCTCGCAATACCGGTCGATGATCATGTATTTCACCGACAGCCAGCGCGCCGCTGCCGAACGCTCCAAGGCGGATTACGGCAACCGGCTGGCGGTGGGCGGATTCCCGAACATCACCACCCAGATTGTGCCCGCCGCGCCCTTCTATCCGGCCGAGGCGGATCACCAGCAATATCTTGACCGCTATCCCGATGGCTATTGCGGCCTGCGCGGCACCGGTGTCAAAGCGCATGCAAGTGATATTGCCGAGGGAATCTGATGGCCACCTGGACTGCGCTGACCCATACCGCCGGACGCGAGGCCGCCGAGGCGCTGGCCGAACTGGGTGAGGATCTGACCCCCGAGCCCGTCGGCAGCGGCGTCTTTGAAATCGAGGACGGCTCGGACCGCTGGGAGGTGGGGCTTTACTTCACCGAGGCCCCCGACGAGGTGGCGCTGGCGCTGCTGGCCGCCGCCTGGGGGGCACCGCCGTTTCTGATCTCGGAACTGCCCGAGGTGGATTGGGTCGCGCATGTCAAGCGCGAGCTGGCCCCGGTCGAGGCAGGGCGCTTTTTCGTCCATGGCAGCCATGATGCCGACCAGATCCCCGAGGGCGCGCAGTCCCTGCTGATCGAGGCGGCGATGGCCTTTGGCACCGGCCATCACGCCACCACGCGCGGCTGCCTGCTGGCGCTCGACCGGATGGTGGTGGCCGGCGAGAACCCGCATCGCATCGTCGATATCGGCGCCGGCACCGCCGTTCTGGCGATGGCGGCGGCGCGGGTCTTTCCGGTCACGGTGCTGGCGGGCGACATCGACCCGGTGGCGGTCGATACCGCACGCGCCAATGTCATCGCGAACGGGCTGGACGGGCGCGTCGAATGCGTCGAGGCGGTGGGCTTCGATCATCCGCTGATTGAGGACGCCGCCCCCTATGACCTTGTTTTCGCCAATATCCTGAAACAGCCGCTGATCGATCTGGTGCCGGACATGGCGCGCTATGTCGCCCATGGCGGCAAGGCGATCCTGTCAGGCATCCTGACCACCCAGGCCGATGAGGTCACCGCTGCCTATGCCGCCGGCGGCCTGACGCTCGAGCGGCGCGACGATTACGGCGACTGGTCCACGCTGGTGGTCACGCGGGCGTAATGCGTGCAGCGGGCGCGGGGGCTGGTCCCGCGTCCGGGTCTTGCAGGCATGGGGCCGGGGCGGCAAAGGCCGGATCTGCCTCGTTTGGTTGGTATAAGGCCAAAACCGCCCTGCAATCGCCTCAGGGAAGCAATACCACCGCGCCCATGGTTCTGCGTGCTTCCACATCTGCGTGAGCCTCAGCCGCATCGGAAAGCGGATAGCAACGCGGCTGATCCACGGTCAGAAGACCGTCCCGGATTGCCGCGAAAAGTCTATCTGCCGCCGTCTCGAACTCGCGACGATCCGCCGTATAATGTGCAATCGAGGGACGGGTCAGAAACAGCGACCCCTTTGCGCCAAGCGTGCTGACATTGACCGGATCGACCGGCCCCGAGCTTTCCCCGAAGCTGACAAGTGTTCCGCGCGGTTGCAGGCAGTCGAGCGAGCGCTCGAACGTCTCGGCCCCGACCGAGTCATAGACGACCCTGACCCCTTTGCCATCGGTCAGGCGCCTCACTTCGTCGCGGAAGTCGTCGCGGGTATAGAGGACGACATGATCGCATCCCCGCGCCCGCGCGTATTGCGCCTTTTCCTCGGTGCTGACGGTTCCGATCACGGTGACGCCAAGCGCCTTGAGCCACTGGCTGGCGAAAGAGCCAACGCCGCCTGCCGCGGCATGAAGCAATACGGTATCGCCGGGCCGCAGGCTGACGCAGCGATGGGTCAGATATTCCGCCGTCAGCCCCTTCATCAGACTTGCGGCGACGAGCGTGTCGTCCAGCCCATCGAGCAGATGAAGCGTCCGCGCGGCGGGAAGGTTGCGATGGGTCGCGTAGGCCCCCGGCGGTCCGCCGACATAGGCCACGCGATCACCGACAGCGAAACCGGCGACACCCGCGCCAATCGCGGTCACTTCGCCGACGCCCTCGATGCCCGGTGTCGCGGGCAGCGACAACTTTGGGCCGAACACGCCTTTGCGGTGATAAATGTCGATATAGTTGAAGCCGATGGCGGAATGACGGATCTGGATTTCGCCATTTCCGGGATCGGCCAGAGAGTCGCTTTCGAACGAAAGCACCTCTGGCCCTCCAAATTCGGCATATCTGATTGCGGCGATGCTTTGGGGCATATCTCGATTTCCTGTTGTTTTCTCGTATATTCTGCTTTCAGCACCTTTGGTCGACCCTTGTTTTCGGCAATGCGCTTTGCGTAAATGCAAAGCGACATGGACTGGAATGATCTGAAATTCTTTCTCGCGGTCGCTCAGGGGAAATCTCTTTCCGCTGCGGCGCAAAGCCTTGGCGTCAGCCCCTCGACAGTATCGCGTCGGCTCGACGCGCTGGAACAGGCCCTTCAGGTGCAACTGTTCCGCCCCCACCGCGACGGCTATGAGCTGACCGAAGTCGGCCAGGGCCTTGTTTCCGCCGCCGAACAGGCGGGAGCGCGCATGCAGGTGTTCGAACGCAATGCCCGCGAGACAGGCGACGACCTGTCGGGGCCGGTGCGAATCGAGGCCCCGGAACTTCTGGGACAGGAGATCCTTCTTCCCGCCCTGATCGGATTCATGGAGACCTATCCGCGCATCCGGGTCGAGTTGCGCGGCGCCGTTCAGCCGGTGCGGCTGGCCGCGGAAGAGGCCGATATCGTTTTGCGGCTGGTTCGTCCGACCCAGGGCAACTACCGCATCAAGAAAATCGCCTCGATCCGCTTCGCGCTTTACGCATCGACCGACTATGTCCGGCGGCACGGGACCCCGCAAATGCCCGAGGACCTCCACCGGCACAGGGTTGTCGGCTGGACGGACGACCTTGCGTTCCTGACCATGGCAACATGGCTGGGTGGCCACATCCCCGGTCTTCGGCCCTCCCTGCGCCTGAACTCGTTTTCCGCCCAGGTTGAGGCGGTCAGAAAAGGTGCAGGCTGGGCTGTGCTGCCGGAATTCATCGCCAGTCCCGCAGATTTCGTGCGCGGGCTGGAGGGGCTGCCGTCGTTGAATGCCGACCTCTGGCTACTGGTCCACGAACAGGCGCAAACCCTTCCCAGGGTCAAACTGGTGAGGGATTGCATTGTCGCGGCCCTTCGCGGATGGCTTCGCCCATGAGCATCAGGATGTGATAGTCCGCTTGGGTCCCGCAAGGCGAACCAGCCCGCTCGCACCCCTGGAAAATACGAAAGGCGGCCTGCGGGGCCGCCTGTTTGTCATCACCCGATCCGTTTTGGCGGTGGGCTATGTTCCTGTCCGTGAAACGGGCCGCGCATCTGGTCGATGGGCCGCGGTCTCCGGACGGCTCCGCGCTTAGAAGCTGCGGGCAACCTGTTCGATATCGCCACGGGTCAGACCGATATCGTCCAACTCGCGATCCGTGAGACGGCTCAGCGCGTTTTTGGTCACGCGTGCATCGTTCCAAGCGGTCACGGCCGCCCAGATTTTCGAGCCAATACCGAAAGAGCCCGTCCCGCCATGGACGCGGTTCGTGTCAATCGCCGAAATTTTTCTTCACCTTGAATGATCTGCCCGCTCAACGGGCGTTTCTTTGATGCTGTGGATATAGATCGGGCACCCCGCGAAAACCACGTGCAAACCGGCATTGCTGCTATGCAGCGACTGCATAAAGCGCAGAAATTATTAACTTTTCGTCACGGACGCGTGATATTCGCGCTGCGGCGCAATATTCTCCCGCGAGGGACGGGGTTTTCGTCGAAAGATTGCACGATCACGGTGGAATTGTTCAACACCAGTCGCCCAGCGTCGCCTGCCACAGGGCCAGTGACGCAACGGCCGCCGTATCCGCGCGCAGGATTCTGGGCCCCAACGAGATGCGGGTGACGCATTCCATGGCCGAAAGCCGCTTGCGCTCTGATTCGGACCAGCCGCCTTCGGGGCCGATCAGGATGGCCCATGGCCCGCGCGGCAGGCCCTGCAGGGTCTCGGCCGGGCCGGCCAGCGCCTCGTCGGCCCAAAGGATGCGGCGGCTGTGGTCCCAGCCGTCCAGCAGGCGCGACAGCGCCAGCAGGTCGCCGACCTCGGGGACAAAGGTGCCGCCGCATTGCTCGGCGGCCTCGACGGCATGGGCTTGCAGGCGGTCCTGACGGATGCGCTCGGAATTGGTGTGGTCGGTCTGCACCGGCAGGATGCGGGCGGCGCCCATCTCGGCGGCCTTTTCGACGATGAAATCGGTGCGCGCCTTCTTGATCGGGGCAAAGACCAGCCACAGGTCCGGCGGGTCAAGCTGCGGCGCGGTCGGGCGCAGCGCCAGCAGATCGCCATTGCGCTTGGCCAGCCGCTCGATCCGCGCCAGCCATTCGCCGTCGCGCCCGTTGAAGACAAGGATCTCGTCCCCGGCGGCCTGCCGCATCACGGCGGCCAGGTAATGCGCTTGGTCGGGGTTCAGCGGGACGCCTTGTCCCTCGGCCAGCGGGTGATCTATGAACAGTCTGATTTTCGCCATGATGGGGCGCAGCCTAATGCAGACCGACAGCCAGATGCCAGAGGGGCAAAGCACCGTCGCCGACGCCCCGCCCGACAATTGGGTTGACCGCTATGCGCCCATGGGATGGCGGCCCTGGCTGCGTCTGTCGCGCGCCGACCGCCCGATCGGGACATGGCTGCTGCTGCTGCCCTGCTGGTGGGGGATCGGGCTGGCGATGATGGCCGATCGCCCTGCATGGCAGGATCTGTGGATCGCGGTCGCCTGCGGGGTGGGGGCGGTGCTGATGCGCGGCGCGGGCTGCACATGGAACGACATCACCGACCGCGACATTGACGACAAGGTGGCGCGGACGCGCTCGCGGCCGATTCCCTCGGGGCAGGTGACGGTGCCGGGGGCGCTGGTCTGGCTGGTGGCGCAGGCCTTGGCGGGCTTTGCCATCCTGCTGACGCTGGGCGGCGCGGCGATCTTGCTGGGCATCGCCTCGTTGGCGCTGGTCGGGGTCTATCCCTTTGCCAAGCGCTTCACCTGGTGGCCGCAGGTGTTTCTGGGGCTCGCGTTCAACTGGGGCGTCCTGCTGGCCTGGGCCGCGCATATGGGCAATCTCGCGCCCGCGCCGCTGCTGGCCTATCTGGCGGGCATCGCCTGGACGATCTTTTACGACACCATCTATGCCCATCAGGATGCCGAGGACGACGCCCTGATCGGGGTGAAATCCACCGCGCGGCTGTTTGGCCGCGACACGCCGCGCTGGCTGGCGGGCTTTGGCGCCGCCTCGGTCCTGTTGCTGGCGCTGGCGGTGCTGGCGACGGGAACGGGCGGTCCGGGGCTGCTTTTGGGACTGGCGGGGGTGGCGGGCTTTGGCGCGCATCTGCTCTGGCAGCTGCGTCATTTCAATATGGAAAACAGTGCCAACTGCCTGAAACTGTTTCGTTCCAACCGCGATGCCGGGCTGATCGTTGCGCTGTTTCTTGCCCTTGCCGGGATCGTTTGATTGCGAATTTCGGCCATCGGCATTAAATGCATGAGGTCGGAAACAGCCCCAAGGCATCCCTGATGGCCAATTCCCCGCGCCCCGCACGGCGCCCCGCGCGCCGGGGGCCTGTGATCGCCGCCAGTCTGATCGCGCTTGCCGCCGCGGGCGGCCTGTCCTTTCTGGGCGCCCGCGCGGCCGCCGATTTCATCGAGACGAACTCGGCCCGCGATCTGGGCGCGGCGCTGGCCGACTATGACTGGGTCGATCTGCGCATCGACGGTTTGCAGGTGATCATGGGCGGCACCGCCCCAGACGAGGTGCAGCGCTTCCGCGCCCGTGCCCGCGCCGAGACGGTCGTGGATGCCGGGCGCGTCGTCGATGACATGCAGGTCGCGGCGCGCGCCAATCTCAGCCAGCCCGCCTTCGAGATCGAACTGCTGCGCAATGATGACGGCATCTCGATCATCGGGCTGGTGCCGGCCGATCTGGACCGCAAGGCGATGGCCACGCGGCTGGGCCGCCATGCCGGTGGCGGCAATGTCGCCGACCTGCTGGAAACCGCCGATTATCCTGTCCCCGAGGGCTGGGAGGCCGCCTTCGGTTTTGGCCTGAAGGCCGCCGAACTGGCCAAGCGGGCCAAGATCTCGGTCGCGGCGGGCGAGGTCTCGGTCCGGGCGATCACCGACAACCCGCAGCAAAAGGTCGATCTGGAAAACGCGCTGAACCGCGCCCGCCCGAATGACGTCCGGCTGGTGCTGGATATCACCGCGCCGCGCCCGGTCATCACCCCCTTCACGCTGCGCTTTGTAAAGGATGCCGGGGGCGCGCGGTTCGACGCCTGTTCGGCCGATACCGATGTCGCCCGCGACCGCATCCTTGCGGCGGCGGCCAAGGCGGGTGTGCCGGATGCGCCGCAATGCACGCTGGGCCTTGGCGCGCCCTCGACCCGTTGGGCGGATGCGGCGGTGGCGTCCATCGCTGCCGTTCAGGCGCTTGGTACGGGCTCGGTGACGATGTCGGGGACCGATGTGGCGCTGTTTGCGCCGGTTCAGGTCAAAAGCCCCGATTTCGACGAGACGGTCGGCCGGCTTGAGGCCGCGCTGCCCCAGCCCTTTGCGCTGAGCGCCGAACATGAAAAGGCCGGTGACACGGAAACCGGCCCGGCCGAATTCTCGGCCTTTGTCGATGCGGGCGGCGTGTCCCTGCGCGGGCGCATCGCCGATGAACGGATGCGGGACGCGGTCGAAAGCCTGGCGCGGTCGCGCTTTTCCCATGTCGACAGCGCACTGCGCACCGACGAGACGGTCCCCGATGGCTGGACCCTGCGCGTCATCGCCGCGCTTGAGGCCTTGCAGGGGCAAAGCCGGGGCATGGTCACGGTCACGCCCGAGCTGATCAAGATCACCGGGGTTTCGGGCGATCAGCGGGCCTCGGACCATGCGGCGGCGCGGCTGTCGCAACGCCTTGGCGCCGGCGCCCATTACGAGCTGGCGATCCGCTATGACCGGCGGATCGACCCGCTGCTGGGTCTACCCTCGGGCGTGGAATGCGTCGACATGCTGAACGCGGCGATGAAGGAATCCGAGATCGGGTTCGAGCCGAACAAGTCGGTGATCGCCGGCGATCCGGCGCCGACGCTGGCGCGGCTGACCGCGACGATGAAGGATTGCGCCGATTTCCGCATCGAGGTCGGCGGCCATACCGACGCGCAGGGCTCGGAGGGGTTCAATGCCGAACTGTCGCGCCGCCGCGCCCAAGCGATCCTTGCGGCGATGACCGAAAGCGGCATCGACACCCGCTATACCACCGCTAAGGGATATGGCGAAAGCCAGCCCATTGCCGACAATGACAGCGATGCCGGGCGCGAGGCGAACCGGCGCATCGAATTTACCTTGCTGGCCGACGATCCGGTGGTGACCGATGTCCCCAAACCCGCCGAGCTGGTGCAGGGCGTGACCGACAGCGCCGAAGAGGTGACGAACCGGCTGCAGACGGCCAGCGTCGCCGCCGCAACCGAGGCCGTGGCCGCGACACTGGCACGCGCGCCGGCCGAGGCGACCGAAGATGCCCCCACTGAGGCGACGACAGCCGCGGCTGCCGCCCCACCCTCAGCCGATATGGTCGATGCGGCGCGGCATGCGGCGACCGACCCGGCGGCGGCGCTGCTGGACCCGCAGGACCCCCATGGCGCAGCCGGTGCCGATGATGCCCCGCAGGACGAGGCCGCGCCGAGCGCCGAGGCTGCGCCCGCCGACCCCGTGACGGCTGAACCCGCGCCCTTCGCCATCGAACCCGCGCCTGCCCCCCTTGCGCTGGAGTTGATGCGCCCCGGCACCGCGGCGGTTCAGGCTGCCGTCCTGCCGATGCTGGCGGCGGCGGGGCTGGCGCGCGACCTGCCCGCCGCGCTGGTCTCGGGCCTTGGCCCGACCGATCCCGGCGATATCGCCAAGGCGCTGGTCGAGCGCGCCATCCGCCCGCTGCCGCGTCCCGCGCGCTGATCCGTAACCTCAGGAACCAGAACCCAAGGCATGAACCGTACCGAATTCATCATTGCCACCGCGATCATCCTGTTCGCCGCCTTCATGCTGGGCTGGTTTGCAAGCTGGCTGATCCACCGCCTGTCCCGCGTCACCCGTGCCGAGATGGGCGAGCTGGAAAGCATGGCCCAGCAATTGCACGAGGCCGAAGAGGGCCGAGACCGCGCCGTGGACGAACTTGAAACCCGCGAGGCGGATCTGGTCACAAAGCTTTCGACCGCCGAATCCGAACTGCGCGCCGCCCGCGACGAGCTGCGCGAAACCCATACCGAGATCGAGGAATTGCGCGCCTATATTGACCGCAAGCTGGGCAAGAAGGGCTGACGAAAAAGGCCCGGGCAGATCGCCCGGGCCTTTTTTGTCTTCGTAGGGTCTGCGATCAGACGCCGGCCTCGATGATGGCGCGCGCCAGGATCGGCACGGTGGTGTCATTCAGCCCGGCGATGTTCAGACGCGAATCGCCGACCATGTAGATGGCGAATTCGTCCTTGATCTTCTGGACCACCTCGGGCTTGGCCCCAAGGCGCGAGAACATGCCGCGATGCTGGGCGATAAAGGCAAAGCGGTCCGAACCCGACAGTTGCGCCAGTTCATTGGCCAGCTGCTCGCGCAGGCGCAGCATGCCGCCGCGCACTTCCTCAAGCTCGGCCATCCAGTCGGCGCGCAGCTCGGGCGTGTTCAGCACGGTGGCGACGATCTTGGCGCCGTGGAAGGGCGGAAAGGAATAGGTCTGGCGGTTCAGGAAGGCCATGGCGCCCTGCGCCAGATCCTTGGTCGCCGTGTCCTTGCATTGCGCCAGCAGGCAGCCGGTGCGCTCGCGATAGATGCCGAAATTCTTGCTGCACGACGCCGCGATCAGCACCTCGGGGATGCGGCTGGCGATCAGGCGGGTGCCGGCAGCGTCTTCCTCAAGCCCGTCACCGAAGCCCTGATAGGCCAGATCGACCAGCGGGGTCGCGCCGGTCCTTTCAAGGATGTCGGCGACCTCGGCCCATTGTTCCAGCGTCAGGTTGGCGCCGGTCGGGTTGTGGCAGCAGCCATGCAGCAGGACCACGTCGCCCTTTTTCGCACCGGCCAGATCGGCCTTCATGCCCTCGAAATCGACGCCGCGCGTAGCATCATTGAAATAGCGATAGGTCTGCACCGGCAGGCCCATGAAATTCATGATCGAGACATGGTTCGGCCAGGTCGGATCGCTGACAAAGACCCGCAGATCGGGGCTGGCCATGCGCGCCAGTTCCAGCGCCTGACGGATGGCGCCGGTGCCGCCGACGGTCGCCAGCGCGGCGGTCAGCGCCGGGTTGTAGCCCGCGCCCAGGATCAGCTCGCCCATGGCTTTCTGGAAGTCCGGCTCGCCCGCCAATGCCGAATAGGTCTTGGTGGTTTCGGTTTCCAGCATCCGCTGTTCGGCCTTTTTCACGGCGCGCATGATGGGGGTATGGCCATCGGCGTCCTTGTAGACGCCCACGCCAAGGTCGATCTTGCCCTGACGGGGATCGGCCTTGAATTCGCCCATCAGGGCCAGGATCTTGTCGGGGGCCTGCGGTTTCAGATTGCCCAGCATCACGCGTCTCCGGTTGCGATTTTAAGGTCGGGGAAGCTGCCCCATTCGGCCCAGCTTCCATCATAAAGCGAATGATCTTTGTGCCCGATGCGCTCAAGCGCCAGAAACAGCGAGGCCGCCGTCACGCCCGAGCCGCAGGTGGTGATGACCGGGCGCGACAGGTCCACCCCCGCGCCCTCGAAGACGGCGCGCAGATCGGCGACGGGCTTCAGCGTGCCGTCGGCGGCGTAAAGCTGGCCAAAGGGCAGGCTTTTCGAGCCGGGGATATGGCCCGCGCGCAGGCCGGGACGCGGCTCGGCGGCCTCGCCCCGAAAGCGGGCAAGGGGGCGGGCGTCGATGATTTCGTGATCGCCCAGCTTGCTGGCGGCGGCGACCTGGGTCACGTCGCGCACCAGATCCGCCCGGCGCTGCACATTCAGGTGGCGGTCGCGGATGACGGGGGGCAGGGCATCGACCGGGCGGCCCTCGGCCAGCCATTTCGGCAGGCCGCCATCCAGCATGGCGACATTCTGCTGACCCATCAGGCGGAAGGTCCACCAGACGCGGGCCGCCGAATGCAGGGGGGAATTGTCATAGATCACCACCTGATGGCCGTCACCGATGCCCATGGCGCGGACGCGGCTGACAAAGACCTCGGGCGGGGGGGCCATATGCGGCAAGGCGCTGCGCTGGTCGGAAATCGCGTCCAGATCGAAGAAGCGCGCGCCGGGAATGTGCCGGGCCAGATATTCGGCATGGGCATCGCGGCCGGGTTCCAGAAGCCACGTCGCGTCGATGATGCGCAGATCGGGGTCGCGGAGCCGTTCGGCCAGCCAGCCGGTCGAGACCAGAACCCTTGGATCGTCGGAATCACTCATCCGCGACATACCCCTTCCCCCACACAGCGGCGCGTCAAATCCTTGCCCGATGTAACCGGACCGGCAAGCGCCTGCAATGGCCGAAGGGTCAGCCGCCCTGCTTCAACAGCCGCTGTTTCTGGCGGTTCCAGTCGCGCTTGGCCGAGGTTTCGCGCTTGTCGGCGGCCTTCTTGCCCTTGGCCAGCCCCAGCTTCAGCTTCACCATGCCGCGATGGTTGAAATACATGACCAGAGGCACCAGCGTCATGCCCTGCCGGCCGATGGCCTGCCACATCCGCGCCAGTTCCTTTTTCGACACCAGCAGCTTGCGCTTGCGCCGTTCGTCATGGCCAAAGACGCCGGCCTGCTTGTAGGCGGCGATATAGCCGTTGATCAGCCACAATTCGCCATCCTCGATCGAGGCATAGCTTTCGGCGATGTTCGACTGGCCGGTGCGCAGCGCCTTGACCTCGGAGCCGGTCAGCACGATGCCCACCTCAAGATCGCTCTCGATGAAATAGTCGAACCGCGCCCGGCGGTTCTCGGCAATGACTTTGTAATTGGGGTCGGATTTCGTGGCCATGATGGGCCTGAGATAGGGGCGCTGAGGCGCGAAGTAAAGATTTCGCGCATCAGAGCATCAAACGGCTTGGGCCGGCGGCCGGCCCGGCAGGGGCCGCCCTCGACACAGGGATCCGCCGGCCGGCCTTACATGCGGGTAAAGACGGCCAGCACCCGGCCCTTGTCATCCAGAAGCCGCAGCTTGCCGCGCAGATCGTCGCGCTGCCATTGCCGCGCCGCCATCAGCGCCGCAAAGAAGCGGGTTTCCTGATCGCTGACGGCGGGGACGCAGGCCCGGCGGGTGGCAGCCAGATCGCTGATGCGGATCGCCTTGCCCTCGAATGTGAAGCTGCCGGTCATGCGGTTGCAGCCGCCGCTGCCGGCGACCGCGTCATCCGAGGTGATATCCAGCACGCTTTCGACCCGGTCCAGAACGCCCTTGCCGCCGATATCCTCGGCCAGCCAGCGCCCGCGCGGGCCGGGCGGGGCAGGCTCGCCCCCGACACGGTCAACCAGAATGTCGGTGGCGTCGGGTTCGTCGCCAAAGACGGCATGGCGGGTCGTGTTGATGAACAGAAGCTGGTCGCCAATGGTGATCCGGGCCTGCACCGCATAGCTGTGATTGGGCTGCAGCGCGCTGTCGTCATAGGTGATCTTGTAAGGGATCGGCACCTGCCTGCCCGCCGGATCGATGACGGTTTCGCCCAGAACCTGCGCCGGGGCATCGGCCAGCGACACATCGGCCAGCGACACGGTGATCCGCGCGTCCGAGGGCAGCGCCATCCGCTCGCGATAGGTGACGCTGCCCGAGAGCGTCCGGCTTTCGGCCAGTGCGGCGGCCGGGCCGATCAGGATCGCCGCCGCCGAGGCGGCCATGAACAGGGATTTCAGGGACATGGAAGCTCCGCTCAGGGTCAGGGGTCAGGGGTCAGGGTCAGCCGGTAAAGAGGCCAATGGTCACGAAGACCGCGCCAGCGACCAGCCAGGCGGGCTTGTGCTTGGGGCCGAAGGCGCCAAAGGCCAGACAGGGCAGCGCCAGGAACCAGGGCCAGTGCCTGGCCATGGCGGGCGCAAGGCCGGTGACCCAGCCCGGCGCCATCAGCGCAAAGAAATAGCTGAGCATGGCCAGAACGCCGAAATAGCAGGTGGCCGCCAGCCCGACCTCAAGCACGGCGCGCTCGGTCCGGTCGCTGTTCCAGGCATGCGGGCGCGGCAGCAAGCTGCGCGACAGCACGATGATGGTCAGGCCCAGGAAAGTCGCCGAGGCGATGCCCAGGATCGGCAGCAGAAAGGACTGGGTGATGGCGCTGGCGACGGGCGCGCCGGTCGCCACGCGCCCGGCATCGACAAGGCCGAACAGGCTGAGCGAGGCCAGAAAGGCGGTGGCATAGGTGGTAAGCGTGCTGGGGTTCGACATGCTGGCTTCTTTGCTTGCGTGATCGTGACGGGACATCAGGCGGGGCAACCGGGACTCGGGCGGCCCGCTCAGGATAGCGGGCCGGGACGGGGCTGTCATCTGACAGGCGCGTGGGGTTGAATGGGGGCAGAATCGAAGCGGCGGTCGAAGGGGGCGGCATGACCGAGGGGATGCAGGCGGGAATGGCGCTGGTAAGCTCGGCGCTGATCTGCGGCGGCGCGCTTTACCTGTGGGCACTGGCGCGCGGCAAGTTTCAGGCACGGGCGATCATCGTCCTGCTTTGGCTGGTACTTTTGGCCATGAGCGTGATCGCCGGCGCACCCTGGGTCATCGCCATGGGCTCGGCAACGGTGCTGATGGCCCTGTGGATCTATGTGCATGTCCTGCACCACCGGTGGTGGTGGTGGTGAAAAACCCCCTGCCCCCCGAGCATATCCTGCGCCGGCTGCTGCAAAAGGGGCGGCTGCGACAGTTCCAGATGGTGCTGGCGGTGGCCGATCTGGGCAACAGCCATGACGCGGCACGCACGCTGGCCGTCTCGCAGCCGGCGATCACCAAGGCCGTGCAGGAACTTGAGGAGGTCCTGGGCCTCGCCGTCTTCGAGCGCCACGCCCGCGGCATGCGGCCGACGCCGATGGGCCGCGAGATCGTGCTGTTCCTGCGCCGGATCGTCGCCACCACCGGGCAGTTCGCGGAAACCGTCGCCACCCATCACAGCACAGAATCGCTGGTGGTGCGGATCGGCGCGGTGGCGGCGGGGCTGAACGGGGTGCTGGCCCATCACCTGCCGATCTTTGCCGAGGCCCATCCCCAGATCCGCATCCGCGTGGACGAGATCGACGGCCGCCAGATCAACACGATCCTGGCCGATGGCGAATTCGACGTGATCATCTGCCGCCGCCAGCCCACCCTGCCCCGGCCTTGGGATTTCACGCCGCTGTTCTGGGACGAGCACGCGATCATTGCCGCGCCCGATCATCCGCTGGTCGGGCGGCGCGGCCTGAGGCTGGACGACCTTGAGGGCTGCATCTGGATGACGCCCACCACAGGCGTTCTGGCGCTGGGACTGTTCGAGGATCTGGTGGTGCGCTGCCGCAACCCGGGCTTTTGCCAGATCGCGACCCGCGCCCCGGTCATCATCCGCGAAACCCTGCGCCAGCGCCGGGCGCTGGCCATCGTGCCGCTGAGCACCTTTCAGGCGGAACTGGCGGCGGGCACGGTCGCGCGGCTGGACTTTCCGCTCAACAGCCCCAATGCGCCGGTCGGCCTGATCGCCTGCCACGAGGCGATGGGCGCAGCCGCACTGGCGCTGGTCGAATATCTGCGGGGCCATGCCGCACCCGAGCCGGCCCCGCAATCGCCCTAGGGGCGCGGCATCAGCAGATCCGGCAACCAGGTCGAGATCTGCGGGATGAAGGTCACCATGATCAGAAGCCCCAGCATCAGGAAGAAAAAGGGCAGCGTGCCGCGCAGAACCTCTCCGACCGGGCGGCCGGTGACGTTCGACATCACGAAAAGGTTCAGCCCGACCGGCGGCGACAGCAGCGCCAGCTCGATATTGATGACCATGACGATGGCGAAATGCTCGGGCTCGATCCCCAGCTGGCGGATCACCGGGGCGACCACCGGCAGCACGATCAGAATGATCGCGACGCCCTCAAGGAACATGCCCAGAAACAGCAGCAGCACGTTCATCACCAGCAGGAACTGCCAGGGCTTCAGCCCGCTTTCCACGATCATCCCGGCCATGGTCTGAGGCATGCCGGATTTGATGATCCATGCCGAAAGCAGCGTCGCGCCGATGATGATGGCGACCACGACCGTGGTGCGGTCGATGGATTCCGTGAACAGCTTTGGCAGATCGCGCAGCCGGACCGAGCGGAAGACCAGCGCCACCACGAAGAACGAGACCAGCGCGCCCAGCACGGCTGCCTAGGTCAGGGTGACGAAGCCGCCGTAAAGCCCGCCCAGGATCACCACCGGGATCGACATGGCCGGCAGCGCCTTGAGGTTCGTGGTGTTGATTGCCACTGAGATTTGACCCGGCAACAGCGGAAATTGTCATTGAGAATTGACCCATGTGCAACCTTGCCCCGGCTTGAACCAGCTGGGG
>NZ_QPJL01000026.1 GCF_003337565.1 Paracoccus lutimaris
CTCTGACACGATGAAATACCGCACCGCAAAGATCCGCGATGCAATTGGCGCGGGGTAGAGCAGCCCGGTAGCTCGTCAGGCTCATAACCTGAAGGTCGCAGGTTCAAATCCTGCCCCCGCAACCAAAAAATCACAAGATATCAGCAAGTTAGAACCTGACGTAAACCGTCGGGTTATCGGCGTCCCACTCTACATCAACGCCACATCAACACGACACCAGAAAAACCGCAACAGGACGCATAAGCCCGCAGCCGCAGGCAGCGGCGGGCAACTCGCAGTTGCGCACCTCCTTGCTTCCGGCCATCATCGGCCCGTGGTTCCAGACGGTGAATTGACGACGACGGATTCTGCCCTTGACCGAACAGTCCAATGTGCCCGACAAGGCACAACACCAGGCATTGGTCGACCGCCTCACCCGCAAGGAAGTCGATGCCGCGATGCGGGAGTGCGATCAGTTGGGCCTTAAGGCCTTCCTCGCCGGCGGTGGCTTTGCAAGCCCGCAAGTCTGGGTCAGCGATGGTGGCAAGGAGCAGTCCTATCCGGCGAAGGCGACAGTCGCAGCCGCCTTGGGGCATCTACCCGATGGCTGCGCCCTCGCAGCGAAGGAGTTCTTCAACGGCTTCGGAGAGGCGCAATCCTTCGCCAGACTTGAGGCTCTGGGATACCGGATACTTCGCAAGGGAGCAGGGGGTGAGGATGACGCCTTCTCTCGCGACCGGATCGAGGCTGCGATGGACGCCTACGACCAGTTTCGCACGTCAGGTGCCCATGCCGATGCGTTCTCAAGCTTCGGAGAGCCAAAGGAATTTTGGGTGCGGTCGACCCGCCCGCGCCAGGACAAGCGCTTTCCGACGAAACCGATTGTCGGATACCTTCTGGGCAAGGCGGCGAGCACATTCAATGGCGGGTGGAGCCAACCAGGGGATGCGGCTGCAAGGCTGCATGCCGCGGGCTACGTCATCGTCGATCAGCATGACACGCCGTTGCCGCTTCCCGACCAACACACCCATCTGATGCGCGGGGCGGAACGCGCGCGGCTCGTCGCCCTGAACTACTTCATCGAGCCTGCTCGGGAAGCCGGGCTTTCTGCGGTTACGATCCGCGCCGGAGACCTGCATGACATGGCGGGCCTTGTGAAGAACTGGGCGAACGTCTGCCAGGCGCTGGAAGGCGAGATGTTCCAGAAGCTTGCCTCGGTACCGGCGCCTACACGGTCCGGGCCGGAACGCAGCACCACGACCGAATACACCTTCGTCCTGACCCAGGACGGGGCCGCGAAGGACAAGCCCATGCCGCACGCCGTTCATACTGCGACCACCAACCTGATCCTCTACGGACCTCCCGGCACCGGCAAGACCTACCAGACAGCGTGGGAGGCGGTTCGCATCTGTCTGGGCGACGCTGTTGTCGCTGATCTCTTTGGCGAAGAGAACCGATATCGGTTGATGGCAGAATACCGGCGCTTGATGTCCGAGGGCCGGATCGAGTTCGTGACCTTCCACCAATCGATGTCATACGAGGAATTTGTCGAGGGGCTGAGGCCCAGCGTCGATGGAGAGGAAGTTCCGGATAATGGCGCGGGCTTTCGTCTGGAGCCTGTTGCCGGAATTTTTCAGCGTATCGCGCGGCGCGCAGGGACAGGCGCCTTTGCGCGCGCCATGCCACAGGCCACGCCGAACACTGGCCGAGAGCCGATTTCGCTGGAGGGACGCAATGTCTTTCAGATGTCGCTCGGAAGCATGAGCGACAAATCCGGTGAGCAGGTCTTCGAGGAAAGCCTCGAAACAGGCATTGCCCTGTTCGGGTTCAATTCCGTCGATTGGACTGATCCGAAGTACGACAGCTTCGAGGAAATCGAGCGTCGACTGGAAACCGAACCTGGCTCTCAACCGAAGGAGCCGCGGATGCTCCATATGTTCCGCAATCAAGTTCAGGAAGGTGACTTATTCATCGTCTCGAAGGGCAAGTCACGCTTCAGGGCCATCGGGATTGTTTCGGGGCCCTATGAATATCAGCAGCGCTCGACCGGCTACAATCACCGGCGCGCGGTGAACTGGATCTGGTCCGATCCTGAAGGTCGGCCATGGCAGGAAATCCATGACTCGGAATTCGCGCGCGATACGATCTATTCTCTGAGCAAGGCCCGGCTGGATATTGCGGCCATTAAGCAGCTGTTGAACGCTGGAGTTCCGCTCGGGGCGTCAGAACCTGGCGACGAAACACCCTTCGTCTTGATCATCGATGAGATCAACCGTGCCAATATCTCGAAGGTTTTCGGGGAATTGATCACGCTCCTGGAACCGGACAAGCGGCTCGGGAGGCGCGACGAAATCCAGCTGACCTTGCCCTATTCGAAGAAGCGCTTCGGCGTGCCGCAGAACTTGCACATCATCGGCACCATGAACACGGCCGACCGCTCGATTGCGCTGCTGGACACCGCCCTGCGCCGTCGGTTCACCTTCAAGGAATTGATGCCGAACCCGGCGGTCCTGTCCCCGAATGTCGGCGGGATCAACCTGCAGAAACTGCTGACCACGATCAACGATCGCATCGAGTATCTCTTCGACCGCGAACACCAGATCGGGCACGCCTATTTCACTGGCTGCACATCGCTTGGGGCCGTCGAGGACGTCATGCGGCACAAGGTCATTCCCCTCCTGTCCGAATACTTCTACGAGGATTGGTCGAAGGTGGCTGCCGTTCTGGGCGATGGCCCGCAAGGCCCGTCCCGGTTTCTGGAAGCCCGCCGCCTGGCCGCGCCTCCCGGCATCGCCGCTGATGATTTCAGCGGTGAAAGACTGCGCTGGCGGGTGAAAGACCAGTTCGACTTCTCCGAGTTCGCCGCCTGATGCCCGCCTACTCCGTTCGCGAATGGGAGACTTTGCCCCATGGCGATGGGGAAGGATGCATTCCGCCGCCCCTGGCCCAGCGCCTTGTGGCACTGGCCAAGGCATCCTCCTTCGCCGGGCGCGGCGGCGGCGGCGTTCTGGAGGATCGCCGCCATGATCTGCGGGCGCGTGGGGTGGTTGGCGTTCTGGCGGTGCCGGGCTGCACACTGGAAATCCTGCCGAAGATCGACGTCGGCGAAAAGGAAGGCTCAGCGCAAGAGACGCGCGAAATCCGCAAGCGCCTCGTCCACATGCTTGCGGTGGCCCTCGACCTGAAGATCCAGACTGGACGCATGACCGACCTCGACTGGCAGCGCGAAACGCTGCTGGAAATCCTGATCCGCATCTTTTGCGACAAGCTGACCGAGGCGGTGCGCCGGGGCATGCCACGGCGCTATACCCTCCACGACGACGACCTGCCGACCTTGCGGGGATCGCTGGATATCCCGCGTCAGTTCACCCGACATCTTGCAAACCCGGGCCGCCTGGCGTGCCGCTATGACGAGTTGTCCGAGGATATCGCCCTCAACCGCATCATGAAGGCGACCATCGCGCATCTGGCGGGCATGTCGCGCAACGCGACGAATGTGCAGCGGCTGCGGGAACTGGCCTTCGTCTATGCCGATGTCGCAGAGGTGCAGGTCCCCGCCCTGCGGTGGGACGATGTTGTCATCGACCGCACGAACAGCGCGTGGCAGGAACTCTTTGGAATGGCGCAGCTGTTCCTGCGTAACCGATACCAGACCACCAGTGCCGGTTCAGGGCAGGGAGCGGCACTGCTGTTCGAGATGAATGCCCTGTTCGAGGAATACATAGGCCGTCTGGTAGCGCGGGCGCTGGCAGGGTCCGAATTCCGCGTGACCCTGCAGGGTGGCCGCCTGTTCTGTCTGACGTCGCTTGATGATGATCGGGCGGTGTTTCAGACCAAGCCCGACATCCTGATCTGGCGCGCTGGTCAGGTCGCCCATGTGATCGACACCAAGTGGAAACGCATTTCCGACCGGATCGACGATCCGAAACAGGGGGTCTCCCAGGCGGACGTCTATCAGATGATGGCCTATGCCCACCTCTACAAGGCCCCGCGGCTGACGCTGCTTTATCCCCACCATGCGGGACTGGGTGACGAAGAAGGGATCCGCGCGCGGTTCCGGGTGACGGGTCAGGAAACACTGCTGGAAACGGCGAGCTTCGACATCTCCACTGGCGCCGACCTTTTGGATCGCGTTCGTGGCCGGATCCTGACTGGCATCGAAGAAATGTCGCCCGCACTGCCGTGATGGCGAAGGGCACGCCCTGGCAGGTGCACAACTGTGCCCATCGGCGGGCGCGACAGATGAGGCCCCGCCGTGCCACCATGTCCCTGCAGCGAATCCCCTGCGGCTCTTTGACCTTGTGAAGCTGTGAACCGGGCCGGGCGCTGCCTTGCGGTCGAGGCGCCCTGCGCTTCCCGCGGGGACACCACCCGGCCCGGCTTTCACCCGCACGCCCTGGCCTGGTCCCGCAGCACCGCATAGTCGCTGAGCATGCGGACCAGCATCGCCCCCTCCGGCAGAGCCTCGACCTCCCTGGCCGCGCGGACCTGTTCGGCGGTGGTGTAGGTGACCACCGGCGGACAGGCCCCCGGCCCGCCGCTGTCAGAACCGCCCGCCGCGCAACCGCTCAGCGAGAGCATCGCGATCAGCGGGGCGGCGGCTGGCGGCTTCCAGCATCCGGCGGTGGACGGCATTACTTCTCTCCCGTGTTTCCAAGCGCTCGGCGGCACGGCCGGCGCGCTCGCCTGCCCGGCGCAGGTTCACCATGAACAGGAGGATCGCAGCACCGGCGAGGAGGATCCCCGCCGCCCTGCGCCCCCACGCCGATCCGGCGAACGCGGCACCCAGCCCGGCAATCACCGCCGCCCCCGCTTCCAGTCGTCGATGCGGGCATGGATGGTGACGGCGATGCCGGCGAGCGCCACGGCGATCAGCAGCCAGCGCAGGGTGTCGAGGTAAGGCACCAGCGGCTGGATGGCCCCCTGCGCCTCGGCGAGCACCTCCCGCGCGACCTCGACGCCGGCAGCCTGGATCACGGTTGCCGTCAGTCCGGCGCGCTCGCGGCCATAGCGGTCATAGTTCCACTGGATCACCTCTTCCCGGCGCTCATGTTCGAAATCGACGTCGATATCCGGCGGCTCGCCGCGTTCCTTACTGATGAACCGCTCAAAGATCAGGGCGATGCTCTCGGGCGGGACCTCGGTGATGCCCAGAAGATAGCAGACCACGGAATTCGCCGCCGAGCCGCGGCCCTGACAGAGGATGCCCTTCGATCTGGCAAACTGCACGATGTCATGTACGGTCTGGAAATAGGGCGCCTAGTCCACCTCGCGGATCAGAGTCAGCTCCTTCTCGACACGGTGGACGATCGTCGGCGGCGGGCCGGCAGGATAGCGTCCGTGCGCACCTGCATCTGGACCGCCATCGCGGCGCTTGCATCGCGGGGCAAGAAGCCCACATGAACGATTCTCGAACCCAGCCAGCACTTGTGCCAGCCAGGAGCCTGACATGAAGCGATCCCTGCCCGTTGACCTGTCGCTGGTCCTCTCGCTCGCCACAGTACTCGGCATGGCGATGGCCGTGGCCGGACGGTGGCCGGCGCACGAGATTCTTGGCGCCTTGCTGGCTCCGGGGCTGGCGCTGGTCTATCTGGCGGGCGGGTTTCCGACCGCCTGGCGCGCGGTTTCGGAACTGTGGCGCGAGCATGTTCTCGACATCGACCTCTTGATGATCGCCGCCGCCATCGCTGCGGCGGTGGTCGGCGCACCGTTCGAGGGCGCGGTGCTGCTGACGCTGTTCAGCATCTCCACCACGCTTGAGGAGCGGGCACTCGGCCGGGCGCGGCGGGCCATCGAGGCGTTGATGGCGCTGCGCCCCGAGACGGCGCTGCGCAGAACCGCGGGCGGCGCGGTCGAGGAAGTCGCCGCCGGGGAACTGGCCGTCGGCGACGTGGTGGTGCTGCGGCCCGGCGCACGGGTGCCGAGCGACGGCGTGGTTCTCACCGGGCGCGGCGGCATCGACGAGGCCAACATCACCGGCGAATCCATGCCCGTATCGAAGGAGGCGGGCGCACAGGTCTTCGAGGCTACGGTCAATCTCGACGGCGTGATGGACATGACCGTCACGAACACGGTCGGCGACAGCACCATCGCCCGCATGATCCGGCTGGTGACCGAGGCGCAGGCCGCCCGCGCCCCCTCCGAGCGGTTCAGCGAATGGTTCGGGCAGCGCTATACGGTCGCGGTCATGGCCGGGGCGGTGATCGCCTTCGCCGCCTTCTGGTGGATGGGCCGCGACTGGGAACAGGCGCTCTACCGGGCGGCAACGCTGCTGGTCGCGGCCAGCCCCTGCGCCATCGTCATCTCGGTCCCGGCCGCGATCCTGTCGGCGCTGTCGGCGGCGGCGCGCGGCGGCGTGCTCTTCAAGGGCGGGGCGGCGCTGGAAACCCTGGCGAGTGTCGAAACCTTCGCCTTCGACAAGACCGGAACGCTGACCACCGGCCGCGCGGCGGTGACGCGGGTGGTGGCGCTCGACGGCGACGAGGCCGGGTTCCTGTCGCTGCTGGCCGGGCTGGAGGCCGGGTCGGAACACCATATCGCTGCCGCCATCGCCCGCGAGGCCGGGGCGCGCGGGCTTGCGGCGGCGAAGGTCGTGGACGCAACGGCACGGCCCGGGTTCGGCATCCTCGGACGGGACGAGGACGGCCCCCTCTGGGCCGGCAACCCCTATCTGGCCGAGGAGATGGGCGCCCGGATCGACCATGCCGCGTTGCAGGTGCTGGCGGATACGGCGCAGACCGTAGTCTATCTGGGGCGCGGCCAGAGGGTCCTCGGCGCTGTCTGCGTCGCGGACGAGGCGAGGCCGAGTTCGGCCGCCGCCCTGGCCGCCCTGCGCCGCGGCGGGGTTCGCCGCATCGTTATGATGACCGGGGATCGTCGCCCGGTGGCGCTGCGGATCGGCGGCGAGCTGGGGCTTGTGCCTGACGAGATCCATGCCGGGATGCTGCCCGAGGACAAGGTGCGCCGGATTGCAGAGCTGACCCGAGACGGAAAGGTTGCCTTCGTCGGCGACGGCGTGAACGACGCGGCGGCGCTCGCCCGCGCCGATGTCGGCATCGCCATGGGTGCCGCCGGGTCGGAGGTCGCGCTTCAGGCGGCCGATGTGGCGCTGCTGTCCGAGGACATGGAGCGGCTGGCCGACGCGCACCGTCTATCGCGCCGTGCTTCCGCCGTCATCCGCCAGAATCTGGTCTTCGCCATCGGCGCGATGCTGGTGCTGGTCATCGGCGGCCTGTTCTTCGACCTGCCGCTACCCTTGGCGGTGATCGGCCACGAGGGCGGAACGGTGCTAGTCGTGCTGAACGGGCTCAGGCTCCTGTCCGACCCGATCCGCCGGCCGAAGCCGCGGGGCTGACGCGCCCCTGTCGCCGGTCGCCCAGACGTTGCCGGCGATGGCGACGCAGAGCGACGGCGGCGATCTGACGCGCCCCGAACCGGTGCGCGAGGCCGGATATCGGGCCGCCGAACAGGGCGCCGATTGCACGGGGTCGGATGCCCTCCGCCTCGCGCATCGAAACAGCGCGTCGAGGCGCAGGCGCGCCGCCAGGTCCCCGCCTGCCTGGAGAACATGGTATGCGAGAGGCTCTGCCCTCGTACCTCGACGCGGTGACGGTAGTCGCCGGAAGTCGCGACGGCACAATCCTCGAGCGCGAGGATCGAATGCGCCGTGCGTCGTTCATGGTCTCCTCGTCCTTGGAGGCCAGCAGATGTCAGATCATAGCTTTCGCCACTGTCCGATTTTCGGGGGGTAGCTCAATCTGGGAGTACAAATTGCAGATCGGCGGAGCTGGGAATCGGGACGGGAAGGGGCAATTAGGAGCATTGCAGGAACACGCAAGCCCAGGGAAGAGCTGTTCGGAAGTTACATGATCACAGGCACTGAAATCACGTGGTGCCGCTCGTCAGTGCAAAGGTGTGGCGCGCGATCATCCGTTCTTCGTCGGTAGGGATGACCAGGATCGGGAGGCGACTCGCAGGGGTGGAAATGCAGGTTGCGCCAGCGGCATTGGCAGCGGGGTCGATCTCGGCGCCAAGCCAGGCAAGGCGCGCGGCGATGCGGGCGCGGATCTCGGGCGAATGTTCGCCAATTCCGGCGGTGAACACGAAGGCGTCCAGCCCGCCGAGGGCCGCGGCCAACTGGCCGGCGTGGAGGCCGCAGCGATAGGCGAAATGCTCGATGGCAAGGGCGGCGCGCGGGTCGGGGCTGGTCAGAAGGTCGCGCATGTCGCTGGAGATGCCCGAAAGGCCCTTCAGCCCCGCCTCGCGATAGAGGAGGCGGGTGATCTCGGCCGGGGTCATGCCTTTTTCCTCGATCAGATGCAGCACCACGCCGGGGTCGAGCTGGCCGGGGCGGGTGCCCATCGGCAGGCCGTCAAGCGCGGTGAACCCCATCGTCGTCTCGACGCTGCGACCACCCTGCAAGGCGCACATCGAGGCGCCGCTGCCCAGATGGGCGACGATGACGCGGCCCTCGGCGATCTCGGGCGCGGTTTCGGACAGGGCCTGCGCGATGTATTCGTAGCTGAGGCCGTGAAAGCCGTAGCGGCGGATGCCTTCGTCGTAGAAGGCGCGCGGCAGGGCATAGCAGTTGACATGTTCGGCATGGTGGCGGTGGAATGCCGTGTCGAAACAGGCGACCTGCGGGGCGTCGGGCGCGATCGCCATGGCCAGGCGGATCGGCGCCAGATTGTTCGGCTGATGCAGGGGCGCCAGAGTCTGATAGCGGGAGAGCCGGTTCAGGATATCCTCGTCGATCAGCACGGCGCGGTCGAAATCCGGCCCTCCATGCACGACCCGGTGGCCGATGGCGCGCAGGGTGATGCCCTTGCGGGTCTTCAACCAGTCCCGCAGGACGCCAATTGCGGCTGGCAGGTCGGGGATTTCGGCGGCCTCATGGCTGCGGTCGATCAGCACGGCGCCTGCAGAATCGACGATCCTGAGCCGGGGCCTGACTCCGATCCCGTCGACCTGGCCGCGCACACGTCGCTGCAATCCGCCATCGACAAGACCGAAGGACTGGAACTTCAGGCTGGACGACCCCGCGTTGACGACCAGGATCACGTCCATCAGACGCCGGCCTTCCTGCGGAGCGCATTGGCATAGATCGCCGCCACTGCGCAGGAGGCCATGCGGGTGCGGACGCTGTCGGCCCGCGAGGTCAGGATGATCGGCACGCGCGCGCCCAGCACGATCCCGGCGGCATCGGCGCGGGACAGGAAGATCAGGTTCTTCGCCAGCATGTTTCCGGCCTCGAGGTCGGGAACGACAAGGATCTGGCCGTGGCCGGCAACCGGGCCGCCGATGCCCTTGATGCGCGCCGCTTCGGGATCGATGGCATTGTCAAAGGCCAGCGGGCCATCCAGCAGGCCGCCGGTGATCTGTCCCCGTTCGGCCATCTTGCACAGCGCAGCCGCCTCGATCGTTGAGGGGATCTTCGTCGTCACCGTCTCGACCGCCGACAGGATCGCCACCTTGGGTGTGCCAAGCCCGATGCCCGCCCACAGGTCGATGGCGTTCTGTACGATGTCGCGCTTGCTGTCGAGATCGGGAAAGATGTTGATCGCTGCATCGGTGATGAACAGCGTCTCGGGGTGGCCCGGCACATCCATGATGAAGACATGGCTGATCCGGCGTTCGGTGCGCAGGCCGGTGGTCGCGTCGGTGACTTCCTTCATCAGCTCATCGGTGTGCAGGCTGCCTTTCATCAAAAGCTCGCCCTTGCCGGCGCGGATCAGGGCCACCGCCTGCGCGGCGGCGGCGTGGCTGTGCGGCGCATCGACGAACTGCCGCCCGGCAAGGTCGATGCCGTGTTCGGCGGCGATGGCGCGGATGCGGGCTTCCGGCCCCACCAGAACCGGCTCGATCAGATGTGCCGCCGCCGCCTCCATCGCGCCGCGCAGCGAGGTCTCGTCGCAAGGATGTGCGACGACGGTCAAGGCGGGCGAGCCGTCGCGGGCGGCGGCAATCAGGCGCTGGTGCTTGTCGTGAAGCTCGTCCATGGGGTGTCCGTTCAGGATGCCTTGCGTTTGTCGATCGCTGCGGGTCCGATGCCAAGAAGGCTGGCGATCCGGTTCAGCCGCTGCCGCGCCTTGTGGTCCAGCGCGCCGCTGGCCTCGACCACCTCGCGGATGGTGTCAAGCGCCATGCGGCGCTGGTCGCCGGATTCGGGCATGAGACCGGGAATGGCCCCAAGCGCCGCCTCTTCGTCGAGAAGCAGCATCTGAAGCTGTTCACGCACCATCTGCTTGAAATCGGCCAGCGTCAAAGCGCCGCTTTCGGGATGGGTCCGGCGCAATCGGGCGATCTCGGCGAACTGGCGTTCGTCGACGACCCTGCCCGACATGCCGACCCAGATCAGCGCCCGCACCACTGCCGCGACAGGACCGCCCTCCGTCATGTTTCGGCGCAGCCCCTCGTCGCGGCGCCTGACCAGTTCGTCATGCAGCCCGGTATGTGCGGGCTTGCGCGGGCGCTCTGTCGAGGATGTGTCGACGCCTAGCGCCGCCTGCAAGGCCCTATTGCCATAAATGGCGTGGAAACTGGCCTCGGATGTCCAGTTGATCACGTCGCGCATCGCGTCAAGACCCTGAACGATGGCGGTTGATGTCATCTCCTGCATGTTGAGCCAGGGGTTGTCCGGGCTGGCAGGTTCGCGTTTTTCGCGCACACTTTCTGCCAGTCCCTTGACCTGCCGCATCCAGGGGTTGCCGGCGCAGAACATCTCGTAGGACAGTCGCAGCGGGTGGAACCTGCGCGTCGCCTCGGCGAAGGATGGCGTCGTGAAGGCCTGCACGAAGGGCTGGGCGAAGGTGCGGTAAAGTGCCAGGTTGATCTCGGAGAGCCGTGCCACCGTCTCGAACTTGCGCTCGTCCTCAAGGTCGTTGCCGCCAAGCGCGCGGATGTCATCCAGCGTGCGCGCCTCGCAACGCATCACCCAGTCGCCCTTGACCAGATCGGCATTGACTCCGGCCGCCTCCTTCGGGGTCAGCACCGCCTCGTAAAGACCGGGGGGCAGCACGTCGATCAGGTCGATGTTGTGGGCGAACTCGTCATGTTCCTTGCGTGCGACCTGGCCCGAGACGAAAATGCCCAGATGGCCGATATGGTCGTGCACCGTGTAGACAATGGTTTGCCCCCAGGCGCGGATGTCGTCCTCGCTGTCATAAAGGTCAAGGATCCAGTCCAACGCCTGCTGCGGCGGAGTGATGTTGTCGCCCTTCGAGCAGAAGACGACGATGGGCGAGTTGATCGCGCGCAGGTCGATGGCAGTGCCATCCGCAGTTCGGATATCGCCGGCCGCAAGATGGTTGCCGACGAAAAGCTCGTCCACGATCCACTGCATTTCCCCGGCATTCAGCGTGACCAGGGCATTCCACCACTTCTCGAACCCAAGGTAACGCTCGGGCTCGGTGTCGATCTTCGACCAGAGATTGTATTGATTGGTCCAGAAGGTGTTCGCCGGATCCTGCGCCTCGAAGTTCTGGACCAGCGCGGCGCCATCGAAGATGCCGCCCCCCAGATCGCCCGCCAGTGCCGTCAGCCAGGTTCCGCCCATGAGGCCGCCGGCATAGCGCATCGGATATTTGCCATGCACGCCCGCCCAGTAGGACAGAGGCGTTCCGGGAACGATGATCGGGCCGAAAAGCTCGGGCCGCAGGGCGGCAAGGATCATCACCGCCCAACCGGCCTGGCAATTGCCGATGACGCAGGGCTTGCCCTCGGCCTCGGGGTGGCGCGCGACTACCGTTTCCAGAAAGGTCGCCTGGGCATTGGTGACATCAAGGATGGTCTGGCCGGGAACCGGTTCGGGCAGAAAGCCGATGAACCAGACCGGATGGCCCGCCTTCAGCGCGACGCCCACCTCGCTGTCGGCCTTGAAGCCGCCGATGCCCGAAACCTGACCCGCGCGCGGATCGACGATCACGAAGGGACGTTTCAGGGGGTCGATGGTTACGTCTTCAGGGGGGACGATCCGATAGAGAAGATAGTTCACCGGCGGGTCGAAACTGCGGGCATCGAGGACCAGTTCGGCATCATAGCTCAGGACATTGGGCGCCGGATCTTTGGTATGGGCGTCGTACTGGGCGGCACGTTCGCGCATCACGTCAAGGAAAATCACCGAACGCTGCCAGGCATCTGTCATGTATTCCGCAGTCTGCGCCATCGCGGGAAATGTCATGTCACGCTGAGCCATGTTTCCACCTTTCGATTGCCGGAAGGCCGGCGGGTTCGCCAACCGTCCCATGGGTTCGATATGTCTATCTGCGCGCTGGGCGGCGAAAGGCAAACCATGCGCCCCCGCCCCCGGCGCAACTTTTCGTTATCTGGGCGCGCCCCTTAGCGCAGGAAGGCCCGGAACTGCCGGAGTGCCAGCCAGAACAGCACCGCCCCGATCACCGCCAGCGCAAGAAGCTGCGGCCAGACCACCTCCAGCCCGGCCCCCCGGAACAGGATCGACTGCGACAGGATGATGAAGTGGGTATTCGGTGCCGCCAGCATGATGGTCTGGATGAACTCCGGCATCGACTCGCGCGGGGTCATGCCGCCGGACAGGATCTGCAGCGGGATGAGAACCATCATCATCAGAAGCGCAAACTGCGGCATTGTGCCGGCGACCGTGGCCATGAATATCCCCATCGAGGTCATGGCGACCATCATCAGAACCGCCCCGGCAAGGAAAAGCGGCACCGATCCCGCGACGGGCACATTCATCAGCCCCTGAACCACCACCGTCAGCGAGAAGGTCGAGCCAAGCAGAACCACCAGCCCCATCGACCAGATCTTGGACAGCATGATCTCGGTCGCCGTGACCGGCATCACCAGAAGATGTTCGACCGTGCCATGTTCCTTTTCCCGGATCAGGGCTGATCCGGTCAGGATCAGCGACAGCATGGTGATCGACTGGATAACGCTGTTGATGGCCCCGAACCAGCCGGGATCAAGCGACGGGTTATAGCGGGCGCGAAGGGCCAGTTCGACGGGCAGCGTGCTTTGCGCCCGATACCCCGAGACAAATTCCGAGACCTCGCTGGACACGATCTGACTGACATAGCCGCCGCCGGTGAAAGCCTGGCTCATCCGTGTCGCGTCAATGTTCAGCTGGATCGCCGGTGCCTTGCCCGCCAGCACATCGCGCTGGAAATCCGGTGGAATGTTCAGCGCGAAAGTATCCAGGCCCGCATCCATCCTGGTGTCGATTTCGGCGGCGGTAATCAGGTTCGGCGGCACGAAATAGGGCTGATAGAAGGCCGAGACGATCCGCGACGATAGCTGCGACTGGTCCTCGTCGACGATCGAGATCGCGGCATTGCTCAGCGTCTCCGGGCTGGAATTGGCCGAAGTCCAGACCGACAGGCTGAAGGAATAGACGATCAGCGCCAGCATGATCCAGTCGCGCCACAGCCCGCGCAGCTCCTTCACCCCGAGGTTTCGGACGTTCTTCAGGTTCATGGCGCTACCTCTCCTGCTTCTTCAGGAAGGACACGCTCAACCCCAGGATGATCGGAACCGAGGCCGCCATCGCCAGCGTCGGCTGGATCAGTTCAACAAAGCCGAACGATTTCGAGAAGGCACCGCGGGCCGCCGTGATGAACCATGTGGCCGGATAGACCTCGCCGATGGTACGCCCGAACCCTTCCAGCGAAGATACCGGGTCGATCAGACCGGAATAGGACACCGCGGGAATCATCGTCAGCAGCGTCGTCGCGAACAAGGCCGCAACCTGGCTGGAGATGAATACCGACACCAGAAAGCCAAGCGCGGTGCTGGCCGTCACGAACACCAGCGCGGACATGGAAAAGCCGATGAAACTGCCGGTGAACGGCACCCTGAAGACGAAAACCGCCATCACCATCATCAGCACGAAGTTCACCATGGCCAGCGCCATATATGGCAGCTGCTTGCCCAGAAGGAATTCCAGCCGCGTCACCGGGGTCACGTAGAAATTGATGATCGAACCAAGCTCTTTCTCCCGGGCCACCGACAAGGTGGTCAGGATGGCCGGGATCATCAATAGCAGCATGGGCAGGACCGCCGGCACCATGGCGACGATGCTTTTCACATCCGGGTTGTAGCGGTAGCGGGTGACAAGCTCGAAATCGCCGGCCAGAGCGGCCGAGCCAAGCGCCTCGCGCATCTTGCGCGTGATCCAGTCGCCGTGCATTCCCTGGATATAGCCCTGCACCGTGCCGGATTGGGTCGGGTTGGCACCGTCGAACCAGGCGCCGATCTCGACCGTGCGGCCGCGCGCCACATCCGCGGCAAAGCCGGCAGGAATCTCGATCGCCAGGCTGATCTCGCCCGCCCGCATCCTTGCGTCCATGTCGTCATAGCCCTGAAGCGCGGGCCGTTCGGTGAAATAGCGCGATCCGGCAATGTCGGCGACATAGTCCCGGCTGGCAGTGGTCTGGTCACGGTCCAGAACCGCAAAGGTAAGATCCTCGACATCCATGTTGATGCCAAGGCCGATCACCACCATCAAAAGCAGGCTGCCGACAAGCGCCATCGCCAGACGGATCGGGTCACGCTGAAGTTGCAGGCTTTCCAGCCGCGAATAGCTGAGAAGGCGGCGCAGGCTGAATCTCCGCTGCGGGTGCGGTGGGGCAGGTGCGGCGGCGGGCGCGGCCTGATTGGCTGCTTCGGGCGCAGGGGCGGGTGGCGGTGCGGTCTTGTCGATCGCCTCTTGCAGATAGGCGACAAAGGCATCTTCCAGTGTCTCGCAGCCTTTCGAGGCCTTGATCGCCTCGGCCGTGTCGCTGATCAGCACCTCTCCGGCATGCATCAGCGAGATGCGGTCGCACCATTCCGCCTCGTTCATGAAATGGGTCGAGACGAAGATCGTCACGCCATCCTTGCGCGACAGGTCCGCCAGAATGCGCCAGAAGCCGTTGCGCGCGACCGGGTCCACACCCGAAGTCGGCTCGTCAAGGATCAGGATCTCTGGTCCGTGGATCAGGGCCACGGCCAGCGAAAGCCGCTGCCGGATCCCCAGGGGCAGCGCTTCGGGCAGCGCGTCCGCCACGTCACCAAGGTCGAACCTCTCCGCCATCTCGGCCACCCGCGCGGGGATCTTCGCCTCCTCAAGGGCGAAAAGCCGGGCGTGCAGTTCCAGGTTCTGTCGCACCGTCAGTTCCGAATAAAGCGAGAAGGCCTGGCTCATGAATCCGACCCTGCGGCGCACCGCCAGGTCGCGGGCATCGACCTCGTGGCCAAACAGCCGGGCGATGCCCTCGGTCGGCTCCAGAAGGCCGGTCAGCATCTTCATCGTCGTGGTCTTGCCGCAGCCGTTGGAGCCGAGAAAGCCGAAGATCTCGCCCTTGGCGATGCGAAAGCTGACGTCGTTGACGGCGGTGAAATCGCCGAACCTTTGGGTCAGGTGTTCGGCCTCGATGGCAATCTCGCCATCGGTTGCATCGCGCGGTGGGATCACCACCTCCTGATCGTCACCGCGATCGGCCGCCGGCAAAAGCGCGATGAAGGCGCGGTCAAGATCGGCCGCGCCGGTGCGCGCCAGAAGCTCTGCCGTCGTGCCCGTCGCCAGCACCTTGCCGGCGTTCATCGCCACCAGCCAGTCGAAACGCGCGGCCTCCTCCATATAGGCGGTGGCCGTGATCACGCTCATGTCGGGGCGCGTGGCGCGGATGCTGTCGATCAGATCCCAGAACTGGCGGCGCGACAGGGGATCGACGCCGGTCGTCGGTTCATCAAGGATCAACAGGTCCGGGTCATGGATCAGCGCGCAACAAAGGCCCAGCTTCTGCTTCATGCCACCGGAAAGCTTTGCCGCCGGACGGTCGCGGAACGGCGACATGCCGGTCGCTGTCAGCAGGTCAAGGATGCGGCGATCTCTTTCGGCCTTGTCATGGCCAAAGAGCCTGCCGAAGAACTCCAGATTCTCCTCGACCGAAAGCGTCGGGTACAGGTTCTTGCCCAGCCCCTGCGGCATATAGGCGATGCGCGGGCAGACCCGGCTCCGGTGTCCGGCGTCGCGCATGTCGCCCCCCAGCACATGCACGCCGCCGTCCTGGATCACGCGCGCCCCGGCAAGCAGCGACAGAAGGCTGGACTTTCCAACGCCGTCGGGACCGATCAGCCCCACCATCATGCCGGCGGGGATGTCCAGCGTCACCCTGTCCAGCGCAGTAACCTTGCCGTAACGCAGGATCAGGTCACTGACCGATGCGACCGGCGGCTGGTCTGCCCCGGTCATTTCACGACATTGGCAAGCGAGGCCGGCCATTCGGCATCGGGAAGCGTCTTCAGATAGGCCATGCCCGGGAGGCCGGTCTTCACATAGGCGACATAGCGGGAAAGCAGCTCTGGATCGACTTTTGCCCGAACTCTGAACATCAGCTTCTCACGCTCTTCCGCCGTCTCGACCGTCTTGGGGGTGAATTGCGCCACATCCGCCACATAGGAAACCGTCGCCGGGATCACGATACCGGGGGCTGCATCCAGGGTCAGGCGCACCTCGGACCCGATCTGAACCCGCCCCGCCTGCGATGTGGGCAGGAACACCGTCATGTAGACATCGCCCAGATCGACAAGACTCAGGATCCGGCCCCCCGAGCCGACGACCTCGCCTTCCTGTGCGACAAGATACTGGATACGACCGCTACGGGGGGCGACCAGCGTCGCATCGTCGATCGAGGCCGTGATGGAATCGATCGAGGCCTTTGCCGCATCAATCGCGGCCTCGGCGTCCACCACCTGCGCTTGGGCCGAAGTGATCCCGGCGAGAGCTGCCGCATGCGAAGCCTCGGCCGCGGCGACGCCCGCCTTTGCCTCGCGGTCCTTCGCGCGGTCGTCGTCAAAAAACCTGCTGCGAGACCGCGTTCGTTTTCACCAGCTGTTCCGAACGGGCCAGCTTCTGGGCGGCGGCATCGGCCATGGCCTGCGCCTGATCCACCGCAGCCTCTGCCGCGCGCTCCTGTGCCTCGGCCTGGGCGACCATGGCCTTTGCAGTCTCGATAGCGATACTGGCCCGGCGCAGCTGTGCCTCGGCCTGGCGTTTCTGGGCGTTGAGCTGGACGACATCCATCTGCACAAGCACATCGCCCGCATTGACGACCTGACCTTCGGCCGCCGCAATGTCGGCGATACGGCCGCCGGTCAGCGCGGCGATGTCGATCTCGGTCGCCTCGATCCGGCCATTCGCGCCCACGATGCCCTCAGGCAGCGCCGGCGTGTCCAGCTTGGTCCAGGCAAAATAGGCCGCAACCGCCGCGACCACCAGAATGGTCGGAACAAGGTATTTCGGTTTCTGTTTCACGCCTGCCCTCACTTGCTGCGCCGCGGCATCCTTGAATGCCGATGTTATTTGTGGGGAATCGTCAATACAAGCGCAGCCCCACGCTTCACCCTCCGGGCATCGCTTTTTCGGGGTGACGCGGTGGCGCCGCGAAGTGTAGGCACCAGATACGGCACGGAAATGACAATCCGTCCGGCCTCTCCGCAGTCCTTGGCCTGCGGCCCGATCATCGCGTTAACCCCAGCCTGATCTGCTTCTCGATCTCGATCAGGGCAAAGAACGCAGCGCCGATTCCGACGATCAGCAGGCCGTCGGCCAGCGGTACGGGTTCAGTCCCGAGCACGGCCTGCAAGGGCGGCAAGTAGGTGACGGCGAATTGCGCGGCGGTGATGATGATGACGACAGCCCAGACCACGCGCGTGCCCTTGACCGCATCCCATGTCAGCGAGGTGCCGTGGATGTTGCGGATGAAGAACAGGTGGAAGATCTCCAGCACCACCAGCGTGTTCATCGCAATTGTCTGCGCCAGCGCCAAGGAATAGCCTTGGTCCAGCGCGTAGGTGAACATCCCGAAGACCGCCGCCAGGAACAGTGCCGCCACCAGCACCACATGCCACACCAGCCCCCCCGACAGGATCGGTGTGGCGCGCGGGCGCGGGGGGCGCGACATGGTGACCGCCTCGGTCGGCTCGAACGCCAGGGCAAAGCCCAGGGTGATGCTGGTAATCAGGTTGATCCACAGGATCTGCACCGGTGTCAGCGGCAGCGCCATGCCGGCGACAAGCGCCACGATAACCACCAGCGCCTCGCCCGCGTTGGTGGGCAGGGTCCAGCTGATGACCTTCTTGAGGTTGTCATAGACCGTGCGCCCCTCGCGCACCGCCGCCGCGATCGAGGCGAAATTGTCATCCGCCAGCACCATGTCGGCGGCCTCTTTCGCCGCTTCCGAGCCCTTCAGCCCCATGGCGATGCCCGCATCGGCGCGCTTGAGCGCGGGCGCGTCGTTGACGCCGTCGCCGGTCATGGCGACGGTCAGGCCGTTGGCCTGCAACGCGGTGACAAGGCGAAGCTTGTCCTCGGGGCTGGTGCGGGCAAAGACATCGACGCCCGCGACCTCCAGCGCCAGTTGCGCATCGTCCAGTTTGTCCAGGTCGGCGCCGGTCAGCACACGGGCGTGGTTCACCAGCCCGATCTGGGCCGCGATGGCGGCAGCGGTGCCGGCGTGGTCGCCGGTGATCATCTTGACCCGGATCCCGGCGGCCCGGCATTCCGCTACGGCGGCGATCGCCTCGGGGCGGGGCGGGTCGATCAGGCCGACCAGCCCCAGAAAGCTCAGGCCGCCCTCCAGCGCGGGGGCGTCGATCCGGCCGGTGGTCTCGGCGCGTTCAGCCAGCGCCAGCACACGCAGGCCGCGCCGGGCCATCGCCTCGGCACGGTCGTGCCATGCCTGCAGGTCCAGCCCCGCACACATGCGCAACACCCGTTCCGGCGCGCCCTTGACATGGGTGATGCGGCCCTTGGGCCCATCGGTCAGCACCGCCATGAAGCGGTGGCGGCTGTCGAAGGGGATCGCGTCAAGCCGGGCGCGGGGCGTGTCTTGCATGATCTTGCCGGCGAAAACCAGCAGCGCCCCCTCCATTGGGTCGCCCTCGATGAGCCATTGCCCGCCCTTTTCGACCAGCGCCGCATCGTTGCAAAGCGCCGCCGCACGGGCGAGGGGGCGCAGGTCCCCCGGCGGGTCGATCCGACCCTCGGGCGCGTAACCCTCACCCGAGACCTGAAAGACCCCCTCGGCGGTTTCGGCCGTCACCACCACCATCTCGTTGCGGGTCAGGGTGCCGGTCTTGTCGGTGCAGATGACCGAGACCGAGCCAATCGCCTCGATTGCGGGCAGGTGGCGCACGATGGCATTGCGCCGGGCCATGGCCTGCACGCCGATGGCCAGCGTGATCGTCATCACCGCCGGCAGGCCCTCGGGGATTGCCGACACAGCGATGGCGACCACGGTCATGAACAGGTCCGGGAACGGCTCGTGGCCGACGAAATGGCCCCAGGCCAGCAGCAGCGCCGAGGCCAGCAGGATCAGGAACGACAGCCAGCGCGCGAAGTGGTCCATCTGCGCGACCAGCGGCGTGGTCAGTTGCTCGACCCCTGCCAGCAGGCCGCCGATGCGCCCGATCTCGGTGCTGGAGCCTGTGGCCGCCACCAGCCCCCGCGCGGTTCCCTGCGTCACCAGCGTGCCCGACCACAGCATTGATCTGCGGTCGCCCAGCGGGGCTGCGGCGGCAACCGGATCGGGCGTCTTTTCCACCGCGACGGATTCGCCGGTCAGTATCGCCTCCTGCGCGGCCAGCCCGCGGGCCTCGATCAGCCGCAGGTCGGCGGGAACCTTGTCGCCGGCCTCCAGCAGCACGATGTCGCCGGGAACAAGGCTGGCCCCGTCGACCGACTGGCGCTGCCCGTCGCGCAGGACGGCCGCGCGCGGTGCCAGCATGCCGCGGATCGCGGCCATGGCGGTTTCGGCCTTGCCCTCCTGGACGAAGCCGATCACGGCGTTGGCCAGAACCACGGCAAGGATGACGCCAGTATCGATCCAGTGGTTCAGGAACGCCGTCACCACCGCCGCTGCCAGCAGGACCTGGATCAGCACGTTGTTGAACTGGGCCAGAAACCGCAAAAGTGGCCCCCGCGACTTTGCTTCGGGCAGGCGGTTCGGGCCGTGGGCGGCGAGCCGTTCTTCCGCCTCGGACGTGGTCAGGCCCGCGAGGCGGGCTTCCAGATCGGCAAGGCAATCGGCTGCGGGGCGGGAATGTGGGTCGGAAACCCGCATCAGCATGCCTTCTGCTGGCTATCAATGGCCGCGCTGACGAGGATGCCTGTCTTTGGCCCTCCTACGACATTCATCCCTTCGTAGCCGCTCGTCATTTCCTGTCGCTTCCTCATGTTTTGGCCCCACGCGCCGGCGACCGCACGCGGGTTGCGGCGGGAACAGTGTCGGGGAGTCGCGCCGGCTTGATCTGCATCATGGACCGGTGCAATCGCCCGTGCTTTCAAGCGCAAAAGCCCAGTCAGGCAGAGCAATCAATCAGCATTGAGGACTTGACCATCTCAAATTGTCTGCTACCTCAGCATCGAGCAATTTGATTTGGCGTCAAGCCTCGATAGCTTTGGGTTGAGATTTGCACATCGGAGTTAACCGTAGGGAGACCAGCCATGACAGATCAGAACGCGCCAAGCGGCGATCCGGGCGCATCGGAAAACGATCCCGCCCATGGTCTCGCATCCCGTTTTCCGACTGCCTACACGATCCTTTTCCTGCTGATCATCTTTGTCGCCGCGCTGACCTGGATCATCCCCGCAGGCCAGTATGACCGGGTGATGAACGAGGAAATCGGCCGTGAAGTGGCCGTGGCTGGCACTTTCAAGACGGTCGAGGCGAACCCGCAGGGCTTTGTCGAGGTGATGCTGGCACCCGTCGCGGGTTTCTACGACCCCGACAGCTATGAGGCGAACGCCATCGATGTGGCGCTTTTCGTGCTGTTCCTTGGCGGCTTTCTTGGCGTGGTCAATGCGACCGGCGCGATCGACGCAGGGATCAAGACGGCGATGACCGCGATGAAGGGGCGCGAGATCTGGATGATCCCGATCCTGATGTCGCTGTTTGCGCTTGGCGGCACGACCTATGGCATGGCCGAGGAGACGCTGGCCTTTTACGCGATCCTTATCCCGGTGATGATCGCCGCGGGCTATGATGCGGTGACGGGGGTGGCCACGATCCTGATCGGTGCGGGTATTGGCGTGCTGGGTTCCACCATCAACCCGTTTGCCACTGTCATCGCGGCCAATGCGGCGGGCATTCCCTTTACCGAAGGCATGATCCTTCGCGTCGTGATCCTGCTGGGCGGGCTGGTGATCTGTGCGGCCTATGTCATGCGCTATGCGCATCGGGTCAAGACCGATCCGTCCCGCTCGATCGTGGCGGGCCAGGCCGATGCGCATCGCAGGCTGTTCCTGCACGCGGGGTTCGGCAATATGGAAGATGCCACCCTGACAGGCACACAGAAGGTCGTCCTGATCATCTTTGCGCTGACCTTTGCGGCGATGATCTGGGGCGTCTCCAGCCAGGGCTGGTGGATGGACAAGATGGGTGCGCTGTTCTTCGGATCGGCCATCGTCATCGGTCTGGTGGGACGGCTGGGCGAAAAAAAGCTGACCGGCAGCTTCGTCGATGGCGCGCGCGATCTTCTGGGCGTCGCTCTGGTGGTCGGTCTTGCCCGCGGTATCGTGGTGATCATGGACAACGGGCTGATCGCCGACACGATCCTGCACGGTGCGGAACAGTCGCTGGGCGGCCTTGGCGATCTGGCCTTCATCAACCTGATGTTCTGGATCGAGGTCGGGATGAGTTTCTTCGTGCCGTCCTCTTCGGGGCTAGCGGTGCTGTCGATGCCGATCATGGCGCCGCTTGCCGATTTCGCCGGTGTCGGGCGCGACCTGGTGGTCACGGCCTTCCAGTCGGCCAACGGGCTGGTGAACCTGATCAACCCGACCTTCGCGGTCGTGGTCGGCGGCCTTGCCATCGCGCATGTGTCCTACATCCGCTGGTTGGCCTTCATCTGGCCGCTGATGCTGATCCTGCTGGTCTTCATCACGGCGGCTCTCACTGTCGCCGCACTTCTGTAAGGAAAGGTAGAAACCGTGTCCGATCAAACGCTTGGAGTTCACTCTGAAACTGGCAAGCTGCGTCAGGTCATCGTATGCCGGCCCGGCCTTGCTCACCGCCGGCTGACGCCCGACAATTGCCAGGAACTGCTGTTCGACGATGTGTTCTGGGTCAAGCAGGCGCAGAAGGACCATGACGTCTTCGCATCCGTCATGCGCGACGAGGGCGTCGAGGTGCTGGACGTGAACGACCTGCTGGCCGAGACGCTGGACCTGGCCGAGGGGCGCAAGTATGTGCTGGACCACCGCATCAACCGCGATCAGGTCGGCGTCGGCATGCTGGCCGAACTGCGGGCCTGGATGGAGGAGCTGCCCGGCGCGAAGCTGGCGGAATACCTGCTGGGCGGGCTGGCGACCGGCGATCTGCCGTTCAAGCCCAGCGGGTTGTTCGGGGCCTATCTTGGCCATCAGGGCCTGATCCTGCCGCCGCTGCCCAACGCGCTTTTCACCCGCGACAACTCGGCCTGGATCTATGGCGGGGTCTCGGTCAACCCGATGCACTGGCCGGCCCGGCGCCCCGAGACGCTGCTGAACACCGCGATCTACAAGTTCCACCCCAAGTTCGCCGGCAAGGCCGAGATCTACTTCGGCGATCCCGGCGTGGATCACGGGCTGGCGACCGTCGAAGGCGGCGACATCATGCCGGTCGGCAATGGTACGGTGCTGGTCGGCATGGGCGAGCGGTCTTCACCGCAGGGCATCGGGCAACTGGCGGTCGCGCTGTTCGAAAAGGGCGCCGCCCAGCGGGTTCTGGCCTTTGCCATCCCGAAATCGCGCGCCGCGATGCACCTGGACACGATCTTTACCCTCTGCGGCGGCAACGTGGTCACGACCTTTCGCGAAGTGGCCGAGGAACTGGTCTGCTATGACCTGCGCCCCGGCAAGGGCGGGGCGGCGATAGAGTTCCGCCACGATCCGCGCCCGATCTTCGAGATCGTGGCCGAGGTCCTGGGCTACAAGTCGCTGGAACTGGTCGCGACCGGCGGCAACACCGAGGAGGAACGCAAGCGCGAACAGTGGAATGACGGCAACAACGTGCTCTGCCTGCGTCCGGGCGTGGTCATCGGCTATGACCGCAACGACGACACCAACGCGGCGCTGAAGGCCGCCGGCATCGATGTACGCGCCATTCCGGGCGCCGAGCTGGGCCGCGGCCGCGGCGGCAGCCACTGCATGTCCTGCCCCACCATCCGCGACGCCGTCTGAGGAGGCACCGAATGTCGTTCAACCTGAAAAACCGCCATTTCCTGACCCTCCGCGATTTCACCCCGGCCGAGATCGGTTTCCTTCTGAAGCTTTCGGCCGATCTGAAGACGGCGAAATACGCCGGAACCGAAGTGCCGAAGCTGAAGGGCAAGGAGATCGCGCTGATCTTCGAGAAGGACAGCACCCGCACCCGCGTGGGCTTCGAGGTGGCGGCGCATGACCAAGGCGCGACCGTGACCTATCTGGGGCCGTCCGGCAACCACATGGGCCACAAGGAAACCGTCAAGGACACCGCCCGCGTGCTGGGCCGCATCTACGACGCGATCGAATACCGCGGCTTCGGGCAGGAAGTGGTGCAGACGCTGGCCGACTGGTCCGGCGTGCCGGTCTACAACGGGCTGACGGACGAGTTCCACCCGACCCAGATCCTCGCCGATTTCCTGACCATGCAGGAACATGCCGAAAAGCCGCTGCGTCAGGTGTCCTATTGCTTCCTTGGCGATGCCCGCAACAACATGGGCGACAGCCTGCTGATCGGCGGCGCCAAGATGGGCATGGACGTGCGGCTTTGCGCGCCAAAGACGCTGTGGCCGACGGCCGAGATTCAGGACTATGCAAATGCCGTCGCCAAGGACACCGGGGCGCGGATCACGCTGACCGATTCCGTCGACGAGGGCGTGAAAGGGGTGGATTTCGTCTATACTGACGTGTGGCTCTCGATGGGCGAGGCCAAGGAGAAATGGGCTGACCGCATCAAGCTGCTGATGCCCTATCAGGTCAACGCCGAGGTGATGAAAAAAACCGGCAACCCGCGCGCCCGATTCATGCATTGCCTGCCTGCCTTCCACAACACCGAAACCACCGTCGGCCAGCAGATCAAGGACGAGTTCGGGCTCGACTGCATGGAAGTGACCGAGGAGGTCTTTGAAAGCCCGGCCTCGATCGTCTTCGACCAGGCCGAGAACCGGCTGCACACGATCAAGGCGGTTCTGGTCGCCACGCTGGGGGGCTGAAATGCTTGTGGTGTCAGCACTTGGCGGCAACGCCCTGTTGCGGCGGGGCGAGCCGCTGACGGCCGAAAACCAGCGGGCCAACGTGCGCGAGGCCGCGCGCGCGCTGGCGCGCATCGTTCAGGCCGGGCACCGGCTGGTCATCACCCACGGCAACGGCCCGCAGGTCGGGCTGCTGGCGCTGCAGGGCGCGGCCTACAAGCCGGACGAGGCCTATCCGCTGGATGTGCTGGGGGCCGAGACCGGCGGCATGATCGGCTACATGATCGAGCAGGAGCTGGAAAATGCGCTGGGTCACAGTCGGCCGGTGGCCACGCTGCTGACCCAGGTGATCGTGGACGGGACTGACCCGGCTTTCGGCAAGCCCACTAAGTTCATCGGCCCGGTCTACGAACGTGAAGAAGCCGAGGCCCGCGCCAGGGCCGCCGGCTGGTCCATTGCGCCCGATGGCGACAAGTGGCGCCGCGTCGTGCCCTCGCCGGTACCGAAAGAAGTCCCCGACATACGCGTGCTGCAGCTTCTGCTGGAGCGGGACGTGATCGTGATCTGCACCGGCGGAGGCGGCATTCCGGTGCTGCGGCAGCGCGATGGCAGCATGACCGGGATCGAGGCGGTGATCGACAAGGATGCCGCCAGTGCTCTTCTGGCATGCCAACTCGGAGCAGATGCCCTCTTGTTGCTGACCGACGTGGATGCCGTCTATCGCGATTTCGGCACCCCGACCGAAGCAGTGATCGCCTCGCTGACCCCCGACGAGGCGCGCGCACTCGATCTTCCTGCCGGGTCGATGGGACCGAAAATGACCGCCGCCGCAGACTTTGCCGACCAAGGCGGGCTGGCCGGGGTCGGGCGGCTCGATCAGGCGGTAGAGATCCTGGAACGGCGCGCGGGCACCCGTGTCCGGAACGGAGATTGAGATTCAAGGAAGGTTTGGCTTTGCGGCAACGAGAAAGGACCAACGGTGAGTCGGACTGATGTGGTCCCGTTTATCTCTGAACAGGTTGCAGGCGTTTGGTAAGTGATTTTCCGCCTCCATTTTGCCGCTGCCGCTTCGGGTCCGGCGGGGCTCCTCGTCGCATTCCGACCTTACCAGATCACACCGGAACGTGCAGGTTTTCCAGACGTTCCGAAACTACTCTCTATGCAATGGATCGCATCGGAGCCTGACCGAAAGTAGCCCGAACAGAAAGCACGCAACGATGCAGGCCCTTCAAGTCGCTGGTCCGGGGCGCAGATCGATCTACGGCATTGCTTCCTTGGGCAACAGGGTTATCAATGGCTTGCGCCTTCATCTTCGCCCTTGGATTTCGGATAGCTGAGCTTCGACCCCACCCTGTTCCTGTCGCGTTGTGTTTCGGTCGATCTCGAGGTTGATCCGAAGTCTGCGCGGCTTTTTGCCTTTGCGGCGGTTCGGGGCGAGGCGGGGCTGGCTCACAAAGGGGCCGCGCTTGAACCTGCGCTGGACCGGCTGGAGGCGTTCTGCGAGGGCGCGGTTCATCTTGTCGGTCACAACATCCTGCGCCACGACCTGCCGCATCTGGTGGCGAACCGGGCGCGGCTGGCGGGGCTAGGGGCTGCGCCGATCGATACGCTCTGGCTGAACCCGTTGGCCTTTCCTCGCAATCCCTACCACCATCTGGTCAAGCACTATCAGGACGGACGGCTGCAGGTCGGGCATGTGAATGACCCCGAACAGGATGCGCGGCTGGCGCTGCAGGTGCTGTCCGACCAGATCGCGGCCTTCACCCGGCTGGGGCAGGAGGCGCCGGATGCGGTGCTTGCCTATCACCATCTGACGACGCGGAGCGAGGCATCGGGCGGGTTTGATGCACTGTTCCGGTTCCTGCGCGGTCCGGCACCTTATGAGGATGCGGCCCATGCCGCCATCCGTCGCCTGCTGCACGGCCGCGCCTGCAATCACCGCCTGGACCAGACCCTTGGCCGCCTGTCCGATCCGCGCAACGGCTGGCCGATGGCCTATGCGCTGTCATGGATTTCGGTCGCGGGCGGGGACTCGGTCATGCCGCCCTGGGTGCGGATGCAGTTTCCACAGGCGGGGCGGATCGTGCGGCATCTGCGCGACACCAACTGTGGCGATCCGGGCTGCGGCTGGTGCGCGGAAAAGAACAACCCCAACGCCGCGCTGGAACGCTGGTTCGGCTTTCCGAGCTTCCGTCCGCAGCCGGTTGATGACATGGGCCGCCCGTTGCAGGAACGCATCGTGGCCGAGGCGATGGCGGGCAAGTCGGTGCTGGGCATCCTGCCCACCGGCACGGGCAAATCGGTTTGCTATCAGATCCCGGCGCTGTCGCGGTTCGACAAGACCGGGGCGCTGACGGTGGTGATCTCGCCCTTGGTCGCGCTGATGGCCGATCAGGTGCAGGGGCTGGCGCGGGCGGGGATTTCCAGTGCGGTCACGGTCAACGGCATGCTGTCGTTGCCCGAACGCCACGACGCGCTGGAAAAGGTGCGGATGGGCGATGCGGCGATGCTGCTGATCTCGCCCGAACAATTGCGCTCGCCGTCAATCCGCACCGTGCTGCAACAGCGCGAGGTTGGGCTTTGGGTGCTGGACGAAGCGCACTGCATAAGCAAATGGGGCCACGATTTCCGGCCCGACTACCGCTATGTCAGCCGCTTCATCAAGGAATTCTCGGGTGACAGCCCAGCGCCTGTGCTGTGCCTGACCGCGACGGCCAAGCCCGAGGTGGTGCGTGACATCCGTGACCATTTCCAGACGCGCCTTGGGGTGGACCTGATGCTGCTAGACGGTGGCGCGGTGCGGACCAACCTGTCCTTCGCGGTGCTGCCCACGCAGAAGGCGACAAAGCTGACCGATATCCTGTCGGCGATCGAGGCGAACCTGCCGCCCGAGGGTGCATCGGGGGCCGTGGTCTATTGCGCCACGCGCGGCGCAACGGAAAAGGTGGCGGAGTTCCTGAAAGGGCAGGGGCTGGCGGCGGACTTCTTCCACGCGGGCCTGCCGCCCGACCGCAAGCGCGAGGTTCAGGAGGCGTTTCGCACCGGCCAGCTGCGGGTGATTGCCGCGACCAATGCCTTTGGCATGGGCATCGACAAGCCCGATATCCGGCTGGTCGTGCATGGCGATATTCCGGGGTCGCTTGAGAATTACCTGCAGGAGGCAGGCCGTGCCGGGCGGGATCGCGGCCCCGCCAGTTGCGTGCTGCTGTTCAGCCCCGAGGATGTGGAGCGGCAATTCTCGCTGTCGGCGCGGTCGCGTCTGGCAAGGCATGAGATCGGTGCGATCCTCAAGGCCCTGCGGCGGATGGAAAAACACAAGTCGGGTGAGGTGGTCGCCACGCCGGGCGAGATCGTGCGCGAGGAGAAGGATCAGGAGTTCGAGCGCGACAAGACCACCGACGACACCCGGGTGAAGACCGCTGTGGCCTGGCTGGAGGAGGCGACGCTTCTCAGCCGCGAGGAAAACCGGGTGCAGGTGTTCCCCTCATCGCTGCGCATCCGGTCGGTGGACGAGGCGGCGACCATCCTGGAACGGGCGCAGATAACTGGGGTTCGGCGCACGCAACTGATGGATCTTGTGCGCCATGTGATGAACGCCCCCGCCGATGCCGGGGTGTCGACGGATGACTTGACCGGAGCCTGCGGCTTATCGGGGCGTGAGTTGCACCGGGCCTTTGCCGATCTTGAGGTGCTGGGGATCGCCAGCAACGACACGGCTGTCACGGTCTATGTGCATCTTGGGGTCGAGGATGCCTCGGCCCGCCGTCTGGATCACGCGGCCCGGATGGAAGCCGACTTGATCGCCCTGATGCAAGAGACCGTGCCGGATGCCGAAGGGGTCGAGGCGCAACCCTTGAACCTGACCGAAACCTGCCAAGCCCTGCGTGACAAGGGCCACGCGCAGGTGCGCCCCGATCTTGTGGAAACCATCTTGCGCGGCATGGCGCAGGACGGGCGCGATCAGGACGGCGGGCGGGGGAACCTGACTCTGCGCAAGGTCAGTCGGAATACGATCTTCGTGCGGCTGGAACGCTCTTGGCCTGTGGTTGCCCGCACCGCCGATCTGCGGCGGCAGGGCGCGCGGGCGCTCTTGGCCCATCTCACCGGAAAAGTGGCCAAAGGCACGCGAGGCAAGGACATTCAGGTCGAGACCACCCTTGGCGCGATGCTGGATGCTCTGAACGGTGATGCGCTGTTGCGGGCCGAGGTCAAGGACATGACCCGCCTGATGGACCGCGCGCTTCTGTGGCTGCACGAACAGCAGGTTGCCACCTTGGGCCGGGGCCTGACGGTGTTCCGCCCGGCGATCACGGTTCATCTGAGCCCCAAGGGCGGGCCCTTCACGGTGCAGCACTTTGCGCCCCTCGAAGAGCACTACAACGAGACGACGATCCAGACCCATGTGATGGCCGCCTATGCCGAAAAGGGGCTGGAGGCGATGGATCAGGCCCAGCGCCTTTCCGAGGATTACTTCGTGCTGGACCGCGACGCCTTCCTGCGCCGATGGCTGCCTGGGCGCGGCACGGAAATCCGGCGGCAGACCACCGGCACCTCATGGCGGACCATCGTTGATGCGTTGGATAACCCCGTGCAGGCTGAGATCGTGCGCGATGACCGCGAACAGACCAACGTGCTGGTGCTGGCGGGGCCAGGATCGGGTAAGACGCGCGTGCTTGTGCACCGCATCGCCTATCTCATCCGCGTGAAGCGCGAAGACCCGCGCGGTATACTGGTTCTGACCTACAATCGCCACGCAGCGGCCGAGATCCGCGAACGCCTTCGCCGCCTGATCGGGGATGACGCAGCGGGGGTGACTGTGTCGACCTGCCACGCGCTGGCGATGCGGCTGATGGGGGCGAGCTTTGCAGGCGATCACGACGGCCCGCGCGACTTTGACGGCATTGTCATGCAGGCCGTGGCCCTGCTGCGCGGGGATGGTCTGACCAAGGCGGAGGCCGAGGCGCTGCGCGAAACGCTCATCCAGGGCTATCGCTGGCTTCTGGTCGACGAATATCAGGACATCGGCCCCGAGGAATACGCCCTGATCGGCGCGGTGGCGGGGCGGTCGCTGGAGGATGAGCTGCGCATCAGCCTCTTTGCCGTGGGCGACGATGACCAGAACATCTACGCCTTCGCCGGGGCCAGCATCGACTTCATACGCAGGTTCGAGGCGGATTATGCCGCCAAACCGGTCTGGATGACCGAGAACTACCGCTCCACGGCCCATATCATTGCGGCGGCCAATGCCGTGATCGCGCCTGCTGCTCAGCGCATGAAGGCAGGCCATGACATCACCGTGAACCGCGCCCGCGCCAAGGCGATGCCGGGCGGAGATTGGGCGGCTCTGGACCCCGTGGCGCAAGGGCGTGTCACCCTGCTGGACGCGGGCGGTGATACCGCGCAGGCGGTGGCTGCACTGGACGAACTGCAGCGCCTGTCCCGGCTCGACCCCGATTGGTCATGGCGGCGCTGTGCGGTCATTGCCCGCGACTGGCGCCGGCTGGAGCCCGTGCGCGCCTATGCGGAAGCCTTGGGCATTCCCATCGACATGGCCAATGAAACTCTGCCGAGTCTGTGGCGACTACGCGAGATGCAAGGCTTCATTCGCGCCCTGCTGTTGGATCGGACGCGTCTGCTGACCATACCTGATCTGGTCGCCGTCCTGAACGCCCAGCCGCAATCGCGTTGGACTGACCTGATCGGCGAAGGTATCGGCACCTTGGCGCGTGAACTGGTCGAGAAGGCTGCCCCGGTGCCTGACCTCGTGCAGTGGTTCGGCGAATGGGCACGGGACGCTCGTGGCGAACAGCGGGGCCTTCTTCTGATGACCGCCCACCGCGCCAAAGGGCTGGAGTTCGATCATGTTGCGATCCTGAACGGCGGCTGGGATCGCCCCTCGCGCGGCGAGGATGCCGACGCCCCACGCCGCCTGTTTTATGTCGCCATGACGCGGGCGCGGTCCACCCTGACCGTGCTGACAGACGGACCGCACGCCTTCGTGCAGCCCGGTGACGCTGTCCTTTCCCGCCGCGTCACCCCCGACACCACAGCCCTGCCGCGTGCCCGCCTGCGCTATGTGCCGCCGGACCCAAAACTGGTGGACCTGTCTTTCGCCGGGCGTCTGCGGCCGGGTGATCCGGCGCTGGCCGCCATCGCCGCCGCGCGCCCTGGTGACCTCGTCCATCTTCTCCGCGACGGCGACCGCTGGCGGATCGAGAACGCCCAAGGCCAAACGCTTGCCCGCCTCGCCCGCGCCTTTGCCCCACCTGAAGGCACCACTTTCCTGCGCGGCGAGGTCGCGGCCATACTGACCTGGCGGCGCGAGGATGGCGACGAGGAGTACCACCACCTGCTCCGCCGTGACGAGTGGGAAGTGGTCCTGCCGGAACTGGTGTTCGCAGCGGGGGCGGAAGCAGTCAATGTGGATCAGAAGGGTAGCTGATGTTCGTGATCAGGCGTGGCCTTGGCCTATCCATCACGGATCGAAAAGGGTGGATTCCGCTGGATGGATTCTGGCCAAGGTGGCTTCCCCGGAAGTGGATTCCCTGGTTTCCCCGAAAGAATCCAGCGCGCCAAGGTCGTGATTCCACAAGCCTTTGATAATGAGTCGCTTTTTGCAGGATCGACAGGCAGGTGGCTTCCGGGTGGCTTCCCCGGTGAGAATCCATATCGCTAGCGAAATGCCGCGCTGCGCCCCCCCGCATACGTTCAGGGCCGGGGAGGAACCAGATGAGGGGGGGCGCGGCTCTCCAGTGCCGGCAACATGTGCCATTCGATGTAAGTGGGGGTGCACTAAACCCTGTGTAGGGAGTTTCGAGCGCCCCGCGCGACCGGAAACCTGTGTTGATCGAATCGTGCAAGGGGTGCGGTGCTCGGAGGGACTGCGGTCTAGGTGGAGCAACGCGGCCTTCGGGAAGCAACCCAAGATCTGACATGACAGGAGGTCTTCGAGTGAATCGACCACTGCGAAGGGTTCCGGTTCCTTGTCGACGCCCTTCGATCAATTCGCCGGGGCCCCCAAAATCCGTCTCTTCACTAGGGGTTACGGGTTGGTTTCTGGAAGCGCATCCTATACCGTCTTGGTTGTGAGCGGACGAGCCCTCGGTAAGCGACTGGACGCACAGCCTTGAGGCGCAAAAAAGGGAAGCGCCATGCCCAAACGGGAGAGCAACAGAACAGGCAGTGAACTGTTCATCGTGGATAACAGCGCGGACGACTGGAAAGCACTTCGATATCTCAATGATTGGTGTCAGCTTTCAAAATCAATCGATATTGCAACGGGTTATTTTGAAATCGGGGCACTTCTTGCCTTGGGCGATGAATGGCGAAAAGTCGATCACATACGGATACTTATGGGTGACGAGGTCTCAAAGCGGACCAAGCGCGCTTTTGAAACCGGACTTCGGGACATTGTTGCTCGACTTGATGCAAGCATTGAGGGTGAGAAGGAGAAGAACCACTTTCTGAAGGGCGTTGAGGCCATAGTAGACGGCATTCGGAACGGAAAAATTGAATGCCGTGTCTACAGGAAAGACAAGTTTCATGCAAAAGCCTACATCACGCACGCACGTTTAGAGGTGATTGGTTCCTCGGCGCTGGTCGGATCATCGAATTTTACAGTGCCGGGGCTGACCCAAAATATTGAGCTGAACGTCCAGATTACCGGAACGCCGGTTTCTGTGCTGCAGGAATGGTACGAAGAGCGCTGGGAGGAGGCTGAAGAAGTTTCGCCAGAGGTCTTGAAGACCATTGAACGCCATACTCGCGACTTCTCCCCGTTTGAAGTCTACGGTCGATCGCTCCAGCTTTACTTTTCCGGCCATGAAGAGACTGCGAGCGAGTGGGAAATGAACTCGTCTCGAATATATCCCGTCCTTGCCAAGTACCAGCGTGACGGATACGGCGGGCTCTTGAAGCGCGCCGCAAAGTACAGGGGAGCCTTCCTATGTGACGGCGTGGGTCTTGGAAAGACCTTCATCGGACTCATGCTGATCGAACGTTTCGTGCAGTACGAGAACAAGAACGTAGCGCTGTTCGTACCTAAGTCTGCCAAGTCACCCGTTTGGGAGCGCGAACTGCGAAATCGCCTGCCAGATGTGTTCAAAGGTTTCAGCCGCCTAAAGATTTTCAGTCACACAGACCTGATGCGTGACAGCATGCAGGAAGAGCTGGACCAGGTTGCCTCCCAGGCCGACGTCATAATCATCGATGAGGCGCACCATTTCCGAAACACAGGGACGAAAGGCGACGAAGGGCCCAAGCGGAAGTCGCGTTACTGGCGTCTTTTTGACATTGCCGCCGGAAAGGACATGTACCTGTTAACGGCAACACCAATCAACAACAGCTTGCTGGACTTTCAGCACATGGTCGAGTTGTTTAGTCGCCTTCGCCCTGATCATTTCGCTGAGGCACCACTTGGGATACACTCGCTATCAGGTCACATTCGACAGCTTGAAAAATCGATAGAGCGTCAGCTTAGAACATCCGGAGACGAGGAAGTATCCGAGATCAATATTGCCGAGGTTGGCGACCTATTCTCAACGGACTCACTCTTTGATGCGCTCGTTGTGCAGCGAAGCCGAAGCTATGTGAAAGCGAGCATCCAGAGAGAGGCAGGTTCGCAGATTGTTTTCCCCGAGCCTCGCAAGCCCAAGGTGGCCCACTACTCGGTCAAGCAGACTTACGGAAAGTTGCTTGAGATGGTTGCAGATGCGTTTCACAAGCGTGTCCCCCTGTTCACCCTGGGGATTTACAATCCATACGCATACTACAAGGGCAGCGATCCTGACATCATTCCGGCATTGGAAAAGGGGCGTCGGAAGCAGGTTGTCGCCCTCATTAGGACGAACTTCCTGAAGCGTTTTGAGAGTTCCGCAGAGGCGTTTCGCCTTTCTTGCTGGCGACTGCTTCAGAAGCTCCTGGCATGGCTTGACGTGAACGCTTCGTCAGATCACGAACGAGAGGCTGTAGAGCGGTGGAAGCGACGCAATGCGAAGCTGATAGGTTACAAGCCGCAGCTTGATTTCTTGGATGAAGACGAGGACGAAGAAGACCTGTATCCGGAAGAGCTCAGGGCCGCGGTGGAGAAGCTGTCGCGCGATGAATTCGACGTCGAGAAGATCGTCCATGATAGTATTCAGGACTTGGATCAGCTTGCAGATTTTCTGAGCGAGCTTGAAAAGTTCAAACCGTCTCAGGACAAGAAGCTGACGGAGCTTCTGAAGTTGCTGAGGAGCGATCCCGTCCTCAAAGATCAGAAGGTTATCATCTTCTCCGAGTTCGGTGAGACGGCTCGGTACCTAGCAGCGCAGTTGCAGGCGGCCGGGATCGAAGGGGTGGACCAGATTGACAGCGGCACCAAAGGCGACCGGTCTCAGGTCATCCAGCGGTTTGCGCCATACTACAACGAGTCCAGTTCGACTGATCTCGCGAAGCGCGGGCTGCAGGAAATTCGGGTCTTGATTTCGACCGATGTGCTTTCTGAAGGGCTCAACCTTCAGGATGCGACGCGCCTGATCAACTATGACCTCCACTGGAACCCCGTGCGGCTGATGCAGCGCATCGGCCGGGTAGACCGGCGCATGAACCCGGCGATCGAGGCGCGAATTCTCGCTGATCATCCCGATCAGAAGGACCTCCGAGGGACGGTCGGCTATTGGAACTTCTTGCCGCCGGAGGAACTGGATGATCTCCTTCGCCTCTACAACCGGGTGTCGCACAAGACGCTGCGCATTTCTAAGACCCTGGGGATCGAAGGAAAGAAGCTTCTCAAGGAAGATGACGACTACGAGGATCTCCGCAACTTCAGTGAACAGTATGAGGGCACGGCGAGCCCCGACGAACAGATGCACCTGGAATGGCAGGATTTGATCCACGGAAAGCCGGATCTCGAGGCCGCCCTTAGCGCGCTGCCCGACGCGATCTACTCGGGGAAACGTCATACCAAGAAGGGCGCCCGCGGGGTGTTCTTCTGTTACGCTCGGCCTGCGTTTGATCGCGAAAGAAGCGAACGAGAAGGGCAAGACGTCTGGTCGACGGAAGCCGGTGACGTCAAATGGTATCTGGTCGACTTCGAGTCTGAAGCCGTCGTCGAAGATGCGGCGCGGATCGTAGAAATCATTCGCAGCACACCAGACACACCGCGTGTCGTCGTCCTCGATCGCGATCGGCTGTCCGAGGTCCGCAAGGCCGTGGAAAAGCACATCGCCAAGACATACTTGCGAAAGGTTCAGGCTCCGGTCGGCGTGAAGCCGGTCCTGAAGGCTTGGATGGAACTGAACTAAGGGTAGTGATCTGATGGGTAACCTTACCGCCGCCGACCTCGACCGGGTGTCGAACTTCCCCCAGCTTGTGTCCCTGCTGCGCGACAAGCTGGAATGGCCCATCCATGGTGACTATGACTTCGAAGATGTCGTCTTCGAATACGAGGCCAGCGAGCTTGGCCTGAAAAAGGACGAAGTCGCCAAAATCCGCGAAATCCACCAGCTTCGCCCTTTGGTCACAAGCCAGCCCTGGGGCGTGTTCTTCATCTCGCTCGAAGACAAGGCCCTGCCCGTCACCGTCCTGCGGCGCATCCTGAAGGCGCTAATCCTGAACCGCCGGGGGCAAGCCAAAACGGCCGACCGGCAGGCGTGGCATCTGAACGACCTGATCTTTGCGGCCAGCTTCGGCAAGTCAGGCGCACGGGAACTGGCCTTCATCCACTTCTCGGACGGCAAGGCGACGGGCGATCTGCCGGTGATGAAGGTGCTGGGCTGGAACGCCCGCGACACCGTGCTGAAGCACGACTATGTCGCGGCCACCCTGCGCGACAAGTTGGCCTGGCCCGATGACCCTGAGGATGCCGAGGCTTGGCGCGCGACTTGGGCCTCGGCCTTCGAACTCCGGCTGAATGAGACGATCCGCACCTCCAAAGACCTTGCCGTTCGCTTGGCCGAACTGGCCTCGGACATTCGGGCGCGTGTCAATCAGCTGCTGAAGGCCGAAGACCAGACCGGCCCTATGACCACCATGCTTGCGGCCTTCCGCAAGAACCTGATCCACGATCTGGACGCGGATGGCTTTGCCGACATGTTCGCCCAGACTATCGCCTACGGCATGCTGGCGGCCCGGATTTCGCGGCCCGCGGGCATCATCGCCGACAACCTGGCCGACATGGTGCCCAAGACCAACCCCTTCCTGAAGGAGCTGTTCGGCAACTTTCTCAAGATCGGTGGGCGCGACAAGCGGCGGGGCCTCGACTTCGACGAACTCGGCGTGCGCGACGTGGTCGACGTGCTGAACGAGGCCAACATGGAGGCGGTCCTGCGCGACTTCGGCGACCGCAACCCCAAGGAAGACCCGGTCATCCACTTCTACGAACTGTTCCTGAAGGAATACGATCCGAAGAAACGGATGCAGCGCGGCGTTTTCTATACCCCGCGCCCGGTGGTGAACTTCATCGTCCGCGGCGTCGACGAAATCCTGCGGACGGAGTTCGGGCTGCACCTTGGGCTGGCCGATACCAGCACATGGGCAGAGGTTGCGGCGCGGAACGACCGCATCACCATCCCCGCGCATGTGAAACGCGACGCACCCTTCGTCCAGATCCTCGATCCGGCCACCGGTACCGGCACCTTTCTGGTCGAGGTGATCGATCTGATCCACAAGCGTATGGTTGAACACTGGAAAGGGCAGGGGAAAACGGCGGCCGAGATCAAGGCCGCCTGGAACGCCTATGTCCCCGCGCATCTATTGCCGCGTCTTACGGCCTTCGAGCTGATGATGGCGCCCTATACCATCGCGCATATGAAGGTGGGGCTGAAGCTTTCGGAAACCGGCTATACCTTCGGCTCGGAAGAGCGGGCACGCATCTTCCTGACCAATGCGCTGGAACCGCCGCGTGATCTGGACATGGAATTCATCTTTATGTCCGAAGCACTAGCGCATGAGGCTCAGGCCTCGAATGACGCAAAAGCACGAACACCGTTCACTGTGGTGGTTGGTAACCCGCCATATGCTTCTCTCTCCGCTAACTTGACGCCTGAACTCCGTCGTATCGTTGATCCGTATCGGAGTGTCGCAGGAGAAAAGATTCGTGAACGCAACATGTTGCAGTTCGAGAAAAACATCCAGGACGACTACGTCAAGTTCATTCGATTGGCAGAGCGTGAAGCCTCAAGAAATCACGGAGTGATCTCGCTAATCACAAACCATGGTTATATCGATGCTCCTACATTGCGTGGATTACGTTGGCATTTGAGCCAATCGTTTTCCGCAATTGACGTAATCGATCTCCATGGGAACTCGAATAAGAACGAGTCTCTCTCCTCTGGTCAAACTGACAAGAATATCTTCCCTATCAAGCAAGGAGTCGCCATTCTTCGAGCCAGAAGCGCAGTGGATGCAGCGCCCGTCACATGGGGAGAGCTTTGGGGGGATGGTCGAGATAAAGAGGAGCGGCTCTTTGCAGGTGTTTGGAAGGACTTTCTTTCTCGAAAGGGGGGCATGGGTGTCCCAGACTACCTGTTCGTTCCGCGAAGCGCCGGTCCCCTCGAGGGAGAGTGGCTATCTGGCGAGGCAATCAACTCCAGCTTCCCATTATTCTCAACCGGTGTGGAAAGTGGTTTCGATGATCTGCTACTCGACTTCGATAGAGCTTCTCTCGTAGAAAAGCTCAAAGAATTCGATGCAATGGGCCGGGAGCAAGCAATCGAAGCCTACGATGCCAAGAAGGGAAATGCCCGAAAGATTATTGATGATAGAACAAGGGTTCTACCGCTCTCTGGAGATATTTCGCCATTCCAGAAGCACGCTTTCGACTTTCGTGTTTTGCTTGCTACCAAGCGTCTCTTGAAGACGAACGGAGAGAACGTCTTTTCAAATATTGATGCCGCTCATCCGGGCTTAGTGACAACTAGGCAAACCAAAGAAGATTTTGGTGCGTTAGTGGTTGCCGAGAGATGCGGGCATAAGTTGACGACCAGCTATGATCGGGTTTCTGTGTTCCCACTATGGCTGAAACCATCGGTCGGCGAACCATACCGCCGCCCCAACATCGACCGAGCTTGGGCGCTGGGCTTCGGAAAATCCCTCGGCCTGACATACGAGGACGGCATCCCACGTGGCGAACAGAAAAGCTTCGGCCCCGACTTCCAGCGCCCGAAGGCCGAACAGCTTGGTCTGCTTGACACCCCCTGGGATGGCCGCGGCGATCTGCAAAAGACCTTCGGGCCCCGCGACCTGTTCGACTACATCTATGCCGTACTGCACAGCCCCGGTTATCGCAGCCGCTATGCCGAGTTCCTGAAGTCCGACTTCCCGCGCATCCCCACGCCCGCGACCCGCACCACCTTTGCGGCTCTGGCAGCGCTGGGCCGCCAACTCGTCGGCCTCCACCTCCTCCGCCCCGAGGACGCAGCCGTCCTGAAATCCCCCGACATCCAGTTCCGCGGCAGCGGCGAGGCGCGGGTGGCCAAAGGCTATCCTCAGTACCAGAACGGCAAGGTGATGATCAACGCCAGTCGCTGGTTCGAAGACGTCCCCAAGGCGACATGGGAGTTCCACGTCGGCGGCTATCAGGTCTGCGAAAAGTGGCTGAAGGACCGCGCCGGGAAGGGCGGCAAGAACCCCGGCCCCGGCCGCGTGCTGACCGAGGACGACATCCTCCACTACCGCCGCGTCGTGGTCGCCCTGACCGAAACCCGCCGCCTGATGGCCGAGATCGACACCGAGACCGAAAAGCACGGCGGCTGGCCGGGCGCGTTCAAGGTGGACGGCTGATGGCAAAGACTGCTGAAACTGCAACAGGCTTCCAGGGCGACAAACTCTATCAGGAGCGGGCGCGCCTCGCGCTGCCCATCCTGATCAGGCAGGCCAAGGCTGGTCAGACCGTCAGCTACGAAGACTTAGCTGCCGAGCTTGGGATGCCGAACCCTCGCAACCTGAACTACCCGTTGGGCTGCATCGGCGATGAGCTAAACCGCCTGAGCAAGACGTGGCGCAAAGAAATCCCGCATATTCAGGCGCTTGTTGTTTCAAAAGGCACCTCGGTGCCCGGCAAAGGCTTTGATCCTTTCTTGAAAAACCGGGGTAAGGTCTGGAAAACGTCTGAAGAGCGCAAAGCGATACTCAAGACCTACATTGCTGAGATCGCCAACTATCCCTACTGGGACGAGGTCCTTGTCGAGCTTGGTCTGCAGCCAGCTGCGTCCAAAATTGACGATGTCATCGATCAGGCAACCTCCTTTGGCGGCGGGGAGGGGCCGGAGCACAAGGCGCTCAAGGAGTATGTCCGCTCCCATCCTGAATGCGTGGGCCTACCCGTGGGCAGCGCTGCAGGTTCGGTAGAGGCGCCTCTTCCCTCGGGCGATAGCATTGACGTTTTGTTCGACCGCAAAGATCGAATCATTGCCGTTGAGGTTAAACCGGCCTCGGCCCCCATTCATGACGTCGCTCGCGGCTTGTTCCAGTGTGTGAAGTACCGCGCGGTTCTTCAGGCGCGCGCCGATTTTGAAAGCGATCCGAGGCCGATCGAAACGCATCTAGTGCTTGGCGGAGAGCTTCCCAAAGCACTGATCGCATTGCGAAATAGTCTTGGCGTCTCTGTCTTTGAGAAGGTGAGTTAACTGGGGCCGCTGGTCTTCGAAAGCCGGCGATCGATGCGCTTCGTGCTGAGCGGCTTGCATTTGGGTTGAGGGTGTGAGAGCGTTAAGGGGCTTGCCGAGATGGTGGGCGGAAACATGAACCTGGACAGGTTCTGGATGGGGTTGTCACCGGCAGGTGGCGTTTGAGAGGGATACCCACCCACTCATTCCGCGGGGCAGGAGCCCCGTGCTGTTCAGGATCTGTCCTCCTTGGATAAGGACGACAAAATGAACCCGAACGAACTGATCATCCGCTTTGAAACCGTTGACCGCCAGACCGAAGGGCCTGTGACCCGGCTTGTCGGCTTTGTGCGGGCGCGCAACCTGCTGCCGCTTATGGATGCGGCGACGTTGGAAGCGAACCCGCGCACGGCCAAGGTTGGCCAGATCACCTCGGACATCCGCGAGTCTATCGAAACGACGCCCGACCTTTTCCCTTTCAAGACCAAGGGAATTCTTGTCGCTTCGGCCAACTGCAAGGAGCTTGAGCGGCGTCGCTATCACATGACCTTCGAAAACCCTGCGATCGAGGGCATTTTGGATGGCGGCCACAACACGCTGGCAATCGGCCTGCACATCCTTTCGGTCGCCGGGGTAGAGCCGCGGGAAATCAAGCGTCTGAAGACGTGGCCCGAGTTCAAGGAGGCGTGGGATGCCAACCAGGACAAGGTCAAGGCCCTGAAGGCTGCGGCGGCATCTGGTGAGGGTGGGCCTCTTGATTTCCTCGTGCCGGTTGAAGTGCTGATCCCGAGCGATCCGGACGATGATCTGCGGTTCGAGGCCTTCACCTCTTCGCTGTTCGAAATCTGCGCGGCCCGGAACAATAACCGGCAGTTGGCCGACGAGGCCAAGGCCAACAAGAAGGGTCTCTACGACCATCTTCGCGTGACCGTCCCTGAAGAGATTGCGAAGCGTGTGGAGTGGAAGTCGAACGACGGTGGTGATGTCAAAATCCGCGACATCGTTGCGCTGTCCTGGATTCCCCTCAATCTGATGGACCTGCCGGACGGTGTGTCGAAGCCCCGGGTCGTTGATATGTATAGCCAGAAGGGGAAGTGCTCGGCTGCATTCGACGCGCTCATGGAACATCCTGAAGTCTCGAAACAAACCGGCGACGGAACGTTCGAACTGCATAGCCAGAAGATCGGCAAGGCGCTCGCCGTGGCTGGGATCATGCCGTTGCTGTATGACCTGATCTATCGCGAGTTCCCTGGGGCCTACAACGAAAGTGGGGGGCGGTTTGGTCGGTTGTCGTCGGTCAAAATGGCGAACGACATGAAGACGAAACCCGTCACTGCTTTCAGCAAGACGCCGGTCCAGTACAGCTATCCCGACGGCTTCATCATGCCGCTTGTATACGGTCTGAGTGCCTTGATGGAAGCGAACGACGATGGGATCGTGAACTGGAAGGTCGAAGACCCCGCGAAGTTTGTGAAGGACTCCCTGACAAACGTTGTCCGGCGCTACCGTGCAATCATCGAGGCGTTTTCGGGCGATCCGACGAAGATCGGCAAGAATGAAGGTGCCTACACCATTGCAAAGGACGCGTTTGAAACTGAGCTGTTGAAGCTCGGTGCCGCTGTTTGAAGCGTATGAAACTCCTCTGGCGAACGTTTTCGTTCGCCAGAGTCAACTGCCCAAGGACTTCAAGTTCGAGTGTCACGAAGTAAAGTCGACAAGACGTTAACCGGTTCTTCGGAAAATGTCTGCTCCTTCAAGTTTGGCAGACTCTACATCAGACTGAGGGAAATTTCGGGGGACAGGTCACTGGGCATCGAATACTTTAGAACACCTCCCATACCTCGCCGCTGTCCAGCTGCTTGACGAAATCCACCGCCTCGCCGTTCCAGTGATAGGCGAAATGCGCGCCTTGGGTGGGGATCGGGATCACGTCGGGCCAGAAGACGGCGATGCACTGGCCTTCAGGGAAGCGGATGCTGGGCCAGGTGATACCGTTCGACCCGGCCGCGCGCCGCTCTGCCCCGAAGATGTACGAGGCGCGGTAGTCGTCGGGGTCCAGCAGGTTGGCGCGGCCGGTGGCGTCGTCCAAATCGGCATCGACGGAGCCGATCAACTCGCGGAACTGGGAGGTCCAGCCGGGGGCCTCGTTCGTCGCGCGCATGAAGCGGGCGTGGTGGTGGATGGTTTCGGCGATGGCCACTTCGGTGCGGTCACCCGCATAGTAGAGGCCGAAGCTGCCGTCCGAGAACCACCCTGGCCGCAGGGGCGAGCAATGGACAAAGGGCGCCATGACCCAGCTGGCACCGGGCCCGGTCACGCGGCGGGCTACCGGCACCTTCGACAGATCACCGATGCTGTCGCGGATGCGCGGGTTGAACTTAGCCTCGGCCGAGGCCAGTGCCTCCCAATCGGCTGGGTCGGCGATGTCTTCGAACAAGTCGATGGGCGGATGGATCGAGCGGATGATGCGGACAGTGCGGGGCCATGTCACGCGGCGGACAGGCACATTCACCAGGCACCCCGTTCGGCATCCAGATAGGCCCGCAGGTCGATCAGGTCGGTGATCTCGCCGCGCAACATGATATCCAGCGCGCTGCGGCCACCGAAGGCCGCGCTGGGCTTGCGGATCCACGCATAGCCGCGGGCGGGTTCGGTGAAGAGGTACCGCAGCGCTTTGTGGATGCCCATCAGGATCGCCATCCGCGCGCGCAGGTCACGGTCGATCCGCCCGATGTCGCCAACCTTCCAGCGCGCCCAGGTGCGCTGCGCCATGTCGCCCAAGAGCACGCGCGCCTCGCCATCCGTCAGGCCCCAGGCGCGGAACAGGTTGACGGTGGTGCGCGCCAGCGCAGCCGCTTCCTCGTCGGTGATGACGGGAAGGTCTGGGCGCGCGATGATCGGCTGGACCGTGGCGAACTGCATGATCGTCCTCCTTTGGCATCAAGATAGTCATTATGTGCCAAAAGGCAATGACGATCCGTTACCCGGGCGGTCCCACCCTTAGCCAAGGCCGCGCCTTCGGCAGCGAACCCGTCACCTCAACCTCTCGCAGCATCCCGCCCGCGATCAGCCCATCGTGCACCCAGCGCAGCGCCTGCCACCAATCGTCATAGCCCCGCCGAGCCGCCTCGATCTGCTGCGGGTGGGGAGAGAAGGTGACCGGACAGGCCAGGATGTCGATGGTTTTCCAAGTGGCACGGGCGCCCGCGCCGCGCACCCGGATGCGTTCGGTGCCCACGACGATGGCGCCTGCATGCGTCCCATGCTGGTTCTGTTTAACGATGGTCGGCACGCAGCGCGGGACGGCGCCCGGCATCCAGTCCGGCGTCAGCCCGGCGCGGGCCAGTTCGGCGACGCGGATCGCCATGCGCTTGCCGCCGAGGCTGTCAGGGATCCCGGCGACGGTGGCGGCGATCACCTCGGCGTCCTCGTGGGTGTAGCCGCCGATCTTGTGCTGGCCGCCGTCGATCTTGCAGCCCAGCACGGCGCGCTGGAGGAGAACGTATTCCAGGCCGAAGCCAAAACCTTCGTCGCTGACGTCAGGGGGCAGGGGCAGTTCCAGCTGCGCCTGTTCGATCCGGAATGCCCATTCCAGCGCGGCCTGCACGCCCAGCGCGCGCTTGACCTTGGTGCCGCTGATGCGGCCGTGGAAGCTCATGGCTGCAATCCTTCAAGGAAATCCATCTGCGCCGGGCGCTGGGCCGCATCGATCGGTCGCCAGATCCACGGGCCGGAGGCCATGGGCAGCTGCGAGAGCGCGCCACGCATGTGCTGCTGCCAGAGGGTGAACTCCGTTGCCGAGCAGGCGCAGAGCGCGTGCCCGATGGGCCAGCCCATCAGCCATCCGACGAAGAGCGGGTTCAGTCGCCGCCGCGACCGGCCCTTCAGGATCCGCCGCGAGACGACGCGCCCATGCGAGGCAATCATCGAAGCCCAGAGCGGGCGCGAGATCGGGGCGTGCGGCGAGAACCGCAGCCCATCCGGCAAGTTCACCGGGCCCGGGCGGGTGAAGCCCTGTTCCGCCCGGTAGTGCAGCAGGTCCATCCGGGACTTGCCGTCGGTGCGGGTGATGCTGGCCTCGGAACTGCCCTTCCAGTTCTGGGCGGCCGGGGTCGGCCAGTGGTTTGGCAGGGATTTCGCGATGCCCAGCGCCAGCGCCTCGGCTTTCCGGGTAAAGTCGCTGTTCCCGGCCGGGTTGTAGCGGTCGGTGCCGGGATGCAGGCTCATCGGTGTGGGCCAGGATGAAGATGCGGAGCCGCTCGTGCGGTGCGCCGACCTCTGCCGCCGAGAACAGGCCCGCCGCAGGCGTGTAGCCCAATCCCCAAAGCTCTCGCAGGACGGTTTCGAGGCCGAGGGTGACGTGCCCGGCGACGTTTTCGAGGAAGGCCCATTCCGGGCGGCATTCGCCAATGATACGGGCGACGTCGGGCCAGAGGTGCCGAGGATCGTCGGCGCCGCCACGTTTTCCGGCCGCGCTGAAGGGCTGGCAGGGATATCCGGCAAGGATGGCATCGAAGGAACCGCGAAAGGGCCGGGCGTCGAAACTGCGCAGATCGGTCCAGATCGGGGCCGGGGCGAAGTACCCTGCGTGCTGGGCTGCGATAAGGACCGCCCTTGGCCAATCCTCCCATTCGACGAAGGCGCGGGTGTGATAGCCGGGCTCGGCGAGCATGAGGCCCAGATCAAGGCCTCCGCCGCCTGCGCAGAGGGACAAACCGTGCCGGGGACGAAGCACCATGCCATTCACCGCACCCCGCGCTCGCGCAGGCGTTCGGCGGTCACCAGTCCACGGGCCAGCATGGCATCGCGCATGGTGTTGCTGATCGCGCTGACCGGCAGATAGCGGTCGGAGTTGACGAGATCGGCGTAGAACGCGGGCAAGTCCGTGATCGGCTTCGCAGCCGGGGCTGGGGCCGCCTTGGGCTTGCGGCGCTTCCGGCCTGCATCCTCGACCTTGCGCTGGGCGGCGCGCTGCATGGCCCGGTCCAGCGCTTTCGGTCCATCAGGCGGTTCGGGATGTTCCTCGCGGCTCGCTTCGGCCGCTGCGATGATCTCCGCCTCGGTCAGGCCCAGTTCGTCGCGCCAGCGCTGGACGTGCAGCCGGGGCGGCCAGCCTTGCCACCAGCCGGGCAGGGCCGCGGGGTCGAGGCCCAGCGCCGCGAGCAGGTCCCCGAAAACCTCATCGGAAATCGCTTCGCGCGCCTGCGCGCCCTCCTCCTCCTTTACTGGTTTACTTAGAGGTTCCCTTACAGGGTTAGTGTCCGAAATCCGGACACGGCTTCCGGCATTTTCCGGACACGGGTCGGCCGGAAAATCGGACACGGGCCTCGCGTCATCCCCATGTCCGAAATCCGGACACGGCAGGACGTCGGCCATGCCGTCGACATCACAACCATCGGCATCGTCGAGGCTTTCCACGCCGCCATCGTCCCCGTGTCCGATTTCCGGACACGGCACCACAGCCACAGGTGTGAAGCCCGGCTCGAACCCCAGGATGTAGCGGGTGGGCAGCTGGCGCTTGGTCACGGGGTCGAGCCGCGGCACACGCCGCAACAGGCCCACGGCTTCGAGTTGACCAAGGTGATCGTTCAACGTCGACCGGCTGATCTCGCAGTCATGTGCCAGCCGATCCTGCGAGGGGAAGCAGCCGTAATCCGGGTTGAACCGGTCGCAGAGGTGCCAGAGCACGATCTTGGTCGTGGGCTTCAACCCGCGCTGCTTGATGGCCCAGTTGGTGGCATCGTGGCTCATGGCGCGGGCCTCCGCGTGGCTGGGGCGATGCGCGTGGTGAAGCCATGATCGGCGAGCGCGCCCAGCGCGTCGTCGAGACTTCTCACCAGCGCCCAGCCGAACCCCTGCGCCTGCACCGCATCGCGGAATGACTCCTGCTCAGGCCGCAGCCGACCCTTCGGGGCTTTCAGTTCGAGGAACAGGACGCGGCCGTCAGAGAGCACCATCAGGTCGGCGAACCCGGCATGGACGCCCATGCCGACAAGGATCGCCTGGCGCTTGGCCCCGCGGGGCCCGGCCTCGGTCACCTCGTTGGCGCAGTGGTGGATGATGGCCGTGCGGGCCAGGGCAATGCGCAGCGCATGAACGACCGCGCGCTGCAGATCGGCCTCGGGGGTGCCGCGGCGTTTCATCGCACGGCCCTCCCCTGGTCTTCGCGCTGGGCGCGCCGCACCGGCCGCCGCGCATCAACCACCACCAGAAGGCGCTGGGCATCAGCACGTTCGTCCGGGGTCTCGCCATGTTGGACCAGCACGTTGCAGGCGAGCCGGATCAGGAGATCGCTGTGATGTGCGACATCGGCGAGGACGGCGCGGGCCTCGGCCACGCGGTCGGCGGGCCAGGCGGAACTGCGGGGGTGGATCGCCATCACCGGCGCCCTCCGGTACGGCGACGGCGCGGGGCGGACTGTTCCTGCTCCTCCAGCCATTCCTCGACGGCGGCGCGGCGGTAGTAGACCTTGCGCCCGGCCCGCACGCAGGGTGGACCCGTCCGCATCGCCTCCCAGCGGCGCAGGGTGTCGACCGAAAGGCCGAGTTCCAGCGCGAGGTCGAGACGGCTGATCCAGCCGACCAGCAGCGTGCGGGGTCTGTCCTTCGGGTCTGGCATCGATCCGAGATGCGGCATCGGGGTCTCCTGGTCCTGGCCCCGAAGATCGGGGACGTCTTGCAGGGACCAGTGAGCGCAGAGGCCGCGGGGTGGCGGCGAGGCGGAGGGTGGCGGAAAGGACGCCACCTTTGTGCCACCCCTTGTTTTATTGGGGTTTGCGATGGCGGTCGGGTGGCGGGGGAAGATTACGGTCAGACCTGCCAAATGGGCGAAACGGACGCCAAGACCGCAAACACCAGCGAACAGTCGCATTGACCGTGTTAGATCGGCATTGACGGGCAAAGAGGGGGTGGCACCCGGCGCGGCACCCCTGCCACCCATTGAATTCCTTGAGGATTTGTCGCTCTACGGGTCGTTGAATGCCGGATTTGCAGCGCGACGACCGTGCCTGCCCTTTCACGCGTCACATTGCGCCTATCGTCACCAGTCGCGCGTCGAGCCGCCCAGCACCGAAATCCCATGAAAACAAGGGGTGGCGCGGCTCTGGCGCCCTTTGCGCCACCCTCCGCCTCCCCGCCACCCGAGGCGCCATGCTTGCCTTGATAACCAGGCGAAACCACGCCTCATGTCGGATGCAAGAAGGACCGAAGCAATGCCCGAACGCATCAAGCTGACCGAGAAAGTGCTACGCGACGCCGAGCCGGTGCCGGGGCGGGACTACCAGATATTCGACACCGAGGTGCGGGGCTTTGCCGCCTGCATTTACCGTGGCGGTGGGCGGGCCTTCACGCTGGACTACCGCCATGCCGGAAGGCAGCGCCGGATGACCTTCGGCCGCTGGCCGGAATGGTCGGTGTCGGCGGCGCGGGAGCGGGCCAAGGATTTGCGGCGCGAGATCGACGCCGGAGCTGATCCCTTGGGCCAGCGCGAGGCGAAGCGCGAAGCCCCGCGCGTGACCGACCTGATCGACCGCTACTGCGCCGAGCATCTCCCGAAACTCTCGGCCCGCAGCGCAGCCGACCAGCGGTCGGCGCTGGCCACGATGGTGGAACCAGTCTGGGGCCGGAAGCTGGTGACGGAGATCACGACGACCGACGTCGACAAGATCCTGACGAAGATCGCCGAGGGCAGGGCGCGGCCCCACAAGGAAAAGCCCAACAACCGGGCGCGCAAGCTGCAGGGCGCGAAGCCGACGCCGGTGCGCGCCAACCGGATCGGCGAGGTGCTGCGCAAGATGTTCACGCTGGCGGTCCAGTGGGGCTGGTGCGAGGAGAACCCCGCCCAGCGCTTCCACCGCCGCACCGAGACGCCCCGCGAACGCTTCCTGTCGAAGGAGGAGATCGCCAAGCTGGCTGCCGCGCTGGATGCGGCCGAGGACCGGCGCGCGGCCGACATCATCCGCATGTGCATGCTGACCGGCGCCCGGCTGGGCGAGGTGCGGCAGTCCCGGTTCGAGCAATTCAACCTCGAACACATGAGCTGGTCGAAGCCGCCCACCATGACGAAACAGCGCCGCGCCCACCGCGTGCCGATCTCGGACGAGACCGCCGCCATAGTGCGTCAACGCCAGCTTATCGTGCCAAAGGGAGCGCCGTGGCTCTTCCCCGGCGACACGCCGGGCCAGCCGGTGCAGGAGGTGCGGCGGTTCTGGGCGCAGGTCCAGAAGCAGTGCGGGCTGCAGGACGTCCGGATCCATGACCTGCGCCACACCTTTGCGTCCTTGCTGGTCAGCGGCGGGGCTTCGTTGGAAATGATCGGCAAGCTTCTGGGGCACAGCCAGATGCAGACGACGCTGCGCTACGCGCACCTGATGGACTCGCCCCTGCGCGCCGGGGTCGACGCCGTGGCCAGCGCCTTCCGGCCGAAGCCCCGGCTGGTGCATGACGCTGACGATCAGGGCGGCCGAAAGACCGCCTGATCGGGGCCAGCACGGACCCTCGTCATCACGCCTCCTCCCGATGCAGCGCCCTCCATATCGGTGTGATCCGCCGCCGGATCGAGCGGCTGTCGGGCATCTTCTTGCCGTCCGACCGATCCGCGAACCAGTCCTGCATCTCGGCAACCAGCTCGGCTTGTGTGGCGGGCAGGCCGTGATCATGAATCCGCACGATCAGGGCTATGTTCATGCCCTCCCAGTCATAGGGCGTGGCAGCACCTGGCCCGGCCGTCACCCGCCGCACCATGTCGTTCTCTTCCTCGAAGGCATGCACCTCATCGGCCATGATCATCATGTCCGCAACCGCCACCGTGACCCCGCCGACAGGATCGGTGATGATCTGCCACTGGCCCTTCTCGCCAGCCATGATCCGGCGCACCACGCCCTCGGTCGGGCCGGTCCCGCAGCGGCGGAACAACGGCATGAGGTCCATGGGCGAGAGAACCACCCGACCGGCGACGATCTCATCGCCGCAACGCACCAGGCCGATGCCGGTCATGATGTGGAACTTGCCTGCCGCGGCCCAGCCTGCGACGTCGGCGATGTTGCAGCCCCAACGGGCCGTGACTTCCTGAAGGGTGTAGTAAACGCGGGGCGGCAAAGCCATGACAGATCATCCTCACATGAACCGAGGACGGGCCTAACTCATACCGTCTGCAGCCCGTGCCGGGGCGGCACGGGGTCAAGAGATCGGGCGCAACGACACAAAAGGCGCCGAGGCGCCTTCGGTCAGAGCGACTGGTGTTCCGATAGACCTGTTATGCTTTTGGTTGAGGGCTGCTCTCCTCAAGGATGCACCCTGACGCAGGCCTCGATTCGGAGCAAGGGGGTGGGGGAGACGAAGCTGTGGACAAGTTCTGGATGTCGTCGGCGACGTTCTTGGTAGGGCGCTCCCTGCTGGCTCGATGACGAGCCGTGGCAGAAGAAGCCATCTTGGGATGATTGGCTTTGGCCGCTGTGACGGCTTGCACGGATAGGTCGTTCGCGCGATGGTTGCCAGAGGATTATAGGAGCGCTGGAGAAAGCATGAATACCGTTGAGGCTGAATTTGGTGTCGATACGATCACTCCTGCTGTGGAGCAGATTGCAGAGGAGTGCCTTTTGGCCATGGACACCATTTCCCGTGCCGCAGCGGAAAAAGCGTCGAGCCGATTTGTCGATGCCGGAACCGTCATGAGCAGCTTTAATTCACTGACGGGAGTCGATGCAGCTCGCAATCTCAGCCAGGTCCAAGAGCTTGAACGAAAAGCTGGTCATGAGCTCGCGCGAGAGCCATTGATTGCGCGAGTGAAGGTTCGTTCCGATTCGGGAACTGAAAAGACCTACTATTTTGCACGGAACTTTACGGTATCCGCACCTGGCATTTCTCTAACGAGCTACAACTCGGGAGCGCCTATTGGAAGGTTGGCTGCGCTTGATGTTGGCGATAGTTTCCAGTTGCCGGATGGCAATTGGGTCGAAGTTGTTGAGAAGGGGACGTATAATCCAACCAATCGAGGTGGCGAGTGGGATGGCGTCGACAATAGGATAACCCACGAACGCTTCGACTTGGTCGCGGTTCCTTCGCTTCGTGCAGCGGGTCGCGCCGCCCTTCTTGGTACGACGGCAATTGATGATCCATTTGCTGATCTGGACGAGCCTCTGCCTTGGCTGGCGCCACAGCGTACAGCCCTGACCGGTGTGGGCCTGCGCGATCAGAGTGTGATGAACAAGGTCCAAGACGAGATTTTCCGGCTGCCTATCGACAAGCAGGTTATGCTTGAGGGCCCACCCGGGACGGGAAAGACGACCACCTTGATCAAGCGGCTGAGTCAGAAGTTAACGCTCACGCAAGAGCGCGAGGAGGATTTGCGTGCTGTAACGCAACACCAGCTGGCTGACGATCATCATACAAGCTGGATCATGTTTTCGCCGACGGCTTTGCTGGAGCATTACCTGCGTGAGGCATTCGCGCGTGACAACGTTCCCGCGAGCCAAGATCGCATCCAGACTTGGGCGAATTTTCGAAATGGGTTGGCAACTCGAGTGCTTGGTATACTGCGCTCAGGAAAGCGCACGTCAGGCTTCCTCAGAGAGGACACCGAACAGCATCTTTCAACATTTGCCTTGGAGAACCAGCCCGAGTTCTATGCCGATTTTGACACTTTCCAAAGAAATATCTACTTCCAAGAAATCGATGCCGCGATTGGCACTCTTCGAGAAAGTGGCGAGGAGGTTCTGGTCGACATCGCACGAAGATTGGCTGACCGGGTTCGCGATACTGCGGCAGTCCTGACTGTCTATCTCGAAGTGGATGCAGTTGCACCCGAGCTGCGAGAGTGGGCAGCCAAAGCGCGCGCAGACATTGTTGATACTGTTGATCGTCGGATTGAGGTAATCGCGAGGTTGAGGGGCAGGCAGAGCATCACAGAGCTATCTCAACTGGTCGCCAAGATTGATGCGATGACAAATGAAGACGACGAGGACGAGGAGGATAGTCTCGAGCCAGATGTCGCCCCGACGTCGACCCGGGATCGAATGTACAAGGTGCTTCGTGCCTCCATTCGATTGATGGCGATTGCAGCTTGGACCAAACGCGCTGTTTCAAGGACTTCAAAATACAAGCCGGTCCTAGAATGGTTGGGGCCGGAAGCGGTCGGGCAAGCTGAATTGGAGCGGCTGGGACGCACCTACAACCTCATTTCGGCAGTCGGCATGGTCTCTCTCACGACGCGGAACTATTTTTCGAGACTGCCCCAAAGGTATCGAGCCTTCCGCAGGAACGCCGATCCACGATGGTACCGTCCAGAGGCCATGGAAGCGACAAGGATTACAGGTGATGAACTTGATCTTCTTGTTGCCGTGCACCTTGATGCAGCCAGTGAACTATTAGACTCCTCGAGGGTTCGTGCGAATCTCACACAAGGTAATCTTCAGATTCTAGCACCACTAGTTAAGGAGTTCCGAAACCAGGTAGTCGTGGACGAGGCTACGGACTTTTCTCCCCTGCAATTGCGCGCGATGGCCTGTCTTGCAACACCAGGCATCCGATCATTTTTCGCCTGTGGTGACTTCAATCAGCGACTGACGAGGTATGGGGTATCTAGCCGTGATGCTTTCGAGTGGGCAGTGCGGGGGCTTGAATTTCACCGAGTCGAAGTTGCCTATCGCCAGTCGAAAGAGCTGAGGATCTTTGCCAACCAAATTGTACAGTTGTCCGGTGGCGATCTCTTCGAGACTACGATTGAGGGCCCTCGCATCGCCGAGGGCTACGCGCCCGTCGTCCACGTCAGCAAGTTGGGAGGTACTGACCAAAGTCATTGGATTGCGTCGCGCATCGTAGAAATTGATTCCATCCACACGGATCTGCCATCAATCGCGGTCTTTGTTCCAAGGGAGGACTTGGTCGTTCCCGTGGCGGATGAACTGCGGCAGGCGCTTCAAGACACCAATATCGAAGTGATGCCCTGCCTCGGTGGGCAGGTTCTTGGGTTGGACCGCCACGTCCGTGTGTTCGCCGTCGAGCATATCAAGGGTCTCGAGTTCGAAGCAGCGTTTTTCCACTCCTTGAACGACTTAGCGGTTAATGAGCCAGATCTGTTCGACAAGTATTTGTATGTTGGGGCAACGCGTGCGGCAACATTCCTCGGGCTTTCGTGCGATGGCCGTTTGCCCGGGTTGCTTGAACAGGCGACGCAGGGGATGGCTGCTCGTTGGTCTGTCGCCAACTAGGCTTGGTAGACGAACCGGATCAGCAACGCAGGGCAGATGAGGGATGACCGAGCGCAACGACATTTCCGACCTTTTGGCGTTCATCAGCCGTGAAGGTGACTGGCGGGAACGGCTACATGATGTGGTCGCCGAACACCTGATGCCTGCGCTTGAGGAATTCGAGATCGATCAGGACGGGTTGGCCGACCTTCTGGGCGAGCAATGGTCAGGCGTGCTTTGGGGCTGCGGGTTCGAGGATTTCCTTGGCCAGCGCTATGAGGACGGCAACATCGTCGATCTCTACCTGAAACGGCGCGGCTGGAA
>NZ_QPJL01000027.1 GCF_003337565.1 Paracoccus lutimaris
GACATCAGGTCTCGTGCCAATCTGGTCTCCATTGCAGGTACCAGCTTGAATCACGATCAGGCCACCCTGTGAATCCCTTTTGTCAACACCACCTAGTGCGCGTCCGTCCGGAAGCTAGCGCGCCGCTACACAAAGATTGTCAAACCCTTCCCGAAAACTGTCAAACCTTAGAAAAGGATCAAGCTTTGCAGCTGCAAAACACCAATCATTTCAAGGGGAAGGAGTGGTGCCCGGAGACGGATTTGAACCGCCGACACGCGGATTTTCAATCCGCTGCTCTACCAACTGAGCTATCCGGGCGCCGTTGCCTGTCGCTTTCGGCAAGCGCGTTGTTATGGCAGCTTCGTGGCACTGTCCAGAGGAAAAAGCGCGAAAATCATGTCTCGTTCTCAGGGGGCAAGGCAGGCTCGCCGGGGATGCGATAGTCGCCACGCAGCCAATGCGCCAGATCGATATCGGCGCAACGGCGTGAGCAGAAGGGGCGGTATTGCTGGGCGGCGGGCTTGCTGCAGATCGGACATTTCATGGCGTTTCTGCCGGCTCTGCCAGACGCGACAGCGCGATGCGGTCGCGTTTGCGGCTGATCTCGTAAAGTCCCATGGCTGTCCAGCCGATCAGCACCGTCTCGGCGGCCTCGGTCTTGAAAGCCGCGCGCAAGATCTGCTCCAATGTTCCGCGATCGCGCTTTGGCATCGGCGCGAAGTCGACCACGATCTGGCCGCCAAGCCCGCGCAGGCGCAATTGCCGGGGCAGGTCGCGGGCCAGCGCGATATTGGCCTTGAGGCCGGCGGCGGGCGAGTGGTCGCTGCCCGTGTTGACATCGATGGCGACCAGCGCGCGCAGGGCCTCGATCTCGGCCCAGGCGCCCCCGGTCAGGTCGACGCGGGGATGCAGCATTGCCTCGACACTGTCCTCAGCGCCAGTGGCGCTAAAGGCGTCCGGACCGTCCTGAATGTCGTCGGGCGCGGGATCGGCCCAATCCTGCCAGGCGGTCTCGGCCGGATCGGGGGCGTCCAGCAGCAGTTCCGGCACCCCATCGCTGTCGGCTAGAATGGCGGCGGCCAGCTCCAGCAGCCCCTGCAGCTCGGCGGTGATTTCGTCGCGATCCGCCTCGGCGGCGATGCTGCGGAAAACGACGCCTAGGGGCTCGGGCAGGTCGACGATGGCGGCCTCGCCGATGGCGGTCAGCTCATCGCGCAGAGCGGAGTCGCGGATCCGGCGCGAGACGTTCACGCCGGGCGTTGCGGGGGTCACGATGACGTGCCGGCCACGGAAGTTCAGTCGGGTCGAGGCCGGGATCGCCTTGCCCTCTTCGGCGCTGCCGCTGATCTGGACGATCAGCGACTGGCCCTCGCGCAGCCCGCCCCGGTCGCGCAGGAAGCCCTGCGCGCCGTCGGGAAGGCGCAGGAACACGCCGCCCTGACCCTTGACCAGCCGATCCACCTTGGCGCGGCAGATGGCGCCGGGCGCAAAGGCCATCACGCCGGACGGGTCGATGATGAGATCCTCAAGCCGGCCGTCCTGCATCAAGGCGGCGGCATCACGGCCAAAGATCTGGCCGATCACGATCTGGCGGCCCTTCATTCCGCTTTTCCCCTTATTCCGATGCCTGCGAGCAAGGTCGCGGTCTCTGCCAATGGCAGCCCGACCACGCCGCTATACGAGCCGCGCATCCACAGCACGAAAGCCCCCGCGCGACCCTGAACCGCATAGGCGCCCGCCTTGCCCTGCCATTCGCCGCAGGCCAGATAGTCGTCGATTTCCATTGCCGTCAGCGGCCGAAAACGGATCACGGTTTCGACCAGACGTTCCTGCAGCCGCCCGGCATGGCCAAGCGCGATGGCCGTCAGCACAAGGTGGCGGCGTCCCGACAGCAGGCGCAGGAACTCTGCAGCCTCGCGCGCGTCGGCGGGTTTGCCCAGAATGCGGCGCCCGGCGACCACGGTGGTATCGGCACAAAGGACCGCGCCTGACCCCATTCCGGCCAAGGCCTGCGTCTTTTCGCGCGCCATGCGCTGGACATAGCGGCGCGGCAGTTCGTTCCGCAGGGGCGTTTCGTCGATTTCGGCGGGGACGATCTGCTGTGGGCTGATGCCGATCTGCGCCAACAGCTCAAGCCGGCGCGGGCTGGCCGATCCCAGGGTCAGGGGTGGTGCGGCGATATCGCGGGACTGCCGGCCCGCACCGCCCTTGTCCGAGGCGCGACCGTCCTGAATGGCGGCCGAGGCGGCGGGCGGCGGGGTATTCTTACTTGAAGCGGTAATTGATCCGCCCCTTGGTCAGGTCATAGGTGTTCATTTCGACCTGAACCTTGTCACCGGCAAGGACACGGATGCGGTTCTTGCGCATCTTACCTGCCATATGTGCGATGATTTCATGGCCGTTCTCAAGCTCGACCCGGAATGTCGCATTCGGCAGGAGTTCCTTCACGACGCCGGGGAATTCGAGCATTTCTTCCTTGGCCATGTTCTCTCCTGGTAGGGATGACCCGCGGTTGTCGCAGGCGCATGCTTCATGCGACCAGACGCGCCGATTTTCAAGGGGAATCTGACTTTCCGGCCCATGGGAGGGCCGTGCGGTCCGCAACCGACCATCAGATTGGCTGTCGGGCGACCCCGATGGCACCTTCCTGCAAGGCGCCGGAGGCCCGGCTGGAACGCGTCAGCCGGCGGATTGGCCGCCGACCCGGCCCATCTCGGAGGACGTCTTGTCGCGGAACGCATCGATCGTATCGATATCGGCCAGCGGCGGTTCGAACTGCGTCTGAAGGGGATGGGGGCTGAGCGGCGGACCAAGCGGCCGGGCTGTGGCGTTTCTGAGCTCGGCTTCGGACGGTGCCGCGCCGCCATGGACGGTTTCCCCGGCGCTGCGCAGACGGATGGCATGGAAGCCGTCCGCCTCGCCAAGACGGCCACGCGCCAGAACCTGCCCCTGCACGGTTTCCAGCCGGGCGTCGTCCAGCACGTTCTGGGGCAGCGGGATCAGCGATCCCGGACCAAGCGTCCGCAGGGTTTGCAGGCTCAGCTTGCGCCGGCACAGGATGCCGACGACGCGGACCGGCGCCTGCTGCACCGCCTCGGCCAGGGATTCCGGGACGGCTCCCACTGGTGGGGGGGCGGCACGTTGCGAAGGCGGGGCCGGAGCGATGGAGGTCTGGCCTTGCAATGCCGGAGAATGGGTCTGCGGCGGCGTCATCCGGCTGCCGCGACCGGGCTCGGCGGGCAGCGCGATCAGGATCGTTGCATCACGCTGGCCGCCCGAGCCAACGCGGAACTTCAGCTTGAGACGCTGCATGTCGCCGTCTTCGAGCATCAGGCTGAGCGGGCGCGGATCATCCATATAGGTCGCATAGCGGAACGTGCCGAAGGCCGGAAAGCCGGATCGGCCCGCGGTTTCGCGTCCCAGTTCGGTCAGCAGGGCATTCACGAAATCGGCCGAAATGGCCGCATCGGTGCGCGTCGGCCTGCGGATTGCCGGTGCGCGCGAGGTGACCCGGCCGATTGCCTGCATCTCGATGATCGAGGCCAGAAGGCTGGGGCAAAGTGCCATGACGCCAAGTGAGTCGCGCCCGCCCTCGAGGACGGCGAGAAGCGCGCGTTCGGGCAGCAGCTCCGGCAGTTCGGGCAAGGTCATCGGCGCCAGATCGGCCTGTTCGACAAAGACTGGCAGACGAAGCATCTTTTCGGCCGCGCGTCCAAGCGCGATATTTGCCACGCGCTCGATCCCGGCATCCGCCGCCGGCCGGTCCGCCCCAGCTTCGGCATGCGCGAGGCTGCGTTTGGCGATGATTCGCTGCAGGATCAGCCCGCGTGCCGGTGCGTCGGCTGCACCGTGACCGGCCGTCCCATCCGCACCTGCCTTCTGTTCCCGTGCTGCGCTTTTCATATCCGGCCCGAATCAGCTCTCTTTCACGGCAAGATGGCACGGAGTGGTTGCGAAAAGGTTTAACGCCCGGATCCGGCATCATCATTGGGCGCAACGGGCGCCACGCGCGGGCGTGGCGGCAGCGTCACGCGAAAGCAGGCGCCGCCCTGACCGGGAAGATAGGCGATGCTGCCGCCCAGGAATTCCATGATCTCCTTGCAGATTGCCAGCCCCAGCCCGGCCCCCCCCGCGCGCGCCGGATCATTCAGCCGGGCGAATTTCTCGAAGATCAGCGCCCGACTTTCGGGGCCGATCCCCGAGCCGTTATCCGAGATATCGATCTGCGTCCCGCCGTCGCGATTGCGCCGCGTATCGATGCGAATCACCGGAAACTCGGCATCGCAATATTTGCGGGCATTGGCGATCAGGTTGATCAGCACCTGCAAAAGCCGGTCGGGGTCGGTAATCACCGCCAAGTGTTCGGCGACAGGATTGCGCAGGATGGTGAATTCGCGGCTTGAGGCCGTGGCGCCAGAGGTCGCCAGCGCACGGTCGATCATGTCATGGAGGTTGACGACGGCGGGTTTCAGCCGGGCATGGCGCCCCTCAAGCACGGCCAGGTCCAGCAGATCCTCAAGCAGGCGGGTCATGCGCGCGGCCTCGTCATGGATGATGCCGGCAAAGCGGGCGCGGTCGGGTGCGGTCAGTTCCGGCTCCATCATGATCTCGGAAAGCGCCCGGATCGAGGTCATGGGCGTGCGCAGCTCATGGCTGATCTGGCCAAGAAAGGCATCCTTTTGCGCCGATAAAGCGGTCAGTTTTTCGTTGCTTTCCTGAAGCATGCCGGCAGTTCTTGATAATTCGTGCGAAGCGGTTTCCAGGCGGCGGTTGTCCTCGCGGGCGCGGCTGGCTTCGCCTGCGACCTCCATCAGGTCCGAGACGGTGACACCGCCGCGGCCCAGCACACGGGTCATCAGCGCGGCGGCGGTGGCAGCGCCGACCGTGCCTGCAAGCCGGCGCTCGAAATCGCTGAGAAAGCGCGGGGTCAGATCGGGAAGGTATCCGGATTTTCCCTGAATATCCGCAGATTTGCGGAACACATCCAAGGCTTTTTCGCTGCCCCAGATGCGCCCGGCAAGGGTCAGCAGGGCCTCGGCCTGAGGGGCGCGGGCGGTCTCGCTTGGCGAGGCATCGGGCGCGATGGCATGGACAAAGGACAGTGCCTGCAACCGCTCGACCGGGTCGGGAAAGTCGAAAAGCGAAATCAGCGTCAGCAGCGCCAGATTGACCGAAAGCGCCAGCAGCACCGCGCCCGCAAAGGGGTCGATCCCGGCCGGCATGCCGGCATGGGGCAAAAGCCCCAGCGAGGGCAGAAAGATCAGCATCGCCCAGATCGATGCGCCAGCCAGAATGCCGGCAATGGCGCCGCGACGGGTGGCGCCGCGCCAGAGCAGGCCCGAGATCATCGCCGGCACGACCTGCGCCATGCCCGAAAAGGCCACGATCCCCATTGAGGCCAGCGCCGAGGTCCCGCCCGAGATCTGATGATAGACCCAGCCCGCGCCGATCACCGCCACGATGGCCATGCGGCGCGCGTTCAGCATGAAGGTGCCCAGATCCTCGCGCGCTGCCGGACCCGAGATCCGGGCCGATTGCAGCCGCAGCACCAGTGGCATCAGCCAGTGGTTCGCCATCATTGTCGAGACCGCGATGGCGCTGACCACCACCATCGACATGGCCGAGGAAAACCCGCCCAGAAAGGCAAAGGCGGCCAGCGTGTCATGGCCCTGCGACAGTGGCAGCTCAAGCACGTAAAGGTCGGGATTGGTGCCCTTGGGCAGCATGTCCTGACCGACCACGGCGATGGGCAGGACCAGAAAGGACATGGCGGCCAGATAGGCGGGAAAGGCCCAGCCGGCATGGTGCAGGCGGTCCTCGTCGTTGGCCTCGACGACAAGGACGTGAAACATGCGCGGCAGCACCACCACGGCGGCGCCCGACAGCGCGATCAGCGTGAACCAGCGGTCAGGACGGATCAGCCAGCCCTCGCCACCGGCCGAAACGGCCATGCGGTCGATGCGCGCCAGCACGTCGCCCGGCCCGTCAGCCAGCCCCCACAGCACATATGAGCCGACCGCGACGAAAGCCGCCAGCTTGACCACGGCCTCGGCGGCGATGGCCATGACGACGCCGTGATGGCGCTCATCCGCGGCAAGATTGCGGGTGCCAAACAGGATGGCGAAGGCCGCTAGCCCCACCGCCACCCACAGCGCGATGGCTGGCGGCAGGTCATGGCCGTCCTCGGCAAAGGCCGAAATCGCCATTGAGACCGATTGCAGTTGCAGTGCGATATAGGGGGTCGCGGCCAGCACCGCGATCAGCGTGACCAGCGCGGCCAGCCCCGGCGACTTGCCGAAACGGCTGGAAATCAGGTCGGCGATCGAGGTCACGCGATGCATCCGCGCCACCCGCACCAGCCGCCTCAGCCCCCACCACGCTCCGGCAAAGACGATGCCCGGCCCCAGATAGATGGTCAGAAATTCCAGCCCCGAGCGGCTGGCATAGCCGACCGCGCCGTAAAAGGTCCAGGCCGAGCAATAGACCGACAGCGACAGCGTATAGATCACCGGCCGGTCCATCCAGCGCCAGCGCCCGCGCAGGGCGGCGCGATCGGCGGCATGGGCCACCAGAAACATCAGTGCCACATAGGCGATGGCGGCAAGGCCAAGGGTTTCAGGCGTCATCCTCGTCCTCGGGTCTGGGCGTGCGGCCGAGGGCGTGGTGCAGGGCGGCGGTGGCAAGGATGGCGGCGGTCCAGCTGACCGCCAGCCAGACCGCACCGCGCCCATAGCTGAAATATTGCGGCAACCAGATCGGCGGCAGCAGCGCGGCCAATGCGAACAGCGCCGTTACTACGCGGGTTGCATCCAGCAGCCTGCGGCGGCGATAGGCGTCGCGGCCCAGGAAAAGACGGCGCGTCCGCGGGGTCATGTCGCGTCCAGAAGTTCGCGCACGACGGCACGCAGGTCTGCATTGGCAAAGGGCTTGGCCAGAACCCGGTCGGCACCTTGCGGCAGATACTCGGTCCCTTGCGCGGAAAGCAGCAATACCGGCTGATGGCTCAGCGCCGGGTCCGCGCGCAGATCGGCCAGAAGCTCGGCGCCGCTGCGGCCGGGCAGCATCAGGTCCAGAATGACCAGACGCGGCGCAAGCAGGCGGATGCGCTCGATGGCGCCAAGGCCCTGCGGCCAGGATTCGCACTGCCAGCCGTCGCGCGTCAGCAGGAAACGCACCGCCTCCGAGATGCTCGGCTCATCCTCGATCAGCAGGACATCGACGGCAGCGGGCAAGATTGGTTTCCTTTGGGAATTTCGACGATCATGGCGCGGAGCCGTTCACTTGTCAAAGTTCAGGCGGGGCCAAGGATCGAGGGCTCGCGCCGGGCCAGACAGGCGGGGCGGGGGCAGATGCGGCAGGCGGGGCCGACGCCAAGCGCCGGGCGCTGGTCGCGGGGTTGTGCGGCCCGGATCAGCATCTGCGCGCGGCTCAGGGCGGGGCCGTCAAAGCCCATCGGCAAAAGCCGCTCGGCCATGGCCCAACTGGCGAAGCGCGCCCCGCCAGTGGTCTCGATCAGCCGGGCGATTGGCAGTTGCGGCTGGGCCAGCGCCTCGAAGACCGGCCAAAGCGCGCAGCCCTCGCCCAGGCGCGGCAGCTCGAATCCCGGGGCGGGCAGGCGATATAGCGCGGCACCCGAGCCGTCGCAGACGATCAGCCCGGCCTGCGCCCAGGGGCCGGGGCGCAGCATGCCCAGCCGGCGCAGCACCAGATCCAGAGGCCGCCCCAGCCGGGCCGCGATCAGCGCCGGATCGTCGGCGGCCTCGCCCAGCTCGGCCACGGCGGCGGACAGCGCCGCATCGGGCAAAAGCCCGCGATCCTGCGCCTGCCAGCGCAGCAGGTCGCGCGCCATGACCCGCGCCGCATCCGAAGCCAGCTCGGTCGCCTCGGCAGGCGGCGGCTGGCCGGCGGTGATCCATGCCTCGACCTCTTCCTGCGGCGACATCGGCACGGCGTCGTCCTCGAAGCTTTCAAGATAGGCGACCAGCGCCTGCGCGGTGCGCGACAGACGCTGGCTGTCATCGTCCAGGTTGCTGTGAAAACGGTCGCGCCATTCGGGTTCGATATCGGGCGTCTCGGCCAGGATCGAGGCGGTCGAGCGCAGCGCGGTCACCGCTGACTGCACCTCGTGCAGCGTGGTCAGCAAATAGGGGTCGCGGGTCATGCGGTCGGAAAACGCGACCAGCCGCCGCTCCAGCCCGTCAGCGCGGCGCGTGGCTGCCGCCAGCGCCGTGGCCCAGCCGGGAAAACGGGCGGCGAATTCGGCGATCTGGTCCAGCTCGACCGCCGCCCCCAGCCCGTCGCGATTGCCGCGCGCCGCCGCCTCGCGCAGCGCGCCCAGCAGCATTTCCTCGCGGTTCGAGGCCAGCTCGGCCGCGTCGATCTCCAGAGCCTGCGCCAGCCGTACCAGCAGCGCCTCGCCCACGGGGCGGCGGTTATGCTCGATCAGGTTCAGATAGGCGGCGGAAATCCCGGCCCGCTGGGCGATCTCGGCCTGACGGTGGCCCAGAAGCAGGCGGCGTTCGCGGATGCGGGTGCCGATCAGCGGCCGGGCCGAGGGCTGGCTGCGCGGGGCATGAGGGGCAAGGGGCGTGCGGGCCATGGCTCAGATCCCGTCGGCGGCGCGGTCGAAATGCCGGATCGCCTTGACCACCAGATCGGCAAAGCTTTGCGCCGCCAGCTTGTCGCGCAGGGTCTGGCTGACATTCGACACGGTCTTGTAACTGATGCCGGCGCGTTCGGCGATCTCGCGATAGCTGAGCCCGTCGGCGATGGCGCGCAGGATATCCGTCTCGCGCGGGGTCAGGCGCGGGGGCGTGTCTGCACCGCCGGGTCGCTCCATCAGGGCGATCTTGCGGGCCAGATCGGCGGGCACGTAATCGCCGCCCGCCGCGACCTGCCGCAGCGCCTCGCAGATCTCGTCCGAGGGTGAATCCTTCATGATGATGCCGTTGCAGCCCGCTTGCAGCGCCCGGCGGGCAAGGATCGGGCTTTGATGCATGGTAAAGACCAGCACCGGCAGGCGGGCACCGGCGGCGCGCAGGCGGCGGATCAGGCGGATGCCGGCCAGCTTGCTGTCGCCCATGGTCAGGTCGGCGACGATCACATCCGGGGCCTGATGCCGCCAGGCCCGCCAGGCCTGCGAGGGGGTGGCGGCGGCGATGACCTGGCAATCCAGCCGGCCACGGGTGATCCGGTCCCAGCCCTCGGCGACGACGGGATGGTCGTCCACGATCAGCACGCGCAGGGGGGCGTCGGGGGCGGGGGCGGGCGGCGCTGCGGTCATGTCGGGTCTTCTTGTGCAGAGGGCTTGGGGCAGGGCAGGCGGAATTCGGTGATGGTCTGACCGCCCTCGCGCCGAGGCGGGCGGTAATGGCCGTTCAGGGCGGCGGCGCGGTCGCGCATGCCGGTCTGGCCCAGTCCGCGCGTGCCGGTACTGGCGGGGCCGGTGCCATCATCGCTGACCCGTGCGGTCAGCTCGTCCTGATCGGGCAGCAAGGCGACCTCGATCCGCGACGGGGCCGCGTGGCGTAGCGCATTCAGGACGCTTTCGCGGACAAAGCGAAATACGGCGATGCGCCCGGCCTCGCCCGGGTCGGGGGCAAGGGCCGCGCCGGGGGCCAGTATAATCCGGGTTTCTGGTGCCATATCGGCGAATTCGATCAGAAGTTCCTGCACCATCTCGTCCAGCCCGGCGCCCTCGGTCGGGCCAAGGCGCAGGTCGTCGATGGCGGCGCGGGTGGCCTGACGGATGGCGCCGGCATGATGGGCGACGGCGCCTAGCGCGTCGTGCAATTCGGCCGACGAGCGATCAGCGACCGCGCGGTTGGCCTGCGCGATGGCGGCTTGCAGGGCGAAAAGCTGGGGGCCGATGCCATCATGCAGGTCGCTGGCGATGCGCGCGCGCTCGGCCTCGGCCAGCGTCATCATGCGCGATTGCAGGTGGCGGTTCTCGGCGCGCTCATCTGCCAGATGCACGGCCAGCGCGTTCACCCCTTCGCCCAGCCGATCCAGCTGCGCGATCCGGGTCGGCGGCGCGCGCTGGTCCAGCGCGCCCGCGCGCATGCGGTCCAGCGCCGCCCCCAGCCCGGCAAGGCGGCGCAGCACCAGCGCCGTGATCGCCATGGTCACCCCGACCGAGACCAGCGCCGTCGCCGCCAGCAGCGGCAGGATCAGCCGCAGGTCGCGCCAGGCCTCGTTGATTTCGTCCTGGGGATCGGTGCGGATCTCCAGCATCCCCAGAAGGTTCGGATATTGGGTGACGGGGATCAGCTCGCTGGCCGGCTCGGGCTGGATCAGGCGCGCGAACCAGCCGGGCGCCTGCGTGAGCTTGTCAACGGGCAGGGCATCCGGGACCAGCGCGACGGGCTTGCTTGCGGCATCGCGCAATTCGGCCGTGACATGGCGCATGGCGTCGATCTGGGCGGCGAGATGGCGCGCCTCGGCCATCAGGTCGCGGCGCTCGAACGCGGTGGGCAGACGCAGGGTGGCGGCGGCGCTGGCCAGACGCAGCGCGGATTGCGTCTCGTCACGCACGGCCTCGCGCGCGGTGGCGACAAGGACCGAGGCGACGATGGCGAAGACCAGAAGCCAGCCGAAAGCCGCGCCGCCAAACGCCATGATCCGCAACGAGACCAGGCGTCGTTGCGGGACGGGGCCGTCGATCGGCGCCGCGATATGGCCGCTCGCGTCCATCCTCCTCCCAGGTGCATGGTCCGGGACGCCATTGCCGCGTCCGGGGCCAAGACTAGGGCGGCGGCCGGGACGGAGCAACAAGCGAAAAGGCCGGGGCGCATGTCCTGCGTCCCGGCCCCTGATGTCATGTCCGACCGGTCAGCCCTTGGAGGCGGTCGGCTCGGGGGTGCCTGCCTTGGGTTGGTCCGGCTCGGGCCGGCCCAGAAGCCGCCGTACCAGCACGAAGAACAGCGGCACGAACAGCACCCCCAGCACCGTGGCCGAGACGGTGCCGCCCAGCACGGTGGCGCCGATGGTGTTGCGCCCGTTCGCCCCCGCGCCCGCCGACAGGACCAGCGGCAGCACCCCCAGCGAGAAGGCGACCGAGGTCATCATGATCGGCCGGAACCGCTGGCGCGCGGCCTCGGTCACCGCCTCGTAAAGCGGCTTTCCGGCATCGGCCTCTTCGCGGGCAAACTCGACGATCAGGATGGCGTTCTTGCCGGTCAGGCCGATCACGGTCAGCAACCCGACCTGGAAGAACACGCCATTCTCGAAGCCGCCGAGCCAGGCGCCGACCAGTGCCCCCAGAACCCCGATAGGCATGGCCAGCATGACCGCAAACGGGATCGACCAGCTTTCGTAAAGCGCCGCAAGGCACAGGAACACCACCGCCAGAGACAGTGCGTAAAGCAGCGTCGTCTGGCTGCCGGCCTGCTGTTCCTCAAGCGAGAGGCCGGTCCAGGCGACCTCGAAGCCCGGCGGCAATTGCGCGCCCAGTTCCTCGACCGCCGCCATTGCCGCGCCAGTCGAAACGCCCGGTGCGGGGCTGCCCTGGATCTGCATCGCCGGCACGCCGTTATAGCGCGTCAGGCCTTGCGGACCATAGCTCCAGCGGCCCTCGGCAAAGTTCGAGAAGGGCACGAGGCCGCCCGAGTCGTTGCGCACCCGCCAGCGGTCGATATCGGTCGGCACCGCGCGCGAGGTCGGCTCGCCCTGCACATAGACGCGCTTGATCCGGCCCCGGTCGATGAAGTCGTTGACATAGCTTCCGGCCCAGGCGACCGACAGCAGGCTGCCGACATCGGTGGCCGAAACCCCCATGGCGCCGGCCTTCATCCAGTCGATGTCCAGATTGTATTGCGCCGCGTCCTCAAGCCCGTTCGGACGGGCCGAGGCGATGCGCGCGTCCCCGCCCGACATGCCCAGAAGCTGGTTGCGCGCGTCCAGAAGCTGCTCATGCGGCTGGCCGGCACGGGCCTGCAGGTAGAAGTCAAAGCCCGAGACGTTGCCCAGTTCGATCACCGAGGGCGGCACGATCGGGAAGACCATGGCATCGCGGATCTGCATGAAGGCGGGGAAGGCGCGGCCGGCGATGGCCTGCACCGACTGGTCGGGGCGCGGGCGCTCCTCCCAGTCCTTCAGCCGCACGAAGGCGATGCCCATGTTCTGGCCCTGACCGGCAAAGCTGAAGCCCGAGACGCCGAACATGGATTCGACGTTTTCGGCCTCGTTCTGGGTGAAATAGTCGCGGACCTGATCGAGCACCGCTTCGGTGCGCTCGGCGGTGGCGCCGGTCGGACCCTGCACCAGAACGAACATGATGCCCTGATCCTCGTCGGGCAGAAAGCCCGTCGGGGTGCGCAGGAACAGCGTGACCATGGCGGCGCCGATGCACAGATAGATCACCATCATGCGCAGGGGCTTGCGGATGATCCAGCCCACCGACCAGCCATAGCGGTCCATGACCCAGTCAAAGCCGCGGTTGAACAGGCCGAAGAAGCCGCGCGACTTGTGCCCGTGCGAGCTTTTCAGCAACGTGGCGCAAAGCGCCGGGGTCAGCGTCAGCGCCACCACGACCGACAGGCCCATGGCCGAGGCGATGGTGATGGCGAACTGCTTGTAGATGACCCCGGTCGAGCCGCCGAAGAAGGCCATCGGCACGAAGACCGCCGACAGGACCAGCGCGATGCCGATCAGCGCCCCGGTGATCTGGCCCATGGATTTGCGCGTCGCCTCAAGCGGCGACAGGCCCTCTTCCTCCATGATGCGTTCGACGTTCTCGACCACGACGATGGCGTCATCGACCAAAAGGCCGATGGCCAGAACCATGGCCAGCATGGTCAGCGTGTTGATGGTGAAGCCTAGCGCCGCCAGCACCCCGAACGTGCCCAGAAGCACGACCGGAACCGCCAGCGTCGGGATCAGCGTCGCGCGCCAGTTCTGCAAGAACAGCAGCATGACGAAGAACACCAGCACGATGGCCTCGATCAGCGTCTTGATCACTTCCTCGATCGAGATCAGCACGAAGGGCGTGGTGTCATAGGGGATGACATAGCTCATGCCTTCGGGGAAGAACTCGGCGAATTCCTCCATCCGCGCCTTGACCCGATCTGCGGTATCAAGCGCGTTCGCGCCGGTGGCCAGGCTGATCGCCAGACCCGCCGCCGGCGTGCCGTTATAGCGCGCGTCGGTCAGGTAATCCTCGGCGCCAATCTGGACCCGCGCCACATCCTTGAGCAGGATCAGGCCGCCATCGGCCTCGGCGCGCAGGACGATCTGTTCGAAATCGGCGGGCGTCGACAGCAGCGATTGCGCGGTGATGGTGGCGTTCAGCATCTGCCCGGCGGGGGCAGGGCGGTCCCCGAACGAGCCGGCCGAAATCTGCGCGTTCTCGGCCGAGACCGCCGACACCACATCGCCCGGCGTCAGCTCATAGGCGGCCAGCTTCGACGGGTCGAGCCAGATCCGCATGGCGTATTGCGCGCCAAAGACCTGGACCGAGCCCACGCCCTCGACCCGGCTCAGGTCGTTGACAATGTTCGAGATCAGATAGTCCGCAAGGTCCACCTGCTCGTAGCGGTCGTCATCCGAGACCAGACCGATCACCATCATGAAGCCGGTGGTCGATTTCTCGACGGTGATGCCCTGGCGCTGCACGGGTTCGGGCAGCAGGGCGGTGGCCTGCGACAGCTTGTTTTGCACCTGCACCTGGGCGATGTCGGGATCGGTTCCGGTCTCGAAGGTCAGGTCGGTGGTCGAGGTCCCCGCCGAGCTTGAGGACGAGCTGAAATAGCGCAGCCCGTCCAGACCCGTCATCTGCTGTTCGATGATCTGGGTGACGGTATTGGCCACCGTATCGGCCGAAGCCCCGGGATAGTTCGCGCGGATCGACACCGTGGGCGGCGCGATCTGCGGATATTGTGCGACCGGCAGGGTCAGGATCGACAAGATCCCCAGCCCCATGATCAGGATCGAGATCACCCAGGCAAAGACCGGACGATCAATGAAAAAGCGCGCCATTTGCGTTTCCTGTCCTGTTTTCCTTGTGGCCGCGGCTTACTTCGCCGCGTCCGTGGCCGGCTCGGCGGCCGGTTCGGTGGCGGGTTCGCCGCCCTCGGCTGGGGCCGCAGGGGTGGCTTCGGCTTTGGTTTCGGCATTGGCTTCAGGGGCGGCTTCAGGGGCGGCTTCGGCCGGGGCGCCGGCGGCGGCCTCGGCCTCGGGGGCCTTGCGCTCCTCCGGGGCGACGGTCATGCCGACGCCGATTTTCTGCACGCCCTCGACCACGATGCGGTCGCCATCCGACAGGCCCTCGCTGACGACCCAGCTGTTGCCCATGTCCTGAAGGATGGTCAGGGCGCGCTGTTCGATGACGTTCTGGGCATTGACCACCAGCGCGATGGGCTGGCCGCGACGGTCGCGGGCGACACCCTCTTGCGGGGCCAGGATCACGTCCTGGGCGATGGTCTGCTGGACCACGGCCTGCACATACATGCCGGGCAGCAGGACGCGATCAGGATTGGCAAAGGACAGGCGCAGCGTCACCACGCCGGTGGTCTCGTTCACATAGGGTTCGGCCGCGGTCAGCGTGCCCTCCTTGTCGAAATCGGTGCCATCGGCCAGCCGCAGGGTGACCTTCTGGTCATTGCGCACCTGCCAGTCGGTCTGCGCCATCTGGCGGCGGAAGCGGATGACCTCGGCCGCCGACTGGGTCACGTCCACATAGACCGGATCCAGCGTGCGGATCACCGCCATCGGCGTGGCCTGGCTTGCGGTGACCAGCGCGCCCCGGCTGGCTTGGGTCAGGCCGATCTCGCCATCCAGCTCGGCGCGGATGGTGGTGCGCTCAAGCTCGATCTCGGCGGTGCGCAGCTGCGCCTGGGCGACCTTGACGGCGGCCTCGGCGGCATCGCGGGCGGCGATGGCGCTGTCGGTCGAGCTTTCGCTGGCGACGCGGCGGTCACGCAGGGCGCCGACGCGCTCGGCCTCGCGGCGGGCGTTTTCAGCCTGGGCGCGGGCTTGGGCGACGGCCGCCTCGGCCTGGGCCACGGCGGCCTCATAGGTGGTGGGATCGATGCGGAACAGCGGCTCGCCCAGCATCACATGACGGCCTTCCTCGAACAGGCGTTCGGTGACGATGCCGTTGACCTGCGGGCGCACCTCGGCCTCGGCCGAGGCGGCGACGCGGCCGGGCAGGGTCGTGGTCAGCGGGACGTCCTGGGCATGCAGCGTGACCACCGTGATCGCGGGAGGGGGCATTTCACCCTGTCCCTGCGCGGTGGCGATTTGCGGAATCAGGCCGGTGAGCAGCGGCAGGATCAGAGAATTGCAAAAACGGCGCGAAAGCGCTGACATCTTGTGGCTCCGAGCATATTCAGGATTTTCGTTTATAACGATCAGCAATGGCGCTAACATTCAATCCCAAAAATCCGGTTCCTGACTGGTAAGGTCAGGTTCAGCACGGGACCGCCCGCCGTTTGCGGGCCGACAGCAGTCCGGCCGAGGGGCCTGTTTGCTCTTGCGGTCGCGGCGGCAAATCAGTAAGCAAGCCTCGTTCGCGGGTGTAGCTCAATGGCAGAGCGAGAGCTTCCCAAGCTCCAGACGAGGGTTCGATTCCCTTCACCCGCTCCAATCATTCCCCGGGAATATTTGGAAATCCCCTGCTTTTATGGGGTTAGCCGGTTTTCCTGTTGCAAGACGGGTCTGGAATGACTGGCGCGCAACGATGATCTGCCCCCACGCACAGTCGCATCTTCCGCATTCGTGCTGCTGTCAGGCTGCTTTCCGCCCAAGATGCAGATATCGCGGCACCGCGAAGGCGGGAAGCGCTGCGATAGCTGGGGTCTTCGCGCCTCCTGCCATTGCTGCCGTTTCGCTCATGTCGTGGATCTGTTGTGCCGACGTTCGTGCAACCGGGTGCCGGGCCGAATGAGAGCCAGCACATGGTCGCGACGAGAAGGACCGCGCGGTTGTCGCCGGCCCTGTGACGGGCCGGCGCAAGGGGCGTCATTTCAGCGCGGCGTCGGTGACGGCATGGCTCCATGCGCCTTCCGGCGCCTTGGAGATCACCGGGTCGGAACCGCCGGCCATCAGGATCTTGACGGTGCGCTCGTAATCGGCCGGGTCAAGGCTGCCATCCGATCCCGCCGTCAGCTTGGCGATTTCGGACATCATGCGCTTTTGATGTTCCTCGGTCTGGGCGCCGGTCTCGTCATGGTCCAGCACGATGCCCGCGGCCTCGTCGGGGTTTTCCTCGGCATATTTCCAGCCCTGCATGCTGGCCTTGACGAAGCGCGCCATCTTATCGACGAAGGCCGCGTCGGTCAGCTTGTCTTCCAGCACATACAGCCCGTCCTCAAGCGTGGCGACGCCCTCGTCCTCGTATTTGAAGGTGACCAGCTCTTCGGGCTTCATGCCGGCCTCGATCAGTTGCCAGTATTCGTTATAGGTCATGGTGCTGATGCAGGCCGCCTGCTTTTGTAGCAGGGGATCGACGTTGAAGCCCTGTTTCAAGACCTCGACGCCCTCGGCGCCGCCGGTTGTCGGCAGGCCCAACGTCGCCATCCAGGTCAGGAACGGATATTCATTGCCGCCGAACCAGACGCCCAGCACCTTGCCCTTGAAATCTGCGGGCGCCTTGACGCCGCTATCGGCGCGGCAGGTCAGCATCATGCCCGAGCTTTTGAAGGGCTGGGCGATATTGACCAGCGCCAGCCCTTTTTCGCGCGCGGCCAAGGCCGAGGGCATCCAGTCCACCATCACATCGGCGCCGCCGCCGGCCATCACCTGCGGGGGCGCGATATCGGGGCCGCCCGGCTTGATGGTGACGTTCAGCCCCTCGGCCTCGTAAAAGCCCTTGTCGAGGGCGACGTAATAGCCGGCGAACTGGGCCTGGGTCACCCATTTCAGCTGCAGCGTCACGTCATCCGCGGCCAGCGCGGCCGTGGCGGGCAGCAAGGTTGCGGCGAGGCCTGTCAGGAAAGTTCTCATCTTACGCTCCTTGTTGGCGGGTCTGCGACCCGGTTGTTATGTCGTTATCCGCTGGCTTGGGTGCCAGAAGGTCAGCCGTGCCTCGACCAGCGCGACCAGCCCGTAAAAGGCCGATCCGGCAAGGGCCGCGACGACGATCTCGGCCCAGACCAGGGGCAGGTCCAGCTGCCCCACGGCGGTCGAGATGCGAAAGCCCATGCCACGCGTCGGGCTGCCGAAGAACTCGGCCACGATAGCGCCGATCAGCGCCAGCGTGGTCGAGATTTTCAGCCCGTTGAAGATGAAGGGCAGCGCGGCGGGCAGCCGCAGCTTCCACAGCGATTGCCAGTAGCCGGCATTCCACGTCGCGATCAGGTCGCGTTGCAGCGCGTCGGTGGCGGCAAGCCCCGCCAGCGCGTTCACGAGGATGGGGAAGAACACCATCACCACCACGACCGCCGCCTTGGACTGCCAGTCAAAGCCGAACCACATGACCAGAATCGGCGCGATGCCGACGATGGGCAGGGCGGCGACGAAATTCCCGATCGGCAGCAGCCCGCGTTGCAGAAACGGGCTGCGGTCGATGGCGATGGCGGTGGCCACGGCCGCCGCCGCCCCGATCAGCCAGCCCGACAGCGCGCCTTTCAGGATGGTCTGCACGAAATCGCCCCAGAGCAACGGCAGGTTGCCGGCAAAGGCCCGCGCGATCTGCGAGGGCGCGGGCAGGATGACCATGGGCACGGCATAGGCGCGCACGATCATTTCCCACAGGATCAGGACGGTGGCGCCAAAGATCAGCGCCACCAGCAGCCGCGTGGTGCGGGTGTCGAAACGTGCGAGCCAGGCGTTCAGCCCCAGTGCCGCCAGCCAGACGGCGATGATGGGCAGCGCCGCCGTCATCGCGCCAGCCCCATGCGGCGCAGGGTGACGCGCTCGATCCAGCCGACGATCAGCACCAGCGCGGCGGCCAGAGCGGCGGCGGTGAACAGCGCCGCCCAGATCTGCACGGTCTGGCCGTAATAGCTGCCCGACAAGAGCCGCGCGCCGAGGCCGGCCGTGGCGCCCGCCGGCAGTTCGCCCACGATGGCGCCGACCAGCGCGGCGGCGATGGCGACCTTGAGGCTGGCGAACAGATAGGGCAGCGCCGAGGGCAGGCGCAGCCGCCAGAAGACCTGCGCGGCCGAGGCATTCCACGACCGCATCAGGTCAAGCTGCATCGCATCGGGCGTGCGCAGCCCCTTGACCGTGCCCACCAGCACCGGAAAGAAGGTCAGCCATGCCGAGATGACCGCCTTGGGCAACAGCCCGGTCACGCCGGCACTGGCCAGCACCACGATGACCATGGGCGCGATGGCAAGGATGGGCACCGTCTGGCTGGCGACCGCCCAGGGCATCACCGACTGGTCCATGGTGCGGCTGTGGACGATCCCCACCGCCAGCAGGATGCCGGTCAGGCTGCCGATGGCAAAGCCCGCCAGCGTCGCCGAAAGCGTGACCCAAGCGTGCCAGACAAGGCTGCGCTTTGAGGTGATCTTTTGCCCGGCGATGCCGTCCCACAGCCCCTTGGCGACCTGATGCGGCGCGGGCAGGACCGGACGCTCCTGCGCCATGGTGTCGCCGATCAGGACCGGCAGCGTCGGCGCGATGCCTTCGCGCGCCATCTGCTCTTCGGCCCAGGGCATGTTCAGGCGGATCGCGGCCCCGTACCAGACGATCACGATGGCCAGCAGGACCGCAAGGACCGGCAGCACCGCATCCATGGCCCCGCGCCCCTCAGTCATAGGCATGGCCCGCGCGCAGCCCCTCGCGCACGCGATGGGCGATGGCCAGAAATTCGGGCGTGTCGCGGATCTCCAGCGGGCGTTCGCGCGGCAGGGGGCTGTCGATGATGTCGGTGATCCGGCCCGGACGCGGCGACATGACGACGATGCGGGTGGACAGAAACACCGCCTCGGGGATGGAATGGGTGACAAAGCCGATGGTCTTGCCGGTCCGCGCCCAAAGCTCCAGCAGGGCTTCGTTCAGATGGTCGCGCACGATCTCGTCCAGGGCGCCAAAGGGTTCGTCCATCAACAGGATATCGGCGTCGAAGGCCAGTGCGCGGGCGATGCTGGCGCGCTGCTGCATGCCGCCCGAAAGCTGCCACGGATATTTGCCGCCAAAACCGCCCAGATCGACCAGTTCCAGCACCCTTGCGATGCGCTCGGCCCGGTCGGCTTTGGAAAAGCCCATGATCTCGAGCGGCAGCGAGATATTCCCGGCAATCGTCCGCCACGGATAAAGCCCAGGCGCCTGAAAGACATAGCCATAGGCGCGGGCGCGCCGCGCCGCGTCGGCGGTCATGCCATTGACCGAAAGCGTGCCGCCGGTCGGGGTTTCCAGCGCGGCGATGGTGCGCAGAAAGGTGGTCTTGCCGCAGCCCGAAGGCCCGATGAAGCTGACGAAATCGCCCTGATTGATGGTCAGGTCCACGCCCTTCAGCGCATGGACCGGGCCATCGGCGGTCTGGAATGTCAGATCGACGCCTTGGGCGGTGATGACCGGGGCAGCGCCCCCGCGAGACTGCATTCAAACCCCTCTCATCAGGCCGCCATCGACCTTGATATTCTGCCCGGTGATATAGCCGGCCCCCTCCGACAGCAGAAAGGCGACGGTCCGGGCAATCTCGTCGACGGTGCCATAGCGCTTCATGGGCACCATCTCGGACCGCGCGTCCTGCTTGGGCAGGCTGTCGATCCAGCCCGGCAGGACATTGTTCATGCGGATGTTGCGCGCGGCATATTCGTCGGCAAACAGCTTGGTATAGGCCGCCAACCCCGCCCGAGCGACGGCCGAGGTCGGGAACATTGCCGCAGGCTCGAAGGCCCAGGCGGTCGAGATATTGACGATCGCCCCGCCGCCCTGACGCTCCATGACGGGCACCACAAGCCGGACGGCGCGGGCGACATTGAGGAAATAGACATCGAAGCCGCGATGCCAATCCTCGTCGGTCAATTCCAGCAGCGGCGCCCGTGGCCCATGCCCGGCGGAATTGACCAGAGCGTCCACCCGCCCCCAACGTTCCAGCGCCAGATCGACCAGGCGCGAGATATCTTCCGCGTTCGCGTTGCTGCCGGTGACCCCGACGCCGCCCAGATCCCGCGCCAGCGCCTCGCCCTTGCCGGATGAGGACAGGATTCCCACCGAGAACCCGTCCTGCGCCAGCGCGCGCGCCGCACCCGCGCCCATGCCGGACCCGCCACCGATGATCAGCGCAACCTTCACGTCACACCCCCGTTGCCGGAATCCCGGACCGCGCGACCGGCCTTGGCGCGGTCAGTTCCTTCCAGGCCGACAGCGCCCGGTTCACCGTGCCGCGCGGCTCGCGCGCGACGAACTCGCCATGGCCCTCATGGCTGTCGATCTTGCCTTCGGTCACCGCGACCACGCCGCGGGTCAGGGTATAGCGCGGCAGGCCCTTGACCTTTTGCCCCTCGAAGACGTTGTAGTCGATGGCGCTTTGCTGCGTGCCGGCGCTGATGGTTTTCTCCGCCTCGGGGTCCCAGACCACCAGATCGGCGTCGCTGCCAACCAGCACCGCGCCCTTTTTCGGATACATGTTCAGGATCTTGGCGATATTGGTCGAGGTCACGGCGACGAATTCATTGGGCGTCAGCCGCCCGGTATTCACCCCATGCGTCCACAGCATCGGCAGCCGGTCCTCCAGCCCGCCAGTGCCGTTCGGGATCTTGGTGAAGTCGCCGATGCCGGTGCGCTTCTGCTGGGTGGTGAACGCGCAATGATCGGTCGCCACCACCGACAGGCTGCCCGATTGCAGCCCGGCCCAGAGGCTGTCCTGATGCAGCTTGTTGCGGAACGGGGGCGACATGACGCGCCGCGCCGCATGATCCCAGTCGGGGTTGAAATATTCGGACTCGTCCAGTGTCAGATGCTGGATCAGCGGCTCGCCCCAGACGCGCTTGCCCTGCGCGCGGGCGCGGCGGATCGCCTCGTGACTGTCCTCACAGGAAGTATGGACGACATAAAGCGGCACGCCGGCCATATCGGCCACCATGATGGCGCGGTTGGTGGCCTCGCCCTCGACCTGAGGCGGACGGCTGTAAGCATGGGCTTCGGGACCGGTATTCCCCTCGGCCAAGAGCCGCGCCGAAAGCTCGGCCACGACATCGCCATTCTCGGCATGGACCAGTGCGATCCCGCCCAGATCGCCGACCCGGCGGAAAGACGCGAACAACTCGTCGTCATTCACCATCAACGCGCCCTTATAGGCCATGAAATGCTTGAAGCTGGTGATGCCGCGCTTGACCACCGCCTCCATCTCGTCAAAGACCTGCTGGCCCCACCATGTGATCGCCATATGATAGGAATAGTCGCAATGGGCGCGCGAGACCTTGTTGTCCCACATCTGCAGCGCATCCAAGAGCCCCTGCTGCGGCGAGGGCAGGGCGAAATCCACCACCATCGTCGTCCCGCCCGCCAATGCCGCCCGCGTCCCGGATTCAAAATCGTCGGCGGAATAGGTGCCCATGAAGGGCATCTCCAGATGCGTATGCGGATCGATCCCGCCCGGCATGACATAGCAGCCGGTCGCATCCAGCACCTTGTCGCCGCTCAAGCCCTGACTGATGGCCGCAATCCGCCCGCCCTCGATCAGCACGTCCGCCTTATAGGTCAGATCGGCGGTAACGATAGTGCCATTCCTGATGACCGTGCTCATGCCCATCCCCTTCTTTCATGTCCAAATATCCCGGGGGTCCGGGGGCAGAGCCCCCGGCTTCCGTCCGCGTCAGCGGACAATTTCCGCCACCTCCAGCACCGAATGCAGCAGCACATCCGCGCCCGCCGCTGCCCATTCGGGCGAAATCTCCTCGGCCTCGTTATGCGACAGCCCGTCCACGCAGGGGCACATGATCATCACCGTCGGCGCCACGCGGTTGATCCAGCAGGCATCGTGCCCGGCGCCCGAGACGATGTTCATGTGGCTGTAACCCAGATGCTCGGCCGCACCGCGCACCACCTCGACCAGCGCCGGATCGAAGGTCACCGGGTCGAAATGGCCGACCGGCTCGATCTCGATGCCAAGGCCCAGCTCGGCGGCGATCTTGGGCGCCTCGGCCTCGAGCCGGGCGCGCATCGCGGTCAGCTTTTCCAGATCTGGGCTGCGGAAATCGACGGTAAAGACCGCCCGGCCCGGGATCACATTGCGCGAATTGGGCCAGACATTGGCCTGCCCGACTGCGCCCACGGCATTGGGCTGGTGATCCATGGCGATCCGATGCACCGCCTCGATGATCCGCGCCATGCCGAGCCCCGCATTCACCCGCATGTTCATCGGGGTCGAGCCGGTATGTGCCTCCTTGCCGGTCAGCGTGACCTGCAGCCACCACAGACCCTGACCATGGGTCACGACCCCGATTTCCTTGCCCTCGGCCTCAAGGATCGGGCCCTGCTCGATGTGATATTCGAACATCGCATGCATGGGACGACGGCCGACATCCTCCGTCCCGCGCCAGCCGATGCGGTCCAGCTCATCGCCAAAGCGCTTGCCTTCGGCATCCTCGCGCGAGTTGGCATAGTCCTCGTCATGCACACCGGCATAGACACCACTGGCCAGCATGGCGGGTGCGAACCGCGCGCCTTCCTCATTGGTCCAGTTCACTACCACGATCGGACGCCGGGTGCGAATCCCCATGTCGCGGATGGCGCGCACCACCTCAAGGCCCGAAAGCACCCCGAGCACGCCGTCGAACTTGCCGCCGGTGGGCTGGGTGTCCAGATGGCTGCCGATATAGACCGGGGCCAGATCCGGCTCGGCCCCCTCATGGCGCATGAACATGTTGCCCATGCGGTCAAGCCCCATGGTCATACCGGCATCCTCGGACCAGCGCTGGAACAGGGCGCGGCCTTCGGCATCGGCATCGGTCAGGGTCTGGCGGTTATTGCCGCCGGCGATGCCGGGGCCGATCTGCGCCATCTCCATCAGGCTGTCCCAGAGCCGCGCGCCATCGATCCTGAAATTGTCCCGGTCCATCTGCCTTTACCTCCGATTGCGGGCGCGCGCCGAACAGGGCTTTGACCATGCCCACGGCTTCACGCTATTTCCGGTCAAGGACTTGTCAAGGTAACGATTCATATGACCACGCCCATTCCGCAAAGCCGCATCCGCCAGCGCAATACCAAGGCGATCCTTGCCGCCGCACTGGATGTTTTCGCGGCACAGGGTTTTCGGGGCGCGACGCTGGACCAGATCGCGGCGGCCGCGAACCTGTCCAAGCCGAACCTGCTTTACTATTTCCCGTCGAAAGAGGCGGTCTATCTGGCGCTTCTGGATTCGCTTTTGCAGGACTGGCTGAAGCCCCTGCACGCCATCGATCCCGAGGGCGAGCCGGTCGAGGAGCTGCTGGCCTATATCCGCAGCAAGCTGAAGATGAGCCGCAGCCATGCCCGCGAAAGCCGCCTTTTCGCCGGCGAGGTGCTGGCTGGCGCCCCCCATATCAGCGCCGTCCTCAAGGGGCCTCTGCGGGCGCTGGTCAATGAAAAGGCGGCGCTGATCGCGGGCTGGATGGCCGAGGGGCGGCTTGCGCCCAGCGACCCCCATCACCTGATCTTTTCGATCTGGGCGCTGACCCAGCATTATGCCGATTTCGCGCCGCAGGTGCGGGCGGTTCTGGGCCGGGGCCGCAACCCGGTCAACGAAGGCCTGCATTTCGCCGAGATCCTGTACCGGCGCATGCTGACCCCCTGAGTCCTGTCCCGCCGATCCCGGCCTCCCCGATTGCCGACCCCGTGAGGGCGGGGTCGCAGACTGGACCCCGGCCATGCTCATTCCGCAGCTTTCGCCATCGGGTTGTTGGGATGCGTCGTCCAGTTGGCGAAGGTTTCGATCTTGCGACCGGTGCGCGGATCGGTCGTGCCGGGCACCAGTTCGCGCATGGTGATGCAGTCCTCGACAGGGCAGACATCGATGCACAGGTTGCAGGCCACGCATTCGTCGTCCTTGACCTCGAAGACGCGGCCGGGAAGCATGGCGATGGCCTGATGGCTGGTATCCTCGCAGGCGGCATAGCAGCGGCCGCATTTGATGCACAGCCCGGGGTCGATCTGCGCCTTGGTGGTATAGTTCAGGTTCAGGAACTGCCAGTCGGTGACATTGGGAACCGCGCGCCCGATCAGGTCGGAAAGCGCCATACCCTTGTCGTCCAGATACTCACCCAGCCCCGAGATCATTTCCTGCACGACCTTGAAGCCATAGGTCATCGCCGCCGTGCAGACCTGCACATTGCCCGCCCCCAGCGCCAGGAATTCGGCCGCGTCGCGCCATGTGGTGACGCCGCCGATGCCGCTGATCGGCAGGCCGCGCGTGGCCGGGCTGCGGGCGATCTCGGCCACCATGTTCAGGGCGATGGGCTTGACTGCCGGGCCGCAATAGCCGCCATGCGCGCCCTTGCCGTCGATGGTCGGCTGCGGTGCGTAGAGGTCCAGATCGACCGAGGTGATCGAGTTGATGGTGTTGATCAGGCTGACCGCATCGGCGCCGCCGCGTTTCGCGGCCTCGGCGGGTTTCCTGACATCGGTGATATTGGGGGTCAGCTTCACGATACAGGGCATGCGACTGTATTGCTTGACCCAGCGGGTCACCATCTCGATATATTCCGGCACCTGACCGACGGCGCTGCCCATGCCGCGTTCGCTCATGCCATGGGGGCAGCCGAAATTCAGCTCGACTCCATCGGCGCCGGTATCCTCGATGGCGGCAAGGATGGATTTCCAGCTGTCCTCGTCGCAGGGGACCATCAGGCTGATGACCAGCGCCCGGTCGGGCCAGTCGCGCTTGACCTGCTTGATCTCGCGCAGGTTCACCTCCAGCGGACGGTCGGTGATCAGCTCGATATTGTTCAGCCCCAGGACCCGGCGGTCGGCGCCGTGGATGACGCCGTAGCGCGGGCCGTTGACGTTGACGACCGGCGGCCCCTCCATGCCAAGGGTCTTCCACACGACGCCGCCCCAGCCCGCCTCATAGGCGCGGCGGACGTTGTATTCCTTGTCCGTGGGCGGGGCCGAGGCCAGCCAGAACGGGTTCGGGGACTTGATCCCGATGAAATTTGAACGCAGGTCAGCCATGATCGGCCCCCATCAGATAAGCGTGGATATCCTCGGCGGCGTCGCGACCCTGGGCGACGGCGCTGACCGTCAGGTCCTCACCCGCGCCGGTGCAGTCGCCCCCCGCCCAGACCCCCGCGCGCGAGGTGCGCCCGGGCCCGGTGACGGCGATCTTGCCGCTTTCCTGCGCCAGCCCCCAGGGCAGCGGCGACAGGCGCTGGCCGATGGCCGACAGCACCTGATCGGCGCGCAGCCGGAAAGTTTCCGCCAACCGCTCAAGCCCCTGCGGGCCATCCTGGGTATAGGCGAATTCGATCTCGGGGCCGGCGGGTGTGTCATGCAGCGCCACCGGCGTCGCATTGGTACGGATGCGCACCCCCGAGGCCGTGGCGTGATCCTGTTCGTGATGCGAGGCCGACATGCGGTCTTGCGCGCGGCGATAGACGATGGTGACGTTTTCCGCCCCCAGCAGCCGCGACTGCACGGCGGCGTCCACCGCCGTCATACCGCCGCCGATCACCACCACGTCGCGGCCAACCGGCAGGGCCGACAGATCCGCCGTCTGACGCAGCTCGGCGATGAAGTCGACGGCATCGCGCAGCGCGGGGTGGGCAGCGCCCAGCCCGGGGTCGTTCACCGCCCCCAGACCCACGCCCAGAAATACCGCGTCGAAATCCGCCGCCAGCCCGTCCAGCGCGATATCACGCCCCAGCGCCGTATCGGTCTGAATCCGGATGCCGCCGATTCCCAGCAGCCATTCAACCTCGCGCGCGGCGAATTGTTCGGTGGCCTTATAGGCGGCGATGCCGAATTCGTTCAGCCCGCCGGGTTTCGGGCGCGCCTCATAGACGGTCACCTGATGGCCGTGCATGGCCAGCCGATGCGCGCAGGCCAGCCCCGCCGGTCCCGCGCCGACCACCGCCACCCGCTTGCCGGTTTCCGGCGCGCGGGCAAAGGGCTGCGGCATGTCCATTGCGCGGTCGGTGGCATAGCGTTGCAGGCGGCCGATCTCGACCGGCTTGCCCTCGGCCTCTTCGCGGACGCAGGCGCCTTCGCACAGGGTCTCGGTCGGACAGACGCGGGCACACATGCCGCCCAGGATATTCGACGACAGGATGGTCTGCGCCGCCGCCTGCGCGGTGTCGGTGGCGATCTGACGGATAAACAGCGGGATGTCGATGCCCGTAGGGCAAGCCGTCACGCAGGGCGCGTCATAGCAGAAGTAACATCGGTCTGCGGCGACGGCGGCCTCGTGCGGCTGCAAGGCGGGGTCGTGGTCCGAGAAGCCGGCGGCGATGGCCTGGGCGGGCAGTCGCGCGGCGGCAAGTCCCGGTGTCAAAGGCGAGTTGGTCACGATTCTGGCTCCCGATATGCGGTGGCTGGGATCAGGATGGCACGAGTTTATTTTTTATCAAACGGTAAAATTCATCAGGCCGCCGGTCCTGCGGCCGGCAACCGGACCGCCCGGGCGGGGCAGGGCGCTTTCAGCGCAGGAAGTTGTCGCGCAGCAGCGCGGTCACCTCGGAGAGCCGCCCGTCCAGCACGCCCTTGACGCCGAAAAGCGCGGTCGAGGTGACATAGCTCATCTCGATCTTCGGCGGCATGACCAGTTCCATCCGGCTGGTCTTGACGTCAAGGATCGCCGGGCCCGGATCGCTGAGCCAGTGGCGCATCTGCGTTTCCAGTTCGTCCGCCGTCTCGACCCGATAGCCGCCCAGCCCGCACACCTTGGCCAGCGCCGAAAAATCCGGGTTCTCGAGATCGGTATAGGCATCCAGCAATCCCTCGACGCGCTGCTCCATCTCGACAAAGCCAAGGCTGCCATTGTTGAAGATGGCCAGCTTGACCGGAAGCTTTTCCTGCTTGAGGGTCAGCAGGTCGCCCATCAGCATGCTCATGCCGCCATCGCCGCACAGCGCGATCACCTGCCGGTCGGGATAGGCGGCCTTGATCCCCAGCGCCTGCGGATAGGCATTGGCCATCGTCCCGTGCATCAGCGAGGTCAGGAAGCGCCGCTTGCCATTCGCGGTCAGGTGGCGCAGCAGCCAGGCCATCGGGCCACCGCCATCCGAGGTGAAGATCGCGTCCTCATCGGCCAGCCGGTCCACCATCCGCGTCAGATATTGCGGATGGATCAGGCGCGGATCGGGTTCGCGTTCGGATTTGGCATAGGCCTTGAGATCGCTGTCATAAAGCGCCAGCATCCGGTCGAGAAAGCCGCGATCCTCGCGCGCGGCCAGCCGTGGCAGCAGCGCCTCGATGGTGTCGCCGACATCGCCGACCAGCCCCAGATTCACCGGGACCCGCCGGCCAACATGGTCGGCGGCAATGTCGATCTGCACGATCTTCTGCTTTTCGGGATAGAATTGCGTCCAGGCGAAATTCGTCCCCAGGCACAGCAGCAGATCGGCACCCAGAACGGTTTCCATCCCGGCATGGTTGCCCAGGATCCCGGTCATGCCGACATTGTTGGGATTGTCCGGCTCGATGAATTCCTTGGCGCGGCTGGTATGGGCGATGGGCGCGTTCAGGTGCTGGCCAAGCCGCACGACCTGCGCCTGGGCGCCGCGCGCGCCGATCCCGGCATAGATGGCCACCGTTTCGGCCGTGTCGATCATCGCCGCCAGAGCATCCAGTTCGGCATCCGAGGGCCGGATCACCGGCTGCGGGCGATGCACCGACCAGGCCAGCGCGTCGTTGGTCTTTTGCGTCAGCATGTCGCCATTGACGATGACCACCGCGACGCCCCTGCGGTTCAGCGCCGCCTGTGCCGCCATCACGACGATCCGGCGCGCGCTGCCGGGATCCATGATCTGTTCGCAATAGACCGAGAACTGCTCGTAAACCTTGCGCTGGTCGACATGCTGGGGAAAATCCACGCCAAGTTCGGACCGCGCCACATCCGAGGCGATCAGCAGCACCGGCGCGCCATTGCGATGGCTTTCGGCGATGCCGTTCACGAAATGCAGCGAGCCCGGCCCGCAGGTGCCCGCGCAGGCCGTCAGCTCTCCGGTCATGAAAGCTTCGGCACCGGCGGCAAATCCGGCGACCTCTTCATGGCGGACATGGATCCAGCGCAGATCGGACCTGCGGATCGAATCCGTCAGATGATTGATCGTATCACCCACGATACCATAGCATCTGCGCACCCCGGCCTTTGCCAGCGTGTCCACGATGACATCACTTACCGACTTCTTCATGGCAGCCTCCATCCGGTCGAGACGACCCAACTGAATTTGACGGAGCACCCTGTACGACAAGCTGAAATGCAGCCTTGCCCGGCGAGAAGCACGCGCGGCGAAAGGGTGCGGTTTGACGTAAAGCATCCAAGGAACGGCGTCGGTGCGGCGGCAGTTCCGCCGGTCCGGGAATAATGTCGGCTGCGGTGCCGGCCTCGGCGATACCTTGCCCGAAACCGCCTTGAATTCGCGCCCGGTCCGCAGGCTGGCCGGCCCTAGATCTGCCCGCCGAGCCAGTCGCGAAACACCCTGAGCGCCGCCGAGGGCTTGCGATCGGCGGGGATCGTGAACCAGTAGCCGATATCGGAGGCATAGCTGATGGCGCCGGGATTGACCAACTGGCCGGCGCCAAGCTCGGTCTCGATCAGCTGGAACGGCACCAGCGCCAGACCCTGACCCGAAATCGCCGCCCGCAGCACCAGCGTGTAATAGTCGAACTGGACGATCTTTCGTGCCGGCAGATCCTGCCGGCCATGCGCCGCGATCAGATCGGCCCAATGCAGCGGCGTGCCCGGATGCTCGAACACCGTGCCCTGCGCCAGATCGTCCAGCGTCTGGCAGGCACCCAGCCCGGCCAGATAGTCGGGGGTGCAGACAAGCCGGACATCCCGGCCAAAGAGATACAGCATGTCCTCGTTCGGAAACGGGCCGCGCCCGAAGCGGAAGACGCCGTCGGGCTGCTCGGCCGGGCTGTCGGCGGCGAAGGTGGTGTATTGCACCTCGATCTCGGGATGCTGGCGGCTGAAATCCTCGAAGCGGGGCAAAAGCCAGCGGTCGCCGAAGATCGGCAGCACCTTGAGCCGCAGCATATGCGGATCGCTTTGTAGCCGCGCGACCCGGAAGGCGGCGTCCTCCATCGCCTTGATCGCCACCAGAGCCTGTTCGATGTAGATCTCGCCGATCTGGGTGGGGACCATGCCGGTTGGCCGCCGCAGGAAGATCTGCACCCCCAGCAGCGCCTCGACCGTCAGCAACTGCTTGCTGACCGCACTTTGCGACATATGCATGCTTTCGGCCGCCGCGGTGGTCGAGCCGCGTTCGGCAATCGCCCGGATGACCCGCAGCGCTGTCATCGAAGGCATTGGCGCTGTGGGTTGACGCAACGGCATGTCCTCGATGTGGGCTAGTCGGTTTCGTCATAGGGTTAGCGATTCTTTGCGTTTGCGCAAGCCGCTTTCCGGATGCGAAGGATTGGAGCACGGCACATCCACCGACATGGAGAAAGCATTGACAGATCAGTCGAAACTCCTTTGGGGGGGGCGGTTTTCCAGTGGCCCGTCGCCCGAACTTGCGGCGCTGTCGCGCAGCCATCCCAGCTATTTCCGCCTGTCGCCCGAAGACCTTTCCGGCTCGCGCGCCCATGCCCGGGAACTGGCCCGCGCCGGTGTCCTGACCGGGGACGAGCTGGGGCAGATGCTGGCGGCGCTGGATGCGATCGACGGCGATGTGGCCGCCCGGCGCGCGCGCCCCATTGATGCCGACGAGGATGTCCATACTTTCCACGAACGCCTGCTGGTCGAACGTCTGGGCGCGCTTGGCGGCAAGCTGCGGGCCGGGCGGTCGCGCAATGACCAGACCGCGAACAACACCCGGCTTTATCTGCGGCGCAAGGCGCGCGAATTGTCGGCCATGGTGCTGGCGGTGCAGGACGCGCTGGCGGCGCAGGCCGCGCGCCATGTCGATACGCTGATGCCGGGCTTTACCCATCTGCAACCCGCCCAGCCGATTTCGCTGGGTCATCACCTGATGGCGCATGCGCAATCCTTCAGCCGCGACATCGCCCGCTTCATCGACTGGGATCGCCGCTTTGACCGCGCGCCCTTGGGCGCGGCGGCGCTGGCCGGCTCGGCATTCGCCTGTGACAGCGCCGCCTCGGCCGCCGATCTGGGCTTTGCGGCGCCTTGCGAAAACTCGATCGACGCCGTGGCCAGCCGCGACGTGGTGGCCGAGTTCCTGTTCGCCGCCGCCATGCTGGGCGTGAACCTGTCGCGCCTCTCCGAGGAAATCTGCATCTGGGCCTCGCGCCAGTTCGGCTGGGCCAAGCTGGACGATGGCTATTCGACCGGCTCGTCGATCATGCCGCAAAAGAAGAACCCTGATATCGCCGAACTGACCCGCGGCATGTCGGGCACGATGATCGGCAATCTGGCGGGGATGCTGGCGACGCTGAAGGCGATGCCCTTGGCCTATAACCGCGATCTGGCCGAGGACAAGCGCAACCTCTTCGAGACCATCGACCTGCTCGAGCTGATCCTGCCCGCCTTTGCCGGCATGGTCGCGACGCTGAAATTCGACACCGATCGCATGGCCGCCGACGCGCCGCGCGGCTTCACGCTGGCGACCGAGGTGGCGGACTGGCTGGTCCGGCAGGGCATTCCCTTTTGCGCAGGCGCATGACATTTCGGGCGCGACGGTTCGTTACTGCGAGGCGCGCGGCATGGAACTGGACGCGCTGACCGAGGCCGACCTGCCGGCGATCGACCCCGCGCTGACGCCTGCGGTGCTTGAGACCATCGATCCCGCCCGCGCCCTTGCCGCGCGCCGGGGTGTCGGCAGTACCGCGCCGGACCGCGTGCGCGAGCAGCTGGCGGAATTCGCCCGCACCTGCGCGGCGCAGCGCGACTGGGCGGCGCGCATGCCCTCGGGGCCCGCCCTTCGGCGCGGTCAGGGGGGGCGGCATGAGCGATACCATCATCCTGCCAAAATCCGACCGCGATGCCCATGACATTGCCCATCTGCAACTGGTGCCCCGCCGGCATCTGGGCCGCAAGATCTCGGCCGCGATCGTGCTTTTGCTGGTGGCGCTGCTGATCCGCGCCTTTGTCATCGGCGAGATCGAATGGGGCGTCGTCGGGCAGTTCCTGTTCGCCCCGGTGATCCTGAAGGGGATCTGGAACACCCTGCTGATGACCGTCTGCGCCATGTCGCTGGGCATATTTCTGGGCGTGGTCATCGCCATCATGCGCATTTCCGGCAATCCGGTGCTGGAAAAGATCGCGCTGGTCTATATCTGGATCTTCCGCGGCGCGCCGGCGCTGCTGCAGCTTTTGCTGTGGTTCAACCTGGCGCTGATCTTTCCGACCATGGGCATTCCGGGCCTGTTTCAGGTCGATACCGTCGACATCATGACCCCCTTTGTCGCGGCCATGCTGGGCCTTGGCATCCAGCAGGGCGCCTATACGTCCGAGGTGGTGCGCAGCGGCCTGCTTTCGGTCGATTCCGGGCAATACGAGGCCGCGCAGACCATCGGCATGACCAGCATGCAGACCCTGCGCCGGGTCGTGCTGCCGCAGGCGATGCGGGTCATGGTCCCCCCGGTCGGCAACGAGGTCATCAGCATGGTCAAGCTGACCTCGCTGGCCTCGGTCATCCAGTATTCCGAGATCCTGCACAATGCGCAGGTGATCTACTACGCCAATACCCGCGTTCTGGAACTGCTGATGGTGGCCAGCTTCTGGTACCTGGTCATCGTGACCGTGCTGTCGCTGATCCAGGCCCGGATCGAACGCTATTACGCCCGCGGCACCCGCGGCCGGACCACGCTGTAAGGGGGCGCGATGTCAGGGGAAATTCTGGTCAAGGCCGTTGATGTCTGCAAGAGCTTCGGCGGTTTCAAGGCGCTGGACAATGTCAGCCTGGAAGTCAGGAAGGGCGAGGTCTGCTGCATCATCGGCCCCTCGGGTTCGGGCAAAAGCACCTTCCTGCGCTGCATCAACCTGCTGGAGCGCATCGATTCCGGCGCGATCTGGGCCAATGGCGAGTTGATCGGCTATCGCCGCGAAGGCGACCGCCTGCACGAGATGTCGGATGCCGAGATCGCCCGCCAGCGGCGCGGGATCGGCATGGTGTTCCAGCGCTTCAACCTGTTTCCGCACAAGACGGCGCTGGAAAACGTCATCGAGGGGCCGGTGCAGGTGCTGCGCGAAAACCCAAAGGCGGCGCGGGAACATGCGCTGGAACTGCTGGCCCGCGTCGGGCTGGCCGACAAATGCGGCAATTATCCGGCGGAACTGTCGGGCGGCCAGCAGCAGCGGGTGGCCATCGCCCGCGCGCTGGGGATGCGGCCGTCGCTGATCCTGTTCGACGAGCCGACCTCGGCGCTGGACCCGGAACTGGTCGCCGAGGTGCTCGAGGTGATGAACGATCTGGCCGGCTCGGGCATGACCATGATCGTGGTCACGCATGAAATGGGTTTTGCCCGCAATGTCAGCAACAATGTCGCCTTCATGGATGGCGGCAAGCTGATCGAATACGGCCCGTCGGAGCGGGTGCTGACCCGGCCCGACAACCCCCGGACGGCCGATTTCCTTCGCGCCGTGCAACGATAATCCAAACCAACAGGAAGGTTAAAACCATGATGAAAGCACTTCTGGCGGCTTCGGCCTGCATTATCGCATTGGGCGCGCAGGCGCAGGACCTGCCGGCGGAATACGCCGAAAAGGGCAAGGTGGTGGCTGCCAACACCCCGAACTATCCGCCGATGGAATATCGCGACCCGGCCACGAATGAGCTGATGGGGCTGGACATCGATCTGGGCAATGCGCTGGCCAAGCATCTGGGAACGCAGATCGAATGGTCCGAGATCGGCTTTGAGCAGATGGTCCCCTCGCTGAATACCGGCCGCATCGATCTGGTGCTCAGCGGCATGAGCGATCTGCCGGCCCGCCGCGAGACCATGGATTTCGTCGATTACATGACCTCGGGTGCGCAGTTTTATGTCTCGGCCAAGCGCGCCGGTGAGTTCAAGGAACTGACCGATTTCTGTGGCAAGACCGTCGGCATGAGCCGCCGCACCTCGTTCCCCGACGAGGCCGCGAAATGGAGCGCCGAGAACTGCGAGGCCAAGGGCAAGCCGGCGCTGGTCGTGGTCGGCACCGAAGGCTCGGCCGATGCGCGCACCCAGCTCAAGCAGGGGCGTCTGGACGGTGCGGTGCAGGGCTCGGAAACGCTGCCCTATCTGCTGCAGCTCGAGCCCGACACCTATGCCATCGTCGGCACGCCCTTCACCTCGGTCTATCAGGGGATCGGCTTCGGCAAGGACGCGCCGGAACTGCGCGACGCCTTTGCCGCCGCGCTCAAGGCGCTGATGGACTCGGGCGAATACAAGACGATCTTCGAGAAATACGGCCTGACGGGTGCGATGCTCGACACGGTGATGATCAACGGCGAAGCCGTGAAATGAACCCGCGCGGCCCCGGCAGTGTCCGGGGTCGCGATCCATCTACAGGATGACATCATGTCCCCCCCGAATATTCCCGGTTCGGCCGGCCTGCCGCATGTCGAGGCGCTGGCGGCGTTTTGCGCAGATCTTTCGCCCCATGCCCCGCCCGAGCGCGTGCGCCGGCGCGGCAAGCTGCATCTGCTGGATACGCTGGGGGCGGCGCTGGCCGGGACCTGCTCGGCCGAGTTCCGCGCCGTGCGCGCCCTTGCCGCGTCCGGGGGGGCGGCACGGCTGCTGGCCACGGGGCAGCGGACCGGCGCGCGCGACGCGGCGCTGATCAACGGTGTCGCCGCGCATGTGTTCGAGCTGGACGATTCCGGCGGCTGCGACCATAGCGGCGCGGTGGTCCTGCCGGCGCTTCTGGCCGCGCTGGCCGGGATCGAAACGCCGGTCTCGGGCGGCGATTTCCTGTCGGCATGGCTTGCGGGCTATGAGGTCGGGCGGCGGGTGCTGGATGCCTCGGGCGGCTATGGCGCGCATAATGGCGCGGGCTGGCACTCGACAGGCACCTGCGGGGCGCTGGCGGCGGCGGCGGCGGTGGCGCGGCTGCGCGGCTATGACGCGGCGATGACCCGGCAGGCGGTGACGCTGGCGACCAGCTTTTCCTCGGGTCTGTGGGCCTTTATCCATGATGGCAGCCAGGCCAAGAAGATCCATGCCGGGCGCGCCGCAGAGGGCGGGCTTCTGGCCGCCGATCTGGTGCTTGCGGGAATTTCCGGCCCGTCACGGGTTTTCGACGAGGTCTGGGGCGGCTTTCTGAAGACCTATACCGGCACCGCGGCGCCCGTCGCCTTGTCGCGCGATCTGGGCGCGGACTGGATGATCGAGCGCGCCTCGCTCAAGCCCTATGCCGCCTGCCGGGGCGCGCATTCGGCCATCGACGCGGTGCAGGACATGCTGGCGGCGACCGGGCGCGACGCCGCGCAGATCGCGGCCATCGACCTGCGGCTGCCGCCATTCCTGATGGACATGTGCGGCGCCGCGAGGCTTGAGACGCTGGCCGGCGCGCAGATGAGCCTTGGCTATGCGCTGGCCGTGCAGCGCGTCTTTGGCCGGGTCGATCTGGCGCAATATGCCCTGGCCGCGCGCAATGATCCGCGCGTCACCGCCTGTCTCGCGCAGATCCGCTTTCACCCCGATCCGGCCATGGAGCAGATGGGCGAGCCGGTAGTGACCATCACCTTTTCCGATGGCGGGTGCGAGACCGGGATGGTCCCGCGCGCCACCGGCTCGTCCGAGCGCCCGATGAGCGAAGCGGCGATCCGCGCCAAGTTCGACAGCCTTGCCGGCATGGCCTTGCCCGCGCCGCAGACGGCCCGTCTGGCCGATTTCGTGCTGGCGCTGGAGGGGCAGGGCGATTGCCGCGACCTGCCGGGGCTGCTGGTCTCGACCGCGCCCGAAGCGCCGCTCTTTGGCTGAGGACGCGCGATGACGCATGATCTGTCGCCCCGCCCGCTGAACCCCGCGCCGCCCGCGCCACGCTTTCCCTGGCCCGAGGGCAAGCGCAGCGCGCTTTTCATCGGCTTTGACGTCGATGCCGAAACCGCCTGGATCGGCAACCGGCCCGAGAATGTCGACCGCATGGTGACCACCTCGCATGGCGGCTACGACGCCCGCGTCGGCATCGCCAAGATATTGGAACTGCTGGACGATCTTGGTTTGAAGGCCACGTTCTTCATTCCCGGCTGGACCGCCGAGGCCCATACCGCCGCCTGCGAGCCCATCGCGGCCGCGGGGCACGAGATCGCCCATCACGGCTATCTGCACAAATGCCCCGACCGCAACAGGCTGGATGAGGCGCGCGAGGAAATCGACCGTGGCCTAGCCGCGCTCAAGGCCCGGCTGGGGGTGCGCCCGGTCGGCTATCGCGCCCCTTCGGGTGAGAACTTCCCCGAGCTTCTGGCGCATCTGGCCGATCGCGGATTGCGCTATTCCAGCTCGTTTCGCGATGATATCCGGCCCTATCGCCACCTGCTTGCGGATGGCCGTCCCGGCCCGGTCGAGATCCCGGTGAACTATGCCTTTGACGACTGGAATTTCGGCATGACCAGCCGTCTTGATTCCCGCCCGATCTTTGGTCGCGACGCGATCCTGCCGCTGTGGCGCGAGGAATTCGCCATGACCCATGACTGGGGCGGGGTCACGACGCTGGTGCTGCATCCGCAGGTCTCGGGCCGGCCGATGCGTTGGGCCATCCTGCGCGATTTCCTGGCCGAGATCGCGGCGCGCGGCGATGTCTGGATCGCCACCGGCCGTCAGATACTGGAGCATTACGAAAGCTGCGAAAGCCGGGCCGCCGACTGAAACGCCGCCGCGCCAGCTATTGCGCGGCCAGCTGGTCCAGCAGCAGCGCCCGCAGCCAGGCGACGGAAGGATGGGCGCCATAGGTGTTGTGCGACAGCATGTCGATCTGCGTCGGCGGTCGGGGATAAGGGCTGTCAAAAAGCGCAAGGTCATAGGTATCGCGGTAGGTCTGCGCGACGCTGCGCGGCACCAGCGCGACCATGTCGGTCGCCGCCACCAGCGGCGGCGCGGCCAGGATCAGCGGCACCGTGGCGCCGACCTGCCGGCTTAGCCCCGCCTCCCGCAAGAGCCCCTCAAGATGCGTCGGATCGCTGGTCACGAAGGCGCGCTCCAGCCCTTCCTGATCCTGCATGGCCGCCGCGTCGGGCATGGCCCGGCCCGACAGCAGGATGTCGACATGCGGATAGCGCCCCAGCGTGTCGAGGGTCAGCGGCGACGAGGCCGCCGGATGCCCCCGGCGCATGATCCAGACCATTTCGACCCCGATCAGCGGTTCGCGCCGGTACCGGGCGGGGATGCGGCCAAAAGCCCCGACGACCAGATGCAATGTGCCCCGGTCCAGTTCCTCGACCAGGTTGAGGTCGTTGAACATGCGCAGCCACAGCCGGATCTGGGGCGCCTCCTGCCGGATGCGGGCCATGACGCGCGGAAACAGCCCGCCGATATAGAAATCCGAGGTCGCCACGACGAAGGTCATTTCGCTGGTCGACGGATCGAAACGCGGCGCCGACAGCGCGGTCGCGATCTCGACCAGCGCCGCGCGCAGCGGACGCGCCAGCTCCATCGCGCGGGGCGTCGGATGCATGCCTTGGGGGCCGCGCACGAACAGCTCGTCCGCGAGCAGCAGCCGAAGCTTGGCCAGCGCATGGCTGACCGCCGACTGGCTCAGCCCCAGCCGGTCGCCGGCCCGGGTCACGCTGCGTTCCTCCAGAAGGGCGTCGAAGACGCGGATCAGGTTCAGATCGATGCCATGAATGTTGTTCATGTTTCAAATGATACCAATTCATTTCAATCATGTGAAGCGCCGGCCTATATCGGGGCCAACAGCGGCCCCCGCGCCGCCCCTTCACCGCCGTTTCAAGGAGCCGATCCAATGAGCAAGCCGGTTGTCCAGTTCAAACCCAAGGCCGAGACCGTCGCGCCGCAGATGCCCGGCAAAAAGCCGCGCCGGCGTACCCTTCTGACCCTTGCCCGGGCTTCGGTGATCGTGGCCGGGATCGGGCTTGCGGTGGTGGTGCCGCTGGGCTGGGGCAGCTGGGTCGCCGGGCTGACCAACCAGACCACCGACAATGCCACGCTGCGCGCCGATACCACCCCGGTCAGCGCCGAGGTTGCGGGCCGCGTCACGCGGCTGCTGGTCGCCGATTATCAAGAGGTCCGGGCCGGAGATCTGCTGATGCAGATCGACCCGACCGAATATCAGGCGCGTGTCGATCAGGCCCGTGCCGGTGTGGCCGCCGCCGGTGCCGCGATCCACAATATCGAAAGCCAGATCGCGCTGCAGCATCGGGTGATCGAGCAGGCCGAGGCCGGTCTGGCCGCGCTGCAGGCCGACCGCGAGCGCATCGAAAGCGAGAACCAGCGCCAGACGACGCTGAAGCAGGGCGGCTGGGCCAGCGGCCAGAAGCTTGAGGCGGCGGTTGCCGACATGAAGCGGATCGAGGCCACCATCATCGAGCAGCAGGCCGAAATCGCCGCCCGGCGCGAACAGCTGAACGTGCTGGCCACCCAGTCCGAACAGGCCGGGGCCGAGCTGAACAGCCGCGAGGCGGCGCTGACGCTGGCGCGGATCGATCTGGACCGCACCCGCATCACCGCGCCCATTGATGGCGTCGTCGGAACCAGCGGCGTGCGCGAGGGGCAATATGTCCGCGCCGGCGCGCAGCTGGTTTCCGTCGTGCCGATGACGCAGCTATACGTGACCGCGAACTTCAAGGAGACGCAGCTGGCGAAGGTTCGGCCCGGTCAGGCCGTCAGCCTGCGCATCGACACCTTTCCCGGCGAAGTGCTGACCGGCCATGTCGAGCGGCTTTCGCCCGCGACCGGATCGGTCTTCAGCCTGCTGCCGGCCGACAATGCCACCGGCAATTTCACCAAGATCGCGCAGCGCATCAGCGTCCGCATCGCACTGGACGATCAGACCGCGCTTGCGGGGCTGCTGCGTCCCGGCATGTCGGTCGAGGCCACCGTGCATACCGATCGCGAGGCGGCCGGTGCCGGCAGGCTGGCGGCGGTCAGATAACCCGAAACCGCCACCTGTCCGCGAGGCAGGCGACGCCGGAAAGGAGCATATCCCATGTCCATGACAAGCGCTGCCGCCGCGACCCCGGCGGCCCCTCGGGTCATGCTGCCCGATCTGCGCGCCCTGATCGGGGTCGGCGCGGTGCTTCTGGGCACGCTGACCTCGTTGCTCAATTCGCGGCTGACCGATATCGGGCTGGCCGATATTCGCGGCGCGCTTGGCGTCGGTATGGACGAGGCCAGCTGGCTGACCACAGCCTATGTCGTGGCCGAGGTCGCGGCAATCCCCTCGGCGGTCTGGCTGCGCTCGATCCTGTCGCCGGCGCGCGGTGTGCTGATCGGGGCGCTGATCTTTACCGTCGCCTCGTTTCTGGCACCCTTCAGTCCGAACCTGCAGGTGCTGATCGCCTTTCAGGCGGTGCGCGGTCTCAGCGCCGGGATCCTGATGCCGATGGCCTATGCGGTGGTCATGCGCCACATGCCGCAGCCGCTGCGGCTTTATGCGCTGTCCTTTTATGCGCTGGTCTCGTCGTTGACCCCGGCGGTCGCGGCCAGCATCGAGGGCTGGGTGATGTTCCACCTGTCATGGGAATACCTGTTCTGGATCAACGTCATCCCGGGCAGCCTGACCCTGCTGGCCGGTGCTTATGGCCTGGCCAATGATCCGATCCGGTTCCTGCGTTTTCGCCGCCATGACGGCTTTGGACTGCTGGCGCTGTCGCTGGGCCTCGCGGCGCTGGTCACCGCGCTGGATCAGGGCAACCGGCTGGACTGGCTGGGTTCGGGGCTGATCCTGGGGCTGCTTGCCTCGGCGGGGTTCCTGCTGGGGATCTATCTGGTCCATGCGCTGCGCCATCCCGATCCGGTGGTCAGTCCGCGCCTGCTCATGCGCGACAATATCGGGCTGAGCCTGCTGCTGATGTTCGTGACGCGCATCGGATTGATGAGCTCGGCCTGGCTGATCCCGCAATACCTGATCCGCATCCAGGGGTTTCGGGCGCTGGAAAGCGGCACCGTGTTCTGGGTGGCGGCGCTGCCGCAACTGGTGCTGACGCCGATGGTGGCATGGCTGGTCTATCGGCTTGACCCGCGTAATCTGGTGGCCTTCGGCCTGCTGCTGTTCGCCGCCGGCACGCTGATGCTGACCGATCTGACGCATCTGTGGACCGGCCAGCAGCTTCTGCCGGCGCTGCTGGTGCAATCGGTTGCCGCGCCCTTCATTGCTGTGCCGCTGATGGTGCTGATCACCGAGGAAATCACCCTGCGCGAAATCCCCTGGATCGCCTCGCTGGTGCATATCACTCGCACGGTCGCCTCGGCGGTCGGGCTGGCGCTGGTCGCCACCCTGACCCGCAAGCAGGAGCAGCTGCATTCCGCGCTGCTGGGGCTGCATGTCGAAAGCGGCTCGGCCGCGGTGCAGGCGCGGATCGAGGCCACCGCCGCCGGGCTGGAGGCGCAGACAACCGATCCGGTCCGCGCCGCCGAGCAGGCCACTGCCATGCTGGCCGGCACCGTCCAGCGCGAGGCATTCGTGCTGGCCTATGCCGACATGTTCCTGGTTCTGGGGGTGATGCTGGCGCTGGCGGCGCTGGCGACATTGTTCATGTATCGCCCGAAACTGCCGGGAAAACTCCTTTAGGTGCCGGGCCCGCGTCCGATCCGGTCGCGGGCCCGCCCGATCCTATTCGTTGCGGTCGTATGAGAACTGGATCCCCGCCGTGCCGCCGGTCTTGATGAACAGGTCCATGAAGGCCGGCACGGTGTCGGCGCGCTTCCAGTCGCGCTGCAATTCGCAGAACAGCTGGGGCACGCTGATCATCCTGCCGCCCGCCTGCTCGATCCGGCGCAGCGCGGCCTCATGCGCGGCGAGCGAGGTGCCGCCGACGGCATCGACGGGAACATAGACCTCATAGCCCTCGCGCAGCGCGTCCAGCGCCGGGAAGGTCAGGCAGGCTTCGGTCCAGAGCGCGGTCATGATCAGCTTCTTGCGGCCCGCATCCTTGATCGCCTGCCGGAATTCGACATCCTCCCAGGAATTGATCGTGGTGCGGTCATAGGTCGGATAGCCTTGCAGCGCCTTGCGCACCTGCGGGATCGGCGGTTTGTTCAGCCCGGTCTTGACGTTCACGGTCGAATGGATGATCGGCAGCCCATATTCGACCGCGGCCCGCGAACAGCCCACGATATGGTTGATCAGCAACTGCCGGTCCATCGAGGCGATCGAGTTCACCTGAACGGGCTGGTAGTCGATGATGACGAAGGCCGCGTTTTGCGGCGTCAGCAGGTCGTCGGAAATCGGATCGCGGATCGGTTCACTGGTCATGACAGCCTCCTGGGCAAGATGGTGGACGGGTCGGGAACGGGACTAGGCCCGACTTTCGATCCTGTCATTCCACCGATATTTGCGTCAATCACCGGTCGCGCCCGTCAGGATGCCGCGCGGGGCGCGCGGGCAGGGGGCGCGGATGCGCTAAGGCGTGATGAACTCGACGCCGGGAAGGGCGGCGATCTCGGCGATGTCCGCGTCATATTGGGCGGTGATGCGATCGACCAGCGCCTGATTCCAGCCGGGCATGTCCACCACCGTCTCGATCTGCTCGGGCAGCGCGTATTTCTGCAAGGCGGCGGCAAAGATCCTGCGGCGGCTTTCGATGGTCAGGCGCTGTTCCTGTGCCATGGCGTCGCGGATCATCTGGATGCCGTCCGGGTGCAGGATATCGCCAAGGATCTGCAATCCGGCCTTCAGCGGCACGTCATTGGGCATGGTGGCGATGCGGCGCACGACCTCGGGCCAGATCAGCGAGGTATCCTCGTGGCACCACACGACGATGCGGCGCCCGGGAACGGCCGCAAGGACGCGCCGGATCATCGGTGCCCAGCGAAGGCTTGCCGGGTCGATCCCGCTCATCAGCTCGTCATAGCTGCCGCTGCCTTCCTGCGACAGGACGAAGGGGATCAGCGTCGCCGGGTTCTTCATCGCCAGGAAAAACTCGATCTCGGCGCTGGGGAACAGGTTGGCCACCGACGCCATCTTGGCGCCGGCGCTGGCATATAGCCCGTCATGCGAAATGGCGCGCCGGGCCCGCCCCAGGAATGTCGGTGTGCTGCAGATGACCCGGCGCGGATTGTCGGAATCCAGCACCGCATCCAGCATGACCTGTTCCATCTCGGGGGTGGCCGGGCTGCCGCGCAGCGAAGCCAGCGCCTGGTTGAATATCTCGCGGTGACGGTTCGGGGTCACCGGCTCGATCCCGTTGCGCAAGAGCCAGTCGCGATTGTGCAGCAGGGTCTTGACCATGCGGTAAAGGTCTGTGCCGTGGACACCGCAATGAAAGACGATCTGCATCAGCAACAACTCCTGGCTGGTTCGCGGCGTACAGTATCGATCAATCGGGGCCAGGAAAACCTCCTGGTTGCAGCGGTTTTAAGGCGATCCGGCGGCAGTTCCGGGAATGCAACGGTGCGGAATCCGTGCAGGCAAGTTTCTTTAAGATATTGTTTATTAACTAATATTAATATTAAAAACATCATCCCGGCAGAGTTGCCGTTAGGGCAATGTTGAACGGTCCGAAAAACGAAGTAAGAATATTTCAATTGTTGTCGAGCTATCGTAACTTTATCAATACCCATCGCGCGACACGGCAGGACGCATGGACATGCTACACGCAATAGCGACGATTCTGGCGACTCGTACGGTCGAGGGCGTTTGGCAGTTCTATGTCTCGCAGATGGCTGAATGGGGCTTTCCGCATGCCGCATATCATGGCGTGCGCCTGCTGAGCGCGGCCAATGAACAGGTCGCCGATGACAGCATCTTCCTGTCCAGCTATTCGCCGCGGCTGCTGCATGATCTGGTGTCGCAGAACCTGTTCAGCAGCGTGCCGATGTATCGCTGGATCACCCAGCACAAGGGCAGCGAAAGCTGGGGCTGGCTGCAGGCCCGGCGCCTGGCGGGCCGCCTGACTGCCAGCGAATTGCGGGCGATCGATCTGTTCACGCGCTACGGGCATGTGTCCGGCTATGCGGTCAGCCTGGCCGACAGCGTGCACCGGGTCCGGGCCGGCGTGATCATGAGCGGCGCGGTCGGGCAGCGTCAGGACAAGCTTGACGAATACTGGCACCTGTACCAGCCGCAGATCGAGGCGCTGACCGGGCTGGTGCATCTGCGTCTTGCCAGCCTGCCCTATACGCCCCCCGATGAGGTCCTGACTGCCCGTCAGCGCGAGGTGCTGGAATGCATCTCGATCGGCCATACCACGCAGGAGATCGCCGAGGTCCTGGACGTGACGCCCTCGACGGTCGAAAAGCACCTGCGTCTTGCGCGCAAGGCGCTGGGGGCGCGGACCACGGCGCAGGCCGTGCTTCTGGCGGCGAGCCGCAGGCAGATGTTCGTCGATCCGGGTGAGGCCTGCACGGTGGCCAGCAATCAGGCGGCGACCGGATCCCCCGCCACCGCACCCCAGCAGCCCTGGGGCTTTGCCAGTATCGTTGAGACCAGCGACTACATGCGCGAGCATATTCCCGAGACCTGAGCCGCGGCGCGGATCGGGCAGCGCGGCGCAATCCGGCATGGAAAAGCCCGCCGGTCCTGGACCGGCGGGCCTTGTCGTCTGATGCCGGACCCGGCTGGCGGGTCCGTGCGCGATCAGGCGCCCTTGAGGGTCTTGGCGACCTCGGCGGCGAAGTCCTCTTCCTTCTTCTCGATGCCTTCGCCAACCATCACGCGGGCATAGCCGGTGATCTCGACGCCGGCCTCTTTCGCGGCCTGCTCGACGGTCAGGTCGGGATTGATCACGAAGGGCTGGCCCAGCAGCGTGTTCTCGGCGACGAATTTCTTCATCCGGCCCGGGATGATGTTGTTCTGGATCACGGCCTCGGGCTTGGGCTTGTCCGACGAGGCGTTCTCTTCCAGCGCCTTGGCGGTCTGCACCTGCAACTCGCGCTCAAGCACGACCGGGTCCAACGTCGCTTCCGACAGCGAAACCGGGTTGGTCGCGGCGATATGCATCGCGAATTGCTTGCCGATCGCCTGCGCCTTTTCGGCCGGGCCGTTCAGCGCGACCAGCACGCCGATCTTGCCCAGGCCATCGGCCGCGGCGTTGTGGACATAGGACACAACGGTGTCGCCTTCCAGAACGTGCATCCGGCGCAGGGTCATGTTCTCGCCGATGCGGGCGATGGCGTCGGTCAGCACTTCCGAGACCGGCTTGCCGTTCAGATGCGTGGCGCGCAGCACCTCGACATCGGTCGCGGCTTCCAGCGCCACTGCGCTGATTTCGCGCACCAGCTGCTGGAAATCGGCGTTCTTGGCGACGAAGTCGGTTTCCGAGTTGATTTCGATGGCGACGCCACGGCCGGTCGTCACCTGCACGCCGACAAGGCCCTCGGCCGCAACGCGGTCGGCCTTTTTGGCGGCTTTCGCCAGGCCCTTGGTGCGCAGCCAGTCAACGGCGGCGTCCATGTCGCCATCGGTTTCGGTCAGCGCCTTCTTGGCGTCCATCATGCCTGCGCCGGTCGTTTCGCGCAGCTCTTTCACCATCGCAGCGGTGATAGCCATCGGATGTCTCCTTGCTTTCAATGCGTCAGGCGGGGCTGATCCCCGCCTGATGAATGTGTCCCGTAAAGCCAGTCAGGCAGCCGATCAGGCGTCGGCTTCCTCGGTGGCTTCTTCGGCCAGATCCTCGGCCGGGGTGGCTTCCAGAGCGCCCAGGTCGACGCCGGCGGCGCCCATCTGTGCGGTCATGCCGTCCAGCGCGGCGCGGCTCATCAGGTCGCAATACAGCGCGATGGCGCGGGCGGCGTCGTCATTGCCCGGGATGATGTAGTCAACGCCCTTGGGCGAGCAGTTGGTATCGACCACGGCGACGACCGGGATGCCCAGCTTGTTCGCCTCGGCGATGGCCAGGTCTTCCTTGTTGACGTCGATCACGAACAGCAGGTCCGGCAGACCGCCCATTTCGCGGATCCCGCCCAGCGAGGCCTGCAGTTTGGCCTGTTCGCGGTCCATCTGCAGACGCTCTTTCTTGGTCAGGCCCTCGGCGCCCGAGGTCAGCGTCTCGTCAAGCGCCTTCAGGCGCTGGATCGACTGCGACACGGTTTTCCAGTTGGTCAGCGTGCCGCCCAGCCAGCGGTGGTTCATGTAATACTGGGCCGATTTCTCGGCGGCCTCGGAGATGGCCTTTTGCGCCTGACGCTTGGTGCCGACGAACAGCACGCGGCCGCCTTTGGCGACGGTGTCGCGCACGACTTGCAGAGCTGCGTCCAGCATCGGGACGGTCTGGGTCAGGTCGAAGATGTGAATGCCGTTGCGTTCACCATAGATGAACTCGGCCATACGGGGGTTCCAGCGCTGCGTCTGGTGACCGTAGTGAACGCCAGCTTCCAAGAGCTGACGCATGGAGAATTCGGGAAGCGCCATGTCCATGTCCTTTCCGGTTTGCGCCTTGGCGGGGTTTTCAGGGCAATGCCCCAACCGGTGGACCGTCGAAGGATGTCTCCCTCCGGGGCCCGACCCCACCTGTGAAGTGCGCGCCAGATAGTCCGTTCCCGTCCGAAATGCAAGCCCCCGCGACAGGTTTGTCTGCCGTCCCGAAGCGGCTGGCGTCAACCGATGATTAACATCCTTGTGCCATGTTGCCTTGAAGGCTTGTTGAGGGAAAGAGTGATGGCTGGGCAGTTTCATGGCCAGAAGCGCGTGTGGCGCTGGAATGGCGGGTGGCGGCAGTGCCGCTGACGGTCTTGTTGCAGCACCGTCTGCCCCGGATGACCGACCCCGCCGAGGCGGCGCTTGCCGCTGCGGGTTTCGAGGTGCATCTGAGCAGTGACGGCGTCGAGGGGCTGAGCCGGCTCATCATGCTGCGGCCCGACGTCATCATCACCGGCATCAGCATGCCGCAGCTTGACGGTTTCGGCTTCATCGAGGCTGTGCGGCGGCTGGACTATCTGCGCGCGGTGCCGATTCTCGTCATGTCCGCAAGCAAAAGCGGCGAGCTGAAGACGCGCGCGCGCAATATCGGTGCCTCCGGGTGGTTGCCCTATCCGATTGATTCGCAACAATTGATCGAGACGGTGATGACGGTGGCGGTGCGTTAGCGGTGTTGCATAGGCGCATATGCCCGCCTTCCGGGGGCGCGTTTGCGCCGCGATGATCGGGACGGGTGGGCAAAGGCGCGACCCTTCGCTCGGCCCCGGTTAGGGTCCCGCGCGCAAGGGCGAATGGCGGTCGGGCCCCGATCTGCGACCAGCAATGGAATGGCTGTCCGTATCGCCTTTGGCACCCGGGTTTCCGGATGTCCGAGGCCGGTCCCCGAACGAGGCCGCAATTCCTGTCGTGCAGGTTCGGGCAGCCTCCGTCAGATCCGGTGCCGATATCCGGCGCGGGCGATCTCCGGCACGGTGCCGGCAGATTCGCGTATTGTCGTTTCGGTGCCGGTCCGACGGATGATCGACGGGCGGAAATCAGGGTGTATCGCCTTGCCCGAAGCGTGCTTGTCGGTTAAATGAAGGGGGCGTCGCCCTCTTAGCTCAGCTGGCCAGAGCAACCGCCTTGTAAGCGGTAGGTCGTCCGTTCGAATCGGACAGGGGGCACGCCGGTTTCCCGCAATGATTGACGTGAATGGTGCCGGATTGCCATGCGCGAGGCAGCTGCTGCCTGCCCTGCGCCGGCAAGTTTGGAAGCATTCTCAGAGGCGGCAGGAACGAGGCGATGACGCATCATTCAAGCGATCCGGCCAACGGGCCTGCCCCGCATCAAGGCCGCCTTCGCAAACGCAGCCGTTCCGGCCAAATCCTCATCGCCAGGTGCCACCGGCACCGGATCATTCTCCTTTGCAGGTGAAAGGAACTCGCCGGAGAATACCGGCAACCGTGATTTGGGGGGCGCGGCCAGATCATCTCAACCATGGGGTCTGGACGACCCCGGCTGCGCTGATGAAAATGGGCCGCGATACACCGTGTGCCGCTGAGTGCTCAGGGCGATGTGGTGTTGGGAAACGCTCGTTTGCTGTCATTGCAACCCGAATTCACCTATGGAAAGCGCACCAAGAGCGGTGTCATCTCGGAAAGCGCGGCGCTGAACCTTGTTAAGCGTTTCGACCCTGGGATGACCGGCCACGGTCTTCGTGCCAGTTTCAAGGGCTCGGCCCGCGCGCAGCGCCTCTACCAAGCTGACGCAATCGAGTTCGCCCCGGCCGATCGTCTGCCCCCGCTGGAGGAGGCCCATTTCCGCGATGACTTGCTGGATGAGCGCCCTAGACCCTGAGCGAGTGGGTCAAGAAGGCCGAGGTCGACAGCGGCAAGCGCGCGGGCATCCCGACCGATATGGCCGAGAGGCTGAAGGCACTGGAGCGGGAGAACCGCGAGTTGCGTCAGACGAATGAGTTTCTTCGTAAGGCGAGCGCGTATTTTGCGATGATCGAAGGGAAAGCGGCACTGCTTCGAGCGTTGCCTGAGATGCTCGACCGCCGGTCGAAGTGATGGTGTCGTTCATCGATGCGCATCGGGGATTACATGGGGTCGCGCCGATCTGTGCGTGCTGCCGATCGCCCCTTCCACGTATTACAGTCATCTGGCGAAGTGGGCCGATCCTGCGCGGTAGTCCGACCGGGTGCGCCGGGACGAGGCTTTGCGGCCAGAGATCCTGCGCTTGTTTGAGGAGAATCGGCGCGTCTACGGCATGTGCAAGGTCTGGCGGCAGCTTGGCCAAGAGGGTTTCGACATCGTCCGTTGCACGGTTGCAAGGCTGATGAAGAGCATGGGGCTGTTGATTGCCACTGAGATTTGACCCGGCATTGTCACCGAGAACTGACCCACCCAGTGGTTATGTTCTGCGTGTTATGATGGCGTCAATGCTAGT
>NZ_QPJL01000028.1 GCF_003337565.1 Paracoccus lutimaris
ACCGTCGCCGGAATCCCCGATAGCCTCGGCGGCAAGCGCATGGCAATCCGCGTCGCGGAACTGGCCCGCGCCGGGCTGACGCCCGACTGGATGCCCGGCGCCGTCCCGCGCTGCGTGCCCACCATCGTGAAGCAGAACCAGCACGGCACGCACGCAGGCGCCATCGTCGTCGGGACGGAGCGCATCCGGGTGCGTGGCCCGGGCGCCCGTGCTACATGGAAAACCATCGACATCCTCGCCTGCCCGGTCACCTTCTCTCCCCATCCACAGCAGATCGAAGCCACCCGACGCGGCTATGACGATTGGTGGCAGGCGCTGGGCTGGGTACGCGAGGGGCTGATCGCAGGCGGGATGCTGCGGGAGGTTGAGGTGACGGCGGCAATGCCGAGGGTCCGGCCGTGGCTGAGGTAAGGGGATCGTAGGCTCGAAGAAACTGATTGGCCTGCGCGCAACCTGTAGCAATCATGTCCTAGTAATGTTTGGCAAAGTCTGGCACCCTTCCCCTCATCACATTCGAGAAGGAGCAGGTCCATGACGGACCCCATTCTCACTTTGCCAGAGGTCGCCATTTTGTTGAAGGTTGCAGAGAAGACTGTCTACACGATGGCGCAAACAGGCCAGATCCCGGCGTTCAAGGTTCGGGGCCAATGGCGGTTCAAGCACGACGATATTGATCAGTGGATCGACGAACAGAAGGCGGTGGTGAAGGGGAACGCTGCAAAGGACTCCCCCAATGTCTGAACAGTTCTTCGAAAAGCCGATCCTGAATTCCCCCTACGAATACCCCGGCCGCCATTGGGAACTAGACACAGACGGTCAGCCGACGAACCGCATCATCGAGACCAGGCGCCGCTCAGACCTGATTACGCCGGTCCCCAAAACGAAAAAGCAACGGCAAAGCCAGAAGCAGGGCGCTCTGCTGCTCGGCGCCGATGACGATCTTTCGACCGCAGATCAGGAGTACAACCCCACCCCGATCATCAACGAGGTTCGGGGATATGTCGAAACGTGGCGCAATCTTCCGAACCCTGACCAGTGGCTCGTGACACCGGAAACAGCCCGACTGCTGCAACATTGGCGGCACCACAAATTCGAGGGCGTCCGACCCTTCTTCTGCCAGATCGAAGCCGTCGAAACCGCGATCTGGTTGACCGAGGTCGCGCCGAAGATGGGGCCGCGCGTCGCCAAGTTCTGGGCACACATCAAGGGGGCCAACGAGCAGGCCAATCCCGAACTGATGCGCCTTGCGTTGAAGCTCGCGACCGGGGCGGGCAAGACCACCGTCATGGCGATGCTCATCGCCTGGCAGACAGTCAACGCAGTGCGTCACCCGAACAGCAAGCAGTTCTCCAGCCGGTTCCTGATCGTGTCACCGGGCATTACCATCAGGGACCGCTTGCGTGTCCTGCTGCCGAACGACCCTGAAAGCTACTACCGCTCGCGCGAAATCACACCGCCCGACATGCTGCGCGATATTCAGGCTGCAAAGATCGTGATCACCAACTATCACGCCTTCAAGCTGCGTGAGAAACTTGTCATCGCCAAGGGAACCCGACAGGCGCTCGAGGGCTGGCGCGGCGACAAGGTTCAGACACTGGAGACCGAAGGCGAGATGATCCAGAGGGTCATGGGAGACCTGATGGGCCAGAAGAATATCGTCGTTCTGAACGACGAGGCGCATCACTGCTATCGCGAGCGGGTAAAGGACGCCGTCGGCGAGACTGAGGAAGATCTGAAGGGCGACGAGAAAAGCGAGGCCAAGGAGAACAACGAGGCCGCCCGCATGTGGATTTCCGGTCTCGAAGCGGTCAAGCGGAAGCTCGGGATCAGCCTCGTCTACGACCTGTCGGCAACGCCATTCTTCCTTCGAGGTTCGGGATATATCGAGGGCACCCTTTTTCCCTGGACGATGTCCGACTTCTCTTTGATGGATGCCATCGAATGCGGGATCGTAAAGTTGCCGCGCGTGCCGATCGCCGACAACGTGCCGGGCGGCGACACGCCAAAGTTCCGCAACCTCTGGGACCACATCGGCAAGAAGCTCCCTAAGAAGGGACGTGCGGCAGGCAAGGCGCTTGATCCGTTCAGCCTGCCGGTCGAGCTGTTGACCGCATTGGAAGCCCTCTATGGCCATTACGAAAAGACCTTCCAGCTTTGGCAGGACAAGGGGATCGGCGTTCCACCTGTGTTCATCGTCGTCTGCAACAATACGGCGACGTCGGAACTGATCTACAAGTACATCTCGGGCTTTGATCGGGTCAGCGACGACGGCACCGAGACCACCCTTGAGAATGGCCGCCTTGCCCTGTTCCGGAACTACGACGACTTCGGCAACCGCATGCCGCGGCCGAACACGATCCTGATCGACAGCGCGCAGCTTGAATCCGGCGAGGCGCTCGACAAGGATTTCCGCGAAATGGCGGCCGTCGAAATCGAGCAGTTCAAGCGCGAGATGGTCGAGCGGACGGGCGACATCACCGCAGGCGACAAGATCGACGAATCCACCCTGCTGCGCGAGGTCATGAACACCGTCGGCAAGAAGGGCCGCCTCGGAGAACAGATCCGCTGCGTGGTCTCGGTCTCCATGCTGACCGAAGGGTGGGACGCCAACACAGTCACCCACGTTCTTGGCGTGCGCGCCTTCGGCACGCAGCTCTTGTGCGAACAGGTGATCGGCCGCGCGCTGCGCCGCCAGTCGTACGAGCTGAACGACCAGGGACTCTTCAACGTCGAATATGCCGATGTTCTGGGCATCCCCTTCGACTTCACAGCAAAGCCGGTGATTTCGCCCCCTGCGGCCCCGCGCGAAACTGTCCGCGTCCATGCGGTCAAGCCTGATCGCGACGCGCTGGAAATCACCTTCCCCCGTGTCGAAGGTTATCGGGTAGAATTGCCGGATGAACGGCTCGAAGCCAACTTCGGTCCTGATCACGTTCTGGAACTTACGCCGCAGTTGCTTGGACCTTCGACCACCACGAACCAGGGCATCATCGGCGAGGGTGTAGACCTGACGCTGGAGCATCTGGACGACATGCGCTCGTCCACAATCCTGTTCCACCTGGCGCGGCATCTTCTCTACACCAAGTACCGCGACCCCGGCGAGGAACCGAAGCTGCATCTCTTCGGTCAGCTGAAACGCATCACCCGCCAGTGGCTGGACGGCGGCTATCTCAAATGTTCGGGCGGTACGTATCCGGCACAGCTGGTCTACAAGGAAATAGCCGACATGGCGGCCGAACGGATCAAGGCGGCCATTACAGAAACACTTAAGGGCGAGAACCAGATCAAGGCAATCCTCGACGCCTACAATCCCACCGGCACCACCGCCTTCGTCAATTTCACCACCTCCAAGGCCCTGCGCTGGCAGACCTCGCCGACCAAGTCCCACGTCAACTGGGTCGTCTGCGACAGCGACTGGGAGGCCGAGTTCGCCCGCGTGGCCGAGGCCCACCCCCGCGTGCGTGCTTACGTCAAGAACCAGGGGCTGGGGCTGGAGGTGCCCTACCTCTCCGGCTCCACCCCGCGCAAATACCTGCCCGACTTCATCGTGCAGGTCGACGATGGCAAGCCCGACCCGCTGAACCTGATCGTCGAGATCAAGGGCTACCGTGGCGAGGATGCCAAGGACAAGGCCAACACCATGCGCGCCTACTGGGTGCCGGGCGTCAACAACCTCGGCAAGTTCGGGCGCTGGGAGTTTGCCGAGTTCACTGCGGTTTACGAGATGGAGGAGGAGTTCGACAAACTGCTCGAAACCCTCGGCGCGGGCCCGGCACGTCAGGGAGACCTGATCGAATGAACTTCCATGACGCCCGCGAGATCCTCAATCATTGGTCTTCCTTCTTCGACCCGAGTGTTGCGGAAGCATCATCCAACAAGCGGCTCGAGCCCGCACCGCGAAGCGAAGCCGCTCGCAAAGCCTGGTGGTACGAAAGCGACCGCGTCATCGATTGGCGCAGTCCCCGCTGCTCCGCCTACCTCGTCGCATACCTCCAGATCGCAAATGGACCGATACCACTGACCGGCATTCCACTGGACGACGGCTTCATCCACCCGGATCGCTCCGTCATGCAGGCCCTCGATCATGCTGGATGCGTTCGCATGGACGACGGCATGTTTCACCTGACGGATAAGGGCGAGGCACTGGTAACCCCCTGGCTTCAGATCGACCGCGCGACCGGCTTTTCAGTAACTGTCCAAAGAAGAAGAGGCTGACCCCATGGCCAAGAAACCCATCGAGGTCGAAACCCTCACCCACGACGCCACGCGCAAGAATATCCCGACGGCCGAGTTCGAAAGCCTGATGCGCGATCAGGACAAGTCGCCGATCCAGCTCGCCTACGAACGCCGCAACCGCGATCTGGACCCGCAGCTTGTCTGGCGCGGCAAGGATGAACAGGACTGGTCCGACCTGATCGTTCAGGCCCCGCCGCTGTACATTCAGGAAAAGGTCCACCCCAAGGTCATCATCGACGACCTGAAGCGTGAAAGCGCCAACCGGGCGAAGGCGGCCAAAGACGCCCCGCAGTTCGACATGTTCGCCGATTTCAACGGCCTGCCCGATGCCGAGGCCGCGACCGAGTTCTACCAGCACGATCAGCACTGGTCGAACCGGATGATCTCGGGCGACAGTCTGTCGGTGATGGCCTCGCTGGCCGAGCGTGAGGGGCTGCGTGGTCAGGTCCAGTGCATCTATTTCGACCCGCCCTATGGCATCAAGTTCAACTCGAACTTCCAGTGGTCCACCACCAGCCGCGACGTGAAGGATGGCGACCGCACCCATGTTACGCGCGAACCCGAACAGGTCCGCGCCTTTCGCGACACCTGGAAGGACGGCATCCATTCCTACCTGACCTACCTGCGCGACCGGCTGACCGTGGCGCGGGATCTGCTGAGCGACAGCGGCAGCATCTTCGTGCAGATCGGCGACGAGAACGTCCACCGCGTGCGGGCGCTGATGGATGAGGTGTTTGGGGATGAGAATTTTGTCTCGCAGATCGGATTCGCGAAAACATCCGGCTCGACAGACGACTATCTAGGCCAAACCACTGACTTCCTTCTCTGGTATGCCAGATTAAAACCACGGGTTAAGTATCGGCCTGTCTTGAAACTGAAGAAAGCAGGCGAAGCGGGGGGGACGAACTACAACAAGGCGGTCAACTTGTATCGCGAAACGCAATCGTTCAGCGCTGAGCGTGACGAGCACATACTGAGCTCGCCTGACGAATGGCGAGTATATTCGCTCGATAATTTGACCTCGCAAAGTGCGGGTAGAGAGAAAGGCGAAGGTGCGGCATCTTGGTTTCCTGTTGACATCGACGGCAGAACCCTTCGGCCTTCAATGAGCGTCCGATGGAAAACCAATGAAACTGGCATGCAGCGCCTAAAGATTGCCGGACGTCTGGAAGCCACTCAGGCCAGGTTAGGATACGTTCGCTTTCTTGATGACTTCCCCGCTCTGGCAATAACGAACCGTTGGGATGACGTCTCGGCCAGCTTTATGGCTTCCAAGATCTATGTTGTTCAGACCTCTGCAACTGTCGTTCAGCGCTGCATCCTTATGACCACCGACCCAGGCGATCTGGTGCTCGATCCTACATGTGGATCCGGCACAACGGCTTATGTCGCCGAACAATGGGGGCGGCGCTGGATTACAATCGACACGTCCCGCGTCGCCGTGGCGCTCGCTAGGACGCGACTTATGGGTGCGCGCTACCCCTATTACCTCCTTGCCGATAGCCCCGAAGGTCAGGAGAAGGAAGGCGAGATCACCCGCACACCACCTAAGACCGCACCGACCTTCCGCAGTATCCGCCAAGGATTCGTTTACCAGCGCGTGCCTCACATAATGCTGAGCAACATCGCATCTAACGCCGAGATCGACGTGATCTGGGATAGGATGCAGCCTGTGGTCGAGGATGCCATCGCCGCCCTGAACGCGGCCCTTGCAGGCCACCCCACCCCCTTCAAGGTGGAAACCGGCGGCCGCGCGGGCGCGAAGATCGACTTCACTGCAAGTGGTGAGGTCAAGCTCCCCTCCGGCGAGATGGCCCCCGCGAACGGCCTGATGGAATGGGAAATCCCGCGCGAGGCCCCCCAAGGCTGGCCCGCCCCCGCGCAAGCCGCCCTGAAACGCTTCTGGGAGGCGCGGATCAGTCGCCAGCGCGAAATCGACGCCAGCATCGCGGCGAAGGCCGAGTTCGAATACCTCTACGACAAACCCTTCACCGACAACACCAAGGTCCGCGTCGCAGGCCCCTTTACCGTGGAAAGCCTGTCACCCCACCGCACCCTTGCCGTCGATTGGGACGACGAGCTGATCGACACACACGAGGCCGCCGAGGGCAAGCGCAAGGCCACCGAGGCCCCGCGCGACTTTACCGATTTCGCCCACATGATCCTAGAAAACCTGAAAGCCGCAGGCGTGCAGCAGGCGCACAAGGAGGACCGGATCACCTTCACCAGCCTGAAGGGCTGGCCCGGAAACTGGATCGCGGCCGAGGGCACCTTCATGGAAGGCGACACCCAGCGCCGCGCGGGCGTGTTCATCGGGCCGGAGTTCGGCACCGTCAGCCGCCCCGACCTGGTCGCCGCCGCGCGCGAAGCAGGCGACGCCGGTTTCGACGTGCTGATCGCCTGCGCCTTCAACTACGACGCCCATAGCTCCGAGTTCGACAAACTGGGCCGCATCCGCGTGCTGAAGGCCCGGATGAACCCCGACCTGCACATGGGCGGCGATCTGAAATCCACCGGCGCGGGCAACCTGTTCGTGATCTTCGGCGAACCCGACATCCGGATCACCGATGTTAGGGATGGAATGGTGCAGGTCCAGGTCTTCGGAGTGGATGTGTTCAAGCCCCAGACCGGCGAGGTGCAAAGCGAAGGCACCGACGGCATCGCCCTGTGGATGCTGGACACCGACTACAACGAAGAATCCTTCTTCGTCCGCCACGCCTATTTCCTCGGCGCCAACGACCCCTACAAGGCGCTGAAGACCACACTGAAGGCCGAGATCGACGAGGAGGCTTGGGAGAGCCTGTATTCCGACACGTCGCGCCCGTTCCCGCGGCCGAAGTCGGGGCGGATCGCGGTGAAGGTTATCAACCACCTTGGCGACGAGGTGATGAAGGTGTTTGCGGTGGAGTGACTGAATGCTGATAAGAAACTACGGACTCTTTTGGGTCAGAGACGATGTAGACTGGGGCGGTCGTGGCCGGGGAAACGGTGGACAGCTATTGGGTTGGACTGGTCGCAGGGGAGCAGCGTCTGTTGATTTTCGACAGCAGCGGGGGATTTACGTCCTCTATGACGATAACTTCAAGATTGTCTATATCGGACAAACAGGGGCAGGCAACCAAAGGCTCTTAGTAAGACTAAGGAATCATAGATTCGATCACCTTGCGCAGAGATGGAGCCGGTTTTCATGGTTCGGCATTTCAGCCGTTGCTGGTGGTCAACTCGACTTTAATGCAGCAGTTCGCCCCCCGGCTCTCAACGAAATTCTGAACCATATAGAGGCGATTCTTATTGCATCGGCTGAACCCCCTTTAAATCTTCAGCGGGGCCGGTTTGGGGAGGAAGTCGAAAGGTATATCCAGTTTGTCGACGATGATGACGACGGCATTGACGACGAGGACCAATGAACTTCCGGATCGCCGATACATTCACCGACAGCCTCGGCCGCTTGACTGCCCAGGAGCAGAAAGCTGTCAAGACGACTGCTTTTGACCTGCAGATAAACCCATCGGCTCCTGGCCTGTCATTCCACAAACTGGATCGCGCCAAAGACACGAATTTCTGGTCGGTGCGGGTGAATGCCGACATCCGGATCATCGTCCATCGCACGGCGGCCAGCATCCTACTGGTCTATGCCGATCACCACGACGATGCCTACAAATGGGCCGAACGCCGCAAGATTGAACGCCACCCGACGACGGGCGCCATGCAGCTTGTCGAGGTGCGCGAGCGGGTTGAAGAGGTGGAAATCTTCAAGCCCAAAGAGGTGGCCGCTACACCGGCGCCTGTCACAAAGCCCGCGGCCCGCCTTTTCGACAATCTACGCAAGTTCGAACTGATGGCCTTTGGCGTGCCCGAGGAATGGGTGAATGACGTCCGGGCGGCCACCGAGGACACATTGTTCGACATCATCGAGCACTTGCCGCAAGAGGCGCAGGAAGCTCTGCTGAAACTGGCTGTGGGCGAGAAACCGCAACCGCCCGAACCTGCTCCGGTCGAAGCCGATCCGTTTGCTCACCCGGACGCCCAGCGCCGCTTCCGCGTTCTGGCCAACGCAGAAGAACTGAAGCAGGCGCTCGACTATCCGTGGGACAAGTGGGCGGTCTTTCTGCATCCGGCCCAGGCTGACCTTGTCGAGCGATCCTTCTCCGGTCCGACCCGGGTTTCGGGTTCGGCCGGGACAGGAAAAACCATCGTGGCGCTGCATCGTGCGGTCCATCTTGCCCGCGCCAATCCTTCTGCCAAGGTCTTGCTGACGACGTTCTCCAAGCCGCTGGCGAATGCCCTGCGCAGCAAGTTGGCCAGCCTCGTGGGCAATGAGCCCTTGGTTTCGGCGCGGATTGTCGTGAAGGCGGTCTCGGCAGTTGGGTATGACCTGCACACCGAACGTTTCGGGCAGCCTCAGATCGCCCCTGCAGCGCTGCTGGACTTGCTGATCACAAAGGCAGCGGCCGAAGTCGAAGGGCACCGGTTCTCCAAGCAGTTCCTGATGGGAGAGTGGGCCGACGTCGTGGACGCTTGGCAACTTCGGTCCTGGGAAGATTACCGTGACGTCTCACGGCTGGGCAGGAAGACCCGGATCGGCGGAAAGCAGCGCGAAACCCTGTGGACCATCTTTGAGCGCGTCCGTGCTGGGCTGCGGGAACGTGGTGTTGTGACATGGTCGGACGTCTTTGGCCGTCTGGCAGACAGTTTCGGCCAAGGCAGCACACGCCCCTACGACTTCGCCGTGATCGACGAAGCGCAGGACCTCGGTGTGACCGAGGCGCGGTTCTTCGCCGCCATGGCAGCAGGGCGAAGTGACGGTCTCTTCTTCGCCGGGGATCTTGGCCAGCGCATCTTTCAACAGCCCTTCTCTTGGAAGGCGCTTGGCCTTGATGTCCGCGGCCGCTCTTTCACGCTGCGCATCAATTACCGCACATCGCACCAGATCCGCACACATGCCGATCGGCTACTGCCGTCAACTGTTTCGGATGTCGACGGAAACACGGAAGGGCGGCGCGGCACGGTTTCCATGTTCGATGGGCCTCCGCCCATGGTCTTGGCCTGCAACGATGATGATCATGAATGCCGCTCGGTTGCAGGCTGGATCACTGATCGGCTGAAAGAGGGCTGCGCGCCGCGGGAGGTTGGTGTCTTCGTCCGGTCGGATGCAGAACTGAAACGTGCGCGTTTTGCCGTGAAAGCCGCGGGTGTTCGTGCGGTCGAATTGAGTGAAAAAGTCGAAGTGGAGGACGGGGCAGTCGCCATCAGTACAATGCACTTCGCCAAGGGGCTGGAGTTCCGGTCAGTGGTGGTCATGGCCTGCGACGACGAGGTGATCCCGCAATCAGAGCGGATCGAGTCAGTGGCTGACGACGCGGACCTCGAGGAAGTCTACAACACGGAACGGCACCTGCTCTATGTCGCCTGCACAAGGGCGAGGGATCACCTGCTGGTGACCGGCGTCACTCCCGTATCGGAGTTCGTCGACGACTTCCTCAAGGGCAACTGACCGACGAGGTGGGTGCCCCCCTCCTCTGGTTCCTCCCCGGCCCCAAACGTATGCGGGGGGGCGCAGCGCGGCGGTTCGCTAGCGTGAGGCGTTTTCACCGGGGAAGCCAGGCGGAAGCCACCTTGCGCGCTGACGCCGGAAATCTTGAGTCAGATCAGCGGCTTGCGGAATCACGATCTGGCTAGGGTGGATTCCCGGCGGGAATCCAGGGAAGCCACCTTCGGGTAAGCCAGGTGGCCAGAAGCCACCACAGAAAGCCAATTCGTCTGAAGCCGTTGAATCCGCTTCACTTTTCGGCTTGACAGACCTGCCCCCATTGACCTACCCCTTGATCATCGAAGAATTGTGCCCGGAGGAACCCCCTCGCGGGCCTTTTCATTTCCCCTCCCCCACATCCCGAGCCCCATCCCATGGACCTCGTCTTCGCGCCGAGCCAGATTGAAACTTGGCCGATTGCCCGGCTACGCCCCTATGCCCGCAATGCCAAGATGCATGGCGACGACCAAGTGGCGAAGATCGCCGCCAGTATGGCCAAGTTCGGCTGGACCGTGCCCTGCATGGTGGCCGACGATGGCGACCTGATCGCGGGCCATGGCCGGGTGCTGGCGGCCACCATGCTCGGGCTGACCGAGGTGCCGGTGATCCGGCTCAGCCATCTCGATGAGGCGGAACGCCGGGCCTACCGGATCGCCGACAACAAGCTGACGGAACTGGGCGAATGGGACGAGGCCCTGCTACGCGACGAGATCACGGGGCTTTTGGCCGAGGACTTCGACCTGACCCTGCTCGGCATCAGCGACGATGACCTCGACGCGTTGTTGCGGGATCCGGAGGCGCTGGGCGAGGATGGCCCGGTCGAGGGCGAGGACGATGTGCCCGAATTGCCGGTCACGCCGGTGTCGGTGCCGGGCGACCTTTGGCAGCTCGGGGCGCACCGGCTGATCTGCGGCGATAGCACCTCGGCCGATGTGGTCGGGCGGCTCTTGGGTGATGTGCGCCCGCTGCTGATGGTGACCGACCCACCCTATGGGGTGGAATATGACCCCTCCTGGCGTAATGCAGCCGGGGCCGCGAAGACCAAGCGCACCGGTAAGGTGCTGAACGACGACCGGGCCGACTGGCGCGAGGCTTGGGCGCTGTTTCCCGGCGACGTCGCCTATGTCTGGCACGGCGCGCTGCATGCCGCGACGGTGGCCGAGAGCCTGGTGGCCGCGAGTTTCGCCATCCGGTCGCAGATCATCTGGGCCAAGGACCGGCTGGTCCTCAGCCGCGGCGATTACCACTGGCAGCACGAACCCTGCTGGTATGCCGTCCGCGCCAAGGGCAAGGGTCACTGGGCCGGAGACCGCAAGCAGACCACCCTCTGGCAGATCTCCAACCGGGATCAGGATGCCGACACCGTGCACGGCACCCAGAAGCCGGTCGAGTGCATGCGCCGCCCGATCCTGAACAATTCCAGCCCCGGCCAGGCAGTCTACGAGCCCTTCATGGGTTCCGGCACCACGCTGATCGCGGCCGAAACCACGGGTCGGGTCTGCCTGGGCGTGGAACTGAACCCGGCCTATGTCGATGTGGCCATCGAGCGCTGGCAGTCATTCACCGGCCAAGAGGCGGTGCTGGCGGAGACCGGTGAAACTTTCAACGCCCTCAAGGCAAAGCGGAGCGCAGCATGAACGCGCCCCTCCTGCCGGGCCGGATCGAGCATTGGTCGCTGGCCCGGCTCCGGCCGTACGCCCGGAATGCCAAGACCCACGACGCTGACCAGGTGGCGAAGATCGCCGCCAGCATGGCCGAGTTCGGCTGGACCGTGCCGGTGCTGGTCGCAGCCGATGGCGAGCTGATCGCGGGCCATGGCCGCATCCTGGCCGCGGCCCGGCTGGGTCTGTCCGAGGCGCCGGTCATCGTGTTGCGCCACCTGACCGAGGCGCAGCGCCGGGCCTATCGGATCGCCGACAACAAACTGACCGAACTGGGCGGGTGGGACGAGGCGCTGCTGCTCGAGGAACTGCGGGGGCTGATGGCCGAGGATTTCGACCTCGGGCTGATCGGGATCCCAGAAGGCGAACTGGACGCGCTGCTGCACGATGCCGACGACCGCGCGCCAATCGACGATGACGCGGCCGATGCAATCCCGGACGCCCCGGCCGAGCCGATCACGCAGGCAGGCGACATCTGGGCGCTGGGCGATCACCGGCTGATCTGCGGCGATGCCACCGACCCGGCCGTCGTGGCGCGACTGATGGACGGTACGCAAGCCTCGCTGCTGTTCACCTCCCCACCCTACGCCCAGCAGCGCGACTATGGCGCGGCGAAGGAGAAGGTCGGCGATTGGGATGCGCTGATGCAAGGCGTCTTCGCCGCGGCTCCCGTCACCGCCGATGCCCAGCTGCTGGTGAACCTCGGCCTCGTCCATCGCGATGGCGAGTGGATCCCTTATTGGGAGAGCTGGGTTGACTGGATGCGCATGCAGGGCTGGCGGCGCTTCGGCTGGTATGTCTGGGACCAGGGACCCGGCCTGCCCGGCGACTGGAACGGCCGCCTCGCGCCCTCGCACGAGTTCGTCTTCCACTTCAACCGCCAACCCCGGAGGCCGAACAAGACGGTCGAGAGCAAGCACGCAGGCGAAACCCTCGGCGGCGGCGGGCTGCGCGGGGCGGACGGCACGGTCCATCGCAAGACCGGCTACGGCAACGCAATCCAGAGCCACCGCATCCCCGACAGCGTCTTCCGCATCATGCGCCACAAGGGCGGGCTGGGTGCCGCCGGATCGCACCCGGCCGTCTTCCCGGTGGCGCTGGTCGAGGCTGTGCTGGAAGCCTTCACCGATCCCGGCGACCCGGTGTTCGAGCCCTTCTGCGGCTCTGGAACCCAGCTGATCGCGGCGGAACGCACCGCGCGGCGCTGCTGCGCGGTGGAACTTGACCCGATCTACTGCGACGTCGCGGTGCGGCGGTGGGAGTTGGCTACGAATAGACAGGCCATCCTCACACGGAGATGAAGCTCTTGGACACGACAGCAATGTCAGCAATGCTTTGGATCGACTCGAAACCCGGATTGACGAGCCATGATACGCCGACCTAATCCTCGGTCGAAGATGCGGTAGTATCCCGAACACAGACGAGGAACCCAAGTGCACCGGAACGATTTGTCAGTCTGCAAGGTCATGTTGAATGCAGACCTCTTCAGGGAACAGTACCCCCAGTATCCCCTCGCAAATCTCCGACTGCCGCGCGATAGCCTCGGGATCCCGACCGACTACAGCGAAACTTCAGAAAAACTGTGCCACATCGTATCTGAGACATTCCGAAAGGCAATTGCGCAACGTACGAAGGGCTTGCACGACCTCGGCCACGCCGTCGAGGAAACGCTAACGCTCCAGACAAACGATACACTCAGGGTCAATTACGCAGAAATCTACGCGATGATCCAGACGGCCAGAGCACTCTCGGACGACGAGCTTCAAACCGAAATAACCACCGGCTTGATGAGATTGGCGGCGGAGCAACCAGCCGCACCAATATTTATGTCACTGTGCAAATCCATCTACGTCTTCTGGAATTATCCTGCGCTGCAAAAGGGTTTCAGTGCGGAAGACTTGGACGCCATCGACATGTTGCAGCGCTACATGAACGGCGCATTATGGGCAGCAGAGCTTCACGGTGGTCTATCCGGCAAGAGTGCCAATGGGCCAGAGCGGCATTCGAGAAAAGAACCGCCGATGACGCGTCGATCGCAAGAAGCCGCGACGAAGCCCCCCGCTCAGGAGGAAGTCACGACCAACATCGGCGTATATGCAAATTTGCTCGAAGTATCGGCGAGACCCGACCCGGTGGAGTATCGCCGCAACCATGGCGCTAAGGGTCTAAAGAACAGCGCCGGTATTCCTCTGGCGTTTGAAGATCAGGCCGAAGCGGTGGGACGAATTATCGCCTCGGCCTATGAAGAAAAGTACGATCAGATCAAGGCCGAGATGCAGTCTCGCGGGATGCAGTTCTCGGCAGTGATTTCGGATGATGCAGGGCGCCCACTCTCGGTCAACTTCGCCGCCGTCGCGGCAGCACCCGTTGTCAGCCAGATCACGGACGAGACCGACCTCGTGCCGTACTGTGTATCTGCCTTGCATTGGCTGCTTGCTTCAGAAGATCACGAATGGGTTTTTAGTCACCTTGTGGAAGCAACTGGGGCCTTTTTCCGTTCAGAGATGCTTCGAAAGCAGCTCGTCAAGGGGTACGCCGACGACTTCGATGACTTGCGTGACCTGCTTCGTGAAGCCCTTTACCAGTACATCCACCGGCATGTCTGACGGGTGACAAGCCACCAAAACTGAACAACGATCTAGACGCTAACCCGATACACTGTCCCCCTGCCCTCGACCTTTTCGGCGCTGATGGGCAGGCCAAGCTTCTTCTTGATCGCCCCGGAAATGGCCCCCCTCGCGGTGTGGGCTTGCCAAGACGTCGCCGCCACGATCTCGGCGACCGTCGCGCCCTCGGGGCGCTGCAGCATGTCGATGATCAGCGCCTGCTTGGTGCCAGCGCGGATTGCCGCTGGTTTAGCCGCATCGTCAGGCGTTTGCGCCGGTTCCGGCTTCGGCTTCGCCTTCCGCGCGATGGCGACCGCGCTGGCCACCAGCGGCTCGATCCCGATGACTTCCAGCCCGGCCTCGGTCGCGATCAACGTGGTGCCGTGGCCATCGCCGGTCTCGCGCCACATCGGCTCGCTGCGGCGCAGGTTGGCCTCGACCTCCTCGAGCCAGCCGCGGGCGATCATCTTGCCGACCACCATCTTGGCGGCGGCGCCGACCAGCCCCTCGGGCAGCGGCAGGGCGAGATTCCCCGGCCGGGTCGCTGCGCGGGAGAGGATCAGGCATTGGGTGTCGGACCGAACCACCTCTGTCATGGGGGCCTCCGTGGCTTTGGGCGCGCGGTGTGCGCGCCTTCTACGAAGGCAAGCCCCGTCATCGGACGGGGCGGCCGTCGCGCCGTGTGGGCGCGTCAGGCGGCGTGTTCGCCTTCCTTGAAGGCGCTGTCGGTGATCTGGCGCAGAAGGCCCGCGTAGTGCTTCAGCGTCCCGACGTGCCCCCAATGGATCTCGTCGGGGTGGGTCTCGAAGTGGTCGCCGCTGAGGGCCTTCAGGCGCTCCAGCATGGTGTCGATCTCGGCCTTGGCGGTGATGAAGGCGTCGAGGGCTTTGGAATTGTCGGTGGCGCGGCGGGTGGTCATGGCGGGGCGTCCTTCGGTGAGTTGCATCGTTTCGGTGCCAACACCATCGCTCTGTCGGACGAATGATCGTAGGCAAATCGGAGCAATATCAGTGCTTTCTGATCATTCCGATCAGATCAGCCGCATCTCGGCCAGCGTGCGGCTGGCGGCACTCAGCTGGGCGGTCGGCAGTTCGATCTTCAGGTGCGACAGGACGTCAGAGGCCTCAGCCGGGATCCCGCTCTCGCGCAGCGCCTCCTCGATGACTTCGGCAATGGCGTCCGGGCGGCTCAAGTCAAAGCCCTCGGGAAGGGTGGAATAGTCGATGCGGATGGTGGTAGTGGTCATGGTGAAGCCCTCCTGGGATCGGCGCGATGCAGCCTGTTGATGGACAACAGAATCGCTCCAGAGGCGGAGACAATCAACGGGAATGATTGTCTTTTCCTGTTTATTTTCAATAGTTTGATAGGCATCACGACGCCATGAAAGGCATGAGCGAACGCGAGTATGCAGCCCATTCCGGCCTCTCCCGCGGTGGAGTGCAGAAGGCGCGGAAGAACGGGCGGCTGGTGGTTTTCGACGACGGGTCGATCAACGCCGCAGCCTCGGATGTGCGGCGGGCGGAGATGACGGACCCAGACCAGCAGCGCCGGTCTCTTGGTGGCGACGGGCTGGCGAGCGCCCCCGGTGACACGACGTCCTACATCAAGGCGCGCACGGCGCTCACGGTCTATGCGGCCCAGGAACGCCAGCTGGCGGTCCAGAAGAAGAAGGGCACGCTGGTCGACCGTGCCCGGGCGGAAACGCTGGTGTTCCGTCTGGCGCGGCAGGAACGGGATGTCTGGGTGACCTGGCCCGGACGGGTGGCCGCGCTGATGGCGGCGCAGATCATGGCGGAGGTGGAACGGCAATCCGGGGCATCGGTGACGATCGAGACCGCGATCATGCAGAGGGTGCTGGAAGCCCATGTCCGCGAACAGCTCGACGCCCTCGCCGACCTCCGGGTCTCGCTTGCATGATGAGGAGGACGACAACGACCTGACCACGGGACTCGACCTCGGCTTCGACGGCGCCGAGGACTTGGCTCGCGCCTGGCGGCAGGGGATGCGCCCCGACCCGAACCTGACGGTGTCGGAATGGGCGGATCAGCATCGCTGGCTGTCGTCGCGCGGCGCGGCGGAGCCAGGGCGCTATCGCACCGCCCGCACCCCCTATCTGCGCGAGATCATGGATGCGCTGTCACCTGGCCATCCCGCCCAGCGCATCACCTTCATGAAGGCGGCGCAGGTCGGGGCCACCGAGGCCGGGAACAACTGGATCGGTTTCGTGATCCATCACGCGCCAGGCCCGATGCTGGCGGTGCTGCCATCCTTGGAGCTGGCGAAGCGGACGTCGCGCGGTCGTCTTGACCCCCTGATCGCGGACAGCCCTGCCCTGCGGGAACGGGTGAACCCGGCCCGGTCGCGGGACGCGGGCAACTCGATGCTGTCGAAGGAATTCCCCGGCGGCATCCTCGTGCTGACCGGCGCGAACAGCGCCACCGGCCTGCGGTCGATGCCCGCGCGCTATGTGTTTCTGGACGAGGTCGATGCCTATCCAGCCTCGGCCGACGAGGAAGGCGATCCGGTCACGCTGGCCGAAGCGCGGACCACCACCTTCTCGCACCGGCGCAAGGTGTTCTTGGTCTCGACTCCGACGATCCGGGGGCTGTCCCGGATCGAGCGGGAATTCGAGGCCAGCGACCAGCGGCGCTACTTCGTGCCCTGTCCCCATTGCGGGGCGATGCAGTGGCTGCAATTCGACCGGTTGCGCTGGGCGAAGGGGAAGCCGGAAACGGCAGCCTACCATTGTGAGGGCTGCGAACGCCCCATCGCCGAGCACCACAAGACAGAAATGCTGGCCAAGGGCGAATGGCGGGCGACGGCGGTTTCCAGGGATCCGAAGGCCATCGGCTTCCACCTCTCGGCGCTCTATTCGCCCTTAGGCTGGAAAAGCTGGTCCGACGTTGCGCGGGAATGGCTGGCGGCCCAAGGGTCGGACGAGACACTGCGCGCGGCTCGCAACACGCTTCTGGGCGAGACATGGGTCGAAAGCGGCGACGCGCCGGAATGGCAGCGGCTGGCGGATCGGCGCGAGGCGTGGAAGCCGGGCACTGTGCCGATGGCCGCTCTGTTCCTGACCGCGGGCGCTGACGTCCAGAGGGACCGGATCGAGGTCGACATCTGGGCCTGGGGCCGGGGCTTGGAAAGCTGGCTTGTCGATCACATCGTCATTCCGGGCGGCCCCGACGACCCCGCCGCCTGGGACAAGCTGACCGCCCTCCTCGGCCGGTCATGGCAGCATGCCAACGGCGCGTTCATGACCGTGGCGCGGCTGGGCATCGATACCGGCTACGAGGCTGCGGCGGTCTATGCCTGGTCACGAAAGGTCGGCTTTGAGCAAGTCGCGCCGCTGAAGGGCCTCGAAGGGTTTAACCGGTCGGCCCCCGTTTCTGGCCCGACCTATGTCGATGCCACCATCGGCGGCAGACGCCTCCGCCGCGGCGCGCGGCTCTGGTCGGTGGCGACCGCGACTTTCAAGGCGGAGACCTACCGCTTCCTGCGGATCGAACGGCCGAGTGACGAGGATCGCGCGCTGGGCGTTCTCGATGCGCCGGGGACCGTGCACATCCCAGGCTGGGCGGACACCGAATGGCTGAAGCAGCTGGTAGCGGAGCAGCTAGTCACGATCCGGAACAAGCGCGGCTACGCCCATCAAGAATGGCAGAAGATGCGCGAGCGGAACGAGGCGCTGGACTGCCGGGTATATGCCCGCGCCGCGGCGTGGATCCTTGGCGCCGACCGATGGGACGAAGCCACCTGGCGGCGGCTCGAGGCGCAAGCGGGCGTGGAAACGCCCATGCTGGTGGCCGTGCCCACGGCACCTGAAGCTGCTGCATCGGCCCAGCCCAAGGCCGGAACACTGACCACGCCACGCCGGAAACGGCGTGCCTACACCCCGAACTTCATGAGGGACTGATGGACCTGGAACGTATGCAGGCCCTGCTGACCGCACTGCAGGAAGCCCGCTTCGCCGGGCTGCGCAGCGTCAGCTACGATGGCAAGACCGTGACCTATGGCTCGGACGCAGAACTGGCGATGGCGATCCGGGATCTGGAAGGACGGATTGCGACCGCCTCTGCGACGCCCCGCCGCCGCCGCTGGGGCACGGTCGCGACGAAGGGTCTGTAACCATGGTCCTCGACGCCTTCCGCGCACGGCTCGGGTCCATCATCGGCGGGTTCGATGCGGCGCAATCCCACCGGCGCATGCGCGGGTTCCGCGCCACCCGGGCGCATGTGAACACACTGATCGCCGCCTCGGGCGAGACCATCACCGCCCGGGCGCGCTGGCTGGTCCGGAACAACGGCTACGCGGCAAATGCGGTCGACGCTTTCGCCAACCACGTCGTCGGCGACGGGATCAAGCCCTCGTCGAAAATCGGCGACGCCGCAAAGAAGGAGGAGTTGCAGAAGCTCTGGCTCGCCTGGACGGACGAGGCGGATGCCGAGGGGCTGACCGACTTCTTCGGCCTGCAGCGCCGGGCGGCCCGTGAGGTGTTTCTGGCGGGCGAGGTCTTCCTGCGCATCCGCACCCGGCGGCCGGAAGACGGGCTGACGGTACCGATGCAGCTGCAGATGCTGCCCTCGGAAATGCTGCCCCAGGACCTGACGCACGCGTTGCCGGGTGCCGGATCGATCCGGCAGGGCATCGAGTTCGATGGGATCGGGCGGCGGGTGGCCTACCACTTCCTGCGCCGCCACCCGGGCGACAGTACCGATCCGGGGCTGGCCGGGGAGACGGTGCGCGTACCCGCGTCTGAGGTGATCCACATCCTCGACCCGGTCGAGGCGGGTCAGCTGCGGGGCGTGTCACGCTTCGCGGCTGCCGTGGTGAAGCTCTTCACCCTCGATCTCTACGACGACGCAGAACTGGAGCGGAAAAAGACCGCGGCGATGTTCGCGATGTTCATCACATCGCCTGCCCCGGAAACGGCCCTCGATCCGGCCGACGACGATCTCGAGGTGGAACCCGGCCAGGTGGTGCGGCTGGACCCCGGTGAGGACGTCACCACGCCGTCCACCCCGGACTCGGGCAGCACTTACGAACCCTTCCAGTACCGCACGCTGTTGCAGATCGGCGCCGCGCTGGGCGTCCCCTATGGGTATCTGACCGGTGACACGGCGAAGGGCAACTTCTCGAACACCCGGATCGCCTTGGTCGACTTCCGACGTCGCATCTCGGCCTTCCAGCATTCGGTGATGGTCTATCAGCTCTGCCGCGCCGTCTGGACCCGCTGGATGGACATGGCGGTGCTGGCCGGTGCCATCGACCTGCCGGGCTTTGCCACGGAGCGGCGGCAATACCTCGCCTGCGACTGGCTTCCGACCAAGTGGGACTGGATCGACCCGGCCAAGGATGCTGCGGCGGAAATCCTGCAGATCGAAGCAGGCCTGAAATCCCGCACGCAGGCCATCGCCGAACGCGGCTACGACGCCGAGCAGGTCGACCGCGAAATCGCCGCCGAACGCAAACGCGAGGCCGCACTGGACCTCGACTTCCGGCGGCCGGGGTCACCAGCGAAGGCGGCCGTTGTCAGCAGCGAGGATCAGGGCGGCGAAACCGACCCTGACGAAGAAGACCAGCGAGCGAATGACGAGGGCGAGGAACGGGACACCCGGCCCGCGGAGGAAGGATGATGCACCGCACCCAGATCGCCCAGCGCGTGTTCAATACGCCCCTGATGGTCGATCCCGCCAAGGCGCTGGCCTTCCTGACCGGGCTGGGCCCCCGGATCACCGGGCGGGAAGTCAGCATCGAGGGGCTGGAAATCGCGACCGAAGATCGGGATGCAGCCAGCCTGCCCGCCCGGGCGTCGCTCTTTGGGGACGACCTTACAACCCGTCAGGCACGGAACGGAAGCCAGCCCTTCGCGGTGGTGGACGGGATCGCCGTCATCGAGATCGCGGGCACTCTGGTGCATCGCGGGGCATGGATCGGGCAATCCTCCGGTCTGACCTCCTATGAGGGCATCGCCGCCCAGCTGCAGGCGGCAATCTCCGACCCCGCCATTCGTGGCATTGCCCTCGACATCGACAGCTTCGGCGGCGAAGTCGCGGGTGCCTTCGACCTCGCCGACCGCATCCGGGCCGTGCGTCAGGTCAAACCCGTGCAGGCTTTCGTCGCGGATCACGCGCTGTCCGCAGCCTATGCGCTGGCCTCCCAGGCCGACCGGATCATCCTGCCCCGCACCGGCGCAGTCGGCAGCATCGGTGTCGTGGCCATGCACAGCGACATGAGCGGGGCGCTGGACCAGAAGGGCATCGCAGTGACGCTGATCCACGCAGGCGCCCGCAAGGTCGATGCGAACCCTTACCAGCCCCTGCCCGAGGCAGTCCGCGACCGGATCGCGGGCGAGTTGGAGGACCTGCGGCAGCTCTTCGCCGAAACCGTCGCCGAAGGGCGCGGCCGACGCCTGGACGCCCTACGGGCGCTGGGCACCGAGGCCGCCGTCTTCCGCGGCGAGGCGGCTGTCTTCGCCGGTCTCGCCGACGAAGTGGCCGATCCCGTCACCGCCTTCCGCGCTTTCGCCGCCGCACCCCGCGGCACAACCACCCTCAAATCCAACCCCAAGGGAAAGGGCCCGATGATGACCACTGCCCGAGAAGACCATGCGCAGCCTGCGACCGCGCCTGCTGCCAGCACCCCGCCGGAACCGGCCCCGCCCGCGGCAAGCGCGTCGCCGCAAACCGCGGCGGCCGCCATGTCGCCCGAGGCGATCCGCGCCGAGGCGGCCGAGGTCGCGCAGGTCTGTGCGCAGGCCGCGCGCCTTGGCATCCAGATCGACGCCGCAGACGCGGTCGCCAAGGGCGTGAAGCCGGAAGCGTTGCGCGCCAAGGTCCTGGCCGATCTTGCCGCGCGCAGCGATGCCGCAGGCATCATCGCCACTGCCCCAGCGGCTGGCACGAAGGAAAGCCCCATCGTCGCGGCCGCGAAAAAGTCGGCCGCCGCCTCGCGCTGATCCAGGCGCATCCCATCCCCCAACATCCTGGAGACCGAACCATGCCCGTCCTGACGGAACCGCCCAGCATGGGCGACGTCCTCAAATATGAGGTCAACCCGAACTACACCCGCGAGGTGATCACCCTGCTCGCGGGCATGCCCTATCCCGTGGGCGCCGTCCTCGGCCGCATCACCGCCAGCGGCAAATACAAGCTCACGACCAGCGGCGGCACCGATGGCGCGCAGACTGCCACGGCCGTCCTCCTCTATGCCGTCGATGCGACATTGGCCGATGCCGTGGGCATCGTCGTCGCCCGCGGCCCCGCCATCGTCTCGCGCGCAGCGCTGGCCTACGACGCCACCGTCGATGATGCCGCAAAGATCACCACCAAGATCGGCCAGCTGGCCGCGGTCGGCATCGTCGCCCGCGACGGCGTCTGACGCCGCTCACCCGGCCGCGCCAAACACTTCATCCCCCGGAGCCCCACCATGACCCTCGTCCGCAATCCCTTCGACGCTGGCGGCTATTCGCTGGCAGAGATGACGCAGGCCATCAACATCCTGCCCAACCTCTATACCCGCCTCGCCCAGATCGACCTCTTCCGCTTCGAAGGGGTCAGCCAGCGCTCGGTCATCATCGAGCAGTACGAAGGCGTCCTCAGCCTGCTGCCTTCCGTCCCCCTCGGCGGCCCCGCCACGGTCGGCACCCGCGAGGGCCGGTCCATGCGATCCTTCGCCCTGCCGTGGATCCCGCATGACGACGTGGTCCTGCCTGCCGACATCCAGGGACAGCCCGCGCTGGGCGGCGCGTTCGATGCGGCCGATCCCCTCGTGGAGGTAATGAACCGCAAGCTTCTGCTGATGCGCCGCAAGCATGCCCAGACGCGGGAATACATGGAGATGAACGCGCTCCGCGGCATCGTGAAGGACGGGGCCGGGACGACCCTCTACAACTACTTCACGGAATTCGGCCTGGCGCAAATCTCGGTGGACTTCGTGCTGGGCACCGCAGGCACGAACGTGCAGGGAAAGGTCCGCGAGGTGCTGCGCGCCATCGAGGACAATCTGCTGGGCGAGGCGATGACCAGCGTCCATGCGCTGGTCAGCCGGGAGTTCTTCGACAAGCTGATCGCGCACCCGAAGACGGAAGAGGCTTACAAGTTCTACGCCTCGACCGGCGCCCAGCCCCTGCGCGAGGACGTGCGCCGCAACTTCCCCTTCGGCGGGATCCTCTTCGAGGAATACTCGGGCACGGTGACCCTCTCGACCAAGACCACCGAACGGCTGGTCCCGGCGAACGAGGGGATCGCCTTCCCGCTCGGCACGATGGACACTTTCACCACCTATGGCGGCCCGGCGAACCTGCTGGAAACCGCCAACACCATCGGCCTGCCGCTCTATGCGCGTCAGCATCTCGACGAAAAGGGCCGCTGGATCGACGTCATGACGGAGGCCTCGATCCTGCCGGTCAACAAGCGGCCGCGGCTGGCGATCCGCCTGCATACGTCAAACTGACGGACCCACCCATGTCCGTCTTTGCCGCCGCCATGGACCGCATCTTCACCCAGGCTGACATGGCGGCCCCGGCCCTCTGGATCTCGGCCACCACCTCCGAGGAACGCCCGATCCGCATCATCCGCCGCGCCCCGGATCGCGTGACCGACTTCGGCGCTGGCCGGTTCGTCAGCGACACGACGGTGGTGGATGTCCGTGTGGCAGACCTGCCCGCCCCGCGTCCGGGCGACGTGATCGTCATCGGCGCGGACAGCCATGTCATCCAGGGGGAACCGCTGAGGGATCGCGAACGGCTGATCTGGACGCTGGACCTGAGGCCAGCATGAGGCTTAAGCTGGAAATCAGCCCCGACCTCGCCGCCCTGATGCAGGCGGAAATCGCTGCCGGTGAAAAGGCCGTCACCAGCGCCATGCGCGAGGCGGGCGCGAGCCTGAAAGTCGCCTGGCGCGGCCAGATCACCGGCGCAGGCCTCGGCAAACGGCTCGGCAATTCGATCCGGCTGGCCACCTATCCCAAGGGCGGCGAAAGCCTGAACGCCGCAGCGCTGGTCTGGTCGAACGCGCCGGTGATCGTCGGCGCGCATGACACCGGGCCGCTGATCCGGTCGCGCAACGGGTTCTGGCTGGCCATCCCGACCCCCGCCGCTGGCAAATCCACCCGCGGCGGACGGATCACCCCCGGCGAATGGGAACGCCGCACGGGGCTGCGGCTGCGCTTCATCTACCGGCGCAGGGGTCCGAGCCTGTTGGTGGCCGAGGGGCGGCTGAACAGCAAAGGGCGCGCGGTGGCATCGCGCGCCAAGACCGGTCGCGGGCTGACGACGGTACCGATCTTCCTGCTGGTGCCGCAGGTCAAGCTGCGCAAGCGGCTGGACCTCGCGCGGGATGCGGAGCGGGCCATCGACGGCGTGCCGGGGCGGATCGTGGCGGGGTGGGAAAGGCTCTAAGTCTCGTCGATAGCCAAGGCTTCAGCTTTGGGTCCACAGCCTCGATGTATCAACCCCGGCTCCTTCCAATCTGGACCTCGCTGCTTCCAACACCGCAGGTTCGAAGTGGCTGGCATGCTTGAGAACAAGCGCTTCTCCGGTTAGCTCCGGCAATCCTCGCTCGATCAGCATGTTGAAACCGTCCGTTGGTGCCTTGCTGACCGCAAAATCGATCAACGTCTGCATTACACCCACCCGGTCGATCTTCTGTCGGGTGCGCGAAAGCCTGACTGTCTTGCCGCGTTCATCTCGCAGGATTTCTTCGAAGGCGTGGATCGTCTTCCAGAAGTCATGCTCGATGCTGCCGGGTGCCTCTTCGGGCAGGATTTCGACCAACCGCCTGAATGCCGCCTCTTCGACCTCGGGGACGCCCAGCCGCTGTGCGTTTTCGCGCAGGGTCCGAAGTTTTGCCGGATCGGTGGCAACAGCAATCGATGCGAGGACTTTCTTGTGGTCGGCCATGGGTCAACTCCGCGCAATGCGTGACGAGGCGGAAGTCCCCAACTTCAAGAGCGTATAGCTCTTGATGGGCTGGTCCTTGACGAACGCTCGACGTGGCTTTCCGGAGTCGTCCAGCAACGGTTCCGCGTCGATGGCGTGCTTGATGTACCAGCCGAGATACATGTTCAGCGGCGTCTTCTTGGGCGCGCCATCGGTCAAGGCAGGAGCACCAATGACCTCCTCATAAAGCGCTCGAGAGGCCGGATCGGCCATCAACTCGCCGAACACCGTCAGCGTGAAGTGTTCATCGAACCGGCCGGAATTGAAGACATCACGAGCTTTCTGCTGTGCGACCGAATAGAGCGCTTTGGTATCGTCCAATTCTTTTTGCCGCTCCGCAGAAAGGTAAGGATAGACCGCATCTTCAAGAGCACGCTGCATGAACGCAGATGGATCGATGCCTGCCTCGGCCGACAGTTTCTGGATCAGTTCGTGAATGTCGGTTTTCAGGCGGAATGAAACCCGGGTCGTATTTTCGGAAACCATCGCGAATCTCCACAAGGTGCGAACACCTGTGAAACTACCCGATGCACCCTCGCCCGTCAACAGGGTGCGGACACATGTGAGAAAGAATGGCCACCCGCGAAACAGTCCTCGCCGCGCTGCATGCGCGGCTTCAGCCGCTGGCCGCCCTCGCCCTGCGCGACGAGGTGCTGCCTGAGCGGATCCCCTCGGCCGGGCTAATCATCCTGCGCGACGGCCAGCCGGGCGAGCCGGAAGTGACGCTGTCACCGCTGCGCTACCACTACCAGCACCGCGCTGACTTGGAGGTTGTCGTCCAGGCGGGCACCGGCCGGGCCAGCGCCTTCTATGACCTGATCGCCGCCATCGGCACAGCGCTGGAAGCTGACCGGACGCTGGGCGGCCTCTGCGACTGGGTCGAGCCCGAGGCCCCGGCCTCGGTCGATCTGCCCGTCGAGGGCGCAGCAGCCCTGAAGGCGGCGGTGATCACCGTCGTCCTGCATTACACGACGACCGGCCCTCTGGCCTGACACCCTCACATAGGAGACCCCCATGGCACGCGCACACGGCGCGCGGGCGCAGATGGCGCTTGCGTTCGAAACCGTCTACGGCACCCCGCCCGCCAGCGGTTATCGGCTGATGCCTTTCGCCCGCACCACACTGGGCGCGGAACAGCCGCTGTTGAACAGCGAACTGCTGGGCTACGGCCGCGATCCCCTCGCGCCCATCAAGGATGCCGTCACCGCCGATGGCGAGGTGGTGGTGCCGATCGATGTGGAGGCCTTCGGCTTCTGGCTGAAGGCGGCTTTCGGCGCCCCGACCACCACGGGGACCACGCCGAAGACCCACACTTTCCAGTCGGGCAACTGGTCCCTGCCTTCCATGGCCATCGAAGTCGCCATGCCCGAAGTGCCGCGGTTCGCGATGTATGCGGGCTGCGTCATGGACCAGCTTTCGTGGCAGATGAGCCGGTCAGGGCTGCTGACCGCCACCGCACGGCTGATCGCGCAGGGCGAGGCCATCGCTGCAACCACGGCCACAGGCACGCCGACCGCGCTGGGCCTGCAGCGCTTCGGCCATTTCAACGGGGTGGTGAAGCGCAACGGCACCGCCTTGGGCAATGTGGTCTCGGCCGAGATCACCTATGCCAACGGCCTCGACCGGATCGAGACCATCCGCAACGACGGAAAGATCGAGGGCGCCGATCCCGGCATGGCCGCACTGACCGGCAGGATCGAGGTGCGCTTCGCCGATAGCGCCCTCGTCACACAAGCCATCGACGGCACGCCTTGCGAGCTGGAGTTCGCCTACAGCCTTGGCGCGAACGCCAGCCTCACCTTCACGGCCCACGCCGTCTACCTGCCTGTCCCGCGGATCGAGATCCCCGGGCCGCAGGGCATCCAGGCCAGTTTCGACTGGCAGGCCGCTAAAGCCACCAGCCCCGCCCGCATGTGCACCGCCGTCCTCGTCAACACCGTCACGGGATACTGATCATGATCCGTCTGAACCTGTCGAACCGGCCCGAATGGCTGGACCTCCTGCCCGGCCTGCGCGTCCTGGTGGCGCCCCTGACCACGGCGCTGATGGTCTCGGCCCGGGCCGATCCCGCCATCGATGGCCTGTCAGAAACCTCCAGCCAGGAGGACATGGCGCTGGCCATGGCCAAGGCCGTCGCCCGCCGCGCGGTGCTGGAATGGGAAGGCGTCGGCGACGATGACGGCAACCTCGTGCCCGTCAGCCCGGCCGGGATCGACGCCCTTCTCGAAATCTGGCCAGTCTTCGAGGCCTTCCAGGCGCAATATGTCGCCCGCGGCCTGATGCTGGATCAGGAAAAAAACGTCTCCGCGCCCTCGCCGACTGGTCCTTCGGCGGGGGCGACGGCTACTGCGCGGCCTGCGCAGGCCCCTGCCCCGACTGCCCCGCAAGACTGAACCGGCCGCAAACCGTCGAGGGCTGGCAGGTCTGGGACCTGACCCAGCGCCTCGGTGGCCAGCTGCGCATCGCACCGGGGGCCGTCATCGGATGGGACATGGGCGCCGCGCTTTCACTGGCAGAGGCGCTGGGCGTCAACGCCCTGATCGCCGCGGAACTGCTGCCTGAGGTCGAGGCGGTGATGGTGCGCAAACTCAACGAGCAGATGGAAGGACGCCGCAATGGCTGAGAAGAAGGTCTCCGTCCGCCTCGTGGCGGAGGGCGGACGCCGCGTGCGCGCGGAACTGGAAGGGGTGGGCGAAGCCGGGGCGAAGGGCTTGGGCCGTCTGTCGCGCGAGATGGAACTGGCGAACACGCGTCTAGCCAGCTTCGCCCGTCGGGCGGGGCTTGCCCTCGGTGCAGCGGCGGCGGCCGCTACGGCTTCCCTCGGCCTGATCGTCCGCTCCACCGCCGAAAGCGCCGCGCAGATCCGTCAGTTCGCGCAGGTCGCCAATGCCACGCCCGAGGCGTTGCAGCGCTGGTCGGCAGGGGCGCGGACTGTGGGTATCGAGCAGGAGAAGCTGGCCGACATCCTGAAGGACGTGAACGACCGCGTCGGTGATTTCCTGCAGACCGGCGGCGGGCCGATGGCGGATTTCTTCGAGAATGTCGCCCCGCGCGTGGGTGTGACGGCCGATCAGTTCGCGCGGCTATCGGGGCCAGAGGCGCTGCAGCTATACGTCGACACGCTGGAGCGGGCTGGCCTTAGCCAGCAGGAGATGACCTTCTATCTGGAGGCCATGGCCTCGGACGCCACACGCCTGCTGCCGCTTCTGCGCAACGGTGGGGCGGAGATGGCGCGACTTGGCGAGCAAGCCTCCGACCTTGGCGCGGTTCTGGATGGTGACGCCCTCGAAGCCCTGCGCCGCACGCAACTGGCGCTGGGCACCGTATCCCTCGTCTTCGACGGCCTCCGGAACCGCATCGCCGTGGCCGTGGCACCGACCATCGAGGCGCTGGCCAATACCTTCGTGGCCCTTGCGTCCGATGGCGGTATCCTGCGCTCGGCCATCGACACCCTGATCGGCAACCTCGGGCGTCTGGCGTCCTATGCCGCGGCATTCGCCGCCGTCATGGCTGGGCGCTGGGTGGCGGGACTTGCCGCTGCGGCCCTCTCCGTGCGCGGCCTGGCCACCGCTTTGGTGTTCCTGCGCGGCGCTCTGATCCGGACCGGCATCGGGGCGCTGATCGTCGGCGCGGGAGAACTGGTCTACCAGTTCTCGCAGCTGGTGGCCCGGGTCGGCGGTGTGGGCGAGGCGTTTCGCCTCCTCAGCGATCTGGCCCGGGAGGTGTGGTCGCGCATCGGCCTGTCGCTGGACGCCGCCCTCGCGCGGATGGCGGCCGGATGGGAGGGGCTGAAGGCGGCGGGCCTCTCGGCGCTCGAAGGCACTATCGCAGGCGTCGTAAGCTTCGGCGACCGGACAGCCGCGATCTTCCAGGGGGCTTATGACGCCGCCGTCGCGATATGGGGCAGTCTGCCGGGTGCCATCGGCGACTTCGCCTTCCAGGCTGCAAACGGGCTGATCTCGGGCGTCGAGGCGATGCTGAACGGCGTCGTCACCCGCATCAACAGCTTCATCGAGACTCTGAACGCGGCCCTTGCTCTGTTGCCTGAGTGGGCCACGGGCGAAGGCGGGGTGCGGATCGGCATCCTCGACCCGGTGGAACTGGGGCGTATCGGCAATCCGTTCGAAGGAGCCGCGACCGCTGCTGGTGCCGCCGCCGCGGATGCCTTCTCGGCTGCGCTGTCGCGGACCTATCTCGACCCACCCGATCTCGGGCTCGGTTCGATGGTCGACGATGCCCGCGCCCGGGCCGACGGCTATCGCGAGGCGGCCGGAATGCTCGTCGATGCTGCCGGTCGGCCATTGGCCAGCTGGCAGGCGCTGAAGGATGCGGTGACTGGCACGGGGACGGAGGCGGAGATCGCGCTGGCGGATGCGGCTGGCGCGGCCGATGCCCTGACAGCCGGGCTGAACGACACCGCCACCGCCGCCGAGGGTGCGGGCGGTGCCGCACGCGAGGCCGGGGCTGCGGCCGCCGAGGGCGCGGACGCGGCCCTGACCGGCTGGCAGGCCGTCACCGCCGCACTTGCCGACTATGCCGCCAAGGCGCGCGACATCGGTGGGGATATCGGCGGCGCTCTGGTGGGGGCCTTCCAGAGCGCCGAGAATGCCATCGGTGACTTTGTGAAGACCGGCAAACTCGATTTCCGCGATCTGGTCACGTCGATGATCGCCGATCTGGCGAAGCTCGCGGCACGTCGCTTCATCCTCGGCCCGATTGCGAACGCCCTTTCCGGGGCTCTGGGCGGGGCGGGTGGGATTTTCGCGAACATCCTGCATGCGGGCGGGATGGTCGGTGCCCCTGGTCCCGGACGCATGGTCCCGGCGCTGGCCTTTGCCAATGCGCCGCGCATGCATTCCGGCGGCTGGGCCGGGCTGCGACCCGACGAGGTTCCCGCGATCCTGCAACGCGGGGAGCGTGTGCTGTCGCGCCGGGAAGCCTCGGGCTACGGCCAGGCGGGCGCCTCGACCGTCAACATCACGATCAACGCCCGCGACGCCGAAAGCTTCCGCCAGTCCCGGACGCAGGTCGCCAGCGACATCGCCCGTGCCGTCTCGCTGGGCCGGAGGGGGATGTGATGGCCTTTCACGAGGTCCGCTTTCCGGACAACATCAGCCGCGGGGCGCGGGGCGGTCCCGAACGCCGCACCCAGATCGTCGAGCTGGCGAGCGGGGCCGAGGAGCGCAACGCCAGCTGGGCCAACAGCCGCCGCCGCTATGATGTCACCTACGGCATCCGCCGCGCCGACGATCTGGCGGCGGTCGTCGCCTTCTTCGAGGCCCGCAACGGCCGCCTGCACGGCTTCCGTTTCAAGGACTGGGCCGATTTCAAGTCCTGCCTTCCATCGCAAACGCCGGGGCCAGCCGATCAGCCGATCGGCGCCGGGAACGGGGCGGCCACTCTGTTCCAGCTGACCAAGCGCTATACCTCCGGCGCGCAGTCCTGGACCCGCGCCATCACAAAGCCCGTCGCGGGAACCGTCACCATCGCCCTGAACGGTACGCCCCAAGCCTCCGGCTGGTCGGTCTCGACCGCGACGGGCTTGGTGACCTTCACCACCGCCCCGGCCTTGGGCGTCGCCATCACCGCAGGCTTCGAATTCGACGTCCCCGTCCGCTTCGACACCGACGCCCTCGACGTCACCCTCGACCTCGAACGCCTCGGCTCCATCACCTCGATCCCCCTAGTGGAAATCCGCACATGAAGTCCCTGAACGCCGCTTTGCAGGCCCATCTCGACGAGGGGACGACGACGCTGGCGTGGTGCTGGCGCATCACCCGCGCCGATGGCGTGACCTTCGGTTTCACCGACCACGACCGGACGCTGGCGTTCGACGGCACCGAGTTCGAACCGGAAAGCGGGCTGACAGCCTCCGAGGTGCGGTCGGGGTCGGACCTGTCCGTCGACGCGCAGGATGCCCAAGGGGTGCTGTCGTCAGATCGGATCACCGAGACCGACATCCTCGATGGCCGATGGGACAATGCAGCGGTCGAGGTCTGGCGCGTGAACTGGTCGGCCCCGGCGCAGCGCGTACTCCTTCGACGCGGGGCCATTGGCCAGATCCGGCGCGGGCGGCTCGCCTTTGTGGCCGAGGTGCGCAGCCTCGCCCATGTGCTCGGCCAGACGGTCGGGCGGACGTTCCAGGCCAGCTGCGATGCCGCGCTGGGCGATGCGCGCTGCGGCGTGAACCTCGAGGCCCCAGCCTTCAAGGGCAGCGGCGCGGTCATCGATGTGCTGCGCGAGCGGGCCTTCACGGCATCGGGCCTCGCCAGTTTCGCGGCGGGCTGGTTTGCCTTCGGCCTCGTCGAATGGTCGACCGGCGCGAATGCCGGGCGGCGGGTCGAGGTGCTGTCGCACGACCTCGTCGACGGGGTGGCGATCGTGACCCTGCTGGAAGCGCCAGTGCGCCCGATCACAGCGACGGATGCCTTCGTGGTCCGGGCGGGCTGTGACAAGCGGAACGCCACTTGCGGCACGAAGTTCGCCAATGTCGCCAACTTCCGGGGGTTCCCGCACATCCCCGGGCAGGATGCAGTCCTGCGTTACGCGACGAAGGACGGCGGCCATGAGGGAGCGGTGTTGTGAAGACCGCCGATCCATCCCTGGTCATCGCCGTTGCGCGGTCCTGGCTTGGCACGCCCTATCACGACCAGGCCAGCTTGCGCAGAGTCGGCTGCGACTGCCTCGGCCTCGCGCGCGGTGTCTGGCGCGAGGTCGTCGGGCCGGAACCGTTCCCGATCCCGCCCTACAGCCGGGATTGGGGCGAGACCGGGCCGAGGGAGGTGCTGGCGCAGGGCGCGCGACGCATGATGCCGGAAATCGCACCCGCAGATGCACCACCCGGCGCGCTGGTCCTGTTCCGGATGATGCCGCGCGCCATCGCCAAGCATGTCGGGATCCTCACCGGCCCCGACACTTTCCTTCACGCCTACGAACGGCTGGGCGTGATCGAGGAACCGCTGACACCAGCATGGCGACGCCGCATCGCCTTCGCTTTCGTCTTCCCCGCACGCTGACCACCACAACCCTTCGAACCCTGAGTTTCCGCAATGGCCACGCTTGTCCTCGGCGCTGTCGGTTCCGCCATCGGCGGGGCATTCGGCGGCGCGATCCTCGGCTTCTCTGGCGCCGCCATCGGTGGCTTCATCGGCTCGACCATCGGTTCGGTCGTCGACAGCTGGATCGTGTCCTCGCTGGCTCCGGAGCAGAAGATCGAGGGCCAGCGCCTCGACAGCTTGCGCATCACGTCCGCGACCGAGGGGGCGATCATCCCGCGCCTCTACGGTCGCATGCGCATCGGTGGCAACATCATCTGGGCCACGGATTTCCGCGAGGAGACGAAGACCACGACGCAAGGCGGCGGCAAGGGCGGTGGCGGCGGGAAGGTCCGGACCACCGAATACCTCTACTACGCCAGCTTCGCGGTCGCGCTCTGCGAGGGTCCGATCACCGGCATCGGGCGCATCTGGGCGGATGGCAAACCACTCGACATGACCGGCATCACCTGGCGCTGGTATCCCGGCAACGAGACCCAGACGGCCGATCCGTTCATCGCGGCGAAGATGGGGGCCGCCAGCACCCCCGCCTACCGTGGGACAGCCTATGTCGTCTTCGAGGAGCTGCCGCTCTCGACCTACGGCAACCGCCTGCCGCAACTGTCCTTCGAGGTGTTCCGGCCGCTCGCGGATCCCGACACCGCCGAGGGGCTGGTCAAGGCGGTGACGATGATCCCGGCCTCTGGCGAGTTCACCTATGCGACGGAAGCGGTCCGCAAGACGGTGGGCGCCACGACCACGGTCTTCGGCCAGACCACCGGCGGGACGACCTCGGCCGAGAACCTGAACGCGCTGCCCGACGAGACCGACATCGTCGTGGCCCTCGATCGGCTGCAGGCCATGGCCCCGGCCGTGGAAAGCGTCAGCCTCGTCGTCGCCTGGTTCGGCAACGACCTGCGCGCGGGCAACTGCACCATCAAGCCCGGCGTGGAGGTGGCGACCAAGGTCACCAGCCCCAAGGTCTGGACGGTCAATGGGGTCTCCCGCGCTGCAGCCCATCTCGTCAGTCGCGACGTCGAGGATAGGCCGGTCTATGGCGGCACGCCTGCCGACTTCGCGGTGGTGCAGGCGATCCGCGAGATGAAGGCGCGCGGGCTGCGTGTGACCTTCTATCCCTTCCTGCTGATGGACGTGCCGCTAGGCAATACACTGCCCAACCCCTATTCGATCAACGCCGCCACGCCCGGCCAGCCCAGCTTCCCCTGGCGGGGCCGGATCACCTGTTCCCCGGCGGCAGGCTATGCCGGGACCGCGGACAAGACCGCCGCTGCGGCGACACAGGTCTCCAGCTTCTTCGGCGCGGCCACCCCGGCGCAGTTCGCAGTATCGGGCGACAACGTGAACTGGACCGGCCCTGCGGGTGACTGGGGCCTGAGGCGCATGATCCTGCACTACGCCCATCTCTGCGCGGTGGCGGGCGGCGTCGATGCCTTCCTGATCGGCACCGAGATGCGGGGCCTGACCACGATCCGTTCCAGCGCCAGCGCCTATCCGGCCGTGACCGCCTTCAAGGCGCTGGCGGCGGATGTGAAAGCCATCCTCGGAGCGGGCACGAAGGTCGGCTACGCCTCCGACTGGTCGGAATACTTCGGCCACCAGCCGGGAGACGGCACGGGCGATGTTTATTTCCACCTCGACCCGCTCTGGTCGGACGCCAACATCGATTTCATCGGCATCGACAACTACATGCCGCTGTCGGACTGGCGCGACGGCTTCGGCCATGCCGATGCGCTGCAGGGTTGGCCCGCGATCCATGACCGGGGATACCTGCAGACCAACATCGCCGGTGGCGAGGGCTTCGACTGGTTCTACGCCAGCGCCGCCGACCGCTCGGCCCAGATCCGCACACCAATCACCGATGGCGCTGCAGGCAAGCCGTGGGTGTTCCGCTACAAGGATCTCGCCGCCTGGTGGTCGAACCCGCATTTCAACCGGCCGGGCGGGGTGGAGAGCGGCACGCCCACCGCATGGGTGCCGCAGTCGAAGCCGGTCTGGTTCACCGAACTGGGGTGCCCCGCCATCGACCGGGGCACGAACCAGCCGAACGTGTTCTTCGACCCGAAGTCGTCGGAGAGCTTCACACCCTACTTCTCGCGCGGCTGGCGCGACGACGCCATCCAGCGCGCCTACCTCGAGGCCAGCTATCTCTGGTGGGGCGAGAGCACGAACAACCCGACGTCGTCGGTCTATGGCGGCCGGATGGTCCATGTCCCCGAATGCGCCGCCTGGACCTGGGACGCGCGGCCCTATCCGTTCTTTCCGGAACTGACCGGCGTCTGGACGGACGGGCCGAACTGGCGACTTGGCCACTGGCTGACCGGGCGGCTGGGCGCGGTTTCGCTGGCCGCCCTCGTGCGCCACCTCTGCCTGCGCGCTGGGCTGGCGGAAGACCTCATCGACGTCTCCGGCCTCTGGGGCGCGGTCGAGGGCTATGTGATCGGCGCACTCGAAAGTCCGCGCGCCTCGATTTCCACGCTGGCCCGCCACTTCGGCTTCGACGCCATCGAGACCGAGGGCGTGATCCGCTTCGTTATGCGCGGGCGGGCATCGGTCGCCGCGCTGGCCATCGATGATCTCGTCGCCATTCGTGACGGCGAGGCCTTCGAACTGACACGCGCGCAGGAGACAGAGCTGCCCGAGGCCCTGAAGTGGCAGGTCGCGCGGGCGGACGAAGATTATGACGCGGCGCTGGTCGAGGCTCGGCGCATCACCGTCGACACCACCCGCATCTCCTCGGAAAGTTTCCCGATGGCGATCCCGCCAGAAGAGGCCGAACGCCGCTGCCGTCGCGCGCTGATGGAAGCTTGGATCGGCCGGGAAAGCGCCACCTTCCGCCTACCGCCCTCAAAGCTGGCCCTCGACCCCGCCGACGTGATCCGGCTCGCCCATGATGGCCGCGAAGTGGAATTCCGGCTGGTGTCCGTCGCCGATGCCGAAGCGCGCGGGATCGAGGCGGTGCGGCAAGATCGAGCCGCCTACGATCTTCCACCCGGCGATCCGCGCCCGGCCTCGCTCGCCAGCCCTGTCGTCTTTGGCACACCGGAAGTGGTGATGCTGGACCTGTCGCAGGTGAGCGAGGACCAGCCCGCGCATCGACCCCTGATCGCTGCCCATGCTAGCCCCTGGCCGGGCGAGATCGCGGTCTTCCGCAGCGCCTCGACGGACGGGTTCGCGCTGCTGACGACCTTCGGCGGTCGCGCGCGTATCGGCACGCTGGCCTTCGATTTCTATTCGGGCCCCACCTCACGCTTCGATCTGGGCAACGCGCTGGTCGTCGATCTGCTGTCGGGGACGCTCGAGAGCGTGACCGACGTCGCTCTCTTCGGCGGGGCAAATGCCCTCGCGGTCGAGACTTCGGCCGGGGTGTGGGAAATCGTCCAGGCAGGCGCGGCCGAGCTGATCGCCCCCGGCCGCTACCGACTGACCCGCCTCCTGCGCGGTCAGCGCGGGACCGAGCACGCGATAGGCAACCCGGCCCCGGCCGGAGCGCGGGTCGTAGTGCTGGATGCAACGCTGGCATCGCTGCCCATCGCCGAGGCTGACCTTGGCTTGCCGTGGAACTGGCGCGTGGGCCCGGCCGCGCGCGCGGTCAGCGATGCGAGCTACGCCGCACTGGGCTTCACCCCGACCGGGCGGGGCCTTGTCCCCTTCGCCCCGGTCCATGTCGCGCAGCCGTGGCGCACGGCCCGCAACCCGGGCGATCTGACCATCCGCTGGACGCGCCGGTCCCGCGCGCTGGTGGCCGATGCCTGGGAACAGGTCGAGGTGCCATTGGCCGAAGACCTGGAAAGCTACGACGTCCAGATCCTCGACGGGGCCACCATCAAGCGCACGCTCACCGGCAGCACAACCTTCGTCCTCTACACCGCCGCCGAGCAGACCGCCGATTGGGGCGCACCGCTCGGGCCCAGCCAGACGCTGGCCATCCGCATCTTCCAGCTCTCGAACCGCCTCGGCCGCGGCACGCCTGCGGCCGTCACGCTGCAATTCTGACCCCAACCCACGGGAACCCCCATGTCCGAAACCACCACCCATCTGGGCCTGCCCTACCTTCTGGCCGCGCAGGCGCAGAAGCACGTCACGCACAACGAGGCGCTGCGCCTGCTCGATGCCATGGTGCAGCTGTCGGTCCTCGACCGCACGCGGACTGCACCGCCCGCAAGCCCCGCCGACGGCAACCGGCACCTGGTGGCCTCCGGAGCGACCGGCATCTGGGCCGGGTGGGATCTGAACATCGCCTTCTGGGTGGACGGCGCGTGGATCCGGCTGGTGCCGCGCACCGGCTGGCTCGTCTGGGTCGCGGCCGAGGGCCTGTTCCTCGTCTGGACCGGCAGCGCCTGGGAGGTCGTGGGCGAGCCGCGCGACGTCTCGGACGCGGTGTTCAGCCTGGTGAACGACGTCGATCCGACGAAGAAGGCGACCTTCTCGCTGGCGGGGATCGCAACGGGCACGACCCGCAGCTTCACGCTGCCCAATACCTCGTCAGAACTGGCAATCCTCGCGGGCACTCAGACCTTTACCGGCAACAAGACTTTCTCGGGCACGCTGACCGCTTCCGGGACGGTGACCACATCCGGAGCAACAGCCACCATCGGCACGTCCACCGGCACCGCGACCTATGGCATGGGGACAGGGGCCACGACGACGGGCGTGACCAAGACCGTCAACCTCGGAACTGGTGGCGCGTCGGGATCGACCACCGTCGTGAACATCGGCTCCGCCTCCGCCGGAGCGGGTGGGACGACGGTCATCAACACGCCGACCGTCACCTTCGCCAATGCCGTCACGCAGGTCGGCATGCCGCAAGCAAACCTGACGGCGCAGCTGCTCGGCCTCGGCGGAGCGACGGCCGACAGCTACAACCGGCTCTCGGTCAACACGCCCGCGGTCCTGCTGAACAACGCGGGTGCCGGGATCGAGGCGACGGTGAACAAGGCGGCCCCGGCGAACGATGCCGCCTTCGCGTTCAAGACCGGCTTCTCGGCCCGCGCCCTGATCGGCCTCCTTGGCAACGATGACTTCAGCTTCAAGGTCAGCCCGGATGGCTCGGCCTTCTTCGATGCCTTTAGGGTCGACCGCACCAGCGGTCAGGTAGAACTGCCGCAGCCCACGGTCTTGCCAGGTCTGGCCGCAGCGCCATCGCCGCCGCCCGCAGGCAAGGCCGCCCTCTATGCGCGCAACCGCGCCGGGGCGCCGTGGATCGACGTGATGCGCCCCTCTGGCCGGGACTTTCCGCTCCAGCCGCATTTCGGGGTGAACCGGATCGCGAACTGGGCGCCTTCGACCGGCACGACGATCACCAGCGAAGGCCTGCCGATCACTTCGGTCGGCACCGTCTCGCACCCGACGCTGGCCGCCACGAACCTTGCAGCCTCCATGCGGCGCTGGCGCCTGACCTCGGCGGCCGTCGTGGACTCGGTGGCCGATCAGCGCTCCGCAGGCTGGGCCTGCTGGCGCGGCAACGCGGCGGGCTTTGGTGGCTGGACCTTCGTCACGCGCCTGTCCCTCACGACTCTGCAAGCAACGGGCATGGGTTTTTTTGGCCTCTACGGGTCGACCGCCGCACTGGCCACCACCCTGACGCTGGCCGCCGTAGTGAACTGCATCGGCATCGGCTTCCAGCGCGGCACGCATGCCAACTGGCAGCTGGTCCGCAACGACGGTACCGGCGCGCCGACGCTGACCGACATGGGCGCGAGCTTCGCCATCGCCACGGGTGGCGTTCTGACCCTGTTCATTGCCGCGCCGCCGAACGGGTCATCCGTCTGGGTGCGAGTTGTGGACGAAGTTTCCAGCGCGGTCTTCGAGCAGGAGATCACCGCCGACCTGCCCGCCGCGACGCAGTTCCTGTCGCCGCGGCTGTTTCTCAACACCGGGGCGACAGCCGGAGCCGTCGTCTACGACTGCGCCGGGGTCTACCTGGAAACCGATTTCTGAACCTCATGACCGCGAAAGGACCATCATGAATGACCAGACCACCCTGACCAGCGAGGTCGCGCGGGCCTTTCGGGACCACGGGATCACCGCCGCACTCACCGCCCTGATCGGCGGCACCATCGCCCTGATCGCGGCGATCACGCGCAAGGCCTTCACCAACGAGGCGCTCTTGGACCGCCTCGACCGGGAACTGATCGCCGACCGGGACCGGATCGACCGTCAGCGCAGCGAGGACCGCAAGGCCGATGGCGACCGCCTCGACCGCATCGAGACCGACATCCGCTCGATGCGGGACATGCTCTTCGACGCCTTCCAGCGCGGCCGATCCGACTGACCGACGAACGACATCACCACCACGACCACATCCCCCGCCCAAGAGGCGGGTTTTTTCATCTGGAGGATCCACCATGCCCACCCTGACCTACCCCCATTGGCGCGATGTGCCCGCACAGGCCTGGCGCTGGCCGAACTTCTCGGCCGCCGAGATTGCCTGCCGCGGCACCGGCGCGATCAAGATCAACACGGACGCCATGGACAAGCTGCAGGCCCTGCGCGACCGCCTCGGCAAGCCGTTGATCATCCGCTCGGCCTATCGCAGCCCGGAGCACAACCGCGCTGTCGGAGGGGCACCGGCCTCGAAGCACATGCAGGGCACGGCCTTCGACATCGCCATGTCGAACCACGATCCCGTGGCCTTCGAGACGGCCGCGAGGGCGGTTGGGTTCCTCGGCTTCGGCTATTACCCCCGCTCCGGCTTCATGCACATCGATCTCGGGCCTGCCCGATCCTGGGGCGATCCTTTCCCGGCGCGGCCCGTTCCCTTTGCCCTGGAACTGCCACCGGCGCGCGAAGTTCTGTCGGAAAGCCGCACCCTGCGCGGTGGCGGTGCGGCGGGTGCAGCCACTGTCGGCGCGGCAGGGGTGGAGGCTGTGAGGGGCGTCCTCGCCGAAACGCAGTCAACGATCCAGCCGCTTGTGCCCTACCTCGACACGCTGCGCTGGGTGCTGATCGTTATCGCGCTGATCGGCATCGCCGTCACCATCTACGCTCGGCTCGATGACTGGAAACGGGGCCAGCGGTGATCGGCTGGCTCCTCACCCATGGCCCGGCGCGCAAGGCGCTGGGCCTGATCCTCGCCGCCGCAGCGATCTTGCTGTTGCTCCTGAACCTGCGCCGCGCTGGCGAACACGCTGGGCGCGCCGCCGAACGGCTTGATGCCCGAGAGAGAAACGATGCCATCCACCGCCAGATGCTCGACGCCGCTGCCCGCCGCCCTCCTGATCGCGATTCTCTGGCTGACCGGCTGCGCGATGGCAGGTTCTGAGACCCGCGCGCCATGTCCGCCCGTGGTCGATTACACCAGTGCGGAGCAGGCGGGCGCCGCCGACGAGGTGGAGGCCCTGCCGGAAGGTGCCGTTCTCGTCCGGATGCTCAGCGACTATGCCGTACTGCGCGATCAGACGCGGGCGTGCAGATGAAACACGGGCCGGGCGAAGCCTCCATAGGAAGCTCGGTCGCCTCGACCGCAGCGCATCGCCCGGCCCGGTTCATGGATTCACGCTGTCAACGAGCGGCAGGGATTCGCAGCGGGTTGATGATGTCAGGTGCGGCCCTGCTTGTCCCGCATGGCGATGGGCACAATTGTGCCCATGCCCGCCACGCCGACGAAGACAAAGACAGAGACAGCATTGGGCAGCGCAATGAGGGCTAGCGGTCGGACGGTGCGACCTCAGGGAGCTTTCCAAATCAGCCGGGCTGAACTATTCTAGACCAAAAATGAAGACCGGCTGGGGCAACGCAGTGTCAAACGCAAAGCAGATACTGGCGATGCTGAGGAGCAAGGCCGAGGGCGACGAGGAGCAGTTCTACTCCATCGCGCTGCAGGTCGCTGCCGGAGAGGCGCGCCAAGGTCATCGTACGACCGCGGAGGAAATTCGCGCAGCCGTGGATGCAGCACGATCACAGCGCGGCACAAAAGCTTCAGTCCCGATCGCGTTTTCGCGACCCCGCGGCGACCTCGACAGCCTCCTTGACCTCAGGGAACCCAGAATTCGGCTTGCCGACGTCGTCCTGAGCTCACCAGTTAGGGCACATCTTGACGCGCTCGTTCTGCAGCAGCAGCGTAGAGACTGGCTTAGAGAACATGGAAAGACGCCCAGTCGGCGCATGTTGTTTGCTGGGCCTCCTGGCTCGGGGAAGACGATGACAGCGGAGGCGCTGGCCGGCGAGCTGAGATTGCCGCTCTTCGTCATCCGCTTGGAAAGCATCATTACTCGTTTCATGGGAGAAACGGCGGCAAAGTTGCGGCTCGTGTTCGACGAGGCGCAGAAACGTCGCGGTGTCTACCTTTTCGATGAGTTTGATGCCGTTGGCAGCAACCGCATGGCGACAAATGACGTTGCCGAGATGCGTCGCGTGCTGAACAGCTTCCTGCAGTTCATGGAAGAGCCTTCCGCCACTGACAGTGTTCTTGTGGCAGCGACCAACCACCCATCGCTTCTTGACCGCGCATTACTCAGGCGCTTCGATGAAGTGCTTCGGTTCGAAATGCCCACGCACGAGGAAGTACGTGCCATCATCAAGGCGCACCTGTCGCCCATGAAGTACCCCAAGCTCGCTTGGAAAACCATTGAGACCGCGGCCAATGGTCTGAGCCAGGCCGAGATTGCCCATGCGGCCGAAGAGGCGGTCAAAGCGGCCATTCTTTCCGAGAGAAATAGCATTTCCACCACCGATCTCTCGCACCAACTTCAGAAGCGGCAGGACATGAAGACAGTGTTTATCGACGACAAGGGTTCCATTGGCTGATTACGAGCACCGACACATTGATCTAAGTGGTTTGGCCGATGTGCGTGACTACAAGTCGCCCGGCAGCACCCCGCGGCAGCGCACTTTGCAGCGAATTCGCGAAGAACATGGCCGCAGGGTCGTTGCAGAGCTCAACGCTGCGTTCAACGTTGCAGATCGTGGCCGCGAAGCGTTGGATCTTCCGGACGGCGCATTTGCACCGGATGGCGTATACATCGAAGTTGAACTTGCACCGTCGGCGGGCCCAACAACGCTTGAGAAGAAGCGCGAAGGCACAAGACAAGGTGCAGTGACGATCTCGGAGAATGGAGCGAGGCGGATTGCGCTTTTCGTTCCAGATGATACCCGCGATGTGTTTGAGGCCGTTTTTCGCGACTACGCGTTCGCTGATGTCGAGCCAGGCGCTGAACCTCCGAAGAAGACTCGTGTCGAGCCGATCGAGCATATTCGGACTGCGCGTCTGCAATCCTTCTGGCGCGATGACCCAGCTGCTTTGCCGGAAGGGGCGCAGGCGGAGATCTGGTGGGCACTTTGGTGCTTCAAGGATCGGCTTGATCGCGTTGAAGACGTAGCGTTGCGACTTGGTCTGACAGTGGGATCAGAAGAGACGCGGCTACAGTTCCCGGAAGTGGTCGTTCTGCCGGTATTCGGTCGGCGCGCAGCAATCGAGCTGCTGCTATTTTCGACTGGTGGTGTCGCGGAAATCAGGCGGGCCACAGACACACCCACGGTTTTCACTGATCAGCTCACTGAGATGGTCAATGACTTTGTCGATGACCTTGCCGAACGGACATCGTGGCCTGGTAGTGATGCCCCTGCAGTTTGCCTCCTCGACACTGGCGTCAATCGCGGCCATCCGTTGATCGAACCAGCTCTTGCGCCAGCTGACATGCATGCTGTCGCATCGGAATGGGGTATAGATGATCACAGTGATATCGGGCACGGATCGGGCATGGCCGGTCTTGCAATGCACGGAGATCTGACTGCCCGCCTCGGTGATTCATCGTGGCCCATGTTGAGGCATCGACTAGAGTCCGTGAAAATCCTCCCGCCTGACGGGTTCGATCCGAATGATCCCTTCTCCTATGGTGCCATAACCACGTCAGCAGCATCGCTTCCGGAAATCTCCGCTCCGGATCGCGTGCGGGTCTACTGCATGGCAATCACCAACGAGGATCGTTCCGGGGCCGAACCGACCGGCTGGAGTTCAGCCTTAGACCAGATCAGTTCCGGCACCGACGCAATCGACGAAGGTCCTGATCACATCCGCCGCCTGTTCGTTCAAGCGCTTGGGAACATCCGGGACAATTCGAGGGCGGAAGAGATCGCAGACGGCGATGCCTTCCCTGGCGAGGATCCAGCGCAGGCGTGGAACGCACTGACGGTAGGTGGCACTACCATCAAGTCGGAAATCGCGGAGAGAGGATACCGGGACTGGTCCGGCTGGGCGCGACCCGGAGAGCGCAGCCCCTACAGTCGAACAACAACACTTTGGCGGTCAAGCCAATCTCCCATTAAGCCTGAGATCGTCTTTGAAGCAGGCAACCGTGCTCTCAGTCGCTCTGGATCGGAGGCGGTCTCCGGTCTCCCGTCTCTTTCGTTGCTTACGACGTCGAAATCTGTTGGTGCCAACTCAGTCACGCCGTTCTGGGCCACAAGCGCAGCCACAGCACAGGCCGGTCGGATGGCTGCCCGCATCATGGCGGAGCATCCCGATTACTGGCCTGAAACAGTACGTGCTTTGATGGTCCATAGTGCGCGCTGGACCCCCCATATGCTTGGTGAGTTCAACGGCTCCGCGTCGAAGAGTGACCGAAAAAACCTCGCAAGAAAGTATGGCTACGGCGTGCCGGATTTGAAGCGCGCCTTGGCGTCGGCATCGAATGACCTCGCCCTCGTCGCTCAGAGGTACATTCAGCCATTCAGGATTGAAGATGGGAGTGTTCGGTTCAGCGACTCCCATGTTTATCGCCTGCCGTGGCCACGTGATGTTCTTGAAGGGCTCGGCGATCAAAGCGTGCGCCTGAAAGTCACTCTATCGTATTTCATCGAGCCTAACCCAAGCTTTGCCAGCGCGATCGACCCCGCTCGATATCAGTCGTTTGGCCTGCGCTTTGATTTGAAGCGCGCCAGGGAAACCGATGGGAACTTCCTTCGACGCGTCAACAAGGGTGATCGGGATGAGGACGATCCGCGCCCGGTGAATGAAGACAACGACGGCTGGTTCTTTGGACCGAAATCCATCTCCGCGGGATCGATCCACAGCGACACCTGGGAAGGCAGTGCGGTCGAGCTCGTCGAACGGGACCTAATCTACGTCTATCCGATATCAGGTTGGTGGCGAGAACGCCGCGCACTTGGTAGAGCGGCAAGCAAAACGCGGTATTCTTTGGTGGTCGGGATCGAAACGCCTGAGCTCGACATCGATCTTTTCACGCCTGTTTCGATCCAAGCCGCCGCGCTAGTGGCAGCAGGTACAAGCATCGAGGTCTAGCACTCGGTGGCTAGCCGCCGCGGCTGCCACTCGCAATGCCTGCCGCAGCCTGCGGCTGCACGCTTATCCGTGCTGCTGCGGCTTTTCTGGTGTCGTGTTGATGTGGCGTTGATGTAGACTGCAAACGACAAAAGCCGAGCGTTTAGCTCGGCTTTGAAGTCTTTGATAGTATTGGTATTTTTGGTTGCGGGGGCAGGATTTGAACCTGCGGCCTTCAGGTTATGAGCCTGACGAGCTACCGGGCTGCTCTACCCCGCGCCAATTGCATCGCGGATCTTTGCGGTGCGGTATTTCATCGTGTCAGAG
>NZ_QPJL01000029.1 GCF_003337565.1 Paracoccus lutimaris
ATGAAGACGTTGATCTGCATCAAAGGACCTGCGGAAAGGCTGAAGCAGACGGCTGCAATGCAAGAGCGGCGATCATTGAATAGTTACGCCGAAATTTTTCGGCCTCGTAGCCGCTGCCTTTGTTCCGTTTCGGAAACCACGTTACTTCGTCTCACCGAACAGCGCTTTCGCTATAGGTTCATGACTGAGCCAAAGCTGGTTGGGTTGTCAGCCCGGTAATCTGGTCGAGGCCTCTATGTTCAGAGCGTTTCCGTCAGCGTAGGCAGGCTCTGCCAAAACGCCTCAACCGCCGGGGTTGCAGGCCTCCTTATCTGGCGGATTTTCAGCAAGTGACGAAATGCTTCGGGATCTGCAGGCTGGAAAAACGCCAAGGCATCCTCGTGGGCGCGCATGGCGCTTTCAGGCAGGATGGTCGCACCCAGCCCCGCCTGGACAAAGGCCAGCAGCGCGGTGGTATTGCGCGATTCCAGCACCGATGAGATCAGGTGCCTCTCCACGACCGGGCTTTTGACCATGCCACACAGCGGGTTGATGATCGTCGGCTCCAGGTCCAGCAGCGACCAACTGGGAGGTTCCTGCCTGGCGGCGCGGGCGATCGGGCCGTCTGCCCGGCAAACGATGCCCAACGGCGTGCGCTCGATCAGCGCGCCCTCGGTGGCATTCTCCGGCGCGGCCGAGACGATGCCGATGTCGGCTTCGTCATATTCAAGACGCCGGCGGACAGTGGCGCTGTCGACATCGTTGATTTCAAGCCGCACGTCGGGTCGCTCGCGCCGGAAGCGCAGGATTACCTTCGGCAACAGGCTGATCGTCGCCGAAGGCACGGCAACAATGCGAACCGACCCGCCGGTCGAGGTCGCATAGCGCCGGATCGCCCGCACGCTGCGGTCATAGGCATCGTTGGCCCGCTGGCTTTCCTCGAGCACCAGAACACCCAGCGGTGTCAGACGGTTCTTGCGCCCGGCCTCGAACAGCGCGCCGCCGACCTCCTGTTCCAGTTGCAGCAGCATCATCGACACCGCCGAGGGCGTCCGGCCCAGGGCATCGGCGGCGCGCGCCAGCGATCCCTGTTCGGCGGTGGTCTGGAACACCCGCAGCATTTCAAGCTTCATTTCAATTCACCTGAATTTTTATTCAGAACTTCAAGATTGTCTGAAGCAATAGCCGCTTTTACAGCAGTTGCAAAGCAAGGAGAGCCGCCATGACCCAGAATCAGCATCTTCATATCGCGGGCCGCTGGCAGTCCGGCATCTCGACGGTCGAGAATCGCAACCCGTCGGACCTGTCGGACCTGATCGGCCATTACGACCAAGCAAGCGCCGAGCAGCTGGATCAGGCGCTGGAGGCGGCGCGGGCGGCCCAGCCTGTCTGGTTGGCGGCCGGCATCCAGAAACGCCATGACGTGCTGATGGCCATCGGCACCGAACTGATGGCCCGCGCCGGAGAAATCGGCCGCATCATCGCGCGCGAGGAGGGCAAGCCACTGGCCGAGGGCAAAGGCGAGACCTATCGCGCCGGCCAGTTCTTTACCTATTACGCGGCGGAATGTCTGCGCAATCAGGGCGATCTGGCCGAAAGCGTGCGCCCCGGCGTCGAGATCGATGTGCGCCGCGAGCCGGTGGGCGTGGTGGCGATTGTCAGCCCGTGGAATTTCCCGGTGGCGACGCCCGCCTGGAAAATCGCCCCGGCGCTGGCCTTTGGCAATGCCGTGGTCTGGAAGCCCGCCAACCTGACCCCCGCCAGTGCCGTGGCGCTGGCCGAAATCATCGCGCGGCAGGACATTCCGCCGGGCCTGTTCAACCTGGTGCTGGGTTCGGGTCGCGAGGTCGGGCAGCGGCTGGTCGAAAGCCCCAAGGTCGATGCAATCAGCTTTACCGGCTCGGTCGGCGTCGGGCGCGGCATCGCGGCCTCGGCCGTGGCCAATATGACCAAGGTGCAGATGGAGATGGGGTCGAAAAATCCCATGCTCATCATGGAGGATTGCGATCTGGATCTGGCCGTCGCCCATGCCGCCAATGCGGCCTTTGGCGGCACCGGGCAGAAATGCACCGCCGCCAGCCGGCTGATCGTGCATTCCGCCATCCATGACCAGTTTGCCGAACGTCTGGTTGCGGCCGCCAAGGCGTTCAAGGTCGGCCACGCGCTGGAGGACGGCACCCAGATCGGGCCGGTGGTCAGCGAAGGCCAGCTTGCCCAGAACCTTGCGTATGTCGAAAAGGGCCGATCCGAGGGCGCCGAACTGCTCTGCGGCGGCGACCGGCTGGACCGGCCGACCCAGGGCTATTTCATGGCCCCCGCCGTGCTGGCCGGAACCCGCAATGACATGACCGTAAACCGCGAGGAAATGTTCGCCCCGATCAGCTGCCTGATCAAGGCCGACAGCTATGCAGAAGCGCTGGCGATCGCCAATGACAGCCCATTCGGGCTGACCGCCGGCATCATGACCCGCAGCCTGTCGCGCGCCAGCCACTTTCGCGCCAATATGCGGGCGGGCTGCGTCATGGTGAACCTGCCCACCGCCGGCACCGACTACCACGTTCCGTTCGGCGGGCGTGGCGCGTCCAGCTTTGGCTCGCGCGAACAGGGGCGCTATGCGGCCGAGTTCTACACTTCGGTCAAGACCGCCTATGTCGCAGCGGGGGCGCCGGAATGACGCCGCTGATCGACGGGCTGCAATACGCCAACTGGTCGGAAAAGATCTTTCGCCAGATGCGCGCCGGCGGCGTGGATGCGGTGCATGTCACCATCACCTATCACGAGACCTTCCGCGAGACGGTGCAGGTGATCGAGCGCTGGAACCGCTGGTTCGAGCTGCACCCCGACCTGATCTTTCAGGGCCGCACCGCCGCCGATGTGCAGCGTGCCCGCGACACCGGCCGCACCGCGATCTTTTTCGGCTCGCAGAACCCGTCCTGCATCGAGGACGACATCGGCCTCGTTGAGGTGCTGCACACGCTGGGCCTGCGCTTCATGCAGCTGACCTACAACAACCAGTCGCTGCTGGCCTCGGGCTGTTACGAGGCGACCGACAGTGGCCTGACCCGGATGGGCCGCGCCGTGGTGGCCGAGATGAACCGCGTCGGTGTGGTGGTGGACATGAGCCATTCCGCCGAACGCTCGACGCTCGAGGCGATCGAACATTCGACGCGGCCGATCACCATCAGCCACGCCAACCTGCATAGCTGGCACCCGGCGCTGCGCAACAAGTCGGATCAGCTTCTGCGCGCGCTTGGCGAATCCGGCGGTTTCCTGGGGCTGTCGGTCTATCCGCATCACTTGCGGGGCGGCAGCGCTTGCACGCTTCAGGACTGGTGCGACATGGTGGCGCGCGCGATTGATCTGGTCGGTCCGGGCCAGGTCGGCATCGGCACCGACCTGTGCCAGGACCAGCCCGACAGCATCGTCGAATGGATGCGCAGCGGACGCTGGACCAAGACGGTGGACTACGGCGAAGGCAGCGCCGATGCGCCGGGCTTTCCGCCGATGCCGTCGTGGTTCCGCGACAACCGCGATTTCGGCAGCCTGCGCGACGGGCTGGCCGCTGCCGGGCTAGACCCCGCCACCATCGACGGAGTGATGGGCGGCAACTGGCTGGAATTCTTCAGGATCAGCTTTGGCCCCGCGCATGTGGCCGGGCTGCAGGCACAGCGGGTCGCCGGCTAGCGCCGCACCCATTTCGACGTTCAGGGAGGAACGACATGGCCGATATTTCGATAACCGGGGCGAAGGGTACCCTGAGCAGGGTCAACAAGCCCCTGTTCGCCCTGTCGGGAGGGTTCATCCTGCTGTTCTGCCTTTATGCGCTGGTGGACATCGACGGATTGTCGGTGCTGGTGGACGCGGGCTTTGCGTTCTCGGCGCGGTATTTCGGGCTTTACTGGCAGATCCTGCTGCTGGCGACATTCCTCATCAGCCTGGTGCTCTGTGTGCTGCCCGGCGGGCGGGTCAGGCTGGGCGGCATGTCCATGCCCGAGTTCAAGACCTTCAACTGGGCCTCAATGATCATGTGCACGCTGCTTGCGGGCGGCGGGGTGTTCTGGGCGGCGGGAGAACCCATCGCGCATTTCCTGTCCACGCCGCCGCTGTTCGGCGCGGCGCCGGCCGACATGCAGGCCCGCGCCAATATCGCCATGGCGCAGGCTTTCCTGCACTGGGGCTTTCTGGCCTGGGCGATCCTCGGCTCTCTGACCAGTATCATGCTGATGCATTATCACTACGACAAGGGCCTGCCCTTGGCGCCGCGCACGCTGCTTTATCCGGTGTTCGGCGACCGGGCGATCAACGGCCCGATCGGGCTGATCGCCGATGCCACCTGCATCATCGCCGTGGTCGCGGGCACCGTCGGACCCATCGGCTTTTTGGGCCTGCAGATGTCCTATGGCCTGAACGCCCTGACCGGCATCCCCGACAGTTTCACGACGCAGGCCGTGGTCATCATGGCGCTGGTCGCGGTCTATACCGTCTCGGCGGTGTCGGGGCTGGACCGGGGCATCCAGATCCTGTCCAGCTTCAACGTCGTGCTGGCGCTTGGCCTGCTGGTATTCCTGCTGGTCTTCGGGCCGACCTCGGCGATGCTCACCAGCTTTTTCGGCGGCATGGGTGTCTATTTTCAGAACTTCTTCCAGATGGCGATGTATCGCGGCGAGGCGGGCGCCTTTGGCGATCCGGGCTGGCTGGGCTGGTGGACGGTGTTCTTCTGGGGCTGGTTCATGGGCTATGGCCCGCTAATGGCGATCTTCATCGCCCGCGTCAGCCGCGGCCGCTCGATCCGGCAGATCGTCATCATGCTGTCGATTGCCGCGCCGCTGATCACCAACTTCTGGTTCACCATCATCGGCGGCTCGGGGATCTCGTTCGAGATGGCGGCGCCTGACACCATCGCCGGCCCGTTCGAGGGCTTCAACCTGCCCGCCGCGCTGCTGGCGATCACCAGCGCCATGCCGGCCGGGTTCATCCTGTCGATCCTGTTCCTGATCCTGACCATGATCTTTGTCGCCACGACCAGCGACTCGATGAGCTATGTCATCGCGGCCTCGATGTCGAATGGCGAACCCTCGGTGGCCCTACGCGCCTTCTGGGGCATCGCCATGGGGGTGATGGCGCTGATCCTGATCTCGACCGGCTCGGGCGGTATCGGCAAGCTGCAAAGCTTTATCGTGGTGACGGCGGTGCCGGTGTCGATCATCCTGCTGCCGTCGCTCTGGGACGCGCTACGCATCACCCTGATGCTGGGCCGGCAATCCACCGAACGCAAGTCGAGCTGACCGTCAATGATGAGCGCACAGATGAACCGTCCGATCCTGTACACCGCCCCCGACCTGGTCCCGTTCCGCCGCGATCCAGGCCAGGTGATGACGCTGGCCCGCATGGGCGCCGCGCATCCGATGCGGCTGTCCTTCCTGCGCCAGATGCTGCGCCGCGTCCAGGCCGAGGGCTGGCGCTTTGACCGCCCGGTCTGGGACATCGACGTACGCGGCGTCGGCCGCGCGGTCTATCGCGCCATTGGCCCGGTGCGGACCTACAGCCTCGTGGCCTTTGGCCATGACCTGCCCGACGAGATGCGCTCGGACCGGGTCATCGCCACCGCCTGGGACGCGACCTTCGCGCTGTTCGACGGCGAGCCGTCCACGGCCGATCTTGACCGGCTTGCCGCCAATGTGCCCCTGCAAGAGGCCGGGCGCATCTCCCCGCGCGAGCTGTCGCTCAGCCGCGCCAACCGCTCGGTGCGGCTGTTTGCGCATGTGATCGACCGGCTGGCGCAGGGGCTGCAACCCGACCCGGCCGAGGTGGCGGCCGTCGGCTATCTGATGCGCACCACCGCGGTCTATGGCGCCGGCAAGTTCGGCGCCGCCGACCGCGCGGTGATAGCCGGGCGCGACGAGCTGTCGGCGCCGTTTCAGGCCGAGATGCTCAGCGTCTGGCTGACGCGCCAGTTCACCGTGGATCTGGTCGAGCATCTGGCCGCCGCGCAGGGCGGCGCCCGCGCGGTGCGGCTGGACCGCGCCACGCGCCGCAGCCTTGGCGTCGGCAATTCCACCGGCCTCGGCATGGCGCCTTTTCTGGTGCGCCACCCGGCGCTGCTGAACAACTGGATCCAGGCGCGCGAGGACGCCCTGGCCCGTGTGCGCGCGCAGAGTGCTGCCGATCCTGCGGCTGTGCGCGGGTTGCACGAGGCCCTGTCCGATGCCCGCCGCAATGCCGCATTGTGGCATTCCGATCATCCGATCCAGACCGGCAAACTGGCCGATCTGCGCGCCGATCTGGACCGCATCGCCGAGCATCTGGCCAATTGGCCGCAGCCCGGCCCGCACCCCTGGGACGTGCTCTGGCGCTGGGGCGAGGCCAAGCTGACGCTCGAGGGGCAAGAGGCGCTGCTGGCGCTGATGCTGGAGCCGCATGGCGCGCTGATCGACGATCTGGGTGCCAGCATGTCGGCCGAGGAAACCATGGCCGCCCGCATCGACGGCGCCATGAGCGTGGACAGGCTGCGCGCCATCATCCGCGACCGTTTCCAATGGGCGCTGGAGATCGACTTTGCCAATCCGGCCAACGACGCCCGCTTCTGGTATGTCTCCGAGGAAAAGCTGGAGCCGCGACTTGGCGAACGCCATGCCGAGCCGGGCGCCGAGCGGGAACAGCCGCTGTGCATCGCGCGTCTGGTGCAGGACCTGCATCGCGCGCTGGACGCTGTGGCTGGCAACAGCCCGGTGGCCGCTTTCCTGATGGACCAGCCGCAGCACCGCCATGCGCTGCGCCGGGTGCAGCTTGCCGAAGACCACCCCTTTGCCGAGGTGCGCGACAATCTGATCGGGGCGACGATGCTGCCCATCGACCTGATGCGCTGCAAGCTGGCGTTCTTTGGTGCCAGCCGGTTCGATCCCCGGTCCGACAAATGGGTGCGCATCAGCCTGTTCCAGGACCTGCCCTATCCCGACGAGCTTGCGGAAAGGGCCGCGCAATGACCGAAGCGCATGATCCGACCGTCTCGGTGCCGCAGTTTGCGCCCGGCGCCAGCGCCGCGGCGAACCTGTCGCGCAACGAGATCGAGGCGCTGTGTCTAAAGGCCGCACGCGGTGCCGGAATGCCCTGGGGTCTGGCCGAGGAGGCGGGCTTTGCCGCCGGCTGGCTGGCCCTGCATGGTCTGGACGGCGCGGCGCTGCTGCTGGCGCATCTGACCGACCCGCTCGAGTCCCGCTTTGCTATCTCTGACCGCCAGTGGTCGGGCATGGACGGGCTGTGCCCGATCGCCGTCGGCGCGGCGCTGGACGATCACGCGGCGCTGCCCGCCGGCATCTGCGCCGGCCCGGTCAGCCTGCGCGCGCTGCGCCGCCCGGTGCTGGCACTGCCGCTGCTGGCCCGCATGGCGGCGGCCATGGGCAGGGCGCTGGTGCTGGACTGGAACGGCGGCCAGGCACGGATCACCGCCTCGGGCGCCATCGCGCCCGATGATCTGGCCATGCTGGCCGCGCTGTGCGAGGCCGACCTGACCATCTCGGTCACGGCCGATGCTGCCGCCGCGCCCGCCCCGACCGGCATTGCATCGGTCTCGGAGCAGGCGCTGGCCGGGCTGCAAGCGCTGGCGATGCGCACCACCGTGCCCGCATCGGAGCAATCCCGCCGTGGCGCCGGCGCCGCGGCCAGCGACAATGACTGAAACCAAAGGACACCGCATGACCCTGACCCGCCTGAACCCCGGCCCGCGCATGAGCGAAGCCGTCACCATCGGCGACATCGTCTTTCTGGCCGGGCAGGTGCCTGACGATCTGAGCGCCGACATCACCACCCAGACACGGCAGGTGCTGGCCAATGTCGATGCCGTGCTGGCCCAGCTGGGCGGCAGCAAGGCCGATATCGCCTCGGTGCAGGTCTGGCTGGCTGACATGGCCGATTTTGCCGGCATGAATGCGGTCTGGGACGCCTGGGTCGATCCGGCCAATCCCCCGGCCCGCGCGACCGGCGGCGTGCCACTGGCGCGGCCCGGCATGCGGGTCGAGATGATCGTCGTTGCGCGCAACCCTGCGGCGCGCTGAGCCGCGTCTCAGGCCGTCTGCTTCAACGCATCGAGCCTACGCCGGACGCGGTCGGCGAGGTCCTGGACCAGCCTTGACGCCGGCCGCAGCGCTGGCGTCAGCATGTCATATGTAAAGGGCTGCTCGGGCGTGATCGGCCGGATTGCGACCATGCCAAGGCCCGCGCATTGCCGCGCGGTCACCGGCTCGATGATCGACACCCCGGCGCCGGCCGCCACCATCGAACAGATGGCAAAGGACAGTTGCGCCTCGGCGACCACGCAGGGCTTGATGCCATGATCGGCAAAGAACCGGTCCTTGTCCGATCGCGTGCTGATCTCGTTTCCCAAGGCAATGAACGGCTGCCGGTGGAAATCCTGCGGCATCGGCACCGGCTTTTCGCCAAGTGGATGGCCGGGGGGCAGCACAGGGATCTGCTACCGGCAGGGCTTCTCCGTGCCGTTCCTTAATATGGGCTCTGTCCGAGGATCTGGCGGCGCTGAGTGCGCAGATAATGGGTTGGGCGGTTAGCGTAGGAGGCAGCACTATGCAGTTTTTGGCGGCACTGCGCTCATCGTCGTGACTTGGCTGAACCGGACTGGGCAAAGCTACGCGCTGATCATGGCAGCCGAGCCGACCTGTATGGAATTGGGCGTCGACCTTTCGCTTCCATTTCGGTCCAACGCTTTGCTATCGACTGATGCAAGGGCAGGAGGGATGACAGTTGAATCGCATTTGGAACTTCGTCGCGCAAAATTCGCTCTTGCTTATAGGGGGCGCGGCGCTGGCCTTGATCTGGGCCAATCTGGCGCCTGACAGCTATCATCAGCTTGTTCACCTACCGATCTGGTCCAATGCCCCGATCGGCCTAGTCGAGATGCACGACGGACAGGCTATCCGCGTCGTGACCCTACACTTCCTGATCAACGACCTTCTGATGGCCTTTTTCTTTGCCATGGCCGCAAAAGAGGTCTGGGAGGCTGTGATCCTGTCGGGCGGCTCGCTGCGCGGGAAGAAGGCGTTGACGCCGCTGATCGCCACGCTGGGCGGAATGATGGGACCGGTCGCCGTCTATCTGACGCTGGCCGTCCTGCTGGGGTCGCTGGCCGAAATGGGCCGGGGCTGGGCGATTCCCACGGCAACCGACATCGCCTTTTCCTATCTGGTCGGCCGCATGGTCTTTGGTGCGCGGCATCCGGCCATTCGGCTTCCTGCTGCTGCTGGCGATTGCCGATGATGCGGCGGGTCTGGCGATACTTGCGGTGTTCTATCCATCGGGCGATCTGGCGCTGGCCTGGCTGCTCTTGTCGGTCGCGGCGGCGGTCGCGGTCTGGCTTATGGCTAACTGGCTGCCGCGCCGGATGGACCGGGGCCGGCAGGACCGGCCGAACTCGACCTGGGCGCGGCGGGTGCTAGGGGCCTGGCCCTATGTGATCGCCGGCTGTCTCAGTTGGTATGCGTTCTACCGCGCCGGGCTGCATCCGGCGCTGGGGCTGTTGCCGATCATCCCGGCCATTCCCCATGCCGAGCACGATTTCGGCATCTTTGCCGAAGAGGAACGCCATGCCACCGATCTGCTCAACAGCATCGAGCATGCCTTGAAGGTACCGGTGCAGCTGGTGCTTTGCGCCTTTGGGCTGGTCAATGCCGGGGTTGAGCTCAGCGCGGTCTCGGCGCCGACGCTGCTGGTCCTGGCGGGGTTGATGATCGGCAAGCCGCTGGGGATCACGCTGTTTGGCTGGTTCGCCGCCAATGTGCTGCAGCTTGGTCTGCCCGAAGGCATGACGTTACGCGATTTGCCGGTCGTGGGCTGCGTCGCGGCCATTGGTTTTACCGTAGCGCTGTTCGTGGCCTCGGTCGCCTTCCCTGCCGGGCCGGTTCAGGACGCCGCCAAGATGGGCGCGCTGCTGAGCCTTGCCAGCGCCATTCTGGCGCTGCTGGCTGGGCGGCTGGCGGCGGTCCGGCGGACGGTCTAGCCCCCCGCCAGACGCCGCGCCATGCGGTCGATACGGGCAACGCCCTCGGGGATCAGATCGTCGGCGATCGAGCCATAACCCAGCCGGAACAGCGGGCAGGGCGCGGGCGGCTGTTCAAAGAACACCGCCCCCGGCTCGATCAGCACGCTTTCCGCGTGCAACCGCGCGGCCAGATCGGCGCTGTCGGTTCCGGGCGCGCCAAGCCACATGCTGGACCCGCCCTGCGCCGCTGCGCCCAGGGTCTGTAACGTGGTCTGCGCCAGCGCCTGTTCCAGAACCTTGCGGCGCTGCTTCAGCGCCTGCCGCAGCCGCACGATATGGGCGTCGTAATGCCCCAGCGCCAGAAAATATGAGGTGATGCGTTGCAGATGCGTCGGCGGGTGGCGCAGCATGATCGAACGCAGCGCCCGCGCCCGCGCGATCAGCGGTGCAGGGCCGACCATGTAGCCGATGCGCAGCCCGGGAAACAACGACTTGGAGAAGCTGCCGATATAGATCACCCGGCCGGCGCTATCGAGCGATTTCAGCGCCGGGACCGGGGGCGCCAGATAGGACATCTCGAAATCATAATCATCTTCGATAATCAGCGCGTTCAACTGTTCGGCGCGCTGCAACAAGGCGTGCCGGCGCGCCGGCGGCATGGTGGCGCCTGTCGGGATGTGGTGGCTGGGCGTGACAATGATGAGCTGCGTGGCCTCGGGCAGCATCGCCGGATCCAGCCCCATACCGTCCACCGGCAGAAAGGTGGTCGGGCTGCGGGCGCGGCGCAAGGTCTCGGCAAAATCGGGATAGCCAGGCTCCTCGGTCACGGCCAGCCGGTCGATGCGGGCCAGAAGCTCGGTCGCCAGAAACAGCGCGTTCTGGGCGCCCAGCGTGATCAGCACCTCGTCGGGGCTGGCCTGAAAGCCACGCCGGGGCAGAGTGTGCGAACAGATGTAATCGACGAGCAGCGGATCGTCGGCGCCATAGCGGTCGGCGGCCAGATCGGAGAAATCCCGTGTTCCCAGCGCCCGGCGCGCGCAGTCGCGCCATGCGCCATGGTCGAACAGCCGAGGATCGGCCTGGCCAAAGATGAAGGGGTAACGGAACTCGCGCCAGTTCTCCGGCTTACGGATCACCCGTTTGGGCAGCGTCTGGTCTGACAGCCAATCGGCCCAATCCAACGCGCGCGACACGCCCCTGGCCGCCACCTCAACCCTGCGCAAGGGCACCGTCGCGGCAATGGCGATGCCTGAACGCGGCAAGGTCTCCAGGTAGCCCTGGCTGACGAGGTTTTGGTAAACCAGCGTCACCGTCATCCGCGAAATGCCGAGTGCCTGCGCCAGCTTGCGACTGGAGGGCAACCGTACGCCGGGCCTTGATCGCGTTTCCAGAACCGCCCGGACTATGGCGGCCGCCAGCCGCCCCTGCAAGGTCAGGGCGTCGTCACGCAGAAAGATCGTCTCGACCGGAAGGGTGTCCGCCATCTGGACTCACATTTGCTTGCAACTGGACATATCACTTGGCGCGCTCTGCGGCAATATTACGCAGCGTCGCAAGGCTCACGGGAGGTGGGTCGCGCAAGGGGAGGGGAAGCCTATGAAGAAGACATTCAACCTACTGGCCGGCACCGCGATCAGCCTGATGCTAAGCGTTCCGGCCTTTGCTACCGAATACCGCATCGCTGTGGGCGATGGTGCCGGCGGGACGCAAGAGGCGCTTGGCAAGGCCTTTGTCGCCGCGCTGGAGAAGGAAAGCGGCGGCGCCATGACTGGCAAGCTGTTCCTGAACGGTCAGCTGGGTGACGAGCAAGACACCATTACCGCAGCCGCCACCGGCACGCTGGATTTCTCGATCCTGGCGATCAACAATATCACGCCGTTCTCGCCCAGCGTCGGCACGCTGACCCTGCCCTATGTCATCTTGTCGCAGGACGACGCCGAGAAGGTGACGCAGGGCGAAGTCGGTCAGAAGATGGTCGATCAGACCGTCGAGGATGCCGGCGTGCGCATCATCGGCTGGGGCTATTCCGGCTTCCGCGTGCTGACCAACTCGAAAAAGCCGGTCTCGACCGTGGCCGACCTGCAGGGCCTGGTGGTGCGCGTACCCAAGAACGAGATCATGATCGAGACCTACAAGGCCTGGGGCATCAACCCCACCCCGATGGCTTGGGGCGAAACCTTTGCGGCGCTGCAACAGAAAGTCGTTGACGGTCAGGACAACCCCTACATGACCGTGAACGCGATGAAGTTCTACGAGGTCCAGAAATACATCACCGATCTACGCTACATTTTCTCGATCGAGCCGCTGGTCATCAGCGAATCGCTGTTTGAAAGCCTGTCCGAAGAACAGCAGCAGCAGGTTCTGGCCGCCGGCCGCGACGCGACCAAGGCATCCGGCGTCTTCCTGCGCGAACAGGAAAGCAAGATCCGCGACGAGCTGGTGGCGCGCGGCATGGAAATCACCAAGCCGGCCGATGACGAAAAGGAATTCATCGACCTGGCGACCAGCAAGGTCTGGCCGAAATTCTATGACCAGATCGGCGGCGTCGAGGTGCTGAATGGGGTGCTGACCTCGCTGGGCCGCGACACGGTGCAATAAGCACCGACGTCGCCCTGTTCGGAGTCCACGCATGTCTGCATTCTGGAAACATCTCGACAATCTGGAAAGCTACATCTGCCGCGCGCTGCTGGCCGTGTTCGTCACGCTGCTCTTCGTGCAGATCGTCGCCCGACAGATGTTCGGCTTTTCGATCACCTGGATCGAAGAGCTGTCGGTCATCCTGTTCGTCTGGTTCGCCTATTTCGGCGCCTCCTATGCCGCGCGGATGGCGGCGCATAACCGCGTCACCTTTCATCTGAACATGATGCCGCGCCGAGCTGCGCGAATTCTGGAAGCCATTGGGGACCTGTTCTGGATCGCCTTCAATGTCGTCTTCATCTGGCAAGCGATCCAGTTCATCAGCCGGCTGAAACCCTTCGTTAAGGCGCAGACGCTGGGCTGGGAAATGCGCTGGGTCTACATGGCGCTGCCCATCGCCTTTGCGCTGATGACGATCCGCATCCTGCAGGTGAATTACCTGAAGCTGGTCAAGGGGATCGACCCGCGTGACCCGGACAAGGTCGAGGTCGAGCAGGCTCTTGAACTGGCCGAGGATGAACAGCGCGCCTATGAGCGGGAGCACGCGAAATGAACGACTATGTCGTGGAAGTCCTGTTCGGCACCTTCGCACTGCTGATGGTCCTGGGCGCGCCGATTGTGGTGGCGCTTGGCGTCGCCGCCCTGGCCGCGATGCTGTATCTGGGCGACAACCCGATCAAGATGGTGCAGATGGCCTGGTCCTCGGTGGGGTCGTTCCCGCTGATGGCGCTGCCATCCTTCATCCTTGCCGGTGCGCTGATGGAGGCCGCGGGCCTGTCGCGGCGCCTGATCGCCGTCGCCGAAAGCCTGGCCGGTCCCTTTACCGGCGGGCTGTCGGCCGCCACCATCGTCGCCTGCCTGTTCTTCGGCGCGATTTCCGGCTCCGGCCCCGCCACCACGGCGGCGGTGGGGATGCTGATGATCCCCGGCATGATCCGCAACGGATACAGCCGCGACTATGCCGCATCCGTCACGGCGGCGGCGGGGGGTCTGGGCATCGTCATCCCGCCCTCGATCCCGATGATCATCTTCGGCATTTCGGCCATGGGCATCGCGCCCGCCCCCGAGGCGATTGCCGCGCATGGTCCGTTCCAGTCGGTGTCGATTTCCAAGATGTTCATCGCGGGCTTCCTGCCGGGCGCCGTGATGGCGGGCGGTCTGCTGCTGATGAACTGGGTCCGCTGCAAGGGACGCGGCTATCACGGATCGTCCGAGCCGCTGTCGCTGCGCAAGTTCGCCTGCGCCTGCTATCAGGGGTTCTGGGCGCTGCTGGCTCCGATCGTCATCCTGGGCGGCATCTACACCGGCCTGTTCACCCCGACCGAGGCCGCCATCGTCGCCATCTTCTATACCCTGTTCGTCGGCGTCGTCATCTATCGCGAGCTGGACATGGCCGAGGTGTTCAAGGCGCTTGAGGCGACGACCTGGCTTGCCGGACGAGTGCTTCTGGTGCTGTTCGCCGCAACGATCTTTGGGCGCATCCTGGTGGAAAACAACGTCCCCGGCATCATCGCGGGCGGCATCCTGAGCCTGACCACCAATGTCTATGCCATCTGGGCGCTGATCATCGGCATGCTGCTGATCGTCGGCATGTTCATGGAAACGCTGGCCGCGATCATGATCCTGGTGCCGGTGATGCTGCCGGTCGCCTACATGGTCGGCATCGACCCGATCCATTTCGGCATCGTGATGATCTGCACGCTGTCGGTGGGCTTCCAGACGCCACCCCTGGGCGAGAACCTGTTCATCGCCTCGGGCATCTCGGGCGAGAGCATCGAGCGGATCAGCGTTACCGCGCTGCCCTTCGCCGTGGCCTCGACCGCTGCGATCTTCGTCATCGCCCTGTTTCCCCAAATCGCCCTGTGGCTTCCCGCCATGCTGGGCTACTGACCAAGGAGCTTTTCCTATGACCCGCACACTGACCGCCGCCGACCTGCAAGACACCTTCGATGCCTTCAACCGCCACGACATTGACGGTGTCATGACCCACTTCGGTGATGATTGCGTCTTCTACACTGTCGCCGGTGACAATGAATACGGCAACAAGATCGAAGGCCGCGAGGCGATCGCCAAGGCGTTTGAAGGCGTATGGACCACGATGCCGGACGTGCAGTGGGCCGACCACAGCCATTTCGTGTCCGAGGATGGGACCCGCGGCGTGAGCCAATGGACCTTCCGCGCCACGAACCCCGACGGCACCCGGACCGAAGTGCAGGGCGCCGACCTGTTCCGCTTCCGTCACGGCCGGATCGTGGAAAAGCAGGCGATCCGCAAGCAACGCCCGAACATTCCCGTCAAGTGACCGCTATGCAGCCTATCGACAAACGCGGGTCGGTGCCGTTCGACCCTCAGTATGACCCCATGACGGCGCGCGCTCTGGGACCGGGCAGCGACTATGCCCCCACCTATTGGATTGGCACGGCCGGCCCGGCCCCCGACGGCGACGGTCCGGTCACACGCGACATGGACGTGGATGTGGCCGTGATCGGCTCGGGCTATACGGGGCTGTCCACGGCCATTCACCTGGCGAAGGAACATGGTATCAAGGCCACCGTGCTCGAGGCCAATGGGGTCGCCTATGGCTGTTCCACCCGGAACGGCGGCCAGGCGCAGATCAGCGCCGGGCGGCTCAAGCGCAGCCAATGGATCGACCGCTGGGGCTTGGATGTCGCGCGCGGCATGCACCACGAGATGGTCGAGGCGTTCGCACTGTTCCGCGGGCTGCTGCGCGACCACGACATCCAGTGTGATCCGCAGGATGGCGGCCACTATTATATCGCCCACAAGGCCGGCGTCATTCCGACGCTGGAGGCCGAGGCGAAGCTGCTGCGCGACACCTTCGGCTATGATGCCCGAATGCTGTCGCGGGAAGAGCTGTTCGCCAGCGCAGTGCGCGACCAGGAAGCCCATGGTGCGATGTGGGAGGCCGACGGCGTCAGCATCCACGCCGCAAAGCTGGCCTTCGGCTATCTGCGCGTGGCCCGCGAACTGGGCGCCACCGTGCATCCCGACACTCCGGTGCAGGGATGGGAGCTGAAGAACGGCGTCCATCACCTGCGCACGCCGGGCGGCACGGTCCGTGCACGCCGCGTGGCGGTCGCAACGGCTGCCTACGCCACCCGGAGCCTGCACGGCCGCCTTCGCGACCGCCTGATGCCGATCATGTCGAACAGCATCGTCACGCGTGTCCTGACTCCGTCAGAGCTCGAGTCCGTGGGCATTCGCACCATGTCCCCGCTGACGGATACGCGTACGCTGCGTCATTATTACCGCCTGCTGCCCGACAACCGGCTGCAGATCGGATCGCGCGCGGCGATCACCGGGCGCGATGCAGCCAACCCGGCGCACCTGAACAGCTTGCGCGAAGGCATGGCCCGGAAATTCCCCGCCCTGCGCGGGATCGACCTGGATTACAGCTGGTGGGGATGGGTCGATGTCAGCCACGACATGATGCCGCGCATCACCGGGCTGCCGGATACGCCGGGACTGTTCTACTCGCTGGGATATGGCGGCAATGGCGTCATGTATTCGGCCATGGCGGGTCGCCGGCTGGCGCAGCTTGTCGCGGGACAGGCTGTCCCGGACCTGCCGATCTTCAACACCGAACTTCCCCACGAGGGCTGGAAGACGCCGTTCCGGCGGCTTGGCCAGTGGGGCCTCTATCACCTCTATCACTACCGCGACGAGCGGGCATAAGGAGCTATCCGCCATGAAGATGACGACCGAGGAAGCGTTTGTCAAAGTTCTGCAGATGCATGGGATCGAGCATGCGTTCGGGATCATCGGCTCGGCCATGATGCCGGTCAGCGACCTCTTTCCCAAGGCCGGGATCACGTTCTGGGACACCGCGCATGAGACGAATGCCGGGCTGATGGCGGACGGGTTCACGCGCTCGACCGGCAAGATGTCGATGATGATCGCGCAGAACGGGCCGGGGGTGACGGGCTTCGTGACGCCGGTCAAGACCGCCTACTGGAACCACACCCCGCTTTTGCTGGTGACGCCCCAGGCCGCCAACAAGACCATCGGCCAGGGCGGCTTCCAGGAGATGGAGCAGATGCGGCTGTTTGCCGATTGCGTGTGCTATCAGGAAGAGGTCCGCGACCCCTCGCGCATTCCCGAGGTCTTGAACCGCGTCATCATGCAGGCCTGGCGCAACTCGGCGCCGGCGCAGATGAACATTCCGCGCGACATGTGGACCCAGGTCATCGACGTCGATCTGCCACAGGTCGTGGCCTTCGAGCGCCCGGCCGGGGGCGAGGAAGCCGTGACCGAAGCCGCGCGGCTGCTATCGGAAGCCAAGTTCCCGGTGATTCTGTCAGGTGCCGGCGTCGTCCTGTCGGGCGCGATCCCGGATCTCGTGACACTGGCCGAGCGGCTGGATGCACCGGTGGCCTCGAACTACCAGCACAACGACAGCTTCCCGGGCAGCCACCCGCTGGCGGTCGGGCCACTCGGCTATAACGGCAGCAAGGCCGCGATGGAACTGATCGCCAAGGCCGACGTGGTCCTGGCGCTGGGGACGCGGCTCAACCCGTTCTCGACCCTGCCGGGCTACGGCATCGACTATTGGCCCAAGGAAGCGAAGATCATCCAGGTCGACATCAACGCCGACCGCATCGGCCTGACCAAGAAGGTCACCGTGGGCATCCAGGGCGACGCGGGCAAGGTGGCGCGCGGCATCCTGGCGCAGCTGTCCGACAGCGCCGGCGATGCCGGCCGGGCCGAGCGCAAGGACCTGGTGGCGCAGACCAAGTCGCGTTGGGCGCAGGAGCTGTCCAGCCTCGACCACGAGGACGACGATCCGGGCACGGTCTGGAACGAGGAGGCGCGCCAACGCGACAGCGACCTGATGAGCCCGCGCCAGGCCTGGCGGGCGATCATGCAGGCGGTGCCGGCGGACGCCATCGTCAGCTCCGACATCGGCAACAACTGCGCCATCGGCAACGCCTATCCCACCTTCGAGGGCGGCCGCAAATACCTGGCGCCGGGCCTGTTCGGCCCCTGCGGCTATGGCTTCCCGGCGATCCTCGGCGCCAAGATCGGCAACCCCGACACGCCGGTGATCGGCTTTGCCGGCGACGGCGCCTTCGGCATCTCGATGAACGAGATGGTGTCCGTGGGCCGCAAGGACTGGCCGGCGATCACCATGGTGATCTTCCGCAACTACCAGTGGGGCGCGGAAAAGCGCAACACGACGCTGTGGTATGCCAACAACTTCGTCGGCACCGAGCTGGACCGCGACACCACCTATGCCGGCATCGCCAAGGCCTGCGGCGTGGGTGGCGTGCAGGTCAGGTCGCAGGAGGAGCTGACCCAGGCCCTGCACGACGCGGTCGAGCGGCAGATGAAGCACGGCGAGACCACCTTCATCGAGGTGCTCTTGAACCAGGAGCTGGGCGAGCCCTTCCGCCGCGACGCGATGAAGAAGCCGGTTCCCGTGGCCGGCATCGATCCGGCCGACATGCGCCCGCAGCGCGGCGCCGCCTGATCCGGCCTGCCCTGCTGAAACGATCCCTCCGGCGCGAGCCTCTCGCGCCGGATGGTGCCCTGCATTCAACAAGGACATCCCCATGGCCAGCACCGACCTGCTTCCCGCCCGCCAGATGGTATCGGACGCCTTTCCGGGCTTTGCCGTATCGGTTCTGGTGGCGGCCACGGCGCAGTTCCTGTCCGAGCATTACGGCGCCCCCGCCATGCTGCTGGCGCTGCTGCTGGGGCTGGCGCTGAACTTCCTGGCCGAGGAAGGCACCCGCACTGCCCCGGGCGTGGCGCTGACCGCCCGGACGGTGCTTCGGCTGGGGGTGGCGCTGCTTGGGGCGCGCATCAGCGTCGACATGCTGGCGGGGCTGGGTGGCGCCGCGATCGCACTGGTCATCGCCGGGGTCGTCCTGACCATCCTGTTCGGCCTGATCGCGGCGCGCTTCGTCAACCGGGATTGGCGCTTTGCGCTGCTGACCGGCGGGTCGGTGGCAATTTGCGGCGCCTCGGCCGCCATGGCCATCGCCGCGGTGTTGCCGCGCCATGAACGCTCGGAACGCGACCTGGCCTTCACCGTGCTGTCGGTGACGGTCTTGTCCACGGTGGCCATGGTGCTTTACCCGATGCTGTCGGGCCTGTTCGGGTTCACGCCGCGCGACAGCGGGGTGTTTCTGGGCGGCACCATCCACGACGTGGCGCAGGTGGTCGGGGCGGGCTTTTCCATCGGCCCCGAGACGGGCGAGACGGCGACGCTGGTCAAGCTGATCCGGGTCTCGATGCTGGCGCCGGTGGTGCTGTGCTTTTCGCTGGTCATCCGCGCACGGGGCCTTGCGGACATGGATGGCGGCAAGCGCCCGCCGCTGCTGCCGGGCTTCGTGCTGGGCTTTCTGGTGCTGGCGGCGCTGAACTCGCTCGGCGTGATCCCGGCCGTGGTCGCGGATTGGGCGGGCGTTCTCAGCCGTTGGGCGCTGCTGATCGCGATCGCCGCCGTCGGCATCAAGACCTCGCTGGCCAAAATGCTGGACGTGGGCGGCGCCGCAATCGGGCTGATCGTCGCTGAAACCGTCTTCCTCGGCGTCTTTGTGGTCGCCGGCCTGCACTTCCTCAGCTGAGAAGGACCTTGCCATGAAACCGCTTGATCGTATCTTGGCTGCGGCACAGGCGAATCCGCGCCACATCATCCTGCCCGAAGGGGGCGATCCGCGCGTGGCCGAGGCCGCCGCCCGCCTGACCGCCGAAGGCTTGGCCCGGATCACGCTGATGGACGGGCCGGCCATTGCCGGGGTGACGGCGCTGAACCCGGCCGAGGCGCCCGACCTGCCCGAGCTTGCCGGGCAATGGCACAGGATGCGTGCCGCGCGGGGCATGACCGCCGAGCGCGCCCTGGCCGAGATGCGCGACCCGATCCGCCAGGCGGCGATGCGCGTCCGGCTGGGCCAGGCGGACGGCACCGTCGCGGGCGCCGTCGCCACCACCGCCGACACGGTACGCGCCGCGCTCCAGATCATCGGCCGCGCGCCCGGCGCCGGCATCGTCTCGAGCTTCTTCCTGATGCTGTCCTGCGGCCCGGCGGCGCCGATCAGGGGCGGCATGATCTTTGCCGATTGCGGGCTGGTGGTCGACCCCGATGCCGAGGGGCTGGCCTCGATCGCGCTGTCGGCCGCCGACAGCTGCCGGCGCCTGCTGGCCGAGGAGCCGCGCGTGGCAATGCTGTCCTTTTCCACCGCCGGTTCTGCCGACCACCCAAGCCTGCTCAAGATCCGCGAGGCGCTCGCGCTGGTGCGCGCCGCCGCGCCGAGGCTGGAAATCGACGGCGAGATGCAGTTCGACGCCGCCCTCGACGACGCGATCCGTTCCAAAAAGGCGCCCGACAGCGTGCTGACGGGCCGCCCCAACGTCTTTGTTTTCCCCGACCTCGCGTCAGGCAACATCGGCTACAAGATCGCACAGCGCCTGGGCGGCCTGACCGCCATCGGCCCCATCCTGCAAGGCCTCGCCAAACCCGCAAACGACCTGTCGCGCGGCTGTTCGGTCGAGGATATTGTCAACGCCTCGGCGGTGACGGCGGTGCAGGCCGGGCATTAGCCGCCGGCCAAGCCCCACAGGCCGCGGATTGCCGCCAAGACGGCGGTCACCACCAGCATTGCAATTGCAGCCTTTTGGTATCCGCCGTCGTCCAGCCTGCGGAACACCCAACCGCCCAAATGCGTGCCCGCGATCAGAAGCGGGAGCGAGGCCACCGCAGCCAACACGGTCGGCCATCCCACGACGCCCTGCAACAGCAGGCCGGGCAGCGCCAGAAGCGAGGTGACGAAGAAAAAGATCATCAGCGTCGCGCGGGCTTCGGCGGCGGGGGTCGCTGTTCCCAGCAGATAGGCAACGGCAGGCGGGCCCGGCATCGCCGCAAGGCCCGAGAACATCCCGGCCAAAACGCCGGCGCCGATGGCCTGGCGTGGTCCCGGCGCAAGGCGGACCTTGCGGACCAAGCCAACCAATGCGCCCAGAACGATGATGGCGATCACCACGCGCATCGCATTGGCGGATAACCGCTGCAACGTCATCAGGCCGACCGGTGTGCCGATCACCGCCCCGACCGACATCATCGTCAGCGACCTGATGTCGACAAGGCGACGGACCGACACAAGGTCCCCGAACCCGATCATGCATTGCAGCAAGATGGCGATCGCCGCGCCCTGCACCGGCGCGAGCACGAGGCTTATCAGCGGAACCGCGGCCAGGGCAAAGCCGAAGCCCGTGATGCCGCGCAGGACGGCCGCAGCGAAAACCGCACCACCAATCAGCAGGGCATCGGTTGTTGACCACATCATGGCCAGGATTCCGGGCAGGATGCTTCTGGGTCCCGCCGGTTGCGGGAACCGCATGACGCGGTCTTCCTTGCCAGGGAAAGCCTGTAAAAAGCTGCCATGCCGCCCGTTGTTCCGGCAGGCCGGACGCTTGTCATCTGTCGTTTCGACATATCATTACTGGCATCTGGCGACCATCGCCAAATCGCAGGCGACAATACATCACGACCATGTGCAAGATCTGCGCGCGCACCGTTCGGGAATCACCTGCCGGCGGTTGCGCCAGGCGTCATCCGGCTGTCCTTCAGATCCTCGAACTGACGCCGGACGCGGTCGGCGAGATCCTGGACCAGCCTTGACGCCGGCCGCAGCGCCGGCGTCAGCATGTCATAGGTAAAGGGCTGTTCGGGCGTGATCGGCCGGATCGCCACCATGCCAAGTGCCGCGCATTGCCGCGCGGTCACCGGCTCGATGATCGACACCCCGGCACCGGCAGCCACCATCGAACAGATGGCAAAGGACAGTTGCGCCTCGGCGACCACGCGGGGCTTGATGCCATGATCGGCAAAGAACCGGTCCGTGTCCGACCGCGTGCTGATCTCGTTTCCCAAGGCAATGAACGGCTGCTGGTGGAAATCCTGCAGCATCAGCACCGGCTTTTCGCCAAGTGGATGGCCGGGGGGCAGCACCGCCAGCATGGGCATGGTGACAAGGGTTTCGCGGCGGACTGAAGGCAGGTCGATGTCCAGCGCGCTGAACCCTACGTCGAACTGTTGCGAACTGAGATGCTGCACCACGGCATGCGAACTGCGCACGCGCAGCGATACGGCGATGCCCGGCCGGTCGCGGTTGAAGGCCGCGATCACAGCCGGCAGGAACTGCAGCCCCAGCGCCGGCATCGCCGCGATTTTCAGGCTGCCGCTGCGGTATTGCCGGATGTCCTCGGCCACCCGCGACACCTCTTGCAACCCGACAAAGGACCGCCGCACCTCTTCATAAAGCGCCTCAGCCTCGGGTGTGGGGGTCAGGCTGCGGCCGATGCGGGCGAACAGCGCGAACCCCAGCTCGGCCTCAAGATCGGCCAGCAGCCGGCTGACCGAAGGCTGAGTCAGAAACAGCAACTCGGCCGCGGCGGTGACCGATCCGCTTTCGATGATGGCACGAAAGGCCTCGATCTGGCGATGCGACAGTCTCATGGCATGACTCATAGTATTTGCGCATGAATAGCACAGAATTTCAAATTTTACATGTCCATCCTGCATCGGGCATTCAGGGCGCAGGGAGGATGGAGCCATGTCCGCAGACGCAGGCACAGCAATCATCGGCGGCGGCATCGTCGGGCTTTGCCTGGCGCTGGGTCTGGCCGCGCGCGGGCATGACGTGCTGGTGCTGGACGGCCGCGACGCCGACATGCGCGCCTCGCAGGGGAATTTCGGCCTAGTCTGGTTGCAGGGCAAGGGTGCGGGTTACGCCCCTTATGGGCGCTGGTCGCTGGCCGCCGTGCAGGAATGGGCGGGCTTTGCCCGGCGGCTTCAGGACCTGTCCGGGGTCGATCTGGCGCTGCGTCAGGAGGGTGGCTACGAGTTTTTCACCGACCGCGCCGAGTTCGACGCTTTCGGCCAGGACCTGCACCGGCAGGCGGCGGCGTTGGGCGATGGGTTCTCGTTTGAACTGCTGAGCCATGGCGATCTGGCGCAGCGCCTGCCTGGCATCGGGCAAAAGGTGGTGGGCGCCAGCTTTTGCCCGCTTGACGGCCATGTGAACCCGCTGCGCCTGCATGTCGCGCTGCGCCGGGCCTGCCTTGCCAGCGGCGTGCGCCTTGCGGCCGATACACCGGTGACGACCCTGCGCGCGTTGGACCGGGGCTATGAAATCGCCGGTCCGGACCGTGCGATACGTGCCGATCGCGTGGTACTTTGCGCCGGTCTGGGCGCGGCCACCCTTGGGCCGCAACTGGGATTCCGCGCCCCGATCCGCGCCCAGCGGGGCGAGTTGCTGATTACCGAGCGGGTGGCCGATCCGCTGCCCTTTCTGTCCAGCACCATCCGGCAGGTCGATGAGGGCGGCTTGCAGATCGGCGGCACCAAGGCCGAATCCGACCGCGACAGCGAATCCACCGACCAGATGGCGGTGCTGGCCCGGCACGCCGTCGCGGTCTGGCCGCAACTGGCCGACATCCGCGTGCTGCGCAGTTGGGCGGCGCTGCGGGTAATGACGCCCGATGGCTATCCGATCTATCAGCGCGCGCCCGACCGTGCCGGCGCTTTCCTCGTCACTTGCCACAGCGGCGTGACGCTGGCGCCGCTGCATGCAACGCGGCTGGCCGCATGGATCGACGACGATCCCGCCGCCCCGGATCTGGAGGCTTTCGATGAACGCCGCTTCGCACTTTCGTGACGCGCCGGGCATGGCCCCGCGCAGCATCCGCATGAGCCTTGACGGCGAAACCCTGCTGGCCCGGCCCGGCGAAACCGTCGCCGCCGCGCTGCTGGCGCAATCCGGCGACGCCACCCGCCGCACCCCGGTCACCGGTGCCGGCCGCACGGCGTTCTGCATGATGGGGGTCTGTTTCGACTGTCTCGTGACCATTGACGGCCGGCCAAATGTGCAGGCCTGCATGACGCCCGCGCGCGACGGCATGGTCATCCGCCGCCAGATCGGCGCCCGCCGGCTGGGGGATCAGCCATGAGCCCCGATCTGGTCATCATCGGCGCCGGTCCCGCCGGCATGACGGCGGCGCGCATCGCGGCCGAGGGCGGCTTGCGGGTCGTGCTGCTGGATGAACAGGACCGCGCCGGCGGGCAGATCTATCGCAATCTCGGTGCGGCCGCCGGGCGCGACTGGCTGGGACCGGACTATGCCAGGGGCGCGGATCTGCTGCGCGGCCTGAACCATCCGGGCATCACGCATCAGCCCCGCGCGACGGTCTGGCGCGTTGACGCGGCGCGCGGCGTGATCTGGTCGCGCGACGGCGAAAGCCATGTCACGGCGGCTCCGCATGTGCTGATCGCCACCGGCGCGCAGGAACGTCCGGTGCCGTTTCCCGGCTGGACCCTGCCCGGCGTGATGCCGGCCGGCGCGGCGCAGATCCTGATGAAGCAGTCGGGCATGGTGGCGCAGGACGCCATCCTGGCTGGCGCGGGGCCGCTTCTGTATCTGGTCGCGGCGCAGATGATCGCCGCCGGCAGCCCGCCCAAGGCACTGGTCGAGACCGGCACCGATCTGCGGCACGCATTGGCGAAACTGCCCCGCGCCCTGCCGGCGGCGATGACGCTGGCCAAGGGTCTGGGTCTGATCCGCCGCATCCACGGCATCCCGCGCCATCACGGCGCCCGCGATTTCCGCGCGGTTGCGCTGGCCGGGGGGCGGATCGGCTTTGGCTTCACCACCCGCAAGGGGCCGCAGGAGCTGGATTGCGGCCTGCTGCTGACGCATCTGGGCGTGATCCCGCAAACGCATCTGACCCGCTCGATGGGGCTGACGCATGACTACGACGTTGCCCAGCAGGCGTGGCGGCCCCGGCTGGACGCATGGGGCGGCTCGTCGCGGCGCGGAGTGCGCGTCGCCGGCGACGGCGGCGGCATCGGCGGCGCGGATGCGGCGCGGGCGCAGGGCGCACTGGCCGCGCTGGCGATCCTGCATGACGCGGGCCGTCTGGATTTGGACGAACGCGACCGCCGCGCCCGTCCGCTGCGCCGCGCCCTGGCGCGCGCCCTGTCGCTGCGGCCGTTTCTGGACGCCGCCTATCCGGTGCCCAAGGCCTTTCTGGCCCCGCCCGACGACACGATCATTTGCCGCTGCGAAGAAGTCACCGCCGGCGCCGTGCGCGAGGCTGCGGCCTGCGGCGCCCATGGCCTGCGCCTGATGCGCACGGCGCTGCGCACCGGCATGGGCCCCTGTCAGGGCCGCATGTGCGAGCCGACCGTCACCGGCCTGATCGCCCAGACCACCGGCTGCGCGCCCTCGGCCCTCGGCCCCGGCCGCATCCGCACCCCCGTCAAGCCCGTCACCCTGGCCGAGATCGCCGCGCTTGGCCGCCAGCCCGAGGAAACCGCATGACCGAACCCGCCCTGCGCGTCGAGAATATCCGCAAAAGCTTTGGCGACCACGAAGTCCTGAAAGGCATCTCCATGACCGCCGCAAAGGGCGACGTGGTGGCGATCCTGGGCGCCTCGGGGTCCGGCAAAAGCACTTTCCTGCGTTGCATCAACCTGCTCGAGACCCCCAGCGACGGCAAGGTCTGGCTGAAGGGTGAGGAGATGCGCATGACTGACCGGCGCGGCATCCGCCGGCCCGCCGACCTGAAACAGGTCGAACGGATGCGGGCAAAGCTGGCGATGGTGTTCCAAGGCTTCAACCTGTGGTCGCACATGACCGTGCTGGAAAACATCATCGAAGGCCCGGTGCATGTGCTGGGAACCCCCCGGCGCGAGGCGCGCGACAAGGCGGCCGCGCTTCTGGCCAAGGTCGGGCTTTCGGACCGCGCCGATTATTACCCCGCGCATCTGTCGGGCGGCCAGCAGCAGCGCGTGGCGATCGCCCGGGCGCTGGCGATGGAGCCGGACGTGATGCTGTTCGACGAGCCGACCTCGGCCCTTGACCCCGAGCTGGTCGGCGAGGTTCTGGCAGTCATGCGCGCGCTGGCCGACGAAGGCCGCACCATGCTGGTCGTGACGCATGAAATGGCCTTTGCCCGCGATGTCTCGACCCGGACCGTGTTCCTGCATCAGGGCCAGGTCTGCGAAGAGGGCGCGCCCGACGACCTGTTCCGCAACCCCCAGACCCAGCAATTCCGGGCCTTCCTGTCCCGTATGAACTGATCAATCCAACAGAGTGGTATGACAATGATAAAGAAAACCCTGTTCGCAGCCGCGCTTGCGGTCCTTGCCACCGGTGCCTTTGCCGATACCCTGCGCATCGGTGTCGAGGGTGCCTATCCGCCCTTTTCGTTCAAACAGCCCGATGGCAGCCTTGCCGGCTTTGACATCGACATCGCCAAGGCGCTTTGCACGCAGATGCAGCGCGACTGCGAGCTTGTCGAACAGGAATGGGATGGCATGATCCCGGCGCTGAAGGCGAAGAAATTCGACGCCATCATTTCCTCGATGTCGATCACCGAGGAGCGCAAGCGCCAGATCGACTTTTCCGAGAAATATTACAAGACCCCCGCCCGCATCGTCGCGCCCAAGGATTCCGATCTTCAAGGCACGGCCGAGGGTCTGGCGAGCAAGCGGTTGGGCGTGCAGCGCGGTTCCACCCATCAATGCTACGCCGAGGCGCATTTCCCCGATGCCGAGCTGGTGCTTTACGGCACCCAGGACGAGGTGTTCCGCGATCTGTCGCTGGGCCGCATCGACGCGCAACTGTCGGATTCGCTGATCGCGCAGGAAGGCTTCCTGTCGAAACCCGAAGGCGCGAACTACGCCTTCCTGCCCGGTGATCACACCGATGTCGATTGCTATGGCGAAGGCGTGGGCGTTGCGGTGCGCAAGGGCGATGACGCATTGCGTGACGCCTTCAGCGCGGCGATCAAGGCGATCCGGGACAACGGCGCCTACAAGACCATCAACGACACATATTTCCCCTTCGACATCTACGGCGGCCGCCCGGCCGGCCTGTAACGGCAACCGGGGCGCAGCACACGCGCCCTTCAACCGGCGAGGTTCGGATGGATCTGCTTCTGGAATACCGCGAACAGCTTCTGGCCGGGCTGGTCACCACGGTCGAGCTGGCGCTGGCCTCGCTGGTGCTGTCCGTGACTTTGGGGCTTTTGGGCGCCTGGGCCAAGCTGTCGGCCAACCGTGCGGCCAATGCCCTGGCGGGCGCCTATACCACCGTGGTGCGTGGCGTGCCCGATCTGGTCTTGATCATGCTGGTCTTCTTCGGCGGCCAAGTCACGGTCAACGCCATCGGGACGGCCACCGGCCTGTGGGACTATGTCGAGATCAGCCAGTTCGTCGCCGGCGCGCTGACCATCGGAGTGATCTTCGGCGCCTATTTCACCGAAACCTTTCGCGGCGCCATTCTGGCCATCCCGCGCGGGCAAATCGAGGCGGGGATCAGCACCGGCATGTCGCGCCCGCTGGTCTTTCGCCGGATCATCTGGCCGCAGATGGTGCGCTATGCCGTGCCGGGTTTCGGCAACAACTGGCTGGTGCAGCTGAAAACCACGGCGCTGGTCTCGGTCATCGGCTTGCAGGATCTGGTCTATAACGCCTTTTCGGCCGGCCGCTCGACGGGCGCGCTGTTCACCTTCATGGCGGCGGCCTTCGTCATCTATCTGGCGCTGACGGCGCTTTCGGATCTGGGGCTGCGGGCGCTGGAGCGGCGCTATAGCCGCGGCGTGGTGAGGGCGTGATGGAAAACCTGCTGTCCTTCATCCCGCTGGACCTGCCGTTGATCGTCCAGAACCTCGACCGCTTCCTGCAGGGCGTCGGGGTCACGCTGGGCCTGACCTTCCTGTCGCTGGCACTTGGCGGCGCCATGGCGGTGCCGCTGGCCATCGCCCGCGCATCGCGCCACCGGGTGCTGAATCCTCTGATCTGGGCATATACCTATGTCTTCCGAGGCACGCCGCTGCTGGTGCAGACCTATCTGCTGTATTACGGCGCGGGCCAGTTCCAGTTCGTCCGCGAAAGCTGGTTGTGGGGTCCGGTGCTGTCGCAAGCCTGGTGGTGCGCGCTGATCGCCTTCACGCTGAACACCTGTGCCTACACGACCGAGCTGTTGCGCGGGGCCATCGTAGACACGCCCAAGGGCGAGGTCGAGGCTGCCATCGCAACCGGCATGTCGCATAGTGGACGGCTGCACCGGATCGTGTTGCCCTCGGCCTTTCGACGCGCCATTCCGGCCTATTCCAACGAGGTGATTTTCATGCTGCATGGCTCGGTCGTGGCAAGCACCATCACCTTGCAGGACATCCTTGGGGTCGGTCGCTGGCTGAACGGGCGCTATTATCTGGCCTATGAGGGTCTGATTACTGCGGCCGTCCTTTATTTCATCATCGTCTTCGCGATCACGCGGGTCTTTCGCTGGCTGGAGCGGCGCTATCTGCGCCATCTGGAACGCCGCCGGGATCCCGTTGTCCGCAATATCGCACCACCCATGGGGGTCAAATGATCAAACGTTTTCACACCAACGCCCGGATGAGCCGCATCGTCCGTCACAATGGCACCGTTTACCTCTGCGGCCAGGTCGGCACCGGCGCGAGTGTCGTTGAGCAGGCCCGTGACTGCCTGGCGCGGGTCGACGCCCTGCTGACCGAGGCCGGTTCCTCGCGCCGTGATATCCTGCATGCGACCATCTGGCTGGCGCATATGTCGGACTATGACGCGATGAATACGGTCTGGGACGAATGGATGCCCGAAGGCTGCGCCCCCGCGCGCGCCTGCGGCGAGGCACGGCTGGCCGGATCGGACCTGCTGGTCGAAGTCATCGTGACGGCAGCGGTATCGACGGCGGTGTCGGCATGAGCGGCGACACCTGCATCTTGATCGGCGCCGGCCTCGACTGCGGCAAGCGGCGGCGCGGCTGTTCGATGGGCCCAGAAGCCTATCGCGTGGCGGGATTGGCCACGACACTGGCCGATCTCGGCTGGCATGTCGAAGACCGCGGCGACGTGCCCGGACCCAAGGCACCACCGCCCTCGCCTGCCGGGCAGGTGCACGCCCGCGCCGAAACCGCCGAATGGACCCGCCTGCTGGCCGAGGCCGCCCGCGCGGCCATGCCCGACGGCTTTCCGATCTTCATGGGCGGCGATCACGCGCTGTCGCTGGGCACCGTGTCTGGCGTTGCCGATCATGCGGCAGCGCAGGGGCGACCGCTCTTTGTCCTGTGGCTGGACGCCCATCCCGACATCCACAACCCGGAAGCGACCGCCTCGGGCAACTTGCATGGAACACCCATCGGCTATGTCACCGGACAGCTTGGCTTTGACGGTTTTCCCGCCATGACGCACCCAGTGCCGCCGAAGAACATCTGCTTCATCGGCCTGCGTTCGGTGGACGCGCCCGAACGCGCGGCGATCCAGTCGGCCGGGATGCGTGCCATCGACATGCGCCAGATCGACGAACGCGGTATTGCCGCCCCCCTGGCCGAATTCATCGAGGAGGTGCGGGCCGCCAACGGCATGCTGCACCTGTCGCTGGATGTCGATTTCCTGGACCCAGCCATCGCTCCCGCTGTGGGCACTACCGTCCCGGGCGGAGCCACCTTCCGCGAGGCGCATCTGGCGATGGAAATGCTGCATGACAGCAATCTCGTCACCTCGCTGGACCTTGTCGAGTTGAACCCGTTTCTTGACGAACGCGGCCGCACCGCTTCGCTGATGGTCGATCTGACCGCCTCGCTTTTCGGCCGCCGCGTCTTCGATCGTCCTACCCGCAGCTTTTCCTGAAGGATCATCATGCCCGCCTCCAAGCCCTCCGAACTGGCCTTCATCCGCTTCGTCAGCGTCGAAAACATAATGCGGCTGGTCCACAGCATCGGCGTCGAGACCGTGCTGAAAGATCTTGCCCGCTATATCGAGGACGACTTCCGCCGCTGGGACCTGTTCGACAAGACCCCGCGCGTGGCTGCCCACTCAAAGGATGGCGTGATCGAACTGATGCCCACGTCGGACGGGGTCAGCTATGGGTTCAAATACGTCAACGGCCATCCCCAGAACACGAAATCGGGTTTGCAGACGGTGACCGCCTTTGGTCTGCTGGCGCGCGTGGACACCGGCTATCCCGAACTGCTGACCGAAATGACCCTGCTGACTGCGCTGCGCACTGCGGCGACAAGCGCCATGGTCGCTCGCCATCTGGCGCCCAAGGGCGCCACCACCATGGCCATGATCGGCAACGGCGCACAGTCCGAGTTTCAGGCTCTGGCCATGCGCGCAATCTGCGGAATTGATCGTCTGCGGCTTTACGACATCGACCCTGCCGCTACGGCGAAATTGGTGCGCAACCTGTCCGGCCTCGGCTTCGATCTGACAGCCTGCAAGTCCGGACAAGAAGCGATCCTGGGCGCGCAAGTCATCACCACCTGCACCGCCGACAAGCAATATGCGACGATCCTGACGGACAACATGGTCGGTGCAGGTGTCCACATCAACGCCATCGGCGGGGACTGCCCCGGCAAGACCGAACTGCACGCCGACATCCTGCGCCGGTCGGACGTATTCGTGGAATACACCCCCCAGACCAGGATCGAGGGAGAGATCCAGCAGATGCCCGCCGATTTTCCTGTGACCGAGATGTGGCAGGTCATCGCCGGCACGGTGCCCGGCCGCACCTCGGAGCGTCAGATCACCCTGTTCGACGGCGTGGGCTTCGCTATCGAGGACTTCTCGGCGCTTCGCTATGTGCGCGACCGGCTGGAAGGAACCGACCTCTTCCAGCGCCTCGATATTATCGCCGACCCCGACGATCCACGTGATCTCTTCGGCATGCTAATCAGGGCGGGCGTGCCATCCGCCGGAATGCAGCGTGAAAGCGCCACGCTTTGACGTGGTCATGCAAGTCATGGGGCCTTGCACGATCTGAAGTCATATGACGACGCAAGGGCATTTTTCATGTTGCCAGAGTTTGTCAGCATGATCGGCGCCATTGGTCGGCCTTGCCGTCTTTGTAAAGGCCGACCAATGGACCGATGATTTGTGAGCCGGAGCTATAGCTGGTCCACTTCGCCCGATCGAGAATCGCCGCGTGTCGGTGACAAAGACCATGCAGTCCAGAGCCGCGTCCTAACCGGGTGCGTCTCTTCGGATGGCAATCAGATTGTATTTATACATCTACCCGTCCCAGATTCTGTCGAACGAGGGGCCCTCTGACAGGTCGATTATCCGATGTCCAACACGTCGACAGTGAGATACCCGGCTTCAACGTGGGCCTTGATCGGAAGCGCCGGATTGTCGCTATCCACCGCCACGACGCGGAGACCGGTTTTGGCGGTGAAGAGCTTTTGATAGGTCTCAACGGCCAAGCCGGCGGTGGCGATCAGCACCAGGGCGGTGCCTAGACCCGATGATCGCTGGACGATCTGACTGGGTGGGTGGCCTCTTCCTCTGCATTCTCCGTTCGAGGGTTGCGCCAGATTGGCTGGCACCGAGCCTCAGGAATGGGGGAGAGACCGAATGGAACATACCACGTTTATCGTGCTGGACGTCCACAAGGCAGCGATTTCCGTTGCCGTTGCACAAGGCACGCGTGGCGGTGAAGTCCGGCATTGGGGATCCGTGCCGCACCGGCCATACCAAATCCGCAAGCGGGTGGAGAAGCTGGCCGCAGGCGGTGCGCAGCTGCACTTCTGCTATGAGGCTGGTCCCTGCGGCTATGGCCTGCACCGCCAGCTTGTCAAGATGGGGCATGACTGCATTGTGGTCGCGCCCTCGCTGATCCCGGTCATGGCTGGGGATCGGGTTATGACGGACCGCCGCGATGCGCTGATGTTGGCTAAGCTGCACAGGGCGGGCAAGTTGACAGGCGTCTGGGTGCCGGATGGGGCGCATGAGGCGATGCGCGATCTGGTCCGTGACCGGGCAACAGCGGTACAGGTGTCTGACGCGAGTTTGCCGCGGAATGACGGAAGTCTCAAAATTCGTCACGGCCGGGTTCACTAGGGGATTGCTGTCATGCGTACGGTGCCGCTTGCAGTAAACTGCTGGCAGCATACCGGCCGTTGCCGGAACAGGAGAGCAAGAATGAATGCATTATCCAAGGCCCTGCTGATTGCGGCGTTTGGAGGGGTGTTTGCAGGATTAGCCTTCGCAGACGGAGTCGAGGTCACCCATGTAGAGGGTGCCCAGGCCCGTGACATCGCGCCCATGGGTGTGCCGGGGGTGAATGCCTGGTTGCAGGATGCGGTTTCCGCCGAAAGCGATGACAAGCCGCTGACCTGCGGGTTCTTCCGCATCCAGAAATCCGACGAGCCGCTGGTTTATGACTACGACTATGACGAGGCGAAGATCGTCTTGGAGGGCGAGATCACGGTCAACGACGGCACCAAGACGGTCAACGCCAGAAAGGGCGATGTGCTGCTCTTGCCGAAAGGCGCGCACATCACTTTCACGACCGAAACAGAGGGGATGGCATTCGTCTGCGGCGCGCGGGTGCGCGACTCGGCTTGATGCCGGGATAAGGGAGGAAATGAGGATGAGGAAGATGGCAAGTTCGATATCGGCACTTGCCATCCTCGCTGCGGGCAATTTCGCAAGCGCGGATGAACTGCCGAACCTACATGACCTGACACTAGGCGATCCGATGTTCTATACTTCGGACCAGGACATCAAGGATGACGACGGGCAGAAGCAGATGCTTGGCACGGGTCGTCCGGACCGTACCCATTCCGGCATACCGCATCTGCCGGTCTTCATAGGATACATGAACACCAACTACACCTATCGGTTCGTCACCATCGCCGAACAGGTTTTCACGATGATCGGCGAAGGCAAGCATGGTCTTTGGCGGGTTCAGGAAAATGGCACCATCCGTGAATACCTGAAACCGGACGCCGATGGCCTTTCGGATGGCGATGACCCGCTGTCGCCGGAAAACCTGTCGGTCGTGACCCAGGATTATGCCGCCTATATCCCGCAAGCAGGATGGGACGGCTATCGCTACCCCGACCAGAGGGTTGACAATCAGGGGAGGATTGCCTTCATCGACCTGCCAATTTCCCATCCTAAGTATCATGGGAAATATCAGAAGCACGATCCTGTCGATCTGCCCCTTTTCTACTGCACCATGTCCGAGAACGATTACCCCTATGCGGTCAAGGCGATGGATTTCGCCTTTGCCCAGAAAGGTGCGAA
>NZ_QPJL01000030.1 GCF_003337565.1 Paracoccus lutimaris
CCCCAGCTGGTTCAAGCCGGGGCAAGGTTGCACATGGGTCAATTCTCAATGACAATTTCCGCTGTTGCCGGGTCAAATCTCAGTGGCAATCAACACCGAAGATAGGCATGTGCGTATCTGTCCAGGATATAGGCCTCGCCATCGAGTATGCCGTCCAGCGTATCTCGTGCAAAGCTTGGATCGTCATTCCAGCACAAGAGGGATTTCTTGCCCTTTAACTCCTTCAGCACCACGTCGCGAAGAGATCGGAACGGTGGGCGGGTGTCGTGTTTCATGCGCAAAGACCAAAGATGAGAGATGTAAACAGGCACGGACATTACGAATATAGGCGCGTTTCGTCAGAAGTGAATCTGGGCGTCTGCCCGCAAGCGGGCATCGCGTCCTAGTCCGGCTCAGGCCGGACCCAAGCCAGTCAGGGCGATGCGCCCGGCTGCGGCGCCTGCGGTCCGTCTCGTCCCGAGCCAGATCCTCGCCCGCCGGTCCGGGGCGCCCTGCCCCGCCCGTCTCGGCCCATTCGGGTCACGGCCGCTGACGCGGGCTGGCCTTCAGACGCCTGCGTTCCCAACCGGATCATGGGGCAGCTTGCGCCGCCCCTGCCAATCCTGGTCCGTCTGTTCGGATGCGCCAAAATCTCTCGTGCAGGACCATATTGTGGCGGTCATAGCCGGGCGTAGTGAGCCCGGCAGCATTGCGGTTAAGCCGGAGACGGGCAGCCGGTCCCGTTCTTGCCGTCTTTCTCGCTCGCGGGTTGCGCGGTCGCTTGCTGTCGTGGCCAACCCGGTCCTTACCAGCGAAGGCGTTTCTCATCGATGAAATATGACAGGGCAGCGCGCCGGACGGCCCTCGGCCTTCAACGACGAATTTCCCCTGGCCTGCGGCCATTCCTCGCGAGGCAAATTCGCCATTGACCGACGCTCTTCCTGCCCCGTCGCAGAAATTTCATCGAAACGCCAAGCAGGAAAGGAAAACTAAATGGCCAACGAAAGCATGAAGCTCCGCGTGAAAACCGGCGAGAAAGACGGCAAGAACTTCTGGGACAACTGCGGTGTCCTCTTCATCAACCGCAACGACGCCGGCGAGATCGCCTCCATCCAGGTTCGCCACAACATGTTCCCCGGCGTCGATATGGTCGCCTTCCCGAAACGAGACGACGACCAGGAGTGAACGACAGGGGCGGCGCAAGCCGCCCCTTTGCCGTTCCATCCAGTCGCTCGCGCGGGCAGCCTGCGGCCAGAAAGATCGGTGGAGGCCCGCTTGCGGGCCACGCCGGCCAGGGGATTCGGACGACGCCGAACGCCCCGGCTTTTTCCTGGGCCGCGTTCCGCAGCCGTCATGGGAACCGCCGGTTCCCCCGTTCAAGGGCACGTCCGCTTCACGGGGCAAGGGGTGTCCCCGGCCTTCCTTCGCGCTGCACGCTCCGTGCAGGCCGGGTGAGTCCCCTCCCCTCGCCCCTGCGGCCGACCCCTGATCGGGTCCCCCTCCTGCCCTCGCCGGGAGGCAGGGTTTCAGGAGAGGCGCGCGGTTCGCGCGTCCTCGCCAGAAACCCCGCCCGATGATGGGCACCCCGACCACGGCAAAGACCAAAGCGGGACCGTCGCAAAAAAGGAGGCCACACATGGCTGAATATCGTTTGGGATCGTCATCCCTCGTTCATACCCCCGGCCTGATCGCATGGGCGATCAACGGCTACCATTTCGAGGAAGATCGTCCGCAGCTGCTGGACGTGATCGCCGCGACATATCCCGGCGTGCCGCGTGAGGCGCTGGAACAGCTACTGCTGCGCAAGATCGACTATCGCGTCGATGGCGAAACCGTCGTCTTCACCTTGGAGGCTGACCATGCCCGCGCGTGAACCCGATCACCCCATCACCATTCATTGCCCGCATTGCGGAGGCCAGAGCATTCTGGCCGACGCCTGCGCCCGCTGGAACGTCGAGACGCAAGAGTGGGAACTGTCCAACGTCTTTGACGATACGACCTGCGACGATTGCGGCATCGAGGTCAGCGCTGTCGAGCGCCCCGTGCAGGAGGACGCATGATGGCCCATTTTGACGTTTATCAGCACGTCACCGACCAGATCATTGCCAGCATTGAGGCCGGCACCCCGGTCTGGCGGAAACCATGGACCGGCGATGCCGGCGGGATTCCGTTTCCCCGCCGCAGCAATGGCGAGCCTTATCGCGGTATCAATATCCTGATGCTGTGGGCGCGGGCCGCTGAACAACGCTATCGCAGCGCCCATTGGTTCACCTATCGGCAGGCACAGGACGCAGGCGCGCAGGTTCGCAAGGGCGAGAAATCCGCAACGGTTGTCAAATACGGCACCTTTGAAAAAGAGGATGCAGAGACCGGCGAAGAAAAGACCATCGGCTATGCCAAAGCCTCTCGCGTCTTCAACGCCGATCAGATCGACGGTTTGCCCGAAGATTTTCAGGCCGAGCCCGTCGAGGCCCCGCGCGATCTCGGCACCGAAGCCGATCCGGCGCTTGACGCCTTCTTTGATGCAACCGGCATCTCGCGGCGCACAAGCGAGCGGCCCGAGGCCTTCTATGATGTGGCGGGCGATTTCATCCACATGCCGCCCGTCGCGACCTTTCATGACGCCACCGGATATTACGCCACCCTGGCCCATGAAGCCTGCCATGCCACTGGCGCTGTGCATCGGCTGGACCGTTTCAGCCGGTTCGATGGTCGCACGGATCGCGCGTTCGAGGAACTGGTGGCCGAGATCGGCAGCGCCATGGTCTGCGCGCAGATCGGTGTGACACCGGATTCCGGGCAGACGGCAGCCTATGTCGAAAGCTGGTTGCGGTGCCTCAAGGACGACAAACGGTTCATTTTCAAGGCAGCGACCGAGGCCCAGAAAGCCGCCGATTGGTTGATGCGCAGCGCGCCTGCTGGCCGGCTCGAACAGGAGGCCGCCGCTTGAGCGGCCCCCTTCCCCTCGCCACCCTGACCTGCCGCAAATGCGGCAGCGTCAATCCGATGGCCTATCTCGCCCCCATCATCCTGCCCGGCGATCCAGCAGGCAAATGCATCTGCATTCCCTGTGCCGACGCACGAGGCTGGCTCGACCGGGACGGCAATCTGAAACCCGGCATCACCCTGTAACGGAGAACCGCCATGCACAGCTTTTCCGCCTATTGCCGCCTCAATGTCCCGATCAGCGCCAGCCAACGCGCCGTGATCCGGGCCGCCTTGCTGAAGATCAATCCCCTTGCCCGGTTTGATCCGGATCGGCGTGGCGACCGCCACGACTATTTCCGGGCCATGCTCGATCACCATCAGGATGCGCAGGACCCGGCCACGCGCCATCGGCTGCGAGGGCGAAACGATGCTCTATGAACTGCGCGATCACCCCGACGATCTGCCGATCTGCTGCGCCACGCTGGCCGAGGCGCGCAAGCGCGCCCGGCAGCGCCGTGAACGGTTCGGCATCGACATCCTGATCTATGAGATCGATCCTTTCGAGGGCGAGAAACTGTTGGAGGTCATCAGCTGATGCCCACGCGCGGATATACCGACAACCAGTTGAGCGAGGTTGCGGGACTGCGCGAAATAGGTATGTCCCACGCCACCAGCGGCCGCAGGCTCGGCATGTTGGTCAGTGCCGTCAGCTGGCACTGTCTGCGCCCGGTGCCGACAGCCCGAACACGCGCGGCAATACCTGACCGCGGCGCGAGCCGATGATCGTTACCCGCGGCGGCTTCAGGGTCCGGCGGTTTTCCCCGAGCGAGGATGCCACAATCCTCGCGATGGATCTGAATGGCGCAACAATCGCCGAATTCGCGCGCAAGCTCGGGCGACCATGGAACTCGCTTCGCTGCCGGCTGATGACGATGTTTGATCAAGCCGTTCAGCCCGCCGCGCGCCTTCGGCGAGCGGCGGCGATCGAGCCGCTGCTCGTCGCCATCGCCGATTGCCAGGAACGTGATCTGCTGTTCATCCTGTCGGCGGTGCTGGAAGGCATTTGCGCCGGAGAGCCTGCGCCTGATATTCGCGGCGTAGACCAGGAGGCGGGAAATTGGGGGGCGCTGGCAAGCGATGACGAACTGCGCGCCTATTTCGTCGCCTGCGGTGACCGCCTCGCCAGAGGCGGGCTTGGCCCGCGCGGCAAGTTCAGGCTGGCCCAGAGAGCGATGGCGGGCATGAGCCACGAAAATCTCGCCAAGGTTGAGACCGGTTTCTGCGGCCGCTTCGGGCATGGCAAGTAACGGGTTCCTTGTCCCTGTCGATCTGCGTCTATGTTCCGGTAGAATACACGTGCGCGACGCGGTAAACCTCAACAGCCGGGACGAGGCAGATTGACACATGGCCTGTCCAAACAGGTAAGTTTACCTAAGTTGTCATCGAAGCCATATTGTGGCGATATAGTTCTGTTCCCATGAGGAAAGAGTAAGCCCCGCCTGTTTTGGCGGGGCATTTTTGTTTTCAACGGTCCAGTTGGGTGGTTGCGAGTAGTAGATGCTTGACATTGGACGTGGAAAGGTTTGCCGGGGCCGGGCAGTGGCTACCCAAAAGTTCGGTTTCCCGGTTCTTGCAATCACCGCGCGGCCAGTTAGCCCCCCTTTGTTCGCAGACTTCGGGGGGCCGAATTCTCTGCCGAGATCACGCCCGGGCCGTGAGACGTCCTCCACTGCCTTTCGACTGGTCAAACAGTCTAGCCCTCTCCTCAGACCTCTCCCACCAGCGGCTTGCGGTTCTGCAGGTGACGCATCGCCAGTTTGCGGCCCTGCCGGCCCGAGACCAGTTCCCGCGCCGGGACAGGAGCATGCTCAGGAGCGCGAAGTTCAGGGAATATCGTGAAGATCTCCTCCAACGCCGCCGGACCAACCGATTTCAGCGCCTCGTCGCCGGTGAAGAGCGATTCTGTCTCCGCACCATTGGCCAGGACGATCTGGTGGGTATCGAAGAGAAAATGGACATAGGTCACCTCGTCCAGATCCTGCGCCACGTCGATGCCCTCGATCTGGCACAGCTGCTTGGCGGCAACCAGCACCTCGTCGGCGCCGAACATGGTCCGGGCGATGCGCGAGCGCACCAGAATCCGGTGCTGCGGCGAGACGACCAGATCCGCCGTCGGCCGGCCCGCGCCAAGCGCGCCCTTGCAGATGCGGATTGGGCGCAGGTTCGGATGTTCGGCCAGCATCGCCGAGTCCAGCCGGCGCTTGCCAATCCAGCGGATCGCCTGCAGGCCGGCATCGCGCGTCTCTACCAGATCGCCGACCTTTAGATCGCCCGCCGCCACCTCGCCCGAGGCGGTGCAGATACCGGCATCGGCGGCAAAGCAGAGGACATTGGTATTGTCCCAGGTCAGGTTGGCCCCCGCCACGGCCGCGCCGCCATTGCGAATGATCAGCCCGCCCGCAGATTGCAGCACGCCATCGGCCTGATCGGCCCTGAGCCAGCCAAGCGGCGTGGCGTAATTCGTGCCATTCGCCAGGTTATAGGCGGCCAGGTTGGCGGCGTTGTAATAGCTGCTCAGATCGACGAAGTCGTTATTCGCCTGATTGCCATCGGCGATGTTCTGCCCGGTCGCGGTATTGAAATCGGTGATGATGTCGGCGTCACCGGCAAGGAAGGTGTCGAAGCCCTCGCCCCCGGTCAGGCTGTCTGTGCCAGCCCCGCCCTCGAGCCGGTCGTTATCGGCGCCGCCGCTCAGGCTGTCATTCCCGGCGCCGCCGCGCAGCGTGTCGCTACCAGCACCGCCGAAAAGCGTATCATTGCCGGCCTCGCCCAGAAGCGTGTCATTGCCGGCCCCACCCTCGACGATGTCATTGCCCGCCCCGGCCGAGACCGAGTCATTGCCCAGACCGGCGCGGATATAATCGTCATCGCCGGTCATCCCGGGCAGGATGGCATCATTGGCATCGACCCGGTCGCCGGCCCCGTCGATATAGCCCGGACCGATGACATTATTGCCGTCGGTGCCATCGACATAGCCATCTCGGAAGGGCAGCAGATTGCGATCCGCCGTGATCCCGCCGAAATTGCTGATGTTCGAGGGGTTGTTCGGGACCGAAACCGAGATGATCGGAAATTCGGTGATGGCCGCCTCACCCGGTTCGCTGCCGACAACCGGCGGCGGCATCAGGAAGACATTGCCGCTCACATCCTGTATCAGCCGGACCGGTACAGTAATGGTGCGGGTCGCACCGCCACCGATGGCCTGGACCACCGATACGTTATAGACCCGGATCGTCGAGTCCGCTTGCAGCGTGTAGGTCGTGTCGTTCAGCGTATACGTGATATTGTCCAGCGCTCCAGTCCCGCCCGGCTGGTTGTGGTTCAGCGAGACGGTATTGCCGGTGCCGCGGTTGTCGTTCAGCGTCACCTGGGTACTCTGCGAGAAGAGCGGCGTCCCGGCGCTGCCAAAAACCCGGTTCCCAAGAACAGCGCCAACGTTCTCTGCGGTGTTGTTGGTCTCGGTGGGATCCATGTCCGCCAATTGGCCGAGATACAGCATCTGGTAGGTAAAACTGGGCATGAACATCCGCTCCAAAAAAAAACTACTTTACATACATCCGCGATAGCCGTCGAGCCATCGGTGATGTGCCGTTCACTTCGGCCTGAATCGAGCTATGTATATGTGACGCCGGAGTTCTGTAATCTATCGTTTTCGGTAGTCGCAGAGGTGGCCTGACGAAGCGCGACTACTCGATCGAGACGCTTCATCGAAGTTGCGCGATGGTTCTCGAGCTTACCGAGGAGCCGCCTAGTCCACCGGAAAATTCCTTGTCGCGTGACACAGACGATCGCGCCGGCACGGTCGGGCTCGTGGTCACAGCACCGCCGTCCACAGCCGGAACCGTGTTCCGCCCGTGATCTCGCGCACAAATCCGAGACCCTGCAAGCGCGCCAGCAGCCGCTCGGCGGTATCGCGGCTGATCGCCGCTTCGGCTTCCAGCGCAGCGGCGGAAACCACCGGATGCACCACCAGCGCATCGATCACCAATCCCGCATTGCTGCCCTTGATCCGCGCCGTCGTCCGCCTGGCCCGATCTGCCCACTCCATCAGCTGCCGGATCACGCGGAACCCCGCCTCGCAGCCGGCCGCAATGGCCCCGCACCACGCCCTCAGAAATTCTTCCGCATCACCACCTATCGTCCAAACTCGCCGCCCGGCCTGCCCCATCGGCACCATCACCAGCGGCCCCGCGCTGTCCGCCATGGCCCGTGCCGCCCAGCACATCGCTTCCAGCTGGTGCCCGTCCGGCGACAGATCGGTGAGCCGCCAGAGCCGGCATCCGAACGCTGCCCGTGTGATCGCATGGCACCCCTCCAGCGCGGCAAGTCCCGCCGCAAACCCCTCGGTCTCGGAGTCAAAATCGGCTCCGGTCGGGCGCAGCAGGTCGCTGTCGCCCCGCCCCTGGCCCGCCCGGTGCAGCCCGAGGAAATCCCGCAACGCCTCCAGACGCCCCCTGCCCTGCAACCGCCCGATGGCCCACCGGGCCAGCGCCAGCGCCTCCAAGTCGACCGAGGCCGGGGCATCGGCCAGGTCGCGGATCAGCACCTCTTGCGGGATCGGCGTCCCCGCCGCCCAGAGCATGGACACGACCTCACTGAATGCCAACCGGGTGATCAGACCGCGGCGCAGGGTCTCGTCCAGACCGGCCAGCAGCCCGTCCAACCGGCCGATGGCCTGCGCGGCCTGCGCCAGGTCCACGGCGCAGTCCCGCTCCGCCGCGCGCCAGGCCGCCGGATCGAGCAATAACCTCCGATCCGCCCGTGGCAGGGGCGGATAGGCGGGATCGTCGCCCTCTGGTGGATCAAACCAATATTCATCGAGATCACTCATATCCGCAGAATATCCAATAAATGCGGATCACTGAAGCCTCTTTGTTTTCTCACAATCGCTGTCGATAAGATGCCATTATCGACAGTGTTGAGATGGTCCTGAAGAATGCGTATTCTGGCCGCGACGGGACAGGACGATTGCCGATGGACGAGGCCTCAGAACGGGTTTTCCAGCGCCACCCCGGTGGGCGCAAAATCGGCGGTGTTGCCGGTGACCACCGTGGCACCACGCGCGAGCGCCGTGGCGGCGATCATCAGGTCGGCGCCGTCATGGCCGATCTCTTGGCTGAGGCGGCCCCAGATGCGCGCATCCTCAGGTCCGAAGGGCAGCAGCCGATCGCCGAAGAGCCGCAGGGTCCGGTCCAGCCAGGCGCGCAGGTCGGCGGCAAAGCCGGAATTGCGGGCCGCCTGCTGATGAATGCCGCGCTCGATCTCGCCAAGCGTGATGACCGAAAGAAACAGCTCGGCTTCGGCTTTGTCGGCCAGCCAGGCCGCGACTCGGGGCGCGCGATCAGGCCGGCGCAGCGCCGAGATGACATTGGTATCGAGCAGGTACATCAGAAACGGACATCACGCGGTGTCACCCGACCGCGCGGCAGGTCGGACTCGTCGCTGCCATCATCCGGAAAGGCCATCAGATGCGCGACAAAACTGCCGCGATCCTCTCGGGCGCTGTCGAGAAGCCGCCGGTATTCCTCCGCCGCCATCACCACCACGGCCGGCTTGCCGCGCCGGCTGACCTCTTGCGGCTGGCCGGCCAGGGCCGCATCCACCACGGCGCTGAAGCGATTCTTGGCATCCTGCAGGGTCCACATTGCCCTTATCCTGTCTAGCTGTCTGGCTAGATATAGGCTTGGGGAACGCTGATGACAAGCCTCCCGCTTGCCCCCCCGTCGCTCACGCCCGCCGACCAGGATGCCCTGGCCGAGCTGTTCCGACGCGGGACCGCCGAGAACACCCTGCGCGCCTATGAACAGGATCTGGCTTACATCACCGCCTGGAAGGCGGCTGCCTTCGGCGCAGTGCTGCACTGGCCCGAGGCCGAGCCCGTGGCGCTGCGCTTCATTCTCGATCATGCGCAAGATCTTCGCGCCAGCACCGGTCCCGCGCGCGCGGCGGCCGAGGCCCTGGTGCGGGCGGGTCTGCGACGCGATTACGCCGCCCCTGCCCCGTCGACGCTGGACCGTCGTATTGCCAGCTGGCGCGCGTTCCACCGGATGAAGAACCTGGCCTCGCCCTTCGACGCGCCGCTGATCAAGGAGGCGCGGGCCAAGGCGCGGCGCGCCGCCGCGCGGCCGCGCCAGCGCAAATCTGAAAACCCGATCACCCGCGACATCCTGAAGGCGATGCTGGCCACCTGCCACGGCTCACTGCGCGATCGGCGCGACCATGCGGCTCTTGCCCTGGCCTGGGCCAGTGGCGGGCGCCGGCGCTCCGAGGTCACGGCGCTGAATCGCGACGATATCGATGACCGGCCGATGGCAGAGCGCGGTCTGATCCGTATCCGGCTGCTGCACACCAAGACAACAACGCCGGATCGGGCGCCGTGGCTGCCGCTGAAAGGCTTTCCGGCGCGATCCGTGCTGGCCTGGATCGCGGCGGCCGGGATCGAGGGCGGGCCGCTCTTCCGGCCCGTCAGCCAGGCGGACCGGGTGCTGACCCGCCGGCTGACGCCCGGCGGTTTTCGCACCATTGTCGCGCATCGTCTGGAGCTGGCCGGCTATCCGCGTGATTTTGCCAGCCCACACGGGCTCAGGTCGGGATTCCTCACCCAGGCGGCGCTGGACGGTGCCCCCTTGGCGGCCGCGATGCAGCTTTCGCTGCATCGCGACCCGGCGCAGGCCCAGGCCTATTACGCCGATGTCGAGATCGAGGATAACCCGGCGACGGATCTGCTGGGCTAAGTTCATGCGCAAAAGCCGCCACATGGAGCGTGGGCGACAGGACCGTCACGTTCCGTGGGCAAGCCATGTTCGGCAGCCGGCAGGACCGTTGAACATGACGATCGCTCGCGTCATCCGCGGCTTTTCAGGTTGTGCTGATGCCGCTCGCCTCTACCAAATATAGGGGTTGCGGGCAAAAAACCCTTGCGAGAATCGGAAAACTGTCACATCCATTTACGGAATAAAGAGAATATGACGGTCCACAGCGTAACAACGCGACTACAAGGGCCGCAGAGCATGAGGGCATGATGCAGCCAAAAACGCGCATCGACAAGTTGGTGGGCAGCCATGCGCTGGCCCTTTCCGAGCGGCTGCAGGCGCATCGCGCGCAACTGTTTCCGCCGGATGCACGGCGTGAACTGCGCAAGTTCACCAGCGGCGAGGTCGCCGACCTTCTTGGCGTGAAGGACGCTTATCTGCGCAAGCTCGACCTTGATGGCAAGGGCCCGAGCCCTGAAACGCGGGCAGGTGGTCGGCGCTATTACAGCCCGCAGGATATTCAAGCGCTACGGCAACTGCTTGAAAAAGGCACGAAAAGCCCTGGAACCTATTTGCCCGGTCGCCGAGACGGCGACCATTTGCAGGTTATCACTGTGATCAACTTCAAGGGCGGCAGCGGCAAGACCACGACCGCGGCGCATCTGGCGCAGAAGCTCGCGCTGGACGGTTATCGCGTGCTGGCGATCGATCTTGATCCGCAGGCAAGCCTGTCGGCGCTGCACGGGGTGCAGCCGGAATTTGATCTGAGCGATGGCGGGACGATCTATGATGCGATCCGCTATGAAGACCCTGTCTCTTTGCGCAACATCATCCAGAAAACCTATTTCACCAATCTCGACCTGATTCCCGGCAATCTTGAGCTGATGGAGTTCGAACACGATACCCCGCGCGCTATCCTCGAACGCTCGGGCAAGCTCTTCTTTACCAGAATTGGTGATGCGCTGGCCGAGGTGGAATCAGATTACGACGTCGTTGTCATCGATTGTCCCCCGCAACTGGGTTTTCTGACCATGTCGGCCTTGTCTGCGGCAACTGCGATCCTTGTGACCGTGCACCCACAGATGCTGGATGTGATGTCGATGTGCCAGTTCCTGCTGATGACGTCGAATTTGCTGGGTGTGGTTGCCGAGGCAGGGGCGGATATGGATTACGACTGGTTGCGTTACGTCGTGACACGCTACGAGCCGGGCGACGGTCCGCAGAACCAGATGGTCAGCTTCATGCGCTCGATGTTTGGCGAACATGTGCTGAATCATACGGTCCTCAAATCCACTGCGATCTCGGATGCCGGCATCACCAAGCAGACCTTGTACGAAGTCGAAAAGTCAGCATTCACCCGATCCACCTATGAACGCGCGATCGAAAGCCTGAACGCGGTGAATGGCGAGATCGAGGGTTTGATACAGTCGGCCTGGGGCCGGAAAGGGGAGAGCTGATGGCCCGCAAGAACCTGCTGCAAGGTCTGATGAGTCAGGCCCCTGCCGAGCCCGAGGACACCGCGAACGCCCTGCCCCGCTACGAGCGCGGCGCAATTGGCGCGGTGTCCAAATCCATCGATGATCTGAAACGCCGCGCCATCATCGACGTGCTTCCCGACATGATCGACAATGCCGGGCTGAAAGACCGCTTGGACGAAGATCCCGAGGGTCTCGCTGTGCTGACCGAGTCGATCCGCGAATACGGCCAGCAGGTTCCTGTTCTGTTGCGCCACAGCCCGAATAGCGAGGGCCGGTATGATGTGGTCTATGGTCGTCGCCGTGTCGCCGCGCTGAAGGCGCTGCGCCAGCCGGTCAAGGCGATGGTGCGAACGCTGGACGACCGGGAACTGGTCATCGCTCAGGGTCAGGAAAACAGCGCCCGCAAGGATTTGTCGTTTATCGAGAAGGCCTTGTTCGCCCAGCAGATGGTGAAGGCGGGCTATGAGCGCAAGATTGTCTGCGACGCTCTTTCGATCGACAAGACCGTGATTTCGCGAATGCTGACGGTCGCCGAGAGCTTGCCGCATCGACTGATTCTGGAGATCGGTTCGGCACCTTCGGTCGGCCGTGACCGTTGGCTGACGCTGGTACAGCGCGCACGGGGTGCCGATCTGGCTGCGCTGCAACGTTCTGCGCAGGGCGCAGGATCGGATCAGCGGTTTGAGGCGGTGTTTGCTGCTGCGGCACCGGCCCGCCCCGCCTCGAAAGGCCCGCGCAAACTGACCGGCGATGGTGGCGAGACCTTGGGCGAAGCGCGCGCCGCAAAGAACAAACTGGTGATCGAGCTCTCCGGACAGGGTCGTGAATTCGGCGATTGGTTGGCAGATCACCTTCACGAGGTTCACCGCAACTGGCTGAAATCAAACAGCTAAGCGGGGACATAACAGGCAAGAAATCAAACAGGAGGCACGATCAAGGCAAAAAAGAAGCCCCTCAGGACATGACATCCCAAAGGGCCGCTGTTTCGTTCTAGCACCTCGAACATAGCGGTATTGGTTGACAGCTGTCAACAACGTCGATCCAGGCGAACGGCTTTTCTTTGCCCCGTGACAGACAATATGCGACACATTTCAATGACGCCTTTCGGGCGGCAACCGGTGACGGCTGGCCTATTGGCAAACCAAGCGCTGGCAGAGGCTCCTGCCCCGGACAGCGCACCCGACAAGTGGGCGCTGCTGCGCGATCTGACGGCGGCGCGCACGGTTTTCAATGTCACCGACCGTGATCTTGCAGTCCTGGCGGCGCTGTTCAGCTTTCATCCGGGCAAAGAGCTGGCTGACGACGACGCACTGATCGTGTTTCCCTCGAACGCCTCATTGTCCGAGCGGACGCACGGCATGGCCGAAAGCACGCTGCGCCGCCATCTGGCCGCGCTGACCCGTGCCGGCCTGATCCTGCGCCGTGACAGCCCCAACGGGAAGCGCTACGCCGCGCGTGACCGCAGCGGCGCCCTCGATCGCGTGTTCGGCTTTGACCTGCGCCCCCTGCTGATCCGCAGCCCCGAAATCGCCGAGGCTGCCGAGGAAGCACGCCGCGAGGCATTTGCGTTGCGCAGGCTGCGCGAACAGGTCGTCATCCGTGTGCGCGACGCGGGCAAATTGATTGCCTGGGCGATCGAAACAGACATGGGTGCCCCAGCAGCCCTCATCGCCGATCTGGCGGAGCTTCAGCGCTTGCTGCGGCGGAAGCTGGACATTCAGTGTCTGGCAACTCTTGCCGCCCGTGCCGAGAACGTCCTGGATCAGGTACGTTCGCTGATCAAAACAGAAGAAATGGACGGCAATGCCGACGTTAATGAGCGGCACCAACAGAATTCAAAACCAGACTCTTATGAATCTGAACCTTGCTTAGAACAGCAAGAGGGCGAAGCCGTCGCGTCATCTGCGGAACCGGCCATGCCATTGGGACTGGTGCTGAAGGCGGTGCCCGACATTTTGGATTATGCTCCGGATGGTATCCGAACCTGGCGGGATCTGATTGGGGTGGCTGGTTTCGTGCGCCCAATGTTGGGTATCAGCCCGGATGCCTGGGACAGTTCGCGACGAGTTATGGGCGATGCCGCTGCGGCCATCGTGTTGGCGTGCATGCTGCAGAGGGCGGAAACAATCAACAAACCCGGCGGCTATCTGCGGGCGTTGACCAGCAAGGCAGAGGCTGGAGCATTCTCGGTCGGGCCGATGGTCATGGCTTTGCTGCGCGCCGAAAACGGGCGGCCAGTCTGATGCAATCGGGGACAGTTGACGGCTGTCAACTTTGGGCGCGGTCGCGACATGGCCGGAGCGTTGACAGCTGTCAACTTCCGCCCGGTCGTTGGCGAGACAGCGTGTGCCCGCGCGCTTTGGGCAGATCGGAACGGTCCCCTCGCCGAATCTCCTTTTGCCCTCGATACCTCTCGGCACCGTGCTTCAGACGCGTCGCTTTCTTTGTCGCTTGTAGGTCAGAACAAGGATGACTTTCTGCCAGGACGTGCATTACGCCTTCCAGGCTCGCAGTTGTGCCGCTGTGGCTGGCTGCGCCGCGGGGATTCTCGCGTTCTCGTAACTCGCGATAGAACCGCAGTCTGGCAGGCAATTCACTGGCCGGGAAGCTGCCAGACCAATAAGTGCCCACAAGACTGATGCGATCAGATCGTTTGTCAAAGCTGATCAACATCGATCAGATCCTTTCCTTCCCGAAGCGCCTCCAGGATAGCGTGACGCTCATCATCACGCAGGCCGTCGAGCAATCGCTGCATCATGCGAAACCGGCCGCGTCGACCGAGCCGATATGACACCAGCCTTCGACCAGCCGCGATGAAGATTGCGCGAAGCTCTTCAAAACTTGCAGCGTGCGCCCAGACCTCCGCATCACTGTCAGCATCGATGAAGGTCGGGAGCGGAACACCAGTCCGCCATTCTTCCAGGATGACCGCCATGACATGCTCAGCGTCATTTGGGTGACAGGCATAAATACCGTCGACCAGATCCACAATTCGTGAGAGCCGCATGCCTGGGCTCATGTTCCCATGACCACCTTTTTCTTGCGTCGACATTATCGCCTCCATTGATCTGGAGCGCCCAAATTGGGACAGCCCCGAAAACAAGCGTTTTCGGGGTCTGGCCGTCGCCGAGACTGGGGGTAGCAGAGACAAGGAAAATCGACTGGGGTGGTGCGGCCCGCAGCCGAAGGCGAGGACACGGCCCAGTCTATTTTCCTTGGCGGCGCGAGGGGCAACGCCCCTTAGTTCTTTGGCGCGGCAGGCGACGCGTTCGACTTCGCCGAAGCCCCACTGTAACGTGTTCAGTGACCTTTGGCCGCCAGCCAGGCATTAAAATGCGGTATAAACTGGGCGCGTGCCCATCGCGACATGGGCCCTTCAATCCCGGTCATCGCCTCAGGATCGACTTCTCTCGTGAGACGGTCATAAGCGGCCCGGCTGATCATCATGGAGGTATCAAACGGATGGCTGGCGTCTTTCATGCGGTCGTTTGGTACTTCGGTATAGTTGATGCCTGCTTCGATCCGCTCGATCAGCTGAGGCCGCAAGTCGGCGAAGGCTTTTCGGAACACGGCACTGACCGGACAGCGGGCCTTTTCTGCCCAGGTAGTTGCCCGTTCTGTCAGGTCGGTTGGACAGCGGAAGGTGACGCGCAGCTTGATATTTGTCACCTTGCCGGCCTCGGGCGGTGTCTTCTGCTTCGGGGCGGTCGTGTGCACCTCTGTGGCTGCTGAAGGATGGCTCGTCGCATCCGTGATCCAGGTAAGACTCCCTTGCTTCGCTTCCTGATCGCATGGCTTGTCAGCGGGAGTCGATGCCGCCACCGACATTTCAGTCGATTTTTTCACTGCTGGGCTTGGCGCCGGTTTTGCGACAGATGTTGGCTGCTCTGCTGGCCTAGCCACGTCCAGACGGGCCGCAAAACTGTTGTCGCGCCTGATAACTGTGCCGCGATCCTTGAGCCGAGCCATCACGCATTCTCCCTGATGATTTCGTCAAACTGGTCGAGCAGTTCGCCCATCTCGGTCAGGCCCGGCGTGATCGACTGCACCAGGCTGCGGTTGGGGTGCTTGTCGCGGATGACTCCCAACAGTCCGGTGTCGTTCATGCGCTCATAACACGCCCGGTCCAGGACAAAATCCTCGAGCGTCGGAAGCGTCTCGAACATGATTGCGATCTGCGCTTTGGCAGATTCGCTGATTGACTTGCCGACATGGCTGCCGACGACGCGGAAAGGGGGCACATGATCTGGGTCGTCGACTCGGGTTTTCAGACGCGCGTGCCAGATGCCGGTTGCGGTAGTGTCGCGCACATCCTGTGACGACAGCCGGCAGGGTGAGACGATCAGGTGCGCCGTCATGGCCATTTCGTCATGCGCCTCAGATCCGCCACCGAAGGTGTCGATCAGGATCAGGTGATCTTCATCTTCCCCTTGGTACAGCCTCTGAATATCCTCAAGGACCGTCTCTGCATCTAACGTCCCGATGACCTCGATGCGGTCGTGCCAATAGCCCTGGCGTCGTGCCTCGGTCATCCATTCCGCGATGCCCTGGTTCGAGTCGGTGTCGAAGACCGTCACGCGTTCGCCCCGATCGATGGCCACCGAGGCGAGACCGCGCACGAGGGTCGATTTGCCGCAGCCTCCCTTCTTGTTCATGACCGTGATGATCCGTCTGCCTTTGCCCACGATGCGCTATCCGTCCTGCGTGATGCGATAACCTTAGTACGTAACACGACAGCCGCAGAGCGACAAGCAACGACCGTAATACGGCATACATTAACCGTCATGCGAGAGCCATGAAACGGTGTCCGACGTACAACAATCGTCATCCGGCAAGCGTCAACCGACACCCGCAATGCATGGTGCGTGCTGCAAGGTTCGAGGGTCTGCATTTTGACTGTGCGTGACGCTAATCGAGGCATGTCCGGCGCGGGCCAGCGGAACGGGGTGCGACATGCACCATCCGCAAACCGTGATGCGATATCCGATTTGGCGTAGCGAAGGGCAGGTGGCGTTGAAAGGGTGCGTAAGGACCAGGAGTGGGGCCCGGCTCTAACCCGATGCGGCGCGGGCTTGAGCGGCCGCCTGGCGGCACTCGGCGCGTGCCTGAAGCGGTGTCGCAACAGCGACAAGCCTAAAGCGTCAAGCAAACGGACCACATGTGCCGCACCGAGCAACCGCGGCGATCGCCCCAATCGGTGCCGCCTGCGGCGGCAAGTTCCCGATTGTTTGGTGGGCGATCTTGGGTTACTCTGGCACATATGGGAAAGTGGCAGGAAATGCGGAATGTATACAAGCCGTCTGATTGCCATTGTCGGGAGGTTATTGATGGCGCGCAAATCGCTGACGAAAGAGCAGAAGGCCGAAGCGATCCGCCAGCTGAAGGCGGGCGGGGCTGTTTCTGCGGTGGCCGATGCTGTCGGGGCTGAACCGGAGGCGATCAAGGCGGAAAAGGCCCTGAAGCTGCGTCAGTCCGAGGCCACCACGACCTATGGAAGCGTCGTGACCGTGCGCCTGTCGCCTGAAGAATTGCAGCAACTTGACCGGCTGAAGGACGTTCTCGGCACAGGCAGCAGATCGGAAGTGCTGCGCACCCTGCTGCGTTCAAGCGTCGGGATGCTCGAATTTCCGGCCGAGCAGGCCTCGGAACTGGAGGCGATCAAGCACGAGCTGCACAAGATCGGGGTGAACATAAACCAGATCGCCTTCGCTGCGAACACAAGGAAGATCAAGCTGGCGAAGGGGGAGATGCACACGCTGGACGATCTTCGGCTTGTCATGCCGAGAGTGCGGACTTTCCTGCAGGCGGTCGTTGCTGAACAGCGCCGTCGGGGGGTGAGGCTCTTCAAGGCTTTCGTGGAGGGAGAGGCATGAGCCGGGGTGGGCTGGCAAAGGCACTGATCGGCGAGATCGAGTTTCCGATCTGGAAGGGCGGTGCGGGGATGCTGGCCTTTCAGCAGGCCGAGGTCGCGCGCGAGTTTGACCGGTTCATGACGCCGAAGCCGAAATTTTCCGGGCGGGCGGCGGGCCTGTGGCGCGTCGCCCAGGGCTCGAATGCGGTGGTGCTGAAGAAGATCCACAATGGCGGCACGCACACCGGAAAGCAGCTTGGCAACCAGCTGGATTACCTCTTTTCCAAGGCAGCGGCGGTGTTCGGCAACATGGCCGATCTGGACCCGCGTGCCCGGACGCTGGACGGCGATCAGCGCAAGGCCGTCGTCTATCAGTGGTCTGACGAATGGACCGGCGATCCGAAGAACGGCCATACCACGCATCTGCTGGTGTCTTTCCCCTTCGATGTGAGCGGGGAGCGCGCCCGTCCGGTGGTCGAAGAATGGTGCATGGAGATGTTCCAGTCCGGGCTGCATTCGGGTGGTGAGGAATGGGCCTATGTTGCGGCCCTGCATACCGACCGGGTCAACAAGCATGTCCATGTGGTCGTGAACAACCGGGGCCTGGAAAATGGCGACTGGTTTTTCATGGCGAAGGACCACGTCTTCAATCTGGATTTCATGAAGGAACGGCTGGTCGAGATCGCGGGCGGGCAGGGGATGTTTCTGGACAAAAGCAGCCGTCTGGATCGCGGCATCCTGACCTATGGCCCGACGCGGGCCGAGATCGAACGGGCGGCACGCGAGGGCAGGGCGCCGATCGAGAACCGCCGGCAGGGCAGGGCGCTCAGCGATGCGCTCGACCAGATCCAGCGCAATATCGAGACGCTGCGCAGTCTCGCCGTCATGGCCACCCTTATCAGCGATGAGAATCTGGCCAAAAAGATCGAAGCCGCGGCCGACCTGCTGGAACAGGGCGGCATCATCAATCATCGAAATCAGGAGATCGTCATGGACCTCGAGACCATCCGCAATCGCGGCGATCTGGCCAATGCCTTCGGGAACTGGCTGGATGAAAGCGAGAAGGACATTTCGCGCCTGCCCGTGCAGGAGCAGCGTGAAATGCGCGAGGAACTTTACGGGATCGCCTCGGAGATCGTGCGCGATCTGGGCGATGATCGCGGCGCGCAGCTGATGCACCATGCCCCGCGCACACCGGTCTATCAGGCACAGATGGACGGTGATCGCATCACCATCGAGGATAAGCACAAGGTCATCGGGCCGGATGGCTCAAAGGAAATGACGGCGCAGATCGGCGCGGCCGCAGAGAAGGCAGGTCTCGATCCGAGCGTGATCCAGTCCCGAATGGAGACGGGGGCCGCGAATGCCTGGCAGGAGCGCGAATGGATCAAGGCCGATATTCTGGCCGTGGCCGACGCGAAGAAGATCGATCTGTCTTCCGAGGACGGGCGGGGCAGGGCGGCCGAGCTGGTCGACAGCTTCTATGCCGCGGCGGCGCGGACGATTTCACGCGCAGTGCCGATCGAGCAGGATGCCACAAATGACAAGCTCACCCGCACCCTGTCTGTAATGGCCGATGCTCACGCCCAGCATGGCAAGGTCGAGTTCCAGAGCGACGAGCACGCGGCGCGCTTCGGGGCCGACTTCCGCGAACGCTATGGCGAGAATGCCATGGCGCGGATGGCGACCGGCGACACCAACGCCCTGGCCGTCGATTTTCCTGATGCGGGTCAGCGTCGGGCTATCGCGCGGGCTGTGGCAGCGGCGGGCGAAGCCCATCAGTCGGTCGGCATCACGCTCGCCCAGACCCGGCAGGTCAAAGAGAAAATGGCCGAGCAGGAGGCTGACGAGCATCACGTTTCGCGTCGCAAGGATTTTGGTCACGAGTTGTGATCGCATCACCGATTGAACCGGGGGCCGCCAGGATATACATTATCGACGATGTGTATCATTCAAGGCGGAGCCAAACACCATGCAGATCGCGAAATGGGGTAATTCTTTGGCCGTCCGCCTGCCCGCGCGGATGGTCCAGGAACTCGGGCTGAAGGCGGGCGACGAGATCGAGATTACTGCGGCCGATGCCGGGCTTTTTCAGATTCACCGCCGACGCGATCCCGAGGAAATTCTGGCAAAGCTTCGCGAGTTTCGCGGATTGATGCCCGAGGGCTATCGGTTCGATCGGGACGAGGCGAATGCCAGGTAGGTTCTTCGACACGAACATCCTGCTTTACTTGCTTTCTGACGACCACACCAAGGCTGACATTGCCGAAGGGCTGCTGCGCGGCGGTGGAACCGTCAGCGTGCAGGTGCTGAACGAGATTGCGAATGTCACGCAGAGGAAGCTCAGGATGAGCTGGTCGCAGACGGATGAGTTCCTGCTCATGATCCGTGAATTTGTGACCGTCGAGCCGTTGACCTATGAGACGCATGACCTTGGTATCGCCTTGGCGCGGAAACACGCGCTGTCTGTCTATGACGCGGTGATCGTTGCGGCCGGGCTGCTAGCTGGCTGTGATAGCTTGCTGTCAGAGGACATGCAGGATGGATTCAGGGTGGCCGATAGGATCACGATCCGTAATCCATTCGCCGCGCAAATATGATCCGCGCAGCTATCTATGATGGATCGCCATGTGATCACCCGTCCAGGTTAGGAGCAGGGTCGGCGTGTTTTCCCTCGCTGGACTATGAAAGTTTGGGCGGAAAGCCGGCTTTCGCTGCAGTTGCAGCGAGCTTATGCGGAGATCGAGAAAGCGGACCTTGGTCACGAAAATCTCTGAAGGATCCTTCCACCAGAAAGTTCTGCTTGGTTTGCTTTCGAGCGTCTCACTCAGAGTCGCTATCCTTCTTGAGCAGCTCTTCCAGGGCCTTAAGATCATCTTCGTTAATATCTTCAAAGAGCGATACGGCCATCGCGTTCGTTACTTTTGTTCGCACGGCGTCCCAATCGTCAGAAGGGTCATGCTCGATGTACTTTGAGATACCTTCGTACTGCTTCTGCACTTCGATGCGCGCTGACGTGGATAGCTCTCGGCTAACCGCAAAGTGATAGGGTGTTGGAAAGCCGAAACGAACGAGTTGTGGTAGGAAGCCCGGCATCGGCGCAAGGTCCGTGCCAGTGGCAAGTTCAATTTCTGTTACCAACTGCGCTAACGCACTCATAACGAAGCTAATCTCGGACGCAAAGCGGTTCGAAAAGCGCCTCGCGAACTTCGCCATCCCGTCGGACTTGGTGGGTATCTTGACCGGGGCTTCATTTTTCACAATGAAACCCAATACTGTTGCATCCAGTTCCAATAGAGTCTTCTGGTCAAACCAGTCTGACAGGAGCTCTCGAATGCCAGCGAGTGCCACAGTTCGCTTTGCCACTTTGTCCTTCTGGTTCTTGTATGCTCTCGCAAATATCTTCTCCAAGCCCTCGGGCCTGAAGAATGCGTCAAAGTCTTCCTCCTTGGGGTCGAACTGATCCAATACCCATATCGCCCAATCTATAGCCTGAACTGATGGCCATGGTGCTGAAGGAAGCGCACTTTCGAGCTTGCGGACAAACTTAAGGCTCGCCCCCGTTTTTGCGGCGAGCGCCTCTTGCCATGTAGCAGGAGTTTCTGGTTCGGCGTCAGACAGCACTTGTTCAAGTTTCTGTCTGCGACCATTCAGCCATGCATCAGCGTTTGCGGCGTCGGCAGACCGCTTCTGGAAGTATCCAAAAGACCGAGAAGTAAGTAGCTGAAAAGGAGTTGTTCCCTCCTCGTTTGGCTTCAATGATACAGTGAGTTTTCGCGCGAGGTACTCAGCGACGGGACGCCCGGTGGCCTCTACCTCTATTTCGTCAAGCAATGTGCAAAGCGGATCAATAAGGGGAACACATCTGTCTTTGGACGAGAGAACCATACTGGTGACTACGGCCTCTCGGGGCACGTAAGTGTTCAAATCGCAAGGAACCGGATTGCTGGGGACAACTAGAGCTAAACCCGTAGAAGCATGACCAGCGCGGCCTGCGCGCCCCAATGCATTCAGAATTTCATGCTCTTGCATGTTTTTTCGTTTTTCAGTCTCGGGGTCTAGTCGGTCGGTCCCGGCAAGAATTACGGCATCACAGGGAAGGTTTAGCCCCTGCGCAAGTGTGGATGTCGCAACAAGTACGTTTAGGCCGCTTTCTTTGGACCGAAACAATCCCTCAACAAGTCGACGCTCGTAAGGAAGAAGCTCACCATGGTGGACCGCCGCAATTTTGCTCCCTGCGTCATAGATGGATTCTACTTTCCCGATCTCCTCAATCGCAGTTTCCCTCAAAACGGACTGATCAGCCGTAAGTGTCGGTTCGATAGCAGAGAACCGAGCGTTAATCTTGTTGGCCGTTGATATTGTGAAGTTGATGCTTTCACAGAATACAAGAACCTTGATGCCATGCTGCGCAAGCTTGACCGCCAGTTCTGCGGCCACCTCGTTGCGGTTCGAGGTAAGCCAGCGGTATCCGGTATTGTTGGGGCCCCCAACGCCTAGCGGCATCGGGGAATCCGAAAGGGGCTTTAGGGCACTCGAACTGTCGGGCTGTGGTAGCCAGTTCGAATCTAGTGAGAACAAGCCGTAGGGAATGGCCAACACGTCTGGGTTGACGCCATTGTTCAATTGCGTAGTGAAATTGCTCAGGTCGGTGTGTGAATACACTACACATCCGCGGAGCTGGCGTGTCGGCTTCCACTCATAGTCAAAGGCCACGAAGGGACGACCAGTTCGGTTTTCGAGCCAGTCCTTCAGCTCTGATCCATTAGAGATCATCGCAGACAGAAGCAAATAATCGGAACTCTCATTGATCTGACCGAATTGCAAAAAGCAAAGCATAGCGTCGATGCTTCTCCGGTCAGCTCGAATGCCGCTGGGAGAAGTAGGATCGATGGCGGCGCTCATCAGGTGAAATTCATCGAATACCAACAGACCAACGTTTTGAAAAAGATGGGGTGCGAAGGTCAGAAGAGCAAAACACTTCTCAGGCGTCATGACAGCAATGTCGGGCAGTCTTTCCACTGTCTCGTCCAATGTAAGCTCGTCAAGGCTTTGGGCTACAGCTAGCTCTGAGAGACGTTCATTAAGATCAAACTCTACTTGTGAGACGAGCGCATGGGTCGGTGCCAGATACAGGACGGTTTTTCCTGACGCCAACGTCGCGGCAATCTTCAAGCCAGATAGAGTAGATTTACCTGTGCCAGTTGGCGTGGTCATGATCATGGACGAGCCCGCATCTAAGAAACCAGTTGCAATAGCAGCTTTGTGGTTCTCCCAGATTAGAGGCCATCTCTTGGCCTCCCGGATTATCCAGTCACGCCAAGCTCCGTGATCAGTGCCATTCGGGGTCGGAATGCTCACCAATAGATTGTCAGCCACAGCTCCGAGGGCAATGCGCAATAGGGAAGCGAGATGGTGCGGTCCGGGAAAAGTGGTCAACGCGACAATCGGAGTGTCAGCCACGCCTTCCAAACTCTCTGACAAAGGCCCAGCTAGAGATATAACTCGTTGAAGAGTAGAGTGTACGTCTTCAAGAGCCACAAGTTCCAAATGTCCTACTGAGAATTTCGAAAACGTAATAAGTGACCGAAGAATTTCCCTGTAAAGCAGGTCGGTGGCAAGTGCCTCACTTGTTTCCGAACTAGCATCTACCTGTTCGATTTCCGTGTTGGAGATGTCTTCATGTTGCCCCCGTGCAAGACGGCCGAGCGTCAGGATCAGCAGTCGCCTAAGTGCATTTTCTTCACCAGTCGCTCTAATGCTGCGACCGACCTCCGCCGCATCGGAAAACCGTTCAGAAGCCAGAAAAAGCAAGGAGGAAGCGATATCAGGCCCGATGCAATCCTCACTAAGAAGGCTTTGGCGCTCTTCAGTCAGAATTAGCCCATCTAATCGATCAACGATTTGACGTGCAGATCCCGCAACGAATGCAATTGATCGCAAGCGTTCCGGATTCACGCCCAAAGCAACTTGAGCCTCAAAAACATCTGCCAATCGACTCATCTTCGACCTGACGGCAATCAGTTCGTCCGGCAGCGTCTCTAAGTTGTCTGCTAGAAGCCGCGCGGTCGCTATTTCTACGCTGGCGGATGTGAGTAACTCGACGAGTTCCGACGCATTTAATTTTTTTAGGTCCGGCGATCCTGCGATTAGTTCTTCGGTTACCGGATCAAACATTTTCGGCGATCCTCTTTATTTCTCTTCTCACCTTCCTCGCCAGAGCTTTCAAAAATGCTCGGGTATTATCGGATGGTAGGATTTCTGCTAGCCGTACAGTGTCCGCGCCGAAAGCGTGTTTTTCAAAATCTTTAAATATATGTTGGTAGCCGCCTGCGTCCGCGTTCGCTGGCATGACTGTCACCGCAACTCTAAATGCTCTTGTCTGCTCGTATATCAGTGCTTCAAGTAGCTCCTCCTGCTTGTCGCCTTCCAGGTCTGATTGTTCTCTCAAAATAGCAGTGATAGCATCTAGGAGTTCCAAGTCCTTGTCACCTTTAACGATGCCGTCGATTTCGGTCCAAACACTTCCCTGAACAAGGTTCTTAGGATTGATTGAAGCTTTGTCTTCGCAAAGCACCACTCTCGAAATTGCACCATATGCATCTTCGATACTCACGAGCAGGCCGTCAAAACCCTTGTCTGCCCTGCGAACATGAGGTGGTGTAGCGAGCGCGGTTGGCATGTCGATAGATGCTGCAACCCACGAAAGATGCTGAAAGAGCAACCCGTCGCGTTGCTCGATCCGCTTGTTTTTCTTGTTGTTGGCCGTTTTCTTCTCTTCCGGGTCTGTGCTTGAAAGGTTTGACGCAATGTCTGAGAGCCTTATGGAAAGAAGAGATATCGCATTCTCGAACACTTTCCCCGGAAAACCAGCTTTGCTTGGTTCTAATTGATTGATTATTTGAGCTGCATGTTTTGGCTTACGTAGGTAGAGCCATGCCAAAGTGCGGACTAGCCGGCCTTCGTCAATAAGCGCCCATTGCGAGAAGTTGCAGGTTGGTGAAAGGTCGGCTTTTTGAAAGGTAAATGGCATAGCTGCTCAGAGGCGCTCCGAAGTTTTCTTCCAGCCTACTTCGCGTTAGAGGTGATTGTAAGCGTGAGATTGCACCTGCCCCATCCTCATCCGCAAAATTATGTAGGTTCGACGAAGGGCCGGTCTGGTGGAGCTTACTTGCTGCGTCGGTAACCTCGCGAACGGCCGGTGATGGGATGTTGCGGCGCAGCGCAGGGTTCGCCGCCGACGGTCGGCTTAGGGCCGTCACCGTCCGCAGGCTTGGCGTGCCAGGGCGAGGTGCATGCCGCACCGCCGCATGTCCGCTTCGAGCCCTCCTTTACGAATGCTGCGCGTTGCGTCAATGTCAGCTATGGTACCGCCGCCATCTCTATCGATCGGGTACATTGACCAATCGTGTTATGTCGATTTCCCTGTCCTGAAGAGCCGGACCGCTCCCTTGCCGCTGCGCTCGATCACGCCTTTCGCTTCGAGGTCGAGCTGCACCGCCTTCAGCCACCACCCGGCCTTCTCGCCGCCCGGAAACAATTCCTGTGACAGGTTCGGCAACAGCGCGGCCTTAGCCTCTGCGACGGACATACCGGGCGCCTCGGACGGCAGCACCGGAAGCAAAGCATCGCGCATGGCGATGAACTTCGCCTTATTCACTCGTTGAACGTGATGCGGTGACGTGATGCTCTCGATCTCGATTTTCTCGTCGGCGTCAGACATTGATCTCTCCCGGGTTTGGCGTTTTCTGGTTACGGAACCCCATTGCGACCCAGGCCCCGAAGAGCTTTGCGAAGAAGCCGAGGCTCTGCTTCTTGGCGTTGGGAATGTCGTCTGGCAGCGTGGCACCTTCCGGGAGATCGGAGGCCATCGTGCGCATCGTGGGCTCAGGCTTTGTGCCGGATGGCCAAAGTCCACTGTAGAGACTCAGCCAGTGTCCGCCTTTGAACTCCAGATAGACAGGCGTGTTGCAGCAGGTGGCGATCACCCGCGTGCTGGGGGCCTCGGGCGACAGGCGGAACCCGGCCAAGTTAGCGGCCCCCACAAGAAAACGCACGCGATCCTTGCGATACATGACGAAGGGCGTCGTGCCGTGATCGGTCAAGGTCCGGGGTGCGCCCTCAAGGCCCTGCATCTTTCCCGCCGCCTCGCGGCAGGAGTTGCAGCAGCATTCGACGCTTGCGATGGGCCTCCCCTCGACTTCAAGGCAGGTCTGGCCACAGGCACATCCGATCTGTGTTGCCTTACCCATGCGCTGGCTCCTTCGCGGCAGTTAATTCGAAGGCGGCAACGATCTTTTCCGGGGTGATTTGCTGGTCGGTCATGATGATTTCTCGTAGTTGGTTTCAGATGTATTTGGCCCCACTCCGAACAGGCCGCGCACATAGCGGATGAGGTGATCAACACTTTCACGGGCGAGGTCAGGGTCTCCGGTGGCCTTGGCGAGGATGAATCCACCCTGAAGAACCGCCTGCGTGTGGCGGGCAAGGCTCTCGGCAGTCCAGTCAGCGTCGATATTATGCTGCTTGCGCGCCGCTTCGATGTCGGTCTCCAGCGTGGCGGCATGGCCGAAGATGCTGGCGGCGCAGGCATCCCGGATCGCGGGCGCGCTATCATGCACCTCCTGCGTCATGGTGCCGACGAGGCAGGTGTATTCAAACGTCTCACCGTCGATGAGGCCTTTGCGGAAATCGAGATAGGCCAGAACCCGGTCCAGCGGATCGTCCGGCTCATGATAGGGCGCGCTGGCAAAGAGTGCGCTGGTTGTCTCGGCCCAGAAATTCGCTACCGCCACGCCAAGCGCGTCCTTGGTATTGAAGTGATAGAAGAACGCACCCTTCGTGACACCGGCCGACTGGCAGAGATCATCGACTGAGGTTGCGGCGAACCCCTTGCGGCGGATCACGTCGCGCGCGCCTTCCAGAAGGCGTGTACGCGCATCACCGCGCTCGGGGGATTGCTTGGTTGGTCTTGGCATATCCGAAACATACCATACGGTTGGTATGTAGTCAATAAACCCATAAATATGCGTACTGCGGCGACGCCAAAAATCGCCGCTTGCGCACTTGAACCTTGATATCAGGCTTCGGCCGAAAGCAGACTATGCAAGTATCGCGGCGAAAGGCAGCAAGGTCCCGCACTGCCGACCTTGGGGCTCTGGACTATGCTGCGCGGTGCCACAGATGGCCGGTTTGGGGAAGCCGCGCCACGGCGTTGGTGGCACAGGCGAACGGCAGGTTCGGGCCGTCTCTGCCGGGCGGCTCGCTCACCCGGGCTCCAGCAGGCCGCGCCGCCGCATGACCGGTTCGAGCCCTTATCCGACGGTCGATCAGATGACTTTACGCTCTGCGGCAGTCCCGGCATCCCCAGTGTTAGGGGTTCCGGTTGGCTCAATGAGCAAAAGATGCGCTTCCTTACGGGCGAATGGACAATGTTCGACACCTTTAGGGACCACAAACATCTCTCCTCCTTTCAAAGTGACGGACCCGTCCCTGAGCTGGATGTCGATTTCACCTGAAAGAACAAGGAAGAAGTCATCTGTGTCTGCATGCGAATGCCATCTGAACTCTCCCTCTACCTTCACCACCATGACGTCATGACCGTTGAAGGTTGCGACCGTGCGCGGTGACCATTTTTCATCGAATGTCGCGAGCTTTGCCGCCAAGTTCACCGCCTGAGGCATCGTCTTTCTCCATATCCCTTGCTCTGGCAAGGTATCTCGCCGTGAGCGGCGAATGGCAAGTTCGTCCCGCCCTGCCGACCTTCATCCTCCCAAAATGCTGCGCGATGGACGAATGGCCGGTCTGGTGAAGCTGCACCGCGGCGATCGGCCGAGGACTGAACGGCAGCAGTGGGCCGGGCGTGCCATGTCGCTCTGCCAGGATGGTCACACGGCCTGCCGCACCGCCGCATGACCGCATCGAGCCGTTTTTGACGAATGCTGCCGAGCGACTGGACGGCCGCTTCGGCGGACCCGCAGCTTAGCGAGGTGTTCTCCGTTCGGGTCTAGACATACTCCGTAATGCGTTTCAACAAGGCGACACCGGCACCTGATAGAACGCCGCAAGAAGACGTAAGCTCTTGACGACGCCCGGTGTCGAGCGGGTGGGGTCCTGTTATGTGACCGTAAACTGCCCCATCATGCCCGCATCCTCGTGTTCGAGGATGTGGCAGTGATACATGAATGGTGTCTCTTCCGAAGCCAGCTTGTCGAACCTCAGCAGGATTCCGGTCGGACCCTGCACACGGACAACATCTTTCCAACCGATCTGCGCCGAGTCGACCGGCCGTCCGTTCTGACTCACGCCTCACGATAATTGTCACACGCCTCAACACCCTTTGCGACCACGTCGAGAAGTGCGTCCACATCGTTCAGAAGGACCGTGATGCGCGGGTTGCTGATACGGTAACGGATGAAGCGCCCTTCGCGGTCGCTGGCGACAAGCCCGCAGTCCAGCAGGCACCTCAGATGGTTGGAGACGTTGGGTTGCGATAGTTCGGTCCGCTCGACGATCTCGTGAACGGCCAATGGCTCGTTGCAAAGTGCACCGAGGATGGCCAGGCGGCTCGGGTCCGCGAAGCCGCGGAACAGCTTCGCCCGTCGCTCGATGGTTGCGCTCTTGCGGTCATCGACCAATTGCGCCATATCACTCCTCGCTGATATGTTGTTCTTCGATTCATCCTAGCAGGAATAGCGCGACCATGGCCAACACCGAAAATGCCGGATCGACGGCAGATGTCCCGCCCGTCCGTTACCGGGTTTCCGGTATGGATTGCGCCAAGGATGCCGCGCAGATCGAGCGGGCGGCACAGGCAGCCGGGGTCGCGCCCGGCGATGTGAAAGTGTCGGCCGCGACGCACATCATGACACTGACTGCACCCGAAGTGCGCCTGCCGGACATCGAAAAGGCAGTCGCGGTGACAGGCTATGGCTTCGACCGGATCGAGGGCGATGAAGACATTCCGCCGAATCCCGCCCATCAGGACCCGGCCTACCGCCGTGCCCTCTGGATCGTCGTGATCCTGAACGTGGGATACGGGGTCCTCGAAATGATCGGCGGTTTCATTTCCGGATCGCAGGCCGTGAAGGCCGATGCGCTCGATTTCATCGGCGACGGCGCGATCACCTTCCTTGGCCTGCTGGCCATCGGCTGGAGCCTCGCCTGGCGGGCACGGTCGGCCTTGATCCAAGGCATCTTCCTCGGCCTGCTCGGCCTTGGCGTCCTCGGCACGACCATCGTGCGAGTCTTCGAACGGACGACGCCGGATGCAGGTCTAATGGGCCTGCTTGGCATGATCGCCCTTGTCGTCAACGTCATCTCCGTTCTGCCGCTGCTGCGGTTCCGCAAGGGCGACGCGAACATGCGGGCCGTCTGGCTATTCTCGCGCAACGACGCCATCGGCAATGCGGCGGTTGTCGTTGCCGCCGGTCTCGTGGCGTGGCTGGGCAGCGCCTGGCCGGACCTCATCGTCGCCTTCGGCATCGCCGGACTGTTCCTGCACTCGTCTTGGGCAATCATCCGCGATGCGCGGGCCGATCTGAAGGCAGCGGCATGAACAGCCGCGTTCTGGGCGGGCTCTGCGCGATCGCGGCGTTCGGCCTCGATCAGGGTACCAAGGCGCTTGCGCTGAACACACCGGCGCTTGAGCGCGGCGTCGAGGTTCTACCCTTTCTCAATCTCGTGCGGGTTCTGAACGACGGAGTCAGCTTCGGTATGCTGGGCGGGATCGTGCCTTGGTGGGGTCTCATCGCGCTTGCTGGCGTGATCGTGGCATGGCTGCTGATCTGGTTGTGGCGCGCGCCGGACAGGCTGACGGCTGCCGCTCTCGGTCTGATCATCGGCGGCGCGCTCGGCAATGTCCTCGACCGGCTGCGTTATCGGGCCGTCCCAGACTTTCTGGATTTCCATTACGGAACATACCACTGGCCGTCCTTCAATCTTGCGGATGTGGCGATTTTCTGCGGTGCAGTCCTGCTGTTCTGGGACAGCTTCCGCTCGGCGCAGAACAAGCCCGAACGTAACCACCGAGAAGAAAACGTTACGGGGAAATAATCGATGTCCAGCATTCCATCCGCAAAGGGCATCGACAGCACGCTTGCCCTGCTGCGCAACCCATATGGGTGTTGATTGCCACTGAGATTTGACCCGGCATTGTCACCGAGAACTGACCCACCCAGTGGTTATGTTCTGCGTGTTATGATGGCGTCAATGCTAGT
>NZ_QPJL01000031.1 GCF_003337565.1 Paracoccus lutimaris
ATCTGCATCTCGACACGATCAAGGTCGGGACAAGGGATTTCAGGTGAGGGCAAAGCGGGGCATCTCAGCCATCTGCACTCGGCTAAAAACGGCCCAAAGCTGCCTTTGGGCGAGAGCTGATATCGCTGCAATGCGGCCCATCGAAGGAGATATTCGCTGCACAAGCTTAATCTAAACCTAAGCAGATGACTGGATCGCGGGATTTTGCCGACATTCCTGTTTAGCCACGCTGCCGACGAAGCATTTGCTCGCAGTTGCGGCACAAGAGTTGTTTCGAGGCGGCGCGCGTAGAAACGGACGGACCTGCTCGGACACTGGTGGGAAGGCTGGGCGGAGTTCGCCAATGCACGGCTCGCCGGACTCGACATCGACGCATGGATCGATCACTGCAGCCTCAACGCGCAGAGCATCTTACTGAAGCCGCAGGACAAGATCGGCGCGCCCGCGCAGCGGATCGTGCGAGCAGGTGAAAAGGCCGACCGCGCCGAGTTGAACCGCGCCATCGCGCGCGAGAACGGCCCCCGGATCATCGCGGACCCGAGCCTAGCGCTCGACGTGCTCGCCCGGCAGTAAGCGGCCTTCACCCGCCGCGACATGGCCGCTTGCGTATACCGTTACGGCGAAGGTCCGGGCCAGTTCAACGCGGTGCTGGGCGCCATGCGCAGGGCACCCGACCCGGTGGCGCAGGGGTAGGATGTGCGCGGCGGCGAGCGCTTCACCACGCGCGACTTGCTCGAGGTCGAACAGCGGCTACACCGCGCGGCGATGACGATGACGTCCGCGACCGCGATACAGCCCTTGCCCGCGCCGAGGCGCAGGATCTGATCCTGTCCGCCGAGCAGGCCGAGGCGCTTGCCCATGTCACCGACGGCTGTAGTCTCGGGATCATCATCGGCCATGCCGGGACGGGGAAGAGCGCTATGCTGGACGCGGCCTGTAAGACCTGGGAGGCGGCGGGGTTACCTCACCGCCATTCCCTCTTCAGCCCTTGGAAGAAAGGCTTGGGTGGCCGCCGAATTTATTGCGCAGGGCCGACAGGAAACGATTGCCCAGTTCATTTTTTTCGCGCGACGAAAAACGGGCAAACAGCGCTGCGGCGAGCACTTGCGCCGAGGTGCGCTGGTCGATGGCCGCTTCAATCGTCCACCGACCTTCACCACTATCAGCGACTTCGGTAGAATACTGATCCAGCGTCGGATTGCTGGCCAGAGCGTCGGCCCCAAGATCCAGCAGCCATGAACTGACTACGCTGCCACGCCGCCAGACTTCTGCGATAGCGGCGAGGTCAAGGTCATAGCGGTAATCTTCTTCCACCACTGCATGACCTGCCGAGGCGAACAGCGCGAAACCTTCGGCCATGGCCTGCATCATACCGTACTCGATCCCATTATGGATCATTTTCACATAGTGGCCGGAGCCGGGCTTGCCACAATGGAGCCATCCAGCCTCACCCGGAGCTTGAGGTCCACCATCGCGGGCAGGTGTTCTTGCGGCCGCATCTATCCCCGGTGCGAGCGTGTCAAGAATAGGCACGATCCGCCCGATTGCCTCATTTGCCCCGCCTAGCATCAGTGAGTATCCACGAGCCAACCCAAAAACACCTCCGCTGGTTCCGCAATCAACCATCAGGATGCCTTTAGCGGCCAGCATCTGGGCGCGCGCAACGCTCTCTTTGAAATGGCTATTGCCTCCATCGATGATGACGTCGCCTGATGTGCAAAGTTGGCCCAGCTCGGTCAACACCTGCTCGGTTACTTCACCGGCGGGAACCATCAGCCAGACTACACGAGGCGCTGCCAAAGCTGCGACCAAAGACCCGATGTCGGCATAGCTGACTGTGCCGACTTCTTTTGCCAACGCCTCCCTCGTCGTCTGGTTTGCACTGTGAACGTGACATTGATGCCCGGCCTTCGACAGCCGCCGGACCATGTTGCCGCCCATTCGTCCGAGACCGATAAATCCCAGTTCCATCGTTAAGTCCTTTCTTGATTTCCAATGCGTATTTGGGCCGGTCCGGCTCAGCTCACCTGTACGCGGCGCCAAAAGGCGACCATGCCCCTTATTTGCGCTGCCGCCGACCTGGGAGATGGGTAATACCAAGCCGCATCAGGGTTGGTCTTTCCGTCCACCTCTAGTGAGTAGTACGATGCAGTTCCCTTCCAGGGGCAAACCGTTTCGCGCGTGCTTTGCGATAGGTACACTGCCCGCACACTTTCGATCGGAAAGTAGTGATTGCCTTCGACAACAACGGTAGCGTCGCTTTCTGCGATGACTTTGCCGTTCCAGATTGCCTTGACCATTTGGCGCCCCCTTTTGTCAGTCTGTCTGATCCATGACCTCGCGGACACGCAGACGGAGTGCCGGAAGGAGTTCTGTCCCGAACCAGGGATTGCGGCGCAGAAACGCGTTGTTGCGCCAGGAAGGGTGCGGCAGCGGCACGACTACCGGCGCCCAATGGCGCCAGTCAGCAACAGTGGCTGTTACGCCCGCCTTGCGTGCGTCTGCGCCCAGGTGCCAACCATGGGCGTAACCCCCGATCAAGATAGTGAGCCTTACCTGATTGAGCGCGTCCAGCGCCCGGCTTCGCCACGTTGCCGCGCAGCGTGGTGGTGGCGGCAGGTCGCTGCCATTCACATGATAGCCGGGAAAGCAAAATGCCATGGGTAGGATACTGATCCGGTCGCGATCATAGAATTCATCGCGCGTAACCCCCAACCACTCACGCAACCGGTCGCCCGAGCGGTCATCGAAGGGGATGCCGGATTCGTGCACGCGCAAGCCAGGCGCCTGCCCAACAATCAGAATCCGTGCGCGTTGCCGCAGCCAGACGACTGGCCGGGGTTCGTGCCTTGTGGCAGTGGCTGCGAAATCTGCTGCGCACATACGGCAGGGCCGTATTTCCTGTGCTATCGCCGGCTCGCCAGCACTCATCCTCTGTACCTTTGTTCTTTCCAGGGATCACCGTAGTTATGATACCCCAGCTTTTCCCAAAAGCCCTTGTAGTCATAGGGACTGAAATGGAGGCCACGAAGCCACTTGGCGCTTTTCCACAGATATAGGTCCGGCACCACCAGTCGTGCCGGGCCACCATGTTCTACGCTCAGCGGTTTACCGTCGAATTCTGTGGCCACAAAGGCTTTGTCACTTAACATATCGACCAAACGCAGGTTCGCGGTGTAATTGCCGTCCGCACGCGCCTGAACATAAACCGGATCAGCTACTGGGCGAACAAGATCGGCCAGTACAGAAACTGCCACCCCGCGCCAAAGTGTGCCCAGTTTGGACCATCTGGTCACGCAGTGCAGATCGGCGCTGAATTCGCGCTGTGGGAGGGCCTGAAAGCCCGCCCAATCCAGTGTGATCGCCTGTTCGACGTCACCGTCGAGGGTTAGTGACCATGTTTCCTTGTCGGCCGTCTTGGGCGTACCCGCCGTCATTACCGGGAATTTCTGAGTTACCACCTGATTGGGCGGAATGCGCGGGCGTCCATCTGGGCGAAGAGTACTCATCGTCAGCTCCCGATTGTCAGTAGACCTCAGTGACCTTCAGCTTGCGGCCGCGGAACTCACAGAATTCACCGGCTCTCTTGCCTTCCAGGGCCTCGTAGATTGGCGCCGCTTGTGAGACACCGATAAATTTCTGCCCCTGACATGAAAACTCTCCTGTCGAGACGCCAATGACCAGATAGCGATCCCCGATCCGCACTGCTGCGCCCGGCGCCACTTCGGTTTTCGGTCCGAAATCAAGCACGTTCAACGCTGAGATTTTGGCTTCCACTTGATGCTCGCGGTCATCGAACGCCTCAGCAAGATCGGCGGCGGTTTCTGCTTGGCCCTGTTCGTCATTTTCAATCGGCTCCGTGCGATCCAGCCGCGCGGCGCTGAGAAATCGCTCATAGGTTTTATGGGCTTGCTCAAGTTCGGCCTCTGTCAGGGCCAGCATCGTGTTGCGCAAGTGGTTCTTGTCGATCATGGGTTTTCCTTTACGATAGTTGGAGTTGTTAAGTTGGTGATTTTGCGGGGCTTCTGATCCCGCTCAAGCGTGGGAAAAAGATTTGGGCGCAGCACTTTCCATCGTTATCCTGTTCACGATCTCGTCCACGATCGTGCGGGTCGCGGCTGTGTTTCTAGAACACACGGGCATTTCACGCGACGTTGCCAGAGTTCAGGCCATGTCGGCACTTAGCGGCACGGGGTTCACCACGTCTGAATCCGAACTGATCCTCCAAACACCGGAGCGCAGACGTATCCTTGTGATCTTGATGATTACCGGTTCCGTTGGTCTGGCCTCGGTGGTTGCCACTGTTGTGGTTGGGGCCTTCGGGATCAAGGAAACGGCCAGCGGGTTGTTGCTTCAGCTTACGGCGATCATCACGGCAATCGCCTTTGTGCGCTACGTGCTCTTTTCCTCTGTCGTCGATGAGTTCATTTGCGGCATGGCACATGCGTGGCTTGTCAAACACATGGCGCATGTTCCGTTCACGGTTTTGTACCAGTTGGATGCGGACAGGGTGATTGCCCAACATAGTTTGGCGAAGGCACCTCCTTCGAACAATGTGGAGTGGCCCGGCGACCTGACCCTCATCGGTGTGCGCAGCGCCTTCAACGCCGAGATAAACCCGTGGGACGGAACGCCGTTGCCTGAAGGATCGGCCATGGTCTTGGCGGGGCCAAGGGCGTCCCATCATAAGTTTGCCGCCGCCCATGGATTGACCCCAGATACAGGAGCGCACTGAGGCATGACAGACGTCAAAACATCGCCGGGGTTTCTTCACCTGCACGCACTGAACGGGGGCGGGGAATGGCTCCATATGTGTATCAAGCATCGAGAGACCAGCGCCTATCTCATGGAGGTGGCCATGCTCGACGACCTGGTTGTCGATGCGATGATCGAAGAGGACACACGTTCGCGCGTGCGCGTTCTTGATGACGGGATCATGGTGCTTTTGAAGGCCATGCATGTCGGTCAGGACATGGCACGCCCTGAAGACATGGTGTCGATCAGGATCTGGATCGACAAGACGCGCGTCATTACTACACGCGAGGCCGATGTTGACCCGATCCTGGCCCTTCATCAAAAGTTGTCCGCAGGTGCAGGCCCAACCACACCGGGTGAGTTTCTGGCTGATCTTATCGAAGAACACCTCGATGAGGTCGATGACCACATCGAGGAACTGGAAGACGCGGTCAACAGGATCGAAGGGCTTGTGGGCACTCATCAGACCGAGGCTGCCTGCCCCAATATGGCACAAACCCAATCGCGTATCAGCGGCTTCTTGCGCCACCTCGGGCCACAAAAACCTGTGCTGGAACACTTGTCGCGCTGCAAGCACTCCCTTTTGAGCGAAAGAGAGCGCACGCGGATCGATGACGGGCTCGATCAGCTTTTGCGGTATCTTGAAACCCTGCAAAACCTGCGGGACCGCGTTGATATCCTCAACGATCAGGTTGCCCGCATTCAAGACAGGCAACTGACGCGCAGCTCCTTTGTCTTCTCGGTCGTGGCGACGCTGTTCCTTCCGCTTGGGTTTATTGTCAGCGCGTTCGGTGTGAACCTCATGGGGGTTCCCTTCGAAGGGCATGCAAATGGTTTCACCATACTGATGGTGATCTGTTTGGCTCTGGTCGCAGGGATGCTGGTCTTGTTCCGCTGGCGAAAGTGGTTCTGACGGAGGTGGCGGCTGCATTTTCATGCGCCGGTGAAGTTCATCGCGTGATGCTCAACGACCTCGGCAACAACCACATCATACTCCAAAAAGACACCGTTCTTGCCGCGGTCTTTGGCGTATTTGTGCTCGGGGTGGACATCCCATTCCTCGATCGCCTCGAAATCTTCGAAGTAACCGATAAGCACCTTTTCTCCGTCCTCTGCGGTAAAGACCTTGTGGCTCATATACCCCTTTAGCCCCTTCACCACGGTCACCATGCGGGCGTAAAGCTCGTCAAACTCGCCTTGGAAGTCGGGATCAACCCGGTGGCGAAAAACCTCTACATGCATTGCCATTATAGTCTCCTTTTCTGGTTCAAGATTTCATGCGCCCGATGCGGGTCGCCAAGGGGGTTGAACTGAGGCCGTGCAACAGGATGGACAGGCCAACAGTCAGCGAGACACAAGCCAGCAGTTCCTCTTCATTCGGGAAATCGAATTGATCCATCATCAGCAATGTGAAGAGGATCGAGGCCAGACCGCGTGGACCGAACCAACCAAGGAAGAGCTTCTCACGCGCGGGTAGCCCGCTTCTTGTCAGAGAAACGAAGATTGGCAAGACACGGACCAGCGTGAGGAAGACCAACGCAAGAATGATCGTATTTGGCCCTGCGTGCGCCAATCCGTCGGGCAGCAGAAACGCACCGAACACCAGAAACGCCGCCATCGTCAAAAGTTGGCCAGCCCCCTCCATGAACTCGCTGATAAAGTGGATGTCATGACGGTAGGTGTTGCCAAAGACCATGCCCGCAACAAAGGCCGCAATGAACCCGTTTCCGTGGATGGCAACAGCAAACCCGTAAGCTGCGAAGGCGGTCACGAGAAAGACCACCGCCCCCGCCGCCTCTTGCATCAAGTCGCGGTTTTGCGCCCAGTCCATCGCCTTGGCCGCCACCCAACCGACGGCAATACCAGCGAGCGGACCGAGCACAATCTCGGTGGCGGCCTCCAGCGCCAAACCATCGGTCTGCGCGCCGCCAACCGACGACGCAAGGACTGCACCCAAAAGAACGAAGGGTAGCACCAGCCCATCGTTCAGCCCGCTTTCCACATTGATTGTCTGGCTGAGGTGGTCTGGCACCTCTGGGTTCGAAACGACAGATTGCCCCAGCGCGGCATCCGTCGGCGTCAATACTGCGGCGGTCAGCAATGCAACGGCAAACCCAGACGTAGGGTTGAGCCAAAGCGCGACAAGTGTCCCAAGCGCGATCGTCAGCGGCAGCCCGATCACCAGCATCCGTGTCGGGATCTGCCAATCCATCACCAGTTTCTTAAAGCGCACATGGCTAGCGTCAGAGAACAGGATCAGGATCAGCGTGATCTCGGCCAGAATTTTTTTACCTTCGTGGATCACATCCGGCGACAAGCTGGCGCTCAATGGCACGGACAATGCAAAGCCAAGCGCTGTGAAGATGATTGGCAGGGTAAGCAAGCTGCGCGAGATTGCTTTGCTGAGCAACGAGTAAATGGCAAAGGCCACAAGCACGAGAAGGACTGCGGGGGTCATGACGTTGTGTATTCCTTCTTGAGCAATGCACTGTGCCGGGCCCGAAGCTTGGCAAGTTTCGGCGCGATATAGGTGCGGCAAAAGGGCCGTTCGGGGTTGGATTTGTAGTAATCGTGAAATCGGCTGTCCGAAGGCTTGAAGCCCCGGTGCATAAGGCTGCGCGTAACAAAATGCACCTCCGCCTCTGCGGCAAGGTCCCGTATATGCGTCGCGCACGCGTTTTGCTGCTCCGCGGTCATACTGTAGACCGCGCTTCGATACTTGCCACGCATCTTGTGATCGGCCTCGCTGGCATGGGTGCTCAGGTGGACCGCGATCAGGTCTCGCAAGCTCACGCGATCAGGATCAAAGGAGATTTCCACCGCCTCGGACCACGCCTCGTCAGGGCCGTCGGAGCGGATAAAGCCTTGCCGCACCTCTGACACGCCCTCAAGCGGTTGGAAAACTGCCTCGGTGCACCAATGGCACCCGCCTCCAAAGCCGATGGTTACCACAAGATCACTCCGCCACTGGAACCTGACCTTGGGCCAGTTTCAGGCGGGTCCAGAGGTTCATGTTGATGACGATGGCCGCGATTTCGGCGATGGCTTTTTCGTCGAAATGTGACGTCAGGCTTTCATGCCGCGCTGCAAAGGCCGCCGGATCATAGGCCGTGAGCGCCTCGCAATAAGCCAGCGCGCAGCGTTCTGCCGGGGTGAACATCGTGCTTTCGCGCCAGCTTGCCAGATGCGCGACCTTTTCAACCGCGATTCCCTGATCATGGGCCGCTTTGGTGTGCAGGATCAGGCAATAGGAACAGGGGTTCATCTGGGCGACGCGTAGACGCAAAAGCTGGGCCAAACGTCCATCTACCGACAGATCGGCAGTATACCCAACCGAGGCCGCCATTTGCTTAGCGATCCCGTGAAACTCGATCAAATCGGGATCAAATCGGGTATTCTCGAATGTGACAGGCATTTTCAATCTCCCAGATTGAATTTCTTGCGCCAGTTTGCGCGTGTCCCACCGACCTTGCGCAGGAATGGGCAAGTCAGACGGATTTCATGGGAGCGGGTTTCAATTTCTTCAAAGACCTCGGCCGCAAAACGTGCGCCAAGGCCGCTGCCACGAAAGGATGGATCGACCTCGATATGCGTCAGGATCATCCGGTCGCCTTGCCAGACATAGCTGACGAACGCGTCAGATGGGGCCATGTGCCGGACAAAACGTTGCGCCCGTTCTTCGTGAATAAGGCCGGGGTCGTAAAGACCCGCGCGGGCTAGTTCCTTTTCAAGTTCAGGCAGCTTTGGGTTGCGCAGTTTGCGGCCCTTGATCTGGAAGGTCGGGAACTTATCTGCGCTGCCCGCCAACTTGGTCAGGCGCACGGCCGCGCGCGGGTCCTTATCAACTTCGGCCAATTCATAGGCCAGCCCGCGTTCTTCCAGGGCGGACTGATAGAACCGCGTCTTGTGGCAGCGGACCTCGCCAAACAGGGTGATGTCATGCATTGGCGGCCGCCAGCGGTTTCAAGCCTGCAAGGATCGTCGGGATCAACTCGGCGACGGTCGGGTGAACGGGCAGCGCCTGTTGCATGATCTTGTAGCTGGCACCCGTGGCCATGAAGTTCGAAAAGATCGCGATGATCTCATCGCCCGCGATGCCGAACACTGTGGCACCCAGAATAGCCTCGCTGTCGCCGTCCACGATGATGCGAATCAGGCCGGTTGTCTCGCTTTCTTCCTTGGCGCGGCTGATGTCGGCCATCTTCATGTCGGCGATTAGGATATTGCGCCCTTCGGCAGCAAGTTTTCGCGCCTCGGTGCGGGACAGGCCGACGCGTCCCAGCGGTGGGTCGGTGAACATGGCATAGGTCGTTGGCCGCTGATCGGCGTCCTTCCATTGATAGCGGTCTTTAATCTTATCGAGATCGGCCAGCACGATTTCGTGGTCGTGATAGCTGGTATGGGTAAAGGCACCACGCCGGTTCACATCGCCAAGCGCCCAGAGGTTGGGCACCTTGGTGCGCAGCTTGGCATCGGTCGGAACGTAACCGCGTGAATCGGTCTCCAGCCCGACCGCCGCAAGGTTCAGCTTGTCGGTGTTCGGGGCACGCCCCGTGGCAAACAGGACATGACTTCCCGCGATCTCGGTACCATCCTCGAGCGTCATCAGAACGCCGCGCATGCTGCGCCCGACACCTGCGATCTTGGCGTTCAGGTGCAGCGTCACGCCCTCATCCTGAAAAAACTTCGCGATGATTTCCGAGACATCCTCATCCTCGCGTTCGGCCAAACGGTCGGAACGGTGTACCACCGTGACCTTGCTGCCGAGGCGGCGGAAAATCTGACCCATCTCAAGGCCGATGTAAGAACCTCCCACAATGATGAGGTGATCAGGCAATTCATCGAGCGCCAGAAGTGATGCATTATCGAGCGCATCGATGTTTTCAAGGCCGGGAACTGGCGGGGTAAACGAACGAGTCCCGGTATTCAGAAAGACCTTGTCAGCCGAGAACTTGCTTTCGCCTACAGAGACGATGAACCGGCCGTTTTCATCGAACCCGGCAAGACTGCCCCAACCGTGGATCACCTCGACACCTTTGGTGCGCTTTAACCATGCTGTCAGTCCCCGGCGGGCGGTATCGACACGCTCGCGCATCCGCGCCATTGCGGCGGGAAAATCCACAGTAACCGCGCCCGTGGAGACGCCAAAATCCGCCGCGCGCCGCACCATATGCGCAACGCGCGCCGACTTGCGCAACGTCTTGGTGGGTGTGCAGCCGCTATTGACGCATGTCCCGCCCAGCTTGTCGCCCTCGATCAGGGCAACGGATTGCCCGCGATTGGCCAACCCAACCGCGAGCGAAGGTGCCGCTTGGCCAGAACCGATGATTACGGCGTCAAAATGATTCATGTCTTCGTCCTCTGCCATTCTCACGCTTCGCTGTTTTCGCCTTGGAAAGGCACCCGTTGGAGGCGCTCATCCCCGATAATCTTGGTGACCAGCCAAACGTATTCCTGCCTGGCCGTATCGAAGCCAAGCATCGTAAAACCCTGACCAAAGGGGCATTCCGGGAAGTCAGGGAACCCAAGCCTGAGAACATAGCGTCCGGGGTCGGCGTTGAACTCGCTCTTGCGGACCTTGCGGACACCGTATCGGTAATCCTCGTCCTCGGTCATCTCGCTGCGCGTATCCGGTTCGGCAGTTTTCAGTGACTTGACCAGATCTTGCGGGGCACCATCCCCCTCAAGATCAAGCGCATCGACAAGAAACCCTTTGACGCCCGTATCTGCGATCTCAAGCGCATAGATATTCGAGGCGTCGCCCGAACCCGGCTCGGTCTCAAAGCGGAGTTTCATCCGGACCGTCACTTCCGCCGGATTTACAGCGAGGCCTGCGCTTACATCCACGAGTTTTCCGTTCTGAATGCGGAAGTCATGGGTGAACCCGGCGTCTACGAGTTCCGACAAAGCGGCCACGGCATCAGTTGCATCAATTTTCATGGGTCGTTCCCTTCGGATTTGGGTAAGGTTAGGTGCCGCAAAACGTGACGTGACGGTGCGCGTCGACTGGGGCGGGTAGCGCATAGGTTTCTGACCCGTCTTGCTCGGTGAACGGATGTGCCAGCACAGCCAAAAGCTTGTGAAACGGCTCAAGATCGCCACCCACGGCGGCCTTCAGGGCCTCTTCAACCAGATGGTTGCGCGGGATGTAGATCGGGTTGATCCTGTTCATCGCTTCCGCCCGCAACTCCGCGGCAATATCTTCCGCCGCAAGCCGCGTGTGATAGCGGGCCGCCCAAGCGTCAAATACCGCGGGATCATCGAAATTGGCACGCGCCAGTTCGTCATTGCCACGAACAGACCCCGCCAAAGCGCGGAACAGGTTGGTGAAGTCAACATCCTGCCCTTCACAGGCCTTGAGCAGATCATTTGCCAAATGCAGATCTTCGGGCAGTTCCTTCAGCAGACCCAATTTGGCCCGCATGCCCCGCAGCCATTCCTGCTGGTAGTGCGCGGGAAAGGCATTGATCTCATTGGTCAACTGCCGGATCGCGTCGTCGCTGTCCTCGGGGTTCACCAGATCAATCAGCGTCTCGGCAAAGCGCGACAGGTTCCATTGCATGATCACCGGTTGGTTGCCATAGGCATAACGGCCGTGCTGGTCGATCGAACTGAACACCGCTTTAGGGTCATAGTTGTCGATGAAGGCGCAGGGACCGTAATCGATGGTCTCGCCCGAAATCGTTGTGTTGTCGGTGTTCATCACACCATGGACAAAGCCGATATTGACCCATCTCGCGACCAGCGACGCCTGTGCATCCCTGACGCGCCGGAAGAATTCCAGATATCGATCTTCGCGGCCCACGATGTCTGGAAAGTGGCGGGCGATGGCATAATCGGCCAGCTTGCGAAGCTTTTCGGTCTCGCCGCGCGCTGCAAAAAACTGGAAGGTTCCAACCCGCAGATGCGAGGCCGCGATGCGTGCCAGAACAGCGCCTTTCTCCAGCCCATTGCGCGCGATTTCTTCGCCCGTCGTGACCGCAGCCAAAGCGCGCGTTGTCGGAACGCCGAGGGCATGCATCGCCTCGCCCATCAGGTATTCGCGCAAGACGGGGCCAAGAACGGCCTTGCCGTCTCCGCCGCGTGAAAACGGCGTGCGGCCTGAGCCCTTCAGGTGCAGATCGCGGCGGCGGCCTTCGGTGTCGATCAACTCACCCAACAGGATCGCGCGGCCATCGCCCAGTTGCGCCGAGAAACCGCCGAACTGATGGCCCGCATAGGCCATGGCCAAAGGCGATGCCCCGGCGGGTGCCATCGCGCCGGACAGGGCGGCGGCGCCTGCGGCCGAGTTCAAGACGGTGGGATCGAGCCCCAGTTCTGCCGCCAAGGCGATGTTCAGAACGACGATCTGCGGATCGGGAACCTTGTCGCCTTGCCAAGGGACAAAGAAGCCCTCCATTTCGTCGGCAAAGCTGTTGTTGAAGGGGAACGAAAGGTCATCAAGCATGGTCATTTCCTTTCTACGATGGGCTAAACAAGGGCCAGCGCATGATGGTGTGCGATAGCAAGGCAGGCGACGAGCAAGCCAAAATCCTTCATCAGGAATTGCCCACGCGAGGACAGGAAAAGACGGCCTGCTTCTTCCTCGAAATACTGAACATAAGGGAACAGGCTGAGTGTGACCAAGAAGGTCAGCACGCCAAGCAAACCGCCCAGAAGGCCAAAACTGGGAAAGAAGATGCCAAGTACCAGAAGCAAAGCGGTGCTCAACTCAACAATCCCCAGAAATATGCTGAAGCCCGCCGGCGTCATCAGTTTCGGGCCAAACCGCAAGATCGGATGCCCCGCGACCAGCGTCTTGACAGCGTCCTGTTCATAGCGGGCAAATTTGGCGATGCCGAAGGCAACGAAGATTGCCGCAAGCGCCAGTGACAAAAGTTTCATTGCTGGCACCCAGTGGGTGATTTCTGCGACCAGTTCCATTTTCGTCCCTCGTTATTGATTGTTTGGCTCCGGCGATCTGGCCGCCGGAGCCAATGGTCAGGCGCGCTTCAACTCGACATCGTCGGCCCCGAGCGCGGCAAGAAATCGCTGCGGATCAAGACGGAAGTCCGCGTGGACAACGTTCCCTTCCGGATCGATCACGGTGAACCACGGCGTGCCGCCAGAACGGTAATCCTCCATGAAGGTCGGGTAGCGTTCACCTGCGGGCGGGGTGTCATGACCAAAGGGCATTTTCAGCCCATACTGCTCCTGATTGATGCGCAGCTTATCGCGGGTGTTTGTCTCGGCACCCTCAAAAACGGTCTGAATGACGGCGAAATCGAACCCTTTGTCCTTCAGTTTGTCATGCAGAAAGCGCAGCGTCGGAAAACCGCGCGAATGACAGCCAGGGCACCAGTGCTGGAAGCAATAAATGATCTTGTAGCCGTCTTTCATATCCGAAAGTCGAAGCGGCTTGTCCATCGGCTTGCCATCCGCATCGATCCAATCGTTGACGCGCAGTTCGGGCGCCGTGTTGCGAAGTTGTCCAAAGTTCATGACTGAAACCTTTCATATATGGCGATTTGGTTCGCTGCTTTCGCCCGCGCCGCCAGCGCACTGACGTCTTCGAGCGGAAACGCCAGAACCTCCGCGCCGATTTCGGTGACGGCGGGCGAGAGATAGCGAAGCCCCTCAACCTCCGTTTCAAGTCCGGGCCCGACGATCAGGCCCGTCTTCGTTTCGTTCATCCGCAACCAGCCGTTGCGGATCAGGCCGCTGGTTAGCAGGTCCATGGCAAGCTGGTCTCCCGGACCGGATGTGTTGATCACGACTGAGGTCGTGATTTCTTCGTTCGTTCTTGTGCCAGCCCGTTTCAGACGGATGCGGGTCTTGCCCTCGGTTTCGGCATAGACCCAAGTTATCTCGCCGTGCTCCTCCACGATCTGGCCTGCCGCTTGGAGCCGTGCATAGTCGGCAAGGCTGTTGTGCGTTGCGCGCCTAAACCGCCGCTCCAGTTGTGGCATGACCTTGCGGCGCTCCGAGAGGGAGGGCAGCAGGGTTTCAAGCCCCCTTTCGGCTGCCCAACCCAGATAGCCTGGTCTGAGTTCGGCCATGCTTGCCCCCTTGGCACGGAACGCGGCAATTTCGGCGTCGACCGCAGCCAGAAGCGCGTCTGCATCGCGGTAAGGGCCCGTCAGTTTGGGCGTCACCGGCTCTTTACGCGGGCGCGCCCAGATCAGCTGCTCCGGCTTGGACCCACGGGTGATCACCCGAAGCCGGATGTCCTGCTCGTCCATGACGGACTGCATAAGCCGCAGGACATCCAGCATCGCGGCGTTGCCTCCTAGGCAGGTCACTTCCTGTCCAGGACGCAGGACCTCGGCAATCGTTTGCTCGTTGCCATAAAGCGTCGTGAACGCCGTGGGGCCGCTATCCGCCCCAAATCGTTGAGGCGATGGTCCCCCGGTGGCCACGTCCACCCGGTCCGCCCGGATCACCTCGCCTGTGGCAAGCGTGATCCGAAACCCGTGTTCATCCTTGGCCAGATCGGTGGCCAAAGCCGTCCGCTGCTGCACCCGCACGCCTGCTTCGGCGTGCATGGCCAGAATGCCCTGCCCGATCTCGGCGAGATAGTCGCCAAAGACCGCGCGTGGGGCAAAGACAGCGCCGAAATCGCCTGCATCCAGATGATCCGCCGCGAAGTCCAACCAGCGTGGTTGGTAGGCGGCAATCCTTGAGCGAATATCACCCCAGTTTGCCTCGAACCATTCGACGAAACTCTCACCAAAGGCACCTGACGGCGAATTCAACAGATAGGCATATCGCCAAGGCGCGGCGCTCGGATGATCCGCATATGCCATCCCTTTGCCGAATTGACCCGCGTTGGCCCCAAGAATGGTCAGTTGGTCACCAGACGTAAGCACCAATGTTTCCGCAAGCGCCGCTGCGCTGGCCCCATCGCCAATAATCAGATGGTGATGAGGCCCACGCATGGCTTATTCAGCCGCCGTCGCCGCACGCTTGGGCAAAACCCAACTGGACCGCGGGAAGTGGCAAGTATAGCCATTCGGGATACGCTCCAGGTAGTCTTGATGCTCTGGCTCAGCTTCCCAGAAATCGCTCACCGGTTCTACTTCGGTCACGACCTTGCCTGGCCAGATCCCAGATGCGTTCACGTCCGCGATCGTGTCTTCGGCAATCGCTTTTTGTTCGTCATTCACATAGTAAATGGCGGACCGATAACTGCTTCCGCGGTCGTTACCTTGGCGGTCTTTCGTTGTCGGGTCATGGATCTGGAAAAAGAACTCCAGAAGCGCACGATAGCTGGTTTTCGAGGGGTCAAAGAGGATCTCGATCCCTTCGGCATGGGTTCCGTGGTTGCGGTATGTGGCAAATTTCACGTCACCGCCGGTGTAGCCAACCCGGGTGCTTTCGACGCCGGGCAGCTTGCGGATCAGGTCTTGCATCCCCCAGAAGCAGCCTCCGGCCAATACGGCACGTTCAGTCATACTTTTTCCTCCACTTGATCGAGGTATGCGCCATACCCCTCGGCTTCCATTTGGTCTTTCGGCACAAAGCGCAGGCTGGCCGAGTTGATGCAGTAGCGCAGGCCGCCCATTTCGCGCGGGCCATCATTGAAGACATGCCCCAAATGGCTGTCGCCGTGTTTCGAGCGGACTTCGACCCGGACCATGCCATACGAGGCATCACGATGCTCGGTCACGTTATCGATGGGTTTCGAGAATGCGGGCCAACCGCAACCGGAGTTGAACTTGGCTGAGGATGCGAAAAGCGGCTCGCCGGAAACGATATCGACGTAGATACCCGGTTCGAAATGCTTGTCATACTCACCCGTAAAGGCGCGCTCGGTCCCGCTCTCTTGCGTAACGTGATACTGTTGGGGTGTCAGCTTGGAGAGCGCATCCTGTGATTTTTCGTAGGTCATTTGTATCTCCTTCTTCTTCCGTTGAGAGGAAGATGGAGACTTTCGATCCGTTTGTGAAATTCCTGGCGGGAATAGTTTTTATAGCCGCGCGCGTGTGCCTATTACCAATTGAAATCTTTGGATAATCCAAGGATGACACGGACTTCGCGCGGGTTGGCAGAACCAGAAACGGCGACCATGCTGATGTTGCGTGACAGGGTCAGGCCCTTTACCGCGCGCAGGACGATTCCATCAACAATCGCTGAATGTTCCGGCAAGGAACACACACCCGCACCTTGCGCCACCATCTGCTGCACCCAGTCTTCCCGCTCTGACTGAAAACGCGGACGCATGACAATGTTCCGATCCATGAAATGCTTGATCAGTTGCGTGCGAAATTCGCAGTGCATCCTGTCGATATAGGGCTGCTCCATCATCTGCTCTGGCGTGATTTCATCTGTCCCGGCGAGCGGGTGATGACTTGCCAAGGCCAAGCGCAACCGCTCTTGGAACAGCGGTTGGATCGTCAGTTTGAAATTCGGTTCCGGCGGATTGGTCAGCAGACACATGTCATACTTGCCCGACAATACCTCCGCCTCCGCCTCGCCGGGGTTCAGAGGATGAAGAAGAAGCTCGACCTCGGGCAATTCCTTCAGAACGAGCGCCCAGAATTTGGCAAAGACCCGCGGCGCAATGGTGCTTGCGACGCCAATATTGATCTTCCGGCTGCGCCCTGCGACCGAGTTTTCCGCAAGCTCGGTGATGTTTTCGAGCGCTGATTGAATGCGCATGAACTCTACGATCAGATCACGGCCCAAGGCCGTCAGGCGCGTGTCCTTGCCGTCGCGATACAGCACCGGACCGCCAAACTCATCTTCCAGACGTTGAATCGCCTTGGTGAGACTGGGCTGAGATATCCCACTCACCCGGGCCGCTTCCGTGAAATTCAGGGATTCGGCGAGATTCAGGAAGTACCTGACCTGATTAAGATCCATTTGCCTGCGTCACTCCACAAGGTAGCCGACTTCCTTATGCCCACAAGTGCCTGAATTGATCAAGTTTTTCAACCTGATAGCGCCCATCTCTTGTGAGTTGTGGGTTTCGGATATGATCGTGAAACGACCGGGCAGGCCTGCAAGCCCGGCCGCGACAGGTTCCGGGCGCGGATGGAACGGTTTGTTCGAAACGCCGTCGATGTCACTGAGCGCCCGGTGCTGGATCTCGCCTCTTGGGCCAAAATGGATCGGTGTGTAGTGAAAATGTGTCGGCGTATCTGGGTTGGACCGCTGGAACTCGTCAATCCTTGCAAACACTTGCGCCATCGCGTCGGGCGTCTCAAGCTCGCCGAGCGAGCGCGCATGAACATGCCCGAAATCAATGCAAGGCCCGACCCCTTTGACCGTCGAGGCCACATCAAGAATCATATCGACAGACCCCATCTGCCCGACCTTGCCAGCGGTTTCGATCATAAGGCTGATGTCAGTCTTGCCCAATTGCGCCATGAATCGCTCAAGGTTTTCGGCAAACCGGCGAGACACATCGGCTTCGGGCGCGCCGTAGAGCGACCCGGGATGCAGCACGATTTCGCGCGCGCCCAGAATGTCGGCTTGCTCATAGGTCCGTAGAAGCGTGTCGACAGAGCGCAGGACCTTGGCCGGATCGGGGCTGGCAAGAACGATGTAGTAAGACCCGTGGATCGATAACTTGATGTCGTCTGCTATTGCCAGCGCGCGGTAGCGACGCCCCTGTTCAGCCGTCATTCGTGGCCCATACGTCATTTGCAATTCGATTGCGTCGAGCCCGACTGAGCGCAGCCACGCGAAAACGGCACCCCGATCCTTGGCTTCCGGACGTTCAGTGAATGCCAAAGGAAAACCGCCAACGCCGAAACGGATATCGGGCGGAATGGCAAGCCTTGTCATGTTTCCAAAGGTGGATTGAATCTAGAATATGCACCCAGTTTCCAAGCCGGTTCAGGGCGATGCGGCGTCAATTGCCAAGCCTCTATGTCGAAGGTCCAATACCGGCCATCGGCACCGTCATGAGCCATGCGCCCTTCCAAGTTGAGCGTGGCGTGACCTGTCAGGTTCAGCTGAGCGCCAGTGTCGAAATCGACGAAGGTAATGCCCGCTCGAGGCTCGAGCGCCAGATTGCCCAATGTCATGAACATCGAATTACCGAAGTAGTCGGGAACGATAAGCTGATTTCCCTTCACGTTTACAAATCCCGGATACCCACCACGATGGCTTGCATCATGATCTCCGTCCGGGTTTTTGCTGGCCACGAAAAACGTGTCGGCCTGTCGGATCAGGTCCGCAAGGTTATCCGGCAGATCAGATCCCGAAGCGGGCGAAACACCTTGATAGCGATTGTCTGCCACAGGCAGTCTTTGCTGGATGTATTTCGGACAATTCGGACAGGTCTGCGCAACATCGATTGTCACCCGCTCAGGCGTAACCTCATTAACCGAACCATTGATGCGAAACCGCCGCGCGCTGGTCAGGTCCATTGCAACAAGGCCTATCGGCGCTCCGGCACTGACCATCGTCCATAGCGCGGACGGAACGGTCATTTCGGTCCGATTCAGGTAAACCGTCTTGTCATCAGCTCGGGCAACAAGCCCTTCTGGACCGTTGGCCAGAAAAGACCAGACACGCCCCTCAGCATCACTTACGGCGATATTCAGGGTTGTCGCGATACCCAGCATCCGTTCGCTGTTTGCAGACAGTGTCGTGCTGATGAAACGCCCGTTCCGAAGGGCCAGCACGTCCTCCCCCGTGGCTTTCTGGACAAGGCGTTCACCATCGTGAAAAGGGCCCCCGCTCATCCTCACAGTCCCAATTCAGAAAGACTTGACGTGTCATCAGGACGGCGTCCCAAAGGCCAGTGGAACAGACGCTCGCTTTCCTTGATCGGCAGATCATTGATGCTGGCGTGCCGGTTCGTCATCAGGCCATTCTCGTCAAACTCCCAATTCTCGTTGCCATAGGCGCGGAACCAGTTTCCATCAGCATGGTGGTATTCATACGCGTATCGAACCGCGATGCGGTTATCCGTGAAGGCCCAGAGTTCCTTGACCAGTCGGTAGTCCAATTCCTTGGCCCATTTGTCCGCTAGGAAAGCTACCACCTCATCGCGACCATTCACAAATGTCGCGCGGTTGCGCCATTTGGTGTTTACTGTATAGGCTTTGGATACTGCCTCTGGATTGCGACCGTTCCAGCCATCTTCGGCAAGGCGGACCTTCTGAATTGCTGTCTCACGCGTAAAGGGCGGGAGAGGTTGGCGTTGTTCCATTCATTGATCCTTTCTGGGAATGTTTATGTAAATCTTGGCTGGCGGTCGCTTTCGACACTCATGGCGAGCACGCGGCTGATGTATGTCAGCGACTTGCCCGACTCTTCTTTCCATCCGTCAAAGGCGTTCTGTATGGCGCGCCGCTGTTTCGACGACGCTGGCAGAGTGTCAGCAACCCCTTCGAGTGACAGGCGTTTCAAGACATCAAACGACAAAACATAGGAATCTACACCGGCTTCGCGCAGGAAATACTGGGCGGTCTTGTCGCCCAGTCGATCACCATGCTTGCGCAGATAATCAAGAACGTCGGCGAAATCCTTGTGCTGCCACGCGGCGATGAAAGCGCCAAAGCTGGCATGTCTTTCTGTCTCGTCCAGAATGAACATCGCGTTGCGCTGAACGGATCGGATCCGCGCCCCGTTGCGCACGATGCGCGGATCTTTGAGCAGCATATCGAACCAGTCGTCATCCATTATTGCGCAAACGCTTGGGTCAAACCCTTTGAAAGCTGCTTCGAATCCCGGCCATTTGTCGCGGATCACCTTACGGCTGAAGCCCGCGTTGAAGACGTGTCGTGTCATATCTGCGGTAACCATCCGGCGTAGGCCGCGGACGGGTGTCCGTGCTCAGGGAGTGGGCTTGGGTGCTTTGGGCTTGCCGGGCCGCGGGGACCATTTCTTCGCGAGTTGGTCAAAGCGTTCGACGATCCTGTCGATCCTGGCATCTTCGGGATCGAAGGTTGCACCTGACCAGCTGACCATGTCGTCGTGCTGCTCGTGGTCCGGATCTGCGAGGGCTTCGAGGAATTCCTCGTAGCCCGGAGCACCGCCGACATCCTCGGGCGGGCAGGCCCCGCTGGCTTTCAGAAGCCTTGGATAGGTCACGCCCGGGCTGGCCTCGGTGACCCGCTCGATCCGGATGCTGTGGTCCCAGTCATCGCCGAAGTCGTAGACATACTGGAGCGTCCTGGCGCCGGTATCCTCGAGCACCTTCTGCAGCGTCGCCTTCTTCGCGGGCATCGGGCCGTCGTAGAATCCGTCCGGATCGGGCACGCCCCAGCCGGCGCCACCGGCCCGGAATTCGTAGAGATGGCTGTCCGTCCAGCCCATGGCGGCCTGGACCACCTCATGCAGCCGGTCGAGCCTGATCTTCAGCGGCACCTCGATATGGCGCATCGGCTGCGGATCGATGTCGTTCAGGAGGATCCGGAGGCGGGCGATCAGGGTCATGCGGCCCTCCTTTGCGGTATTTGCGACCAGTTCCAGGGAAGAAGTTCCGGCAGGCGCGACAGGGGCGTGTCCGGCATCCGCGCGAGGACGTCAGCAAGCCATGCCTGTGGGTCGACGTCGTTCATCCTGGCCGTGACGATCAGGGAATACATGAAGGCGGCGCGGTCGCCACCGCGCGGAGATCCGGCGAAGAGCCAAGCCTTGCGGCCGAGGGCAATGCCGCGGAGGGCACGTTCGGCCGCATTGTTCGTCAGGCAGATGCGGCCATCATCGAGGAAGCAGGTGAAGGCGTCCCAGCGGCCGTCCTCCGCGAACATGTAGTTGATCGCCTTGGCGACGGGGTTGTGCTTCGACATTCGGGCGCGTTCGGTCCGCAACCAGTTGTGCAGATCCTGGACCATCGGGCGCACCAGCCGCTGACGGGCGTCATGGCGGGCCTCGGCGGTCAGGCCGGTGATCTCGCGCTCGGCATCGAAGATGGCGTCGAAGCGTTTGACCGCTTCCAGCGCGATGGGCGAGATCTCCTCGGCCACCGATCTGCCCTTGCGGGCTGTAGCTTTGATATCCGCCAGTTCGAAGAACTTGCGCCGGGCATGCGACCAGCACAGCGCGCTCAGCACCGGCGCGGGCCTGTGGCTGGCATGGTAGAGGTCGTTATAACCGCCATAGGCGTCAGCTTGCAGGATGCCGGTCCAGCCCGTCAAATGCCGGGTCGGGTGTTCTTTCCTGCGGTCGGTTGAGAAGTAATAGAGCGCTGCCGGCGGCGCCCCACCGGCAAAGGGCCGGTCATCCCGCAGATAGGTCCAGAGCCGGGCGGTTTGCTTGCCACCTTTGGCCAGCAGCGGCACGGTCGTGTCGTCAGCATGCAATCGCTCGGCGCCGAGGACATGGGCACGGATCAGATCGTGGATCGGCTGCAGCGCCACGGCACAGGCCCCGACCTGATCGGCCAGGGTCGAGAGGCTGATCTCGACGCCCTCCTTCGCATAGCGCTCGGCCTGCCTGTTCAGGGGCTGATGCTGGCCAAACTTCTCGAACAGCACCATGGCCAGCAGGTTCGGGCCGGCCCAGCCCCGGGGTGTCGGGTGGAACGGCGCTGGCGGCTGGCTGATCTTCTCGCAGTCGCGGCAGGTGAACTTCTCGCGGACGGTTTGCACGACCTTCCACTGCCGCGGGATCACCTCCAGCGTCTCGGTGATGTCCTCGCCCATCTTCACGATGCGCGCCGAACCACAGCAAGTGCAGGAAGTCGGCGCCTTAACCACGACGCGCTCGCGGGGCAAATGCCCGGGGAACGGCTTGCGGGCTGGGCGGCGGCGTTCGAAGGCCGCGACCATCGCCCTCGGGCCCGTCGCCTCGGCTTTGGCCCGGTCATCGGCAATGTCGGTCTCGATGTCTTCGAGCTGCATCTCCAGTTGCTCGATCAGCCGGGCATGGCGTTCGGCACCATGGCCATATTGCTCGCGGCGGAGTTTGGCGATCTGCGGTCGGAGGTGCCGGATCATGTCTTCAGAGGCCGAGACGATCGCCTGAACCTGGGTCAACTCCCCCTTGGCGGCGACCAAGGCGTCCTCTGCGGCAGATGCGCGAGCCTCTGCCGCGGCGAGTGCGGCGCGCAGAACAGCGATCTCCGAGGTGGTCTCCGACATGCCGAAGACCTATCACGAAACCCCGGAATAGTCCAATAAAACAAGGGTATTTTGGCTATCAACCCGCCGAGGCAGGCCGCTGCGTCCAGCGCGGATTGCGCCAGTCGATTCCTTCCAGAAGATAGCCGAGCTGCGCCGCCGAAACCGGAACGGACGAGCCATTCTGGCTCACCGGCCAGATGAACTTCCCCGCCTCCAGCCGCTTCAGATACAGCGACATGCCGACCCCGTCGTGCCACAACACCTTGATCAGGTCACCCTTGCGCCCCCGGAAGCAGAAGATCTCGCCACCGTGCGGATCGCGACCCAGGCCCTGCTGGACCTTCAGCGCCAGGCTGTTCATCCCGCACCGCATGTCCGTCACCCCGCCTGCAATCCACACGCGCGCCCCCGCCGGAAAGGCGATCATGCGCTGTCCAGCACCGGAAGCAGCCGCGCCAGAATGACCGGGTCAATTCCCGCAGGAACCACGAGGTGCCGGCCATTCACCAGTGTGATCGCGACTGTGACGGCATCGGAGATCTCCAGCTCTGCCGCAGGTGATACCGATACAGGCACAGGTTGGGCAGCAATCATCACCGGCGCAAAGGTCAGGGCAGGCTCATTTCCGAGAAGGCCCTCGCGATAGTCCTTCCGCCAGCGCGTCAGCAACGCGCGAGAGATATCGTGACGCCGCGCCGTCAGCGCCACGCTGCGCGGGCGCGACAGGCTTTCCTCGACGATACGGATCTTCTCGGCAGCCGACCAGCGACGCCGCCGACCACTATCGGTCACCGAGAGAACCTCGACTTGGGAACTGAAGCTATGGGTGTCCATAGCTTCAGCCTCCTACATCCATCCCGCCTTCAGCGTCAGACGGTCCTCACCGGGAGCTTACTATCTGCGAGCCATCGATCGTCACTGCGTGCAAGCAGGTCTGTGATGGGTGCCGGGTGTTCAATGCGCGCCTCAACGGCCTCAAGACTGCCGTGTCTCTTCACAGCCATCGACAGAATTTCGCGGAAAGGTCTCATCAAGCCTACTTCAAGAATGTGGTTCCGGGGATGTCGAGAGTGGCCACTTCCGGTGTGCCGGGCGGTCTCCACTAGACTAGGGAAAGGCCTCAGTCTTTTCCAATAGAACGCAGGCATAGTTTCAATAGCTGCCCGTTCGTCGGCAAATCTCCGCAGCTTAGGTTCGGCGCATCGAGTGTGTCCCGTATCCACTGGGTTCCAGGACAATCGTTGTCACCCAGTCACGCACAAGGCGCCCATGTTGACTTGCCCTGATATGCGGGCGGTCACCCCAAGGGCCGACATTAGCCTCCGTCGTAAACGGCGGTTCTGTCCCGCGACTTGTAGGTTTAACACGTGACCCATATTGCGCCACCCACGAATAAGCGGCTTTTCTTTGAGCGACGGAGCCAGTTTTCTCACTATCGCGGCATTTTTCGCGTTGTGCGCGCGTGCAGCACGAAAATCCAATCCACAGGTTGGGCCCCAAGCCGCCTTGCGGCAGTGCCGAGAAGAAACGGTTCAACCTCGTCCCAATGTCAGCTCCCGCTGAAATCGCTCGGTCGCTTTGCACCCGCAGCGGATGGCTGGAATCCGCCCTTATCGACGTTTGTTATCTGGCGCGGACGAGTGGATCTGGTGCAAATAGTGTCATGAATACTTTCCTTTTTGACCGCCAAGAAACAAGCAATTCTTGACATGAACACTCTGCGCACAACGCGTCGCTCACGCGGACTGACCCAAGCCGAGGTCGCGGCCTCAGCCAGGATCAGCCTGCCGACGCTTCGGGCGCTTGAGCGGGGCGAGGGTGGTGTTCAAGCGCTGGTCGCGGTCATGGTGGCGCTGGATCTGCACTGGGGCTGGGCGCCGGACCGGGTGCAGGCGGCGCGGGCTCTGGCCGATCGGCGGCGGGCGCGGGGGCTGAGCCAGGCGCAACTGGCCAATCGGA
>NZ_QPJL01000032.1 GCF_003337565.1 Paracoccus lutimaris
CCCCAGCTGGTTCAAGCCGGGGCAAGGTTGCACATGGGTCAATTCTCAATGACAATTTCCGCTGTTGCCGGGTCAAATCTCAGTGGCAATCAACATCGCAGCGGTCAGAAAGCGGCACCGACAATGTCACGGCTTTACGAACTCGCCGGACAAAACTGGTCCTGCAGCCCGCGCCGGACCTGCAGCCAGATCGGCAGCTGCGAGGAGGCGCGCTGGTATCTGCAGAACTGCCCCTGGGGCGGCAGGCTCGACCGCGACAATGACGGCATCCTCTGCGAGAGCATCTGCTGAGAGAGATTCAGGCGGTCGGGCGCCAGCGGATCGCGGCGATGGAAACCTGTTACAGGATCGCTCCGGCCACCATTCTGCCCCGTGACGGTATCGCCGACTTTATGCACAGGACGCCGTTGGTTGCGGTCGAGCCTTTGGCCGTCACCGATATACCCAGAAGCCGCCGCGAGATCCGAGATCAGGGCTTCGACAATAGCGGCGCCGATCGACAGCTCACCTCACCTTGAGCCCCCTCCGACCCGCAAGAATTAGATTCACGTTGAATCCGGGGGTGTCAAATCCGGTCGTTTCAGCATCAAAGGAGTATCAGAAGAATTCCCGTGCAAAATCAACGTTCCAAGGCTATATTAGATTCACGTAATCGGTGGGCAACGTTACTGCGACCGAAGAGGCTCTTAGCAAGTCTCCTCGGTGGGCCCACAAACGATGTTTGCGCTCAGCACCGAATTCTTGCGAGGGAGATGCTCTCCCTTCGAACCCTCTGATCCGCACCAAGGGGCGGAAAGTTTGGTCCCGGGGTGAACCCGGACGCTGCCACGCTACCGATCTGACCGATCTCCGCGCGTCAAAATAAGAGTTGGTATTTACACGTATCTGTCAATCTTGGGGATGGAAGGAGAGCTTCCATGCCCGATGACACATCCCGTCCCGGAACCACCAAGGTCAGCCGCGCCAGCCCGAAGTTCGGCGTGCGCATGCCGCCCGAAACCCGCGCTCTGCTGAACCGGAAGGCCAACGCCGCCGGTCTCAGCGAATCCGCCCTGATCCGCGCGCTGATCGAGGATGCGCCGATCGTCTCGGCGGCAGAGCAGACCGCGCGCCAGCAGACCAACGCGCAGCTGGCGCGTATCGGCAACAACCTCAACCAGCTCGCGCGCCATGCCAACAGCTGGCGTGGTAATGCCGATGCGGCCTTTCTGGCCGCCGAGGTGGCCGCGATCCGCGCCGAGTTGCGCACGATTTTTGACCCCGAGGCCGAGACGAGGAAAGGCGGATGCTGATCAAGTTCCTCAAGCACACCGGCGCCGCGCAGGATGGTCAGCCCGGCGATCCCGATGCCCGCCTTGCCATCGACTATCTGCAGGGCGAGATGGTGCTGAAGCCCGAACGCGCCGGCAGCCCCAAGGTCTGGATAAAGCGCGCCACGGCGCCGATCCCGATCTCGGGCAATGCCTGGCTGATTAGCCAGACCTGCGCCGCCCTGCCCTTTCAGCACCGCTACGCCTCGGGCGTCATCGCCTTCGACCGGCACGACATCGACATCGCCGCCTGGACTGCAGGCGACGTGGCCCTGCACGGCCTGACCGATGCGTTGATGCGCGATTTCGAAGACACGGCCTTTGCCGGCATCCCTGAAGAGCATCGCCCCGAGGTGCTGTGGAACGCGCATACCGACAAGCGACGGCTGGAACTGAACTTTCTGTTCGCGCGCGCCGTAATGGACAGTCAGGGTCGGCTGAAAGCCATCAACCCCAAGCCGCCGCGCTCGATCGGCTTCGCGCTCTGGGAGGCGTTCCGCGACAGCTGGAACCATCGCCATGGCTGGGCCGACCCGCTGGCGCCGGAACGCCATCGCCACCTGAAGCTGCCGGGGTCGGTAATCAGCAGCCCGGCGCGCGATATCGAAGGCAATCCCATCTTCGACATCCGTGAGGAACTGGACATGGCCGTTGGCATGGAGATCGAGCGCGGTCGCATTGCCAACCGCAACGATGTTCTGGCCTGGCTGGAGGCTCAAGGCCACCGGATCACAAGGAAGGGCAAGAATTACATCTCGGTCGAATGCCTGCTGCCTCCTGAACGCGGCGGCCCCCGAAACGCGCCCAACCGCTATGCCAGGGCGATCCGGCTGTGCGGAGATCTGTTCGACGAGCGCTTCACCTCGCCCGCCTGGTTGGACGAATGCGGCTGGAACGATGGCGGCCTGCCACCCCAACGGCGCGACATGCGCGGCGCGGCAGGGATGCTGGACCGGCTGCGCGCATTACGGGCGGCGCATCATCGCGAACGGCTCGGCTGGCCGGAGGAGAGGCTGGATCCCGAACCCGAAGCGGAGGAGGAGATCGAAGGGCTGACCTGCGCCTGGTCGCCGCCCTCTCCACAGCCGGGTCGCCAGCATGACACCCGCACGAAACCCCGGCGCCCCACTTTCGACGAGGCCCGCCTGCCCGAGGAACTGATCGCAAAGCTGCGCTTCGTCGATTATCGCAAGCGCCGGATCTGGCTACAGGACGGATCCTCGGTCGAGGATCAGGAGATTCGGCTGAAGGCCCACAGCCGCAGCCATGACACCATCCGACTGATGATCGCACAGGCGCAGCTGAAGCGCTGGTCCGGCATCTCGGTCCGCGGTGACGCGGCCTTCCTGCGCGATGCGACGCGCCTGGCCTTCGCCGCCGGGATCGAGATCGCCGGGCGGGATGACGATATGGACAGGATCGTTCAGGCGGAGTTGAAGCTGCTGCGCGCGAGGCAAGATGCGGCGAAAGACGCGGACGCGGACATGGCGCCCGATGCCCGCGACGGCGCAGAGCGCCCGGTGCCTGAAGAGGCCGCGTTGGATGTGAATGCCGAACAGGTCACACCCTGGTTCGAGGACGACTTGGATTGGGACGAGGTTCCCAAAAGATTGCCGGGCATTGCCGAAGCCAGACCACAGCCAACCCCCAGCGCCGAAGCCGAAGCCGAAGCCGAAGCCGAAGCCGAAGCCGAAGCCGAAGCCGAAGCCGAAGCCGAAGCCGAAGAATTCCTGTATACCCGCCGGTTTGATTTCAACCCGGATGATGACGCCCTACAGGACAATACACCCGATGAAGGCATGTCGGGTCCATGATCGCATTACTGGGCGATGTCGCCCGTCTTACGGTCTAACCGGCCAGCCGCGTCACCGACCAGCCGCCGCTGTGCCCTTTGCGCAGCCAGGCTGCGACCAGCTGAAAGCCACTCTGCGGCCAGTCCTTCGGCGTGTCGATCAGCACCAGCTCGGCAATGCCGAACCCGGCCTCGTCCAGATCGCGCAGCCGCGCCTTCGTGGTTAGATTGGTCAACGGCGCCAGCCAGACGACATTCGGCGCAATCCGCATGGCATGGCGGGTAAAATCGCGCAGCCGCGACCAGGGCGGATTGGTCATCACCCAGTCGACCGGCTCGCGCCAGTCCAGGAAATCGCGACCCTCGGTGATCTCGCACCAATCCCGCTCAAGATGGGTCGGGAAGCGGTCGTAAAACGCCCCCTGCCCTCTGGCCGGATCTAGCACCATGCCCGTCATTCGCCCGGCAAAATGCCCGATCACCGCTGCCGCCAGCTCCGGCGGCGTCATCACCAGATCCTGCGCCGGGGCATTGGTCGCCGGAACCAGACCACCACGTCCCGCAGGAATCGCCCGCAACACCCGCTTGATGCCAAGCGCCGCCGCTGCGCGGACCACCGTTGCCACCGTCGCGCCCAGATCCCGCTCAAGCGCAATGACAACCGGTCGGCTGACCCCGATCCGATTGGCCAGTTGCGCCTGGCTGAATCCCCGCGCCCGCCGCCGATCAGCCAAAGCCCGCGCCGCCTGCACACGATCCGGCGCCCAGCCCCAGTGCAGATCCAGCGCCACCATGACCGCGACCAGCGCCCGCACACCACCCTCGCCACGCTCAAGTGCTCGCAGTGTCGGCAGGCTGATCTTGGCTGAGGCCGCGACCTCGGCTTGGGTCAGTCCGCGTGAGCGACGCGTTGTGCGCAAGGTGTTCATGTCAAGAATTATTTGTTTTCATTGCGGTCAAAAGGAAATGATTCATGACACTATCTGCACCGAATAATCCCGTCGAGGCCAGAGGGAAAGCGTCGAAAAGGGCGGAGAGTGACCGTTCGCCGCGGATTGAACGAATGACCAGAGTGGGGCCGGAAGCCGAATGACCGCTGCACAGACATGCGGCGAGAAAGCAGACATCTTGGACTACATCCGGACGAGGAAATATTCGACAATGCTGCGGAAGGTGATTAATCTGCTTACAGTGAAGAAACTATTCTAAACCTCGGCAATGGAATGCAGTCGAGAATGCGTCGAGGAAGGGCGGATATTGATTAATTTCGAAGACCTGTTGGGAGAAGACGAAGTAGCCGTGACCGACCCGCGTGATATTTTTCTCACGCTGGATCGCGCGAAGCGGTTCTCCTTCCCTCGAGATATCCAGACAGAGGTAATGAAAGCATGGTTTCAAGACCCGAACAATCATGACACCGTTATCAAGCTGAACGTCGGCAGTGGCAAAACCGTTGTCGGCCTGCTGCTCCTCCAGAGCTCCTTGAACGACGGCAAAGGGCCCGCTCTTTACATCTGCCCCGACAACCAGTTGGTGTCTCAGGTCATTGAGGAAGCAGGCGCTCTTGGCCTCGAGATCACCGAGGACCCACGCGACCCCGCCTATGCTGCGGGCCAGAGAATCTGCGTTACAACCATCCACAAGCTATTCAACGGCAAATCCGTATTTGGGCTGGAGCAGGTTAAAATACCAATCGGCAGCGTGGTCGTGGACGACGCGCATGCCTGTGTGGCGACCATCGGCGAGCAATTCCGCATCACCCTGCCGAATACTCACCCAGCCTACGGCAAGATCCTCCATGTTGTCGCCAACCAGTTGAAGCGCCAGAGCCCGTCCCGGTTCCTCGAGCTCGAGGATAGCGATCCGAGGGTGACTATGGAGGTCCCATTTTGGGCATGGAAGGACAATCAAGACGAGATATTGAAGGCTCTGCATGGCCATAGGGAATCCGAACAACTGCTCTTCAGCTACCCCTTGCTGAGGGAAGTGTTACCATACTGCCGATGCGTTATAGGTGGTCAATTCCTCGAGATCGAACCCATCTGCCCACCCACTGACCTCATCAGGCCGTTCTTCAAAGCTAAGAGGCGGATTTATCTCACGGCTACTCTTGCCGATGACAGCGTCCTCGTCTCCCATTTTGGCGCAAACCCCAAGGCTCTCAAGGATCCTATCGTACCCGTGTCCTCGCAATTTATGGGCGAGCGAATGATCTTGATGCCGCAGGAGCTGAATCCGGAGATAGACATTGCTGAAGTTAGAGCTTTGCTCGCCGATCTGGCCGAGGATCACAATGTCGTCGTCATCGTTCCATCCAAGCTCGCAGCGGATGCTTGGAAGGATGTCGCGGATCAAATCCTGATTGGCGACAAGGTAGCTCCGGGCGTCGAAAAGCTCCGGAACGGGCATGTAGGTTTGACAGTTCTGGTGAACCGCTACGATGGTATCGACCTGCCCGACGATGCATGTCGGGTACTGGCGCTCTTCGATCTGCCGGAGGTATCCTCACTCCGCGAGGCAGCCGATATGGCAGTCATATCGGACTCGAAGGCCGGTCTTCGCCGGCAGATGCAGCGCATTGAGCAAGGCATGGGGAGAGGAGTACGGTCCAATGACGACCACTGCGTCGTCTTATTGTGTGGCGCCAAATTGACCAGTCGCATCAAGTCGGTCGATGGTCGACAGATGCTGGCCGCTGCCACACAGGCGCAGTTGGAACTGTCCACCAACCTCGCCAAGCAACTCGACGGTACCGACATAGATGGCATACGGAAAGTCATACACCAATGCCTCGGCCGCGACGCTGGCTGGGTGAAGGTGAGCAAGAAGGCGCTCCTTCGAGCCAAGCCGGGGAAAGGGCTCGCTCTTGATCCTACGGCCGTCGCCTTGCGCACGGCGTTTGATCTGGCTCGATCGGGTGACCATCTCGGTGCACTTGAGGAGCTCAGATCAGCCGGAAACCGGCTAGGAGATGCGGACGAAAAGGCACTGACGTTGGTCAGGCAGGCGGAGGTTGCTCATCATATCGACCCAGCAAACGCACAGAAGATCCTGTTGTCAGCGTACCGAAGCAACAACTACGTTCTGCGTCCAATCGACGGGGTCGCGTACCAGAAACTTGCCCCAGCCGCCGGTAAGCAAGCCGCGAGGGTCCAAGAAATCCATAGATCGACCTTTCTCGAAGCGGTCGACAGGATGCTACGGTTCCAGAGCCTAGTCGATGACCTGCGGTTCGAGCCCAATACCTCCAACGAGTTCGAGTCTGCTATCTACGAGACGGGCAGGCTACTCGGCTTCGGGTCGCAGAGGCCGGAGAAGACATCAGAGCCGGGCCCCGACAATCTTTGGGCGTTCTCCGATGGTAGCTTCCTCATTATAGAATGCAAGAATGGCGCCACCACAGAGCAGGGGATCTCGAAGCACGATCTGGGGCAATTAGGCCAGGGCATCGATTGGTTCGAAGAGAAATACACCAAGGTGGCAGAGAAGACGGCGCTGATCGTTCACCCCATGAAGACCACCGGGGCTGGTGCGGCGATGATCGAAGGCGCTCGTGTGATGACAGAAAATCAGCTCAACAAACTGCGAAATGCATTGTTGGACTTCGCCAAGGCACTAGGGGACGCGAATATCCTGAACGACGTGGAGCGGATCGGTGCTCTCTTAAAGATCCATGCCTTCACTCCTCGGATGTTCATCGATCGGTATTCGGTGCCTTTGAAGAAACGTTGATCGCCGCATGCTAAAGCGCCGCAATATTGGAGGTGACGCTTTAGCATTTCCCTGGGTCATAGTCAGGGTCCAGATGCGACAGTTGTCTGCCTCCATTCTCGTGCTGCAGGCGCAGGATGTCTTCGGTAATGCAACCGAAAGCGAATAGACAGGGCGTCTCCACCCTTCTCGGTTTCAGCAACAGCCAAAATAGTAAGGCTGCTATCGGTGTTCGCCAGATCCGCATGGATGACAGCGATTGATCGCGAAGCAGACATTGATGACAGGGCGTGCGGACGTCAGCTTTGGGCCGGCCGGCAGGAAACCTGTCGGCCGGCTTCCGGACTACAGATCTATTCCCTCTGACAGCGTCAGCGCATCGTCGAGGTCGACGCCGAGGTATCGAACAGTGCTGTCCATCTTGGTATGACCCAGCAGAAGCTGAACCGCCCTCAGGTTGCCCGTCTTCTTGTAGATCTGCGCCACCTTTGTCCGCCGCATCGAATGCGTGCCATAGGCGCTCGGCTCAAGACCTATCGACAAGACCCATTCGCGCAGGATGCGCGCATACTGCCGCGTCGACAGATGCGCACTGTGGTGAAGACGGCTGGGCCAGAGATACTCCAACCCAAGCATTTCCGGATCGGCGATCCAGCGTTCGAGCGATTGGCGTGTCGTTTCGGTGATCTCAAAGCGGACCGGCTTGCCCGTCTTGCTCTGGGTAACGGAGGCGCGCTCCTTCACCCTTCCGGCTGCGAAAACGTCCCGGACCTTCAGGCAGACCAAGTCGCAGCCTCGAAGCTTGCTGTCGACAGCCATGTTGAACAACGCCAGGTCGCGTCGGTTGTCCGCCATCTCCAGGCGGACCCGGATCGACCAGACATGTTTCGGCAGCAGCGGCCGCTTCTGACCGATGATGCGCCCCTTGTTCCAGGCAGGACGTTCAGGCCGAAGCGCAGGAAGAAAATCGATGGACATGGTGTTACCTCCTGTCCACCTGCCCCACCCTGACTTCAGATGATCCGACAAGCTCAATGGTATCACAGATGTTAGCGCCGCTTCGCGCAGCCTTACGGCGATGCGACATGGCGATTGTGGCAATCTAGACAAACAGTCGTTCATACTTCTCGCAGCCAACAGAGAGCCTGACAACCTGATGCCTCCCCAAGGCATGATCACGGATTGGCTGTTGCCCCCAGATCGCCTATATTGGTCGGAGGAGAACCTTGCGATGCAAAGCCAGACGCCATCCCAAGCCCTGCAATACGGGCGCAACCTGATCCGTGAACTTGCGGTCCGGCATCGCACGGTGAATCCCCGGGTGTTCGGTTCTGTTCTGACAGGCAGGGACCGAGCGGACAGCGACCTGGATGTGCTAGTCGAACCTCTGCCGGAAACCACGCTCTTCGATCTTGGGGGCTTGCAAGATGCGCTGGAAGAGGCACTTGGCGTTCGGGTCGATGTGAAGACCCCGATGGACCTGCCTCCGCATATCCGTGCGGAAGTCCTGCGGCAGGCGCTCCCGGTTTGAGAGCAAACAATCGGCTTCCAGACTACATCTTGCAGATGGTGACAGCAGCGGCGGATACCCTTGCGTTCACGGAGGGCATGGCCGAAGACGATTTCCTGACTGATCTTCGGACGCAGCGCGCCGTGGTGATGAGCCTGATGATCGTTGGAGAGGCCGCGAGCCGGATCTTATCGGATCACCCCGACTTTGCGAATGCAAAGACTGCGATCCCATGGCGAGGTATCCGCGGGATGCGTAACCGCATCGCCCATGGGTATTTCGACATCGACCTGCATGTCGTCTGGACCACAGTGCAGACTGAACTGCCAGCGCTCATCAAGCATCTATCTCAGCCATAGCCGGGCCACAGCAGCCAAATGGGCGGTAGTCACGAAAACTGCCCAACTACCAAACCTAGCAGCATCGGGCGGTAAGCTGCCGGCTGCGGTGCGGCAATGCATCTGCAGCAATTTCTCGAAAATGGTCATTCACGCAACTCACGGAGCCTCAATCGGTGCCGGTAGCCCATACGAGGAGTGCGGACGTCTTTTGTTCGATCGCGATGAACGCCGTCGCCGATCTGGGGTCGGGATCAAGGCAGCTTGATCTCTGTGGACGGCAGAGATGAAAGCGCACGTTTCCGACCCGTGATCATCGCGCGGACAAGGTTCTCGCGGTGGCGCAAGCTTTCCACCACGACGCCGCAAAGATGTCCGGCCAACAGGACAAGGATCAGGATCGCGAGGATTTCATGGATCTCCTCCATCGCGGTCGAGCCCCAGAAAAGATCCGTGGTCTGCAGCCAGCCGGTCAGCGCCGTGGCCGAGATCGTCGCGATCAGGGCGATGATCATCCAGCCCCCGGCCGGGTTATGGCCCAGATAACGCCGCTCTCGCCCCCGCACCAGGTCGCGCAGATGGGCCAGAACCACGCCCGGCCCGCGCAGGAAATCGCTGAAGCGCGCGTGTTTCGGGCCGACAAAGCCCCAGACCAGACGCGCGACCAGAAGTCCCGCGATGACATAACCCGCGCCCTCATGCAGGGCTTTCGGTCCATCGTCCCCGGTCAGCCAGGCCAGCCCGATCAGGCTGGCCAGCGACCAGTGGAAGACGCGCACGAACGGGTCCCAGACCCGGATTTCGCCGTCCTCCCCCCGGTCAGTCATCGGAACCCTTCGCCTCGAAGGTGGCGGGGTCGAAGAAGATCTCGACCTTCTTGCCATTCTCGTCCTTGCCATAGACCTCGTAACAGCCGTCCTCCTCCTTGACGTTCGAGATGGTCCAGCCCTTGGCGCCAAGTTCGGCCTTGAGCTCTTCGACCGGGCGCCATTTCGCCTTGTCCACGTTGCAGCGTTCCTCGGCCAAGGCCGGCAGGGCGACGAGGCTGGCAATGGTCAGAATCAGGATCTTCCGCATGATTATTTCCCTTGGATCATGGTTGCAGTGCGGCGGTGATGACAGGCCAAGCTTGCGCGCCGCTTACAAGCCTGGCCCCGGCGCCGGAAAGATCAGCGCAGGACGTAATCCACGGTCGAGCCGTCATCGGCAGCGAAGCGGACATGGACAAGCTGGCCCTTGCTGTCGAACCACAACTCGCGGTTCAGCCCGCCCGAGATCGCGTAATGGGTCGCGCTGACCTTGCCATGGCCGGTCGCGATGCTGTCGCCGCCCAGATTGCGCACCGAAACCGTATCCGTGCTGGAATCGATCGTGTTCAGCACCTTGCGCTGCTTGACGATCTCGGCGTTCCACAGGCTTGCCGGGATCAGCGGGCTGGGGCCGACATGGATGTCATGGGCCTTGCCATTGTCATTGGTCCTTGAACTCAGGGCCTGCAGCTTGCTGCCGTTCCAGCTTTCGGTGCTGGTCTGCTCGAAGCGATAGGCCGAAACGCCGATGACCGGCACCTTGACGGCGATATTGGTCCTGACGCTGACCGTCACCCCGTCGCCCTTGGGGCTGAATCTCAGGCTGTAATCGCCGATATCCTTGCCCTTGCGGATGACGTCAAAGGTCAGGTAGCCGGAATCCGGTATGCTGCCCATCGGTGCCGAGATAGCTGCGCTGGCCAGAAGCAGGCCCGTCAGGGCGGCGGTGATGCCAAGTTTATTTTTCATCTGATCCTCCTTCGGGTCAAATCGAGCCCATGCCGATGAAAAGGTTGCGATCCGCGTCCGCGATGGCGCGGCGGCCATGCATGACGCGGGTATTGTCGAGGACCGCGATATCGCCGTCCTGCCAGTTGATCTCATGGGTGACAGTCTCGGCGAGGGCGCGGATGTCCTCGATCTCGTCGGGGGTCACCTCGCTGCCATCCGCCAGCCGGTAGCGCGGCGGCTGGTAATTATGCGAGGGACCCAGCACCGCATTGGCAAAGCCCAACCCCCCGCTGAAGGCCGAGGGCCGCACCGGATCGACGCTCAGCCGATAGGTCAGCGCGCCGTCCTCATGCAGATCGAAGCCCTGCCCCGGCACAGCCTGTTGGAATTGCAGGACATGCTCCATCGTCACGTCCTCGGGCCGCGAGATGGCGGGATGCTCATTGGCGAGGTAGCGCTTCCACAGCAATTCGGGCAGCACGCGCTCCACCGTCATCTTCTGCGACCAGCGCGCCTTCCGGGCGGCGTCGAAACTGTCCCAGACCCGCACCCCGTCGCAGATCGTGGTCTGCGAACCCTCGAAGGCCGCGCGCTCGGCGAAGAAGGTCACGATATCGGGGCAGCGCGGGGTATTGCCGTTCTCGATATGCAAGCCGATCGGGCCAAGCCCGGCATCGACCATCTGCGTGCGGTCGCTGGAATGGCTGCGGGCCGGATCGAAGGTCACGCGCGAGCAGAGCGTGCTGACCAGCCCCGCGAATTGGCCCATGTCGGGCCGAAAGCCGCGCAGCAGGGTCCAGCCGTCGCGGGTCAGATCGGCGCGGATTGTGGCCAGAAGCGTCGGGTCGTCCAGACCCTCGGCAAAATCGCCGTGGCGAATGATATTGTATTTCATGCTTTTTCTCCGGTCTCGGCAGAACGGGCGGCGGCGATCACGGCGGGGTCTTTCGCCATTCCGGCCAGCGCCCGGTCGATCAGTTGCGGGCGCAGGCGTTGAAGGGCGACGAAGAAGCGCTCGCGGCTTTTCGGGAATTGCTCGCGCTTGCGCGCCGAGATGGCGCGCCAGGCATGGCGCGCGACCGCATCGGGATCGTCCAGCGCCATGGCCATCGGCCCGATGAGCGCGCGGAAATTCTCGGTCGCTGCCGTCCGGGTCGCGCGCGGCGCGATATAGGTGACACTGATGCCGCGCGGGGCAAGCTCGCGGCGCAGGGCCTCGGAAAAGCCGCGCAGGGCGAATTTGCTGGCCGAATAAAGCGCGAAATAGGGAAAGCCGATATCGCCAAAGACCGAGCCGATATTCACCACCTGTCCGCGCCGCTGTTCCAGCGCGGGCAGAAGGTCACGGGTCAGCGCCACCGGACCCGCGATATTGGTCGCGACCAGTTCGGCAAGGTCCGCGTCCTTCAGCCCCTCGATCCCCCCCGAGGCGAGGCGTCCCGCATTGTTGATCAGGATGTCCAGCCCCTCCTCCCCCGCCGCGGCGCGGATCGCCTCGCGGCCGTCCGGGGCGGTGACATCGGCCAGCACGATCCGGGCCTTGCGCGAGAGGCTCGATGCGGTTTCGCGCAAACCTTCCTCGCGCCGCCCGACAAGGATCAACCGATGCCCGAGCCGGTCGGCCTCAAGCGCGAGCGCCCGCCCGATCCCAGATCCTGCGCCGGTGATCAGCACCATCTTCCCGCTCATGCGAGGCTCCTTTCGTCCTGGCTTTCCCGAAGAGAGATCCACTCGGCCTCGCGCGCATCGGCCATGTCGCGCGCGACGGCGCGGTCCATATGCCCCGAGGGCCGGATCAGCCCCGGCAGACGGGGATCGGCGATAAGCACATGTTCGGGGCGGGCATAGAAAGGCAGCGCGGCAAGCCGCGAGATCAGCCCCTGCATGTCGGGCGCAGAGGTCGGGGCCAGCACCAGCACCAGCCGGTCGCCCGCAACCTGAACCAGCGCGGCAAAGGGCACGAAGGGATCGGCAAGGGCTGCGGCCTCGACCCATTCGGGGGCGATATTGCGGCCCGATTGGCGCAGGATCGTCGCGTCGCGGCGGCCCAGAACCTGCAGCGCGCCATTCTCGATCCGGCCCAGATCGCCGGTGCGCCATTCGCCCTGCACCGGCTCGCGATGCAGGTAGCCCTGCATCACCGTCGGCCCCGACATGACGATCTCGCCCGCCTCAACGCGGACCGAGACGCCCTCGATCACCCGCATCGCCGTCGCAGGGGCAGGAGTCAGCGCCACGACCGAGCAGGCTTCCGACAGGCCATAACCCTCGGCGGCGGGCAGGCCCAATTGACGCGCTTCGGCCAGCAGCGCGGGCGAGGTCGGCGCGCCCCCCACCGCGACATAACGCAGCCGCGCCGGGGCCCTGGCCCGGCCCTGCCGCAAGGCCGCTACCCAAAGCGCCAATTGGCGCGGGGCCAGGACCGTGATGGTCGGGCAGAACTCCTCGGCCGCGCGGGCAAGACCCAGCCCGTCGCCCGCCAGTAGCGCCGCTAGCCCCTCGGGGCAGATCAGCGTCTCGGCCCCGGCAAGGATGGGCAGGAAGATGCCGCAAATCTGTTCCAGCAGTTGCGCCTGCGGCAGGACCGACAGGTATCGATCCCCCGCGCCCGGACGCAAGGCCGCCGCCAAGCCGCTGATCGAGGCGTCCAACTGCCGATCCCCCAGCACCACCCCTTTCGGCTGGCCCGTCGTCCCCGAGGTATAGATCACCCGCTCCGCCCCGCCGCCATAATCCAGCGGCAGGGGCGGCGTTTCGGGATCGGGCAGGCGGTCCAGCAGTTCCGCCCCGGCATCGGCCAGCAGATGTCGCACTTGTGCGGGCGAGAAGAAGGACGGCACCGGCACGACCCGGCACCCCGCCAGCGTGGCGGCCAGATCGGCGATGACATAGTCGATGCCCGAAAGCCCGAGGCCCAGAACGGCGGGACGCAGGCTTGCGGCGCGGGCGCCGACCTCGCGCGCCAATTCAGCCCAGGTGATGCTGCGAGCGGGCTCGCGGAAGGCGATATCCTTGGGCCGTTCCGCCGCATGCCGCGACAATGCGGCAAAGATCTGTTTCATTTCAGATGCATCCTTGTTGCCATCGCGACACGCTGCGGGACGAAGCGCAGCGCATGTTCGTCGGAAAGCGCGCAGACCCAGGGCGCGCTGTCGTAATAGCTGCCCCAGTTCGCGGCAGCGGCCAGACGCTCGGGCCGGGCCGGGGCAAGGGCGATGAGCGGCACCCCGACCCGCTCCAACAGGCGCATCAGCGGGGTCGTTGCGGTGAAGATGCCCCAGCTTTTGCCGCGCCGTCGGCCTTCCTCGGTGATGGCGTCGATCAGCGGCAGGGTCGCGCGCGGCTGCGGACAGGCCAGCGAAACCACCTCGATGATCTCGTGGTCAAAGACCCGCTGCCCGCTGGTTTCGGTAAGCAGCTCCTCGACCGGCCGGTCCAGATAGACCTGCGAGAAGAAGCCCTGCCCGACCTCGCGGATGCCCGCGGCCCCCGCCAGCCCGCCCGAAGCCGAGACGGCCGCGGCCAGTTCGATCCCGGCAAGCGAGAGCCGGGCATCATAGACCGCCTTGAAATGTGCCTCGATCAGGCTGGCGGCGTCCTGCCATGCCGGATCGCGCCAGTTCAGGAAATCGATTCTCATGCCGCCCATCCCCGGGACGGGGGGCTCAACGTGACACTGTCCATCATTCACCTACAGTTCTTCTGAACCCAGCAGATGACCGGGCAAGCTTGCGCCTTGCTTACGGCGCGGGGCCCCGGTCTTCACGAAAGCGCGATGGGGGGCGCAAAAACGGTGGCCATTTTGGCCGCCTCTCAGCATAGGATGCCGCAATGAGGCAGGTGATGAGGCTGCGATGAGGGTTCTTCTGGTCGAGGACACGCCCGATCTTGCGGATGGGATCAGCCGCTATCTGGGGGCCTCGGGCCATGCCGTCGATGTCGCGCCCAGCCTTGCCGATGCCGAGGCCGCGCTGGATGTCGCCCCATATGACGTGATGCTGCTGGACCTGGCGCTGCCTGACGGCTCGGGCCTGACCCTGCTGCGGACCTTGCGCGCGCGGGGCGAGCGTCTGCCGGTGGTGATCGCCACCGCCCGCGATCAGGTCAGCGACCGGATCGACGGACTGGATGCGGGGGCCGATGATTATGTCGTGAAACCCTTTGATCTGGGCGAGGTCGAGGCCCGGCTGCGCGCCCATGTCCGGCGTGCGGGCGGCGATCCCTCGGCCGAGATCACGCTGGGCGAATTCCGCGTCGATCGCGCCGGCGCAAGGCTGTTTCGCGGCACGGACGAGGTGCGCCTGACCTCGCGCGAATGGGCGGTGCTGGACACGCTGGTCTCGGCGCGGGGTCGGGTCATGTCGCGCAAGGCGCTGGAGGAACGGCTTTATTCCTTTGGCGACGAGATCGAGGGCAATGCCGTCGAAGTCTATGTCTCGCGCCTGCGCAGCAAGCTGGGCGCAGATCTGATCGAGACCCGACGCGGGATGGGCTATCTGGTGAAATGAGCCGGGACTGGTCGCTGCGCAGCCGGTTGACGCGCCGCCTTGTCCTGGGCGTCAGCCTGGGCTGGCTGACCGGCCTTGCCATCGCGATCTTCGTCATCGCCCATGAGATGACCGAGCTTCTGGACGATTCCCTGAAGGCCTCGGCCCATGTCGCCTCGGCGGCCTTTGCCGCAGGCCAGGGGACCGAGGGGCTTGATCTCGACCCCGATTACGCCATCCGCATCCAGCGAAACGGGGTCGAGACTACCCCCGCCCCCTGGCCCGCGCAGCAGCAGGACGGCACCCATCAATTGCCCGGCTGGCGCATCTATCGCCTGAGCCGGGACCATGGCGGGCTGGTCGTCGAGGTCGGCCAAAGCGATGAATGGCGCCGGGACGAGCTTCTGGAAAGCGTCGAGGCGCTGCTGGTCCTGATGCTGCCGGTCCTGCTGGTCGTGCTGCTGACCGTGCGCCGCGCCATTGCCGCGGCCCTTGGCCCGGCGCTGCGCTTTGCCGCAGCGCTGAAGGACCGCCCAGCGACGGATCTGTCGCCCTTTGCCGATGCCGACCTGCCGCGGGAATTGCAGCCCATTCCCGTCGCCCTGAACACCTATCTGCAGCGTATCCACAACCATATCGAATCCGAGCGCCAATTCGCCACCAATGCCGCGCATGAATTGCGCACGCCTTTGGCCAGCGCCTCGGCGCAGGCGCAGTTGATCGCCGCCGGCCGGGGTGATGCCCGCGCCGCCCGCGCCATGACCGCCGCGCTGGACCGTCTGGGCCGGATCATCGAGCGCCTGCTGCAGCTTTCCCGCGCCGAGGCCGGCATCGACGGCCATGCCCGCTGCGATCTGGTGCGGATCATCCGCATCGTCATCAGCGCCGAGGACCGGACCGCGATTACCTTCGACGATGGCGATATCGAGCGGGCGATGATCGCCGTCCATCCCGATGCGGTGGCGCTTTTGCTGGGCAATGCGATCCGCAACGCGATCGAGCACGGGACCGGAAGCGTGACCCTGACCCTGCGCCCCGGCCCCATCCTGCAGATCCGCAACCCGGTCGCGCCGGGGTCTGCCTTCCGGCACGAGACCTTCGCGAAATCGGCGGGCTCGACCGGAGCGGGGCTGGGCCTGACGATCATGCGCAAGATGGCCGAGCGCAACGGCCTTGGCTTCGACACCCGCATCGACGGGCAGATGGCCACGCTGACGCTGGATTTCTCGGCGCGCGCGTTGGCCTGATCCGGCTCGACGCGGCGGGCATCTTGGGGAAGGATCGCAAGACGTGTTCCGGCGATGGGGGACCCCGTGCAACTGACCAGGACCGAAGGTCTGAAAACCCTGCTTCTGGGCGTCTCGCTGACCGGATTGGGCCTTGGCCTCGCGCTGCATGTGGCAGGCCAGCCGCAAGCGGCCGGGACGGTCTGGGCGCTGGCGGTCCTGCCCGTCCTTGCCACGCTTCTGCTCCAGATCCTGCGCAGCCTCGCGCAAGGCGAGTTCGGGCTGGATATCGTTGCCGCGCTGTCGATGTCGGCGGCGCTGCTCTTTGGCGAGCATTTGGCTGCGGCGGTGGTCGCGGTGATGTATTCGGGCGGCAATTTCCTGGAAAGCTTTGCCGAGGGCCGCGCCCGGCGCGAGATGCGCGATCTTCTGTCCCGCGTGCCGCGCATGGCGGCGCGCTACCGCAATGGCGGGCTTGAGGATGTCGCGCTGGACCGCATCACCCCCGGCGACCGGCTGCTGATCCGGCAGGGCGATGTCGTTCCGGTCGATGGGCGCATTGCCTCGGCCAGCGCCTTGCTGGACAATTCCGCCCTGACCGGCGAGGCCCTGCCCCTCCGCCTGCCGCAGGGGGCCGAGGCGATGAGCGGCGCGACCAATGCCGGCGAGGCCTTCGACCTTGAGGCCACGAACGACGCCGGCAGCAGCACCTATGCCGGGATCGTGCGGCTGGTCGAGGCGGCGCAACGTTCCAAGGCGCCGATGTCGCGGCTGGCCGACCGCTGGTCGCTGGGCTTTCTGGCGGTCACCTTGGCCATCGCCCTTGCCGCATGGGGCCTGACGGGCGATCCGATCCGCGCGGTGGCCGTTCTGGTCGTGGCGACGCCCTGCCCGCTGATCCTGGCGGTGCCGGTCGCGCTGGTCGCGGGCCTGTCGCGGGCGGCGCATTTCGGGGTTCTTGTCAAGGGCGCGGGCCCGCTCGAGGCCATGGCCCGCATCCGCACCCTGATCCTCGACAAGACCGGAACGCTGACGGATGGGCGGCCCCAGATCGTCGGGATCGAAAGCCGCGCGGACATTGATGCCGACGAGATCCTGCGCCTTGCCGCGTCGCTCGATCAGGCCTCGAAACATCCGGTGGCGCAGGCCGTCGTCGCGGCGGCCAAGGCGCGGGGCCTTGCGCTGGCCCTGCCCGAGGATGTGGCCGAGCGCCCCGGCGAAGGCGTGACCGGCCTGATCGGCGGGCGGCGCATCGCGGTCGGCGGCAGCGGCTTCGTGGCCGACTTGGCGGGGGGAGACGGACCGCAAGGCCAGACCGGGCAGGTCATTGTTTCCCTTGCCATCGACGGGCGCATGGCCGGTCACATTGTCATGGCCGACGCGCTGCGCGAGGGGGCCGCCGAGATGCTGGAGACCCTGCGCGCGCAAGGCATCCCGCGCATCCTGCTTGCGACCGGAGACCGGGCCGATGTGGCGCAGCGGGTGACGCAGGGCCTTGGCCTCGACGCCATTCATGCCGAGTTGTCGCCCGGCGAGAAGGTCCGCCTTGTGGTCGCCGAACATGCCTCGGCCCCCGTGATGATGGTGGGCGATGGCGTGAACGACGCCCCGGCGCTGGCGGCTGCGGATGTCGGCGTGGCGATGGGCGCGCGCGGGGCCGCTGCCTCGGCCGAGGCCGCCGATGTGGTGCTGCTGGTCGACCGCCTCGACCGCATCGCGCCCGGGATCGAGATCGCGCGGCGCGCAAGATCCATTGCGCTGCAAAGCGTCATCGTGGGGATCGGCCTGTCGGTTCTGGGGATGCTTGCCGCTGGTTTCGGCTACCTGACGCCGGTGCAAGGCGCGCTGCTGCAAGAGGTGATCGATGTCGCGGTGATCCTGAATGCGCTGCGCGCCCTGCGGATCGCGCCGCAATCCGCACAAGGGGCAAAGCGGGCAGCCGTCAGGGAACCAGCACCGCCGCCCCCTGGAAACGTCCACGGCGCAGATCTTCCAGCGCCTCATTCGCGCGGCGCAGCGGATAGGTCGTGATCTCGGCCGTGATCCCGATCCGGGGGGCAAGCGACAGGAATTCGACGGCATCCGCGCGGGTCAGATTAGCGACCGAGACCACCTGCCGCTCATGCCAGAGGATGTCATAGGGAAAGGCCGGAATGTCGCTCATGTGGATGCCGCCGCAGATGACGCACCCGCCCTTGCGCAAGACCCGCAGCGCCGCCGGAACCAGCGCGCCAACCGGAGCGAAGATGATCGCCGCGTCCAGCGGGGCGGGCGGGGCCTCGTCCGATCCGCCGACCCAGACCGCGCCCAATTGCCGTGCAAGGGCCTGCGCGGCGGCATCGCCGGGACGGGTGAAGGCATGGGTCTTGCGTCCCTGCCAGCGCAACACCTGTGCCGCCAGATGCGCGGCCGCGCCAAAGCCGTAAAGCCCGATCCGCTGCCCTGCGCCCGCCAGTTTCAGCGCCCGCCAGCCGATCAGCCCCGCGCATATCAGGGGTGCCGCCGCGACCGGGTCCGCGAAGCCGTCCATCGCAAAGGCGTAAGCCGCATCGGCAAGGACATGGGTGGCAAAGCCGCCATCGCGGGTGAAGCCGGTGAATTCCGGGCTGTCGCACAGATTCTCGCGCCCCTCATGGCAATAGGGGCAGGTCCCGCAGGTCCGGCCCAGCCACGGGATGCCGACGCGCCCGCCCAAGCGATGTCCGCTTACTCCAGGCCCCATGGCCTCGATCCGGCCGACGATCTCATGGCCCGGAACGATCGGCAGGCGACCGCCCGGCAATTCACCATCGACGACATGCAGATCGGTGCGGCAGACCGCGCAGGCCTCGACCCGGACAAGGATCTGCCCCACGCCGGGCCTGGGCAGCGCGCGTTCCTGCCAGACCAGCGGCTGGCCGATCTGCTGCAGGACCATGGCGCCCATCCGGCCGGGCGGCAATTTCGGATCAGAGACCGGCATATCCGCGCTCGCATCTGCTGCCCCTACAGGATGGCACGCGGCTTTCGCAAGGCCAAGACCCGGGCCACGCAGATTGCCATGGACAGCATCCCGGTCCTGCCCGATCCTGACGCCAAGCGGGTACGCGCAGCGGAGGGACGCCATGCGCATTTCGTTTCACGGCGCGGCGGGCGGGGTCACCGGCTCCTGCCATCTGGTCGAGGCCAATGGCCAGACGATCCTGATCGATTGCGGCATGTTCCAGGGCGGCGGAGAATTGCCCGAGGATAACAGCCAGGCCTTTGGCTTCGATCCCTATTCGGTCAGCTTCCTGCTGCTGACCCATGCCCATCTGGACCATTGCGGGCGCATCCCCCTGCTGGTGAAGCGCGGCTTTTCGGGCGAGATCATCGCGACCCCCGCCACCTGCGACCTGACCCGGCTGGTCCTGATGGATGCCGCCCGCCTGAACGAGGAGGACGCCCGCCGCCGCACCCGCCACGGGCTGCGCAGCGAGCCGCTTTACGACAGCATGGATGCGCTGGATGCGATCGACCGCTTCGGCCGCAAGGCGAAATACCGCATTCCAATCGACCTGGGCCATGGCATCCGGGCGACCTATTTCGAGGCCGGGCATATTCTCGGCTCGGCCAGCATCCTGCTGGAGATCCACGAGCATGGGCGGCGGCGGCGCATCCTGTTCTCGGGCGATATCGGCCCGGCAGTGCGTCCCCTGCTGAACGAAGCCGCGCCGCCCGGTGATGCCGATGTCGTGGTGATGGAAACGACCTATGGCGATCGCGACCATCGCGCGCTTGGCGCCACGCTGGACGAATTCTACGGTGCGATCAACGCGGCGGATGAGCGCGGCGGCAACGTGGTCATTCCGACCTTTGCCCTTGAGCGGGCGCAGGAACTGCTGTTCTACCTGCGCGAAGGCATCGAGGCCGACCGCATCCGCCCCTCATGGCAGGTATTTCTGGATTCACCCATGGCGATCTCGGCGACGCGGATCTATCGCCGCCATCCGGACCTGCTCAAGCCCGCGATCGCCGAGATGCTGCGCAGTGGCGACGACCCGTTCCGCCTGCCCGCGCTGCATTTCACCCAGGACGCCGCGGATAGCGCGGCGCTGAACCGCATCCATTCGGGCGCGATGCTGATCGCGGGCTCGGGGATGTGCACCGGGGGCCGCGTCCGCCACCATCTGCGCCACAATCTGGGACAGGCGGATGGCAGCGTGATCTTTGTCGGCTTCGCCGCCGAAGGCACCTTGGCCCGGATCATTCTGGACGGCGCAAAATCGGTGAAGCTCATGGGCGACGAGATCCCGGTCCGCGCCCAGATCCATACCATCAACGGCTTCTCGGCCCATGCCGGGCAAGGCGACCTGCTGGGCTGGCACGCCCGCACCGGCGCGCCCGAGATCACCTTCCTCGTCCATGGCGAAGAACCGGCACGGCAGGCGCTGGCGGGCGCGCTGTCCGGCCGGATCGAACTGCCCCTGATGCATCAGAGCTTCGAGATCTGACCTATTCCGAGACTTTCTTCACGAATTGGGACTTGAGGCCCATCTGGCCGATCCCCGGGATCTTGCAATCGATGTCGGGATCGCCATCGACCAGGCGGATGCCACGGACCTTGGTGCCGACCTTGACCACCAGGGACGAGCCCTTGACCTTCAGATCCTTGATCACGGTCACGGTATCGCCGTCCTTCAGGACATTGCCGACGCTGTCGCGGATTTCGGATGCCTGCTCGCGTGCCTCGCCCGGCTGCCATTCATGACCGCATTCGGGACAGACCAGCAGCGCATCCATCTGGTAGGCATAATTCGAGGTACATTTGGGGCAGGCTGGAATCGTCTCGGTCTTGGGTTTGTCTCTCATTCCTTGGGGTTTTCTTGAGCCGGACAGGCCCTTGTTGAGGGTCAGTTCAGTTCTTTGGGCCTAGTTTGCCTCGCCTTGTGCTCGCGACAGAAATGATCTGTCTGCGCATCCCAGATGCGGGTTTGGCTGACGCGCTCGGCGGGGGCTGACCAACCCGCCCCGCTCCATCCGTCGCAAGAGGCTCAGGATACCGCTATTGCTCATGCCGAGCAGATCGAGAAGCTCGGCTTGGGTGCGTGGCCGGGACAAGGCTTCATAGAGCCGTTCCTGGCGCAGATCAGCCGGCCTGAGCGGGGGCCCGGCGGCTCTTTGCTTTGCCCATCTGTCAGCCATGGTCCAGTCCCGAAGCGGTGCTGCCGGTGGCAAGCTGTCGTGTAATCGCTTTTTCAACGGTCGAGGCGTGCCGGCATAGCGGCGCGCACAAACCACGCAGCAAAAACGCCCTTTGGACCGCGGGATTTGCGCCAGCCATCCAAAGCGAGCAACCCTGCTTGCGTGCCTTCTGGGCAAGATCGGTGATCATGTTGCTGCCCGTCGCGTCCAGACTCCGAAATCATAGCCACCACGGGCCAATAGCCACTCCGGCTTTCAACAAAGGCTCATCAGGCCGCAGCACCGGCATCATCTCAAAATGCCCTGCCGGCGTGAAGACCCGGGGTTTGCTATTGTCGACACCGATGACGGTGAACCTCTTGGCATTCATCCGCGAATCTGGCCAAATGCAAAGTCCACATTTCACCACGGCTGCGAGTATCTCGCTGCGCGATGCTTATCCGACCGCTTCGGAGAGTACCACCACACTGCATCCATCAAGGACGAGCGGTCGGAATGGGCCTCCCTGAGTATACCGAAAGTCCTGCCGTTCTTCTCTCATCAAGGAGGGGATTCGGGGACCATTGGAACGGCTTTCGAGCCCGAACTCGACGAGCATGTTTAGCCTGAACCTGAGAATCTTGTGCTTGAGGATATGAAATGTTCGCGTTGCGTTGAGTTTTGCGCCAACTTGCCAATGTGTGGAAAGGCACATGAGTGAAGGCGATCTTTTCGTCGCGGCTTGGCAAGGGTTGGGGGAGACCGTAGTCTTTCGTCATGCGAGCTGCTTGCGCCCCCGGACGATAGTGCCCCAGGGCGTGGTGTAGGAGGCCGCGGGCGACGCTGATGGCGACGCTGGCGGTCACCGTCGATCTTCGGAAAGGTTTGGGTTGCGAC
>NZ_QPJL01000033.1 GCF_003337565.1 Paracoccus lutimaris
CTTTCCTCAGCGAACGCGGCGAGGAGCGTTGCCAGCTCGGCCTCAACCGCTTGTTCGATCAGCTTGCGCGCACCCTCCCGGATGAGGTCCGTCAGTGGATCCGGCGAAAACCCCGATGGATCGGGCAGCGTGCTGATGGTAGTCTCCGACATGTGGCATATCCCTTTCTCGGCTGAGAATTGACGGCGTCTGAACACCGCCATGATATGCCGCCCCTCAGGGCATCACCAACTTTCGCGCGTTACTCCGGGCGAATTCCTCTTGGCTGTAATCGCCGATGCCATGGGATTTCGACGGGGTGATATTGGTGGACCAGATCGTTCCCAGCGGCGATTCAATCGCGTAGCCGCCGGCAAACTCCGCCCCGCCCGGCGCGGTGTGGCAGGCGACGCAATCGGCCAGCGTCGCCAGATAGCGCCCGCGTTCAACCGGGTCCTGATCCGCCGTCTGACCCGCCGTCTGCGCCGCTGCCGATCCGGCCAGAGCCACGGCGGCGGCGAAGCAGGACGCATGCAAAACCTTCGACATCGCCTTACCCTTTCAAGGTTCGGGATATATCCGCCGCCGCCTTCAGGCCAAGCGCGGCCATGGTCAGGGTCGAGTTCACCACGCTGGCCGAGGCCATCGGCCCGCCGCCCGGAAGCCAGAGGTTTTCGTGATCATGCGCCCGGCAATCGCCATTGGTCACCGAATCCGCCGGGTCCGCGCCCATGATGGTGCCGCCCATCATGTGGTTGTTGGCATTGAGCGAGGTCGTGGCCACGAAATCCGTGGCGCCGAACAGATCGGCGATGCCGCGCAGCTGCTCGACCGAGACGGTATAGCCCTGCCGCACGTAATCGCCGACATCGTAATAGACATCGGGACAGGGGATGCCATGCGGGTCCATCCGGGTCGTGGACAAGGTGATGCGGTTTCTGGGGTCGGGCAGTGGCTCAAGGCTGATCGACAGATCGACGCCATGGGTCGTGCGGCGGCGGATCTCGGCATTCAGCGCCTCGCCGACGAAACCGTCCTCGATCGCGGCCTTGGCCATCTGCGGCGCCTGATTGAAGTTGTAAAGAATGACCTTGGTTGCCGAGTATTCCGACCGGAAGGCCCCATCCCTCGGACCGACCATGCAGCTTGACTGCGCGGTGCCACGCCCGATCCACAGGGGTTCATTGGCGGTAAAGCGGGCATGAAAGCCGGAATGGTCCATCATGTTGCGCCCGACCTGATCCGAGGAATTCGCGATGCCGGCCGGATTGCGCTCATTCGCGGCCGCCAGCAGCAGGCGCGGGGTCTCCAGCGCATTGCAGGCCAGAACGAAGGCTTTCGCGGTGACTTTGTGCGAAACATGCTGGCTGTCATAGAAATGCACCGCCGTGACGCGGTTCTGCTCGTCGGTGTCGATCCTGTAGACCACCGCCTCGGCAAGGGTCACGGCGCCAAGCGCCTCGGCTGCCTCGACGCTGTGGATGCCGTTATACATGGCGCCGATCGGACAGATCGGCTGGCAGTTGTTGTTGCCGCAGCAGGTCGGCCGCCCGTTCCATGGCCGGGTCGAACGTCCCTGCGGGATCGGCACGAGGTTCCAGCCATGCGGGTTCACCACCTCGGCCATGCGCTTGTCGGCATAGCCCCATGGCACCATGTCCATCGGATAGGGTTTTGAGCGCTCCGGGGGCGATTGCAGCGCCGGATCGTTCGGCCCGGCGACGCCCATGCGTTCCTCGGCCAGCATGTAGAATGGCTCAAGCTCATCGTAAGAGATCGGCCAGTCGCGCCCGACGCCATAGGCCGATTTCATCCGCAGATCGACGGGCAGGTGGCGCCAGCTTGAAGCCGCCCAATGCCATGTCGTGCCGCCGACCGCCTTCAGATAGCCCTGCTGAAAGCCGTTTCCGTCCGGCCCGGACAGGGCGACGTAATCGTTCCTGGGCATGTAAAGCGGCGCCGGCGCCATTGGCGATTGCGGAAACAGCCCCTGATAATCCGAGCCGAGCCGAGGCGATTGGCGAAGGGCATGTTGCGCCAGTTTTCGACCACCTGCCCGCGATTGAGCCGCAGCCCCGCGTCCAGCATCAGGACGGCGTGACCCTCGCCGGCCAATTGCTCCGCGATCAGGGCGCCGACGACCCCCGAGCCGACAATGGCGATATCGGCCGTCGCATCGCCATCGGTGAATACGGGCGATTTCATCACAGCACCTTCGGAAAATTGACGGGAACGCGGGTCACGCCGGGCGGCAGTTGATCGCGCCACCACAGCGGCCCCTTGCTGCAATAGGTCAGAGTGACCAGCCCGTCGGCGACCGGGCGATACATCAGCGCGTCGTGATAGGCGATCATGACGGTCTGCTTGCCGGTGACGGTGCCGGTATACCAAGCCATCAGGACGGCGGTCAGCAGATCGCCCAGCCCCGCCGCGCCAGCCCCGGCCTTCAGCGCCCCGGCATCGGTCGCCCCTGCCGAAAGCGTGGCAAGCTTCGCAAGCCCGTCGCGATTGGCCGCGTCCTCGGCCAGAAGCGCCTCATAGATGCGCGCGGCGATCACCGGATCGAGGTCGTCATAGGCGCTGAGTTTCCGGGACAGATCAAGGAAACCGCCGACATCATCGACCGAGGTCGCGACCTGGGCATAGGCGATCGGCACATGGGCCAGGAGCGCCGCCGCGCAAACCGCCGAATTTGTGAAGAAGCGCCGCGTCATGCCACGGCTGAGCTGGGATCGTGAATGTCGCATCATCACACCTTGCCGTTGATCGCCAACGGGCGTTGCCATGATGCGGTTCCCGGTCCTCGCCCGGATTCTTAATCCGAGGTTGCAGTATTTCCCATGACGCGCGGCGATGCTGAACTTTCGGGCAATGTCCCCTGCACCCCTATCGCAGAGGTTGTGGCGTCGGCGGGTTTCAGCCGTTCGCGCGCCCTCCTCCGCCCGGGATGCCTGCCATTCCTCGCGCCGCCCGCCCTCGGGCAAGCGGGCGCCGCCAAAGCTGCCAGATCATGTGCGCGGTCGATGCGGGATCATACAGCGACGGGGGTGATCCAGGGCTGATCGGCGGCCTCGTGGCTGTTCACGACGGCCTCGACAAAGGCGACGCCTTTCAGCCCGTCATGGGCCAGCGGCAGGTTCTGCCCAAGCGCTGACGGCGCGCGGCCCTCGGCCCGTGCCCGGATCGCCTCGGCGAAACCGGCGTAAAGATTGGCAAAGGCCTCGAGATAGCCTTCCGGGTGGCCGGCGGGCGTGCGAATCCGCAGTTTCGCATCCTCCGAGAGGTCGTCGGCGCCGCGCTTGATGATCTGCACCCGGCCATCCAGCGGCGCAAGGATCAGCTCGTTGGGCTGTTCCTGAAACCATGAAAGCGCGCCGGTCTCGCCAAAGACGCGCAGCCGCACGCCGTTGGAATTGCCCAAGGCCACCTGCGACGACCACAAAAGCCCGCGCGCCCCGCCCTGATAGCGCATCATGACATGGGCGTTGTCGTCCAGCGCCCGGCCCGGCACGAAGGTCGCCAGATCGGCGGTCAGCGATTGCAGCGTCAATCCGGTGACAAAGCCCGCAAGATGATAGGCATGGGTGCCGATATCGCCGATCGAGCCGCCGCGTCCGTTCTTGGTCGGATCGGTGCGCCATGCGGCCTGCGCATTGCCCTTTTGCTCGATGGCGGTCGCCATCCATTCCAGCGGATATTCGACCTGCACCGTGCGGATCGCGCCGATTTCACCCCTTGCCACGCGGACGCGGGCCTCATGCACCATCGGATAGCCGGAATAGGTATAGGTCACGCCGACAAAGCGGCCGCTGTCGCGCGCCAGAGCCGCAAGCGCCACCGCATCCGCCAGCGTCGCGGTCAGCGGCTTTTCGCAGATCACGTCGAAGCCCGCCTCGATCAGCGCCTTTGCAATCGGGTAATGGGTGAAGTTCGGCGTGCAGATCGCCACCGCGTCCACGCGACCCTCGCGCCCGGTCTCGCCGGCGATCAGGTCCTGATAGCTGCCATAGCTGCGCGCGGGATCCAGCCCCTCGGCAAGGGCGAAATCGCGGCCACGCTGCGGGTCGACATCGAACGCGCCGGCCACCAGTTGCCATGCCCCGTCCAGCCGCGAGGCCAGGCGATGGATATTGCCGATATAGGCGCCCTGCCCGCCACCGATCATGCCAAGCCGCAGGGGTCGTTTCACGCGCATCATTCCTCCAGTCCGAGCATGGCCCGGTTGGCGCGACGGTCGGCGCCGGATTTCACGAAATCATCAAAGGCCCGGTCCGAGACGCGGATGATGTGATTGGCGATGAAGCGCGCGCCCTCGGCCGCGCCATCCTCGGGGTTCTTGACGAAACATTCCCATTCCAGAACCGCCCAGCCGTCAAAGCCATGGGTGGTCAGCTTGGTGAAGACGGCGCCGAAATCGACCTGCCCGTCGCCGGGGCTGCGGAAGCGCCCGGCGCGTTTCGACCATGGCTGATAGCCGCCATAGGCGCCGGATTTGCCGTCGGGGCGGAACTCGGCATCCTTGACGTGGAAGGTCTTGATGCGGTCGTGGTAGTGATCGATGAACGCGAGATAATCCAGCGCCTGCAAGACGAAATGGCTGGGATCATACATCAGGTTGGCGCGGGGGTGGTGCTTCACCTTGTCAAGGAAGAACTCCCAGCTATGGCCGTCATGCAGGTCCTCGCAGGGGTGGATTTCATAGCAGACATCCACGCCATGGGCGTCGAAATCGTCGAGGATCGGGGTCCAGCGCCGGGCCAGCTCGTCAAAGCCCTCCTCGACCAGCCCCTCGGGCCATTGCGGATAGGGGTAAAGATAGGGCCAGAGCAGCGACCCCGAAAAGGTCACATGCCGGTCGATGCCCAGCCGTTTCGAGGCGCGCGCGGCATATCGCAGCTGCTCTTCGGCCCAGGCCCGCCGTGCCGCCGGATTGCCGCGCAGCGCCACTGGTGCGAAACTGTCCATGATCGCGTCATGGGCGGGATGCACCGCCACCAGCTGCCCGGTGATATGCGAGGCGAATTCGGTGATCTGCAACCCGTGATCGGCAAGCATTCCGGTCAGCTCGTCGCAATAGGTTTCGCTTTCGGCGGCCTTCCGCATGTCGATCAGGCGCGCGTCCCAGGTCGGGATCTGCACGCCCTTGAACCCCTTCGCCGCCGCCCATTTCGCCAGGCTGGGCAGAGAATTATAGGGCGCGTCATCGGCGGCGAATTGCGCAAGGAAGACCCCCGGCCCCTTGATCGTGCGCATCTTACGCCTCCATCGCGGCGGCCGGCACCGGCGCGTCATCATAGCCGCCATGGATCGACTGATCGAAGGGGATCACCGCGCCGGTCATCATCCCGGCATCGCCCGAGGCCATCCACAGCACCGCGCGCGCGACCTCGGCCGGGTCCAGAATCCGGCCAAAGGGCTTTTGCGCGGCGGCACGGTCGATAAAGCCCGCATCGCCGGTTTCCTGTTCGATCAGCTTGCGTTCATGGTCCGAATTCATCCAGCCGATATCCAGCTGGTTCACATGGATGCGGTTGCGCATCAGCGCGAATGCGGCGTTGCGGGTCAGCGTCGCCAGCCCGCCCTTCGAGGCGGCATAGGGCGCAAGGAAAGGCTGGCCGACCAGCGCCGACATCGAGCCGATATTGACGATGCGCCCCTCGGCCCGCTCGCGGATCATCACCTTGGCCGCATCCTGGATCAGGAAGAAGGGCGCGCGGGTATTGACCGCGAACATGCGGTCGAAAAGCTCGGGCGAGGTGTTCAGGATCGTGCCGCGATCCGTCAGCCCGGCGGCATTGACCAGGATATCGACCCGGCCAAAGACCCGGTCGGCATGGGCGATGATGCTGCGCACCTCATCGATATCGGCCAGATCGGCCGGGACCATTTCGACCGGAACACCGGTCTGGCCTGTGATCCCGGCGGCGACGGCGCGGCCCTTGTCCAGCCCGCGCCCGACGATCACGATGCCGGCCGCGCCCGCATCCGCGAACAGCCGCGCGATGGCGGCGCCCAGCCCCTGCGTCGCGCCGGTGATCACGGCGATCTTTCCGTCAATCCTGTTCATTGCATCACCTCATATCCGGCGGCGTCCATGACGCGCATCAATTCGCGATGGCCCTTGCGGGCCATCTCCAGCGGCGGGTTGGCGACCGGGTCCTGTTCTGCCTCGACCACGAACCAACCCTGATATCCCTTGGCGGCCAGCATCCCGACGATGGCCTCGAAATCCAGACTGCCATCGCCGGGCACGGTGAAGGCGCCCTTGATCACCGCATCAAGAAAGCTCTCGCGGCTGCGGTCCAGCCCCTCGATCACCGCGCGGCGGATATCCTTGGTGTGGACATGGCTGATGCGGGCGTGGTGGTTCTCGATCACCCGCATCACATCGCCGCCCGCAAAGGCCATGTGCCCCGCATCAAACAGCAACGGCACCGAGGAATGCTTCATCAGCAGGTCCAGCTCGGCCTCGGTCTCGACCGCCGCGGCCATGTGGTGATGATAGGAAATCGGCATCCCCTCGGCCGCGCACCAATCGGCGAAATCGCTGATCCTGCGCCCATAGGCAGCCATCTCGGCCTCGGTCAGCCGCGGCTTTCTGGCCAGCGGCACATGACGCATCCCTTGGATTGAACGCGCGGTTTCGCCGTAGACGATACAGGGCGCGCCGGCGGCGACAAAGAACCGCATCTGCGCGGCAATGCGGTCCTTTTCCGCCTCGAGGTCGCCATCCAGCAGCAGGCCCGAGAACCAGCCCCCGCAAACCGAGATCGCGAAACGTTCAAGCACCGGGCCAAGCGCGGCCATGTCCATCGGAAAGCGCCGCCCCGTCTCCATCCCGGTGAAGCCCGCCTCCGAGGCCTGCCGCAGGCATTCCTCAAGGCTGACATCGTCGGAAAGCTCGGCAAGGTCGTCATTCCACCACGCGATCGGGGCAATGCCCAGTCTGGCTTTCATCCTACACCCCGACCCGCTGCGCCTGACGGATCTTTTCCTGCGCCGCACGCGCCGCGCGCACGGTTTCAAAGGTCGAGACCTCGGGTACGCCCACGTCCCAATCGGCGTCGCCCGGCACCCATTTCCACGCATCCGAGACAATCGAGATGACCGTGACCCCATCATTGCCCTGCGCCCAGATCAGCGCCTCCTCCAGATCGGCGAGGCTGTCGGCATGGCGCGCCTGCGCCCCCATCGCCTCGGCATGCTTGACGAAATCGACATGGATCGGATTGTCGCGGTTCTTCACCCGGCAATCGGTCAGCAGATTGTTGAAGCCCGGTACGCCCTTGGCCTGCTGCAACCGGTTGATGACCGCATAGCCGCCATTGTCGCAGACCACGACGATCATCTTGTGGCCGGTCAGTGCCGCCGAATAGATGTCCGAGTTCATCATCATGTAGGTGCCGTCGCCCAGCATGACGATGGGCGTGCCGCCTGTCCCGCCTGGCCCCTCCTGCGCCATGGCACAGCCCCAGCCGGCCGCGATCTCGTAGCCCATGCAGGAAAAGCCGAATTCGCAATCGAAGGTGTTCGCGTCCTTGACCCGCCAGCCCTTGGTGATCTCGCCCGGTGTGCCGCCGGCGGCGCCGATCAGCGTGTCATTGGGGCGTGCGACCCTGTTCATCACGCCGATGACCTGCGCATAGGACGGGACCGCGGCATTCGTCGGCCGCTGATGCTCGTCAAGGACCGCGTTCCATTCCGCGAAGAGCTGCCGGGCATAGGTCATCAGCCCCGGCGTGGCCCGCCAGTCGTCCAGCGCCACGTCCAGCTCGGCCAGACCCTCGCGCGCGTCGCCCACGACCGACAGCGCCCGGTGCTTGACCGCGTCGAAACGTGCCGCATTCAGCGAGATGAACCGCGCCTCATGCGAGAAGGCCGTCCACGACCCGGTGGTGAAATCCTGCAACCGGGTCCCGATGGCCAGAATCACGTCGGCCTCGCGCGCCAGCTGGTTGGCCGAGGTCGAGCCGACAATCCCGATCGGCCCGGCATGAACCGGGTGATCGTGGGTCAGCGCGCCTTTTCCGGCAATGGTCTCGACCACCGGAATGCCGCGCCGGGCGGCGAAATCGGCCAGAGCCTCGCCGGCCAGCGAATAGCGCACCCCGCCGCCCGAGATGATCAGCGGGCGTTTCGCCGATTTCAGCAGCGCCGCCGCCTCGGCCAGGGCATCGCGGTCAGGGCGCGACCGGGGGATCCGCCACAGCTTCGGTTCAAAGAACACCTCGGGATAGTCGAAGGCGCGCTCCTGCGTGTCCTGCGCCAGACCGATGAAGGCGGGGCCGCAATCGGCCGGGTCCAGCATCGTCGCCACCGCCTGCGGCAGCGAGGTGATGATCTGCTCGGGCAGGGTGATGCGGTCCCAGTAGCGCACCACCGGCTTGAAGGCGTCATTCACGGTGATGGTCGGATCGCCGAATTGCTCGACCTGTTGCAGCACCGGATCGGGCAGGCGATTGGCGAAGGTGTCGCCAGCGATCAGCAGCACCGGCAGGCGATTCGCCATGGCGGTGCCCGCCGCTGTCACCATATTCGCCGCCCCCGGCCCGATCGAGGTCGCGGCAATCATGATCTGCCGCCGCCGCTTGGCCTTGGCAAAGCCGATCGCGGCCAGCGCCATCGACTGTTCGTTCTGGCCGCGCCATGTCGGCAACTGGTCCTGCACCTGTTCAAGCGCCTCGCTGAGGCAGGACACATTGCCATGCCCAAAGATGCCAAAGACGCCCGCAAACAGCGGCACGCGGGTGCCGTCAATCTCGGTGAACTGGTTGCAAAGGTAGCGCACAAGGGCCTGAGCCATGGTCAGGCGCACGGTTTTCGCGGTCATTTCGCCTCCTCCAGCGATGCTGTTTCGGGGACATTACGGAATGATGATTGACAATGCAATAGTTTTGCAATGATCATTGCGAAGTGAGATTTGGAGGAGCCAGATGACCAGAATCGCCGTTCTCGGCACGGGCCGCATCGGCCGCATGCATGCCGAAAACATCGCCGCCCATCCGCGCGCCAGCCTGGCCGGCGTCTATGACATTCATGCCCCCGCCGCCCGTGACGTGGCCGAAAGACTGGCCGCGCCGCAATTCGATTCGGTCGATGCGGTGCTGGGTTCGGATCAGGTGGATGCGGTGCTGATCGCGACCTCGACGCCCACCCATGCCGACCTGATCGAGGCCGCCGTCGCCGCCGGCAAGGCGATCCTGTGCGAAAAGCCGATCGACCTGTCGCTTAAGCGCGTGAATGCCTGCGCGGCGACCATCGCCGGCACCCGGCTGCCGATCATGCTGGGTTTCGTGCGCCGCTTCGATCCCGGCCATGCCGGCGTCCGCCGCGCGATCGAGGCGGGCCGGATCGGCGATCTGCACCAGGTCGCCATCACCTCGCGCGATCCCGGCGTGGCGCCCGATGCCTATATCGAGGTTTCGGGCGGCATCTTTCGCGACATGACCATCCATGACTTCGACATGGCCCGCTTTATCCTGGGCGAAGAGATCGCCGAGCTGACCGCGACCGGCGCGCGCCTGGTCGATCCCGCGCTGATGGCACGCTGCGACGATTACGACACCGTCAGCGTGCTTATGAAGACGGCGACGGGCAAGCAGGCGGTCATCAGCAATTCGCGCCGCGCGGTCTATGGCTATGACCAGCGCGTCGAGGCCTTCGGCAGCGCCGGCATGGCCATCTCGGACAACCAGCCCATCGATCAGCTGCGGCTTTATGGCGGCGATTTCACCGACCGTGCCGCGCCGCTGAAGAACTTCTTCATCGACCGCTATGCGGATGCCTTTGCCGCCGAGATCGGCGCCTTTGTCGATGCCGTCGAACAGGGCAGCCCTCCGGCCGTCGGCTTCGAGGACGGACGGCAGGCGCTCATCCTGGCCGAGGCCGCCATCCGCTCGGTCCGCGAGGGTCGCACCGTCAAAATCAACGAGATCGGATAGGTGATGTATCACAATTTCGGATTGTTCATCGGTGGCGCCTGGACCTCCGGCACCGCCAGCGCCGAAGTCGTCTCGCCGGTGACCGGCAAGCTTCTGGCCGAGGTGCCCGTTGCCCGTATCGGGGATACCCGCGCGGCGCTGGATGCCGCTGCCGCGGCCCTGCCGCTGCTGCGCGCCATGGGCGGCTTTGGCCGGGCGGATGCCCTGCACCGGGCCGCCGACGAGATGATCCGCCGTGCCGACGAGGCGGCGCGGATGATCTGTCTGGAAACCGGCAAGCCCATCGCACAGGCGGCCCGCGAATGGGTCCTCGCCTGCGACCAGTTCCGCTGGTACGCCGAGGAGGCCCGCCGCATTTATGGCCGCATCATCGACAGCCGCGTGCCCGGCGGACGATTCGAGGTCACCCGCGAGGCCGTGGGCATCACCGGCGCCTTCACCGCCTGGAACTTTCCTGCCGCCCTGCCAGCCCGCAAGCTGGCCCCGGCGCTGGCCGCCGGCTGCCCGGTGGTCCTGCGGCCATCCTCGCAGACGCCGGGCGTGGCGATGGTGATGGTCGATTGCCTGCGCGCGGCGGGCCTGCCCGACGGCGCGGTCAACCTTGTCATCGGCGCAACCGGCGACACCTATGCCCCGATCATGGCCGATGCGCGGGTGCGCAAGGTCAGCCTGACCGGCTCGACGCGCATCGGCCAGCAGATGATCCGCGACGCGGCGGATACGGTGAAAAAGGTCTCGATGGAGCTGGGCGGCAACGCGCCGCTGATCGTCTATGACGATGCCGATCTGGAGGCCGCGCTGGATGTCGCCGTGCCCACCAAATTCGCCAATTGCGGTCAGGTCTGCGTGACGCCCGACCGCTTCTTCATCCATGACAGCCTGCATGACGCCTTTGTTCAGGGCTTTGTCGCCCGCGCGGCAAGGATCAGGCTGGGCGACGGCCTGGACCCGGCGACCGGCATGGGCCCGCTGATCAATGCCGGCCGTCTGGCCGAGATCGAGGCCATCGTTCAGGACGCCGTCGCCGCGGGCGCGACACTGGCCCATGGCGGCCGGCGCGCTGATCGCAACCAGGGCTTTTTCTTTGAACCCACGGTGCTGACCGGGGTAAGCGACGACATGCGCGTCTTTGCCGAGGAGAATTTCGGCCCCATCGCCGCCATCACCCGGTTCCGTGACGAGGACGAGGTTCTGGCCCGCGCCAATGCCAGCGAAATGGGCCTTTCGGCCTATGCCTTCACCCGCTCGCCCGACCGCGCCCGGCGCACCGTCGCCGCGCTCAAGGCCGGCATGGTCGGGATCAACAGCTTCGCCATGGCCGCCAGCGAGGCGCCCTTTGGCGGCACCAATCATTCCGGCATGGGCCGCGAGGGCGGCAGCGAGGGGATCGGGGATTACCTCGATACCAAGCTGGCCCAGATCGTCTTCTGAGGGAGGAAGGAAGGATGAGAAAGAACAGGCTCCGCGAGATCTGGGCCGAGGGACGCCCGGTGCTGCATGGCTGGCTGTCCATCGCCAGCCCCTTCAACGCCGAGATCATGGCGGCCCAGGATTACGACGCGATCTCGATCGACATCCAGCACGGCGCGGTCGATTACAAGGATGTGCTGGCGATGTTTCAGGCCATGCGCGCCTCGGGCAAGGTACTGATGGCGCGGGTGCCGTGGCTGGACCCGTCATGGATCATGAAGGTACTGGATGCCGGCGCCTATGGCATCATCTGCCCGATGATCAACACCCGCGCGCAGGCAGAGGAATTCCTGCGCTACATGCGCTATCCGCCGCTGGGCGAGCGCAGCTTCGGCCCGACCCGCGCCGCCTATGCCGCCGGGGCCGATTACGCCGCCGAGGCCAATCACGAGATCCTTGCCTGGGCGATGATCGAAACCGCCGAGGCGATGCGCAATCTGGACGAGATCGCCGCCACCCCCGGCCTTGACGGCATCTATGTCGGACCGGCGGATCTGGCATTCTCGCTGTCCGAAGGCCGGTTGACCCCTGCATTCGACCGCGAGGAACCCGAGGTGATCGCCGCGATCCAGACCATCCTTGCCGCCTGCAAGCGCAACGGCCTGAAAGCCGCATTGCATTGCGGAACCCCGGAATATGCCGCCCGCGCCATCGGCTGGGGCTTTGACATGACCACCGTATCGGGGGATTCGCGCCTGCTGGCGCAGGCCGCCGCGCAATCGGTCGCGACATGGCGCCAGTTGACGGACGGCAGCACCGCTCCCGGCACGCCGAAAGGAGGCTATTGATGACCCATCTTCTGGTCGCGGGCAAGCTGCACCCCTCGGGCGAGGCGCTGCTGCGCGAGTTGCCCGCGCGGGGCGTGAGCGTGGATTATGTCGAAGAGGTCTCCGAGGCCTCATATGCGCCGCTGATCGGCCGCGCCGATGCGCTGGTGATCCGCACCCAGCCGCTGAGCGCCGCCACCATCGCCCGCGCCGGGCAACTGAAGGTCGTCTCGCGCCATGGCGTCGGCTATGACGCCGTCGACCTGCCGGCGCTGGACGCGCGCGGCATCGCGCTGACCATCGTCGGCGACGTGAATTCGGTCTCTGTCGCGGAACATGCGATGATGCAGCTTCTGGCCGCCGCCAAGCGGGTGCTGCGCGCCGACCGCGCCGTGCGCGATCCGGGCCAGTGGGGCTGGCGCAACCGGCTTGAGCAGCAAGAGATCAGCGGCAAGCGCCTGCTGATCCTGGGCTATGGCCGCACCGGACGGAATCTGGCGCGCATGGCCGCCGGGTTCGACATGCAGGTGCGCGCCTATGACCCCTATCTGCAACAGACCGGCTGGCCGCAGGGACCGGTGCCGCCGGTCGCGCTGGCCGAAGGGCTGGCCTGGGCCGATTGCATCTCGGTCCATATCCCGCGCGGCGCCCGGCCCGCCATCGGCGCGGCCGAGATCGCGCTGATGAAACCCGGCGTCATCCTTGCCAATACCGCAAGGGGCGGCGTGGTGGACGAGACGGCGCTGGCCGAGGCGCTGCGCTCGGGGCAGGTCGGCGCCGCTGGCATCGATGTCTTCGACGACGAGCCGCCGGCACCGGACGCGCCTTTGGCCGGCTGCGACAATGCGTTGCTGTCGCCCCATATCGCCGGACTGACCGAGGAATGCAGCGAACGCATGGCGCTGGCCTCGATCCGCAATGCGCTGGACTATCTGGATGGAACCATCGCCCCCGGACTGATCGTCAATCGCGAGGCCCCGAATGTCTAAGCCCGTGCTGAATATCGGCCTGATCGGCAGCGGTTTCATGGGCAAGACCCATGTCTTCGGCTTTGCCTCGGCGCCCCGCGTCTTTGACCTGCCCTATCGGCCGGTGCTGCACAGCCTGGCCGATGCAAGCGACGAGGCCGCGCACCGCGCCGCCGCGACGCTGGGCTTTGCCAAAGCGACCGGCGACTGGCGGCGGCTGATCGAGGATCCCGAAATCGATGTCATCGATATCACCGCCCCCAATGCGCTGCACAAGGAAATGGCACTGGCCGCCATCGCCGCCGGCAAGCATGTCTATTGCGAAAAACCGCTGGCGCCCCGGGCCGCCGAGGCGCGCGAAATGGCCGATGCCGCCGAGGCGGCGGGCGTCAGGACCCAGGTCGGCTTCAACTATCTGTGCAACCCGATGCTGGCCCTGGCGCGCGAGATGATCGCCGCTGGCGAACTTGGCGAGATTCGCGGCTATCGCGGCCTGCATGCCGAGGATTACATGGCCGATGCCCATGGCCCATGGAGCTTTCGCCACGATCCGGCCGGGGGCGGCGCGCTGGCCGATATCGGCAGCCATGCGCTGGCCACGGCGGAATATCTGCTGGGGCCCATCACCCGGGTCATGGGCGATTGCGTGACGCTGATCGACCGCCGCCCCGATGGCAGGGGCGGCATGCGCGCGGTTCAGGTCGATGACGTCGCCCGCGCCTTCCTGCGCTTTGAAAATGGCGCGCAGGGCTCGATCGAGGGCAACTGGATCGCCACCGGCCGCAAGATGCAGCATGACTTCGAGGTCTATGGCACCCGGGGCGCCCTGGCCTTCAGTCAGGAACGCTTCAACGAGCTGCATTTCCATTCCTGCGGGGACGCGCCCGGCAGGCGGGGTTTTCGCCGCATCGAGGCCGGTCCCGAGCATCCGCCCTATGGGCTGTTCTGCGTCGCACCCGGCCATCAGCTGGGCTTCAACGACCTGAAGGCCATCGAGATCGCAGGCTATCTGCGCGCCATCGCGGGCGAGATCCCCGAGCCCTTCGGCTTCCGCAAGGGGCTGCGCATCCAGACATTGGTGGAAACCATTCAGCAATCCTCGGCCCGGCGGCAATGGCTTGACGTGCCGGCCGGGGGGTAAGCGGATCGGGGGCGTCTCTCCTCTCTCCTTCGCCCCCGCCGTCAGGCGCCCGGTCCCCTTCTCGCCGGGCGCCTGACACCCGCGATGACGCCGCCCCCTCGCCGGGGTTAATTCGCCAGCCATCGCAGATGCCCCTTGGTACGCCGCAATAACTGTTGCAAGTTGCCTCAAAAGGATTGCGTCCCATGGCTCTCGTCACGCCCCCACAGAATTACGAAGACCTGATCCGGCTGATCCATGATCGCCATGACGGCATGAGCAAGACCTATCAGCGCATCTCGGTCTATCTGACACAGAACCCCAATGACGTCGCCGTGCATTCCGTCAACGCCATCGCCGAGCGCTGCGGCATCCATGCCTCGAGCTTCGTGCGCTTCGCGCAATCGTTGGGCTACAAGGGGTTCAAGGAATTGCAGGCGCTGTTCCAGAGGCGTCTTGCCACCGCCGCGCCGGGTTTCGAGGCGCGGGTCAAGGCGCTGGAAACCGAATTGAGCGCCGCGCCCGAACGGTCCGAAAAAGGCTTTCTGCGCGATCTGGTGGTGCGTGACATCGCCTCGCTGCAATTGCTGCTGGACGAGATCGACGACCGCGACCTGGCGACGGCGGCGGATCTGCTGTTCAAGGCCGAGGTGGTCTATCTGCTGGGGCAATTGCGCTCGGCCCCGGTGGTCGACCTGCTGCGCTATGTGCTGACCATGCTGGGCAAGCGCTGCGTGCTTCTGGATGCGGGGGGCGGGCTTGCCACCCATATGGCGCGCAGCATCGGCAAGCGTGACGTGCTGCTGGCGGTGTCGTTCCGGTTCTATGCCAATGAGGTGGTGAACATCGTCGAAGAGGCTGGGCAGCGCGGCACCGACATCGTCGCCATTTCCGACAGCACGCTGTCGCCGCTGGCGAAATGGGCGCGGGTGCTGTTCGCCGTGCCGGAACATGACTACAGCTTCTCGCGCTCGCTGGCGGCGCCGATGTGCCTCGCGCAGGCGCTGGTGGTGGCGGTGGCGGCGCGGGTTCAGGACGACGATCAGGCACCGCGCATCCCGACGGTCACCGGGACCTGAGACCGCGATCCGCATGCGGCGGATCGGGACCCCCAGGATGCGGCGCCCGCGCTATTGCGGCAGGCCGGCGGCAGCAAGATCGGCCAACTCGCCCGCCACGATGGCGGGATCGGCATGAAAGGTTCCCCTGCGCCATGCCGCCAGTCCGAAACCCGGCTCCTGCGCGCGCACCATGGCGATCTGGGCACGGGCATCCTCCATGCGATTCAGCCGCACCAGCGTGATCGCATATTGCAGCCGCTGATAGGGCGCGAGCAGATGCGCGGCCTGCGTTTCGCGCGCCGAATCCGCCAGCCGCCCCTGAAGCCGGTACACCCAGGCCCTGAGCGCATGCTGGTAATCGGCGTCTGCCGGGTTCCGCGCCGCGCCGAAATCGATATTGGCAAGCGCCCGGTCATAGGCGCCGGCCGGCGCCAGAAGCTCGGCCAGGTCGGTGATCAGAAACGCATCATAGGGGGCAAGGGCGGTGGTCACCTCGACCTCGTGCAGGACGCGCCCCCAATCCCCGTCGCGCATGGCGACATAGCCAAGCAGCCAGTGCACCAGCGTCGAAACCCAGGGCGGCAGATCCGGCATTGCCTCCAGCTCGCGCGCCAGCCTGGCGGCGGAATCGAAATCGGCCGCAATGTCATCGCTCCAGAAATTATAGCCGCGCCGCCAGTCGTTCCAGGCGAGCTTGACCTTGATGGCGGCCGAGCCGGGATATTTCGCCAGCCCTTCCGCCAGAATCGCGGCGGCGGCGGCATTGCCGCGGGCAGAGCTGTCGCCCAGCATCATGTCCTGGGCACGCATCGCATAGTCATATTCGCCCAGGCTGGCGCTGTCCGTACCCCAGGCCTCGGCATATTCCGCACGCCTGACCTCGCCGCGCGTGCCGGAAAGCGCCGCGATGATCCGCCCGGCCACCGCATCGGCAAGGGCCAGCGGGTCGCTGCCCTGCGCGTCGAACCGGGCTGCCCAGACCTGCCGCCCGGTGGCCGTGGCATCGAGCCGCGCGGTGACGCGCAGTCGCGGACCGTCCCGCCGCACGCTGCCCTCAAGCACGTATTCCGCCCCCAGCTTCCGGCCGAGGATGCGCACATCGCCGCGCTCGTCTTGCAGCGCAAAGGACGAGCGGCGCGCAAGGGTGGCGACCTCGGGGCAGCGGCTCAGCATGGCGATGACGGTCTCGGCAAGGCTTGCGCCAAGATGATCCGGGGCATTGGTCGGGTCCGGAACATCGAACGGCATCACCGCGATGACGGGCGGCGCGTTCGGCGCGACGGCGGCATCATCGGGACGCCGCATAAGCAGCGCCGCCACGGCAAGCCCGCTGCCGGCGATCCCCGCCGCGATCAGGACATGCCGGCGCGACACAGGCCCGGTTCGCGCCGGCGCCGCGCCGGCGGCTGGCGGCAATACAAGCCGGTATCCGCGGCGCGGGATCGTCTGCAAGGCCGCCTGCCCCTTTGGCCCCAGCGCGCGCCGGATCTCGTGGATGCATTGGACCAGGCTGTCATCCGTCACCGCGATCCCCGGCCAGACCGCCGAGATCAGCTCCTCCTTGCCCAGCAGCCGGCCCTGTGCCGCGACAAGCTGGCGAAGAACCTCGAATGACTGATGGCGAAGCGGGACCGGCCGCCCGGCCGCATCGAGAATCTGCCCGGCGGCAAGGTCGACCGTTACGTCATCGATCCTGAACGACAATTCGCGCTGACTGTCCATGCCACCGACGCCCCGCTGCCGTTTGCAGCATAGCGCATTTCGGCGCGATTTCGTCGGATTTCGGCCCGGTTTCGGGACTTCGGCGCGCCGATGGCAGATTCTCGGGCCATCCGGATATGGAGGAAGCCATGTTCATCCAGCTCGTGATTCTTGCCTGCCTTGCCGACGGCGCGACCTGCCGGGACTTTCCGCTGCTCTATGACGCCCGCGAGGTGTCCCTGCTGACCTGCATGACGGCTGCCCAGCCCGAGATCGCGCGCTGGCAGTCCGGGCACCCGCAATGGCAGCCCCGCAAATGGCGTTGCGAGGCTGTCGATCCGGCGCAAAGATCGCTTTAGATGCCGGCCTTGCCACGCCCTTTCTGGCGATAGGTATCGGCAACCACGGCGGCAACGATGATGACGCCCTTCACGATCTCCTGGTAATAGGCGTCGACGCGCAGGAAGGTGAAGCCCGACATCATCAGCCCCAGGATCAGCGTGCCGATGACGGTGCCGAAGATCTTGCCGCGCCCCCCTGACAGCGAGGTGCCGCCGATCACCGCCGCGGCGATGGCATCAAGCTCGTACATCATTCCCATGCCGGCCTGCGCGGTTTCGGCGCGGGCGGCGGTGACGACGCCTGCCAGCCCCGAAAGCAGACCGGCCAGCGCATAGACCTTGACCAGATGGCGCTGGACATTGATGCCCGAGACGCGGGCGGCCTGCGCATTGGCGCCGATGGCATAGGTGAACTTGCCATAGCGGGTGTATTTCAGCAGGATGTGAAAGATCACCGCCACGCCCAGAAAGATGAAGACCGGCAAGGCGCCATTGCCGATGGCGGCGAAACCGTCGGTCGGAAAGCTGATCGGCTGGCCCTTGGTGTACCATTTGGCAAAGCCGCGCGCCGTCACCATCATGCCCAGCGTGGCGATGAAGGGGGGAATGCCGGTGCGCGCGATCAGCTGGCCGTTGACGATCCCGGCCAGCAGCCCCAGCCCCAGCCCGATAGCCAGCGGCACCAGCACCGGCAACCCGGTCAGCGACGGATAGACGGCGCGGTCATAGCCCGCGGCCTGCGCAAAGCTCATCGCCACCATCGCCGTCATCGCCACGACCGAGCCCGAGCTCAGGTCGATGCCGCCGGTGATGATCACCTGCGTGACGCCGATGGCGATGATGCCCACGACCGAGACCTGAAGGATCATGATCGTCAGCCGCTGCGGGTTCATCAGGAAGCTTTGGCCCTGAAAGATCCAGCCCATGATCTCGAAGACCAGCGCCACGCCGACCAGCACCATCAGGATGCCAAGATCGGCCGGCAGGCGCCGCGCCTTCCGGGCGGCGGGTTCGATTTGCACATTGTCCATTGCTTGCTCCTTTTCGGCGCCGGCAGGCGGGCGCCCCCGCGACGCTCAGCGCGCCGCCAGTTCCATGATTTTCACCTGATCGGCCTCGGCGCGGTCGAGGATGCCGGTCATGTGGCCCTCGTGCATGACCATGATCCGGTCCGACATGCCCAGCACCTCGGGCAGTTCCGACGAGATCATGATCACCGCGACCCCCTGCCCGGCCAGACGCGAGATCAGCCGGTGAATCTCTGCCTTGGCGCCGACATCGATGCCGCGCGTCGGCTCGTCCAGAATCAGGATGCGCGGCCTGGTCAGCAGCCAGCGCGCGATCAGCACCTTTTGCTGGTTGCCGCCCGACAGGTTCTCGATGCGCTCGTCCATGCTGGGGGTCTTGACCCGCAGCGTCTCGCGCATTTCGGCGCATTGCCGGTTGACGGCACGCTGCTCGACGAAACCCAGACGGACATTCTGGTCCTGCAGCATGGCAAGCTGCATGTTCTCGAGGATCGACAGGGGCAGGAAACAGCCGGTTTCCTTGCGATCCTCGGTCAGGAAGGCCATGCCGTGTTTCATCGCGTCGGCGGGTGAGGCGATGCGCACCGCCTGCCCGTCGATGCGGATGCGGCCAGAGGTCGCCGGGGTGACGCCGAAAAGTGCCTCGGCCACGTTCGAGCGCCCCGAACCGACCAGCCCGGCCAGCCCCAGGATCTCGCCCTTGCGCAGGTCGAAGCTGATGTCGTGGAACACCCCGTCAAGCGACAACCCGTCGACGGACAGGATCGTGTCCGAGATGTCTGCGGGTTCCTTGGGGAACATGTCGGTGATGTCGCGCCCGACCATCATGCGGATGATGTCGTCGCGCGTCACCTCGTTGCTGGCATGCGTGCCGACATATCTGCCGTCGCGGAACACCGAGAATTCGTCGGCGATCTCGAACAGTTCGTTCATCTTGTGGGTGATGTAGACGATGCCGATGCCGCGCGATTTCAGATCGCGGATGATGGCAAACAGATGCGCGACCTCGGTTTCGGTCAGGGCCGAGGTCGGCTCGTCCATGATCAGCACGTCGGAATCATAGCTGACCGCCTTGGCGATCTCGACCATCTGGCGCTGTGCCACGGTCAGGAACCGCACCTCGGTCAAGGGGTCGATGGCAATGTTCAGACGCGCGAACAGATCCCGCGTCCTGCGCGCCATCGCCGCGTGATCGACCAGACCCAGACGGTTCAGCGGTTCGCGCCGGATCCAGATATTTTCGGCCACGGTCATATAGGGCATCAGCGCCAGTTCCTGATGGATCATGGCGATACCGCGTTCCAGCGCATCCAGCGGGCCGCTCAGCGTCACCTCGTCGCCGCGCAGGCGGATGGTGCCGCGTTCGGGCGTATAGATGCCGGCGATGATCTTCATCAGCGTCGATTTGCCGGCGCCGTTCTCACCCATGAGCGCGTGGACGGTGCCACGCCGCAGGCTCAGGCGGACATCGTCCAGCGCGACGACACCGGGAAACTCCTTGCGGATGCCCTCGATCTCGAGCAGGGGGCCGTCAGCCTTGCTTTTGAAGCGGTCGATGGCCGCCTGTGTCCGTTCCGATATCATCGCGATCTCCCGTTTGCGGAGGGGCGCGCATGGACCGCGCCGCGTCGTCAGTCCATCCGGCCGGCAGCCGCAACGCGCGCCGGGGATGACCTGCCACAGATGCCTTGAGCGGGATGGAAAAGGGCGGCGGCCGTGCCGGCACGCCGCCCCGTCCGGGTCAGTTCCTGGCCTTGTAATCGGCAAGGTTCTGGGGCGTGACCAGTTCAAAGGGCACGGTCACGCGCTGGTCGAAGGTTTCGCCACGGGCGATCTTCAGCACCGTTTCCAGAGCGCCCTCGCCCTGCCCCTTGGCCGATTGATAGACGGTCACGTCCAGATCGCCAGTCTCCATCGCGGACAGCGCGTCCTGGGTGGCATCGACGCCCGAGATGACCACGTCATCCATCGACACCCCGGCCGATTTCAGCGCCTGGATCGCCCCCAGCGCCATCTCGTCATTGTTCGAGATGACCGCGTCGGGCTGCATCCCCGAGGTGATCCAGTTGGTCATCAGGTCCAGCGCCGGCGTGCGCATCCAGTTCGCGGTCTGCTGGTCCAGAACCTCGATCCCCTTGCAGTCGGCGCCCGCCAGCACCTCCTCGGTGGCCTTGGTGCGCCCGCGCTGGCCGGTGGTGCCCAGCTGGCCCAGCAGGATCACGGCCTTGCCCTTGCCCTCAAGCAGCTTGCAGACCTCGGTGGCCTCAAGCCGGCCGGCCTGTTCCTCGTCCGATCCGACCCAGGCCTGCTTTTCGGGAAAGGTTTCCATGTTGGCGGGCAACATGTTCACAAAGACCAGCGGGACACCCGCCTCTTCGGCGATCTTCGACATGGCGCGCCCGGAATCGGCATCGACCAGCATGGTGATGATGCCATCGACGCCCGAAGCGGCGAAGTTCTCGATCTGCGACTGCTGGCGGGCAATGTCGCCCTGCGCATCCTCCATCTGCACCTCGACGCCCATTTCATCGGCGTGACGCTGAATGTTGTGACGCAGCACGGTCAGGAAATTGTCGTCAAACAGCGACATGGCGACGCCGATCTTTTCGGCATGCGCCGTGCCCGCCATCATGGCGCAGATCGCGGATGCGGTCAGGATTTTCTTCATCTGTTGCTCCTCCGGTTGGACCGGGGCGCGCGCGCCGCCGGGGGGCGGGCAAAGCCCATGCGTCAGGGAAAGCGCCGATAGACGCCCCGTTGCATTGACCAAGACCGTGATTTCCCCCGACGCCGGTCGCCCGGCATATGTCATGCGACGGACCCGCGAACGGATGCGCCCTGCTTTCTCCCAGGCGAAACGAATCTCGGGTCGCGCCTTCAACCCCGACAATAGCCGCCCGAATCGCGTATTGCAATAAAAATTGCAGAAACTCTGTGTGGCAATTTTTTGTTTGGATAGCCGTCGCCGGTTCGTCGCGCTGCGCCCTCGGGATCGCAACTGCACGTGCCGGTTCACGCATTGCGCGATGGCTATTCCAGAAATGCCGGAACGCTGCATTTTTGTTGCAGGAAGGAATTCGCCATGTCTCGGGGATCGATATCAGAGCCGCTCCGGCTTGAGCGAATCGCGCATGACATCACCACCGCGATGATCGGCCGCGAGATGCCGGACCCCTTCGCGCCGCGCGGGCCATGCCCGGATCTGCCGCCGGTCCTGCGCCCGGATGAAAATCTCCATGCGCAGGGCCAGACCGAAGATGCCGGCAGGTCATGGTGTCGGGTTGCGGACGGCCCGGGCTGCCCTAGGGTCAGGACCCATTAATCGGCTTGAGGCTGGTCTGCCTGCGTGATTCAAGCTCCCGAACTGACGGGGGTGATGATGAGCAACCTTTACTGGC
>NZ_QPJL01000034.1 GCF_003337565.1 Paracoccus lutimaris
TTACGGCAGCGGCAGCGGTGCGGTCGACACCCGTGGCCTTGGCCCGGGCCTTGCCTGCTATACCCCCGAGGCGCTGGACCGCTGCGCCGTGCTGAGCGCTTGGCACGACGACCCTTGTCGCGATCATGGTCTTCTTCCCCAGTTTCGTTGCCTGCCTTCACGGGCTGCGGCAAGCGCCAGGACAGATCATGGATGTCTTTGACAGCTATGCCGCCGGCCCGATCAGCCGGCTGATCCATGTCCGTATCCCGGCCATGTTGCCCGCCTTCTTTGCCGCCGCCCGGATGAGTGTTCCCGCCGCAGTCCTCGCCGTGACGGTGATCGAGTGGCTGGCGACCGGGCGCGGCATCGGCAGCCTGATGGCGCTGTCGGCCTCGCTGTCGGATTACGACATGCTGTGGGCCTCGGTTGTCGCGGTCGCGCTGCTTTCGGTGCTTTGCCATGCCGCCGTGGCCATGCTGGAGCGGCGCGTGCTGCGCGTTTTCGCGGCCGAACAGGCGGTGACATGACCCTGCTGCGCCCAGCCACCTTTGCCATTCCCGGCGATATCACTGCGCTGACGGGCGGCTATATTTACGAACGCCGCCTGCTGGAAGGATTGCGCGATCAGGGCCGCGATGTCCGTCATCTTGAACTGCCCGCCGCGTTTCCCGACCCCAGCCCCGCCGAAATGGCGACGGCGATCCGGCAGTTGCAGGCGGTGCCGCAGAATCGCGTCCTAATCCTTGACGGGCTTGTCTTCGGTGCGATTGATACCGCCGCACTGGCCAGTCTGCGCGCGCCGGTGCTGGCGATGGTGCATCACCCGCTGGCACTGGAGACAGGCCTTGATCCCGTGCGCCGCGACCACCTGTTCCGGACCGAGAGGGACAATCTGCAGCTGAGCCGCCATGTGCTTGTTCCCAGCCCGCATACCCGCGATATCCTGATCCGAGACTATGGCGTCGAGGCGAGCCAGATCAGCATCGCCCGCCCCGGCATAGACCAGCCGACGCTGCCCCCCGTACCTGTCACGCCGCCGCTGATTCTTTCGGTCGGCATCCTGCATCCGCGCAAGGGCCACGACATCCTGATCGACAGCCTGACTCGGATCGCCGATCTGGACTGGCAGGCGGTAATCGTCGGCAGTGCATGGGACCACGACCACGCAAGCGAACTTCACGCCATGGCAAAAGCCAGCGGGCTTGGCAACAGATTGCGGTTGCCGGGCAAAGTATCGGCAGATGTTCAGCAACGGCTGTTCGCGCAGGCCTCTGTCTTTGCGCTGGCTACGCGATACGAAGGCTATGGCATCGTCTTCGACGAGGCGCTGAGCCATGGCCTGCCCATCGTCAGCTGCGCGACTGGCGCAGTGCCCGAAACCGTGCCCGCCGAAGCACGGCTGTTGGTGCCGCCCGATGACACCACCAGTTTCGCCGCCGCGCTGCGCGATCTGCTCGAACACCCGGAAAAGCGGGCCCGTCTTGCCAGCGCGTCAGCCGCGCTGGCCACCGCATTGCCGGGCTGGGCCAACACGGCCCAGGCTGCCGGGACGATGCTGGACGGTCCATGCTTTGACTGATCGGACCCAGGGCAATGGCGCCGCTTATTCCAGGGCCACATTCCCAATGCTTCCTTGTACATCTCCAGAATCGCCTCTTCCTCGGCGATGTCGTCCTTGTTCCGCTTCTTGAGCACCAGCAGCCGGAAAGCTGCGCCGCGGATGAATGGGCGAAAAGCGCGCTTAGCCGAAATTGCTGATCGCAAAGCCGCCAATTGCTGCGTATGCCATGCTGCGTCATCGCAAGACCGCCTTCCGCCCATCTCCCTTGGGCGAGAAGGTAGAGCCGAAACTTGCCGCCATGCAGATGTCGAGCCGGGAGAGATCGTCGAGAGCGGTCGGGATGACCGGCTGCTAGTCCGCGCCATTCCGGACCGGCAGAATTGCCTCATCTTCGACCCATGCCCGCCAGCCGTCACGAGGCATCAGGCGCAGCTAGGCGCCATCGGTCTGGAAGGCCAGATTCTGATGCCAGCCGGCCCAGCCGGGCCAGCCACCGGATACCCCGGAGGCTAGGATATAGCGGTCGCGATCGTTGGGGCTTGCAGGTGCTGCGGTCTGGCTGCGGCTCTTGACTGAAAGCTGGACCAGCCCGTCGAGCAGGCGCAGGGCCTTGTTATGGGCGGCACGTTTCTGCGCCAGCGCCGCCATCAGGTACGGGAGTAGTTCCATAGGCCTTCCGGTGCTGCGGCACCACATAAGCCTGCTTTTCAAATCGTGATTCGCGCCGCATGACGCAGATCTTGCAGCAGCATTGATCTGGCTGACTGCGCCTCTTTGCCGGATAGTCTGAGAATATAGCTTGGATGCCAGCTGATCAGAACAGGACCGCCGTCCATTGCCTGCTCTGACTGGCCGCGACGATTTTGAAGTGGGCCGGGGTTGCCAGTCAGGGCATACGCGGCTGTTGCGCCAAGTGCGAGCGTCAGGCGTGGGGCGACAAACCGACGCTCAAGATCAAGCCACCATCGACAATGCTGAACCTCGCCGCGATTGGGATTCTGGTGCAGACGAAGCTTTCCGCGCGGCTTGAACTTGAAATGCTTGACTGCATTCGTAAGCCAAACAGCGCTAATCTCTGCCTCTTCCATTAACTCGCGCAGCAGCGTGCCTGCGGGTCCGACAAAAGGACGACCCTGCAGGTCTTCCTGATCGCCCGGTTGTTCGCCGACAATCATCAGCGCGGCATTTAAATCGCCTTCGCCCCAGACCGTTTGCGTCGCGGCCTGACATAGATCGCAGCGGGTGCAGTACATTGCCGCATCTCGCGCCTGATCCAGCGTTTCGGGCATATTGGCTACCGGCATGGCGGGCAGCTTGTCCAGAATGCGCGTTGCGCGCTGTGGCGGATCCGTCGGCATGGCGGCGCGCATGGCGGCGACGCGGGCATCGGCTTCGGCCAGCATCTGTGGGATCAGGCGCGTTTCAGGCAGGTTCTTCCAGTATTTGACCGGCATTTCCGATTTCATCGCAGAAATCTTGACCCGCGCCGGATTGAAGATATTGCGGAAGTAAGTCGCCCACAGCGCCTCGCTGGCGTCGTCAGGAAGATCGGGGCGCTGCTGCGGGGCGGGTCCGAAACCAAGCACGCCATCGCGGAGGGTGACGGTCATCTCCGGCGTTGCGATCAGCCAGTCCATATCTGCAAAACGTACCGCGAAGAAGCGTGCGGCACGTTCGGTGATGAAATGCTGCGGCTCGAACCAGGCGGCGAAGCTGCGACGCAATCCTTCGGTCGGCAATTCGCGAAAGCGAACAAAGGCGTGCATCTTGTGAATGTCGCGGCGGACTGATTTTTCCATCCGCCGTAGCCGTTGCGTAAGTGGATCGCCGGGGTTGGACAAGGCGCGGCGGTCGTACTGATGACGCAGCAGCAGTCGGTAAGCAAGTGCCGGGGCCTGCGGATCGGAATGGCACAGGACCGCGCCTGTCAGATCAATTAACGCCTTGCTTGCCGTCACCTCGTAAGCGCCGTCATTTGCCGGTAGCGGATCGAAACCGAAAAGCCCGGTCCCGGCCAGTTCTCGTGTCCACTCTACTTTTTCGGCGAGGATACGGTGGCTTGCCAATCGCCGCGCGGCGTCGCGCCAAGCCGCGTTCGTCGACCGACCGGGCAGATGGACGCGATACATCAGAAAAGCGACAATTGCCGAGGCGCAGCGGCAAATCGCGCCCGCAAATTATCGTTGTCCGTCAAACCACCCGGCGACCAGTCGGGGAGGGCGACGAAGGGCCGTGCTTTCTTCATCACCGCACCGATCCGCAACAGATCGGCATAGCGCACCGCGCCGGACCGGCGCGCGGCGATGATCCGGTCGACGGTCCGCGTGCCAAAGCCGGGAACGCGCAGCAGCATCACGCGCCCGGCGCGATTCACATCGACGGGAAAGCTGGCGCGATGCGCAAGCGCCCATGCCAGTTTCGGATCAATCGCCAGATCAAGGTTGCCATCTTTGCCGCCTGCTGTGATTTCATCCGCCTCGAACCCATAGAACCGCATCAGCCAATCGGCCTGATACAGCCGATGTTCACGCATCAAGGGCGGCCGGATCAGTGGTAGCGCAGCGGAACTGTCGGGGATCGGGCTGAAGGCGGAATAATAGACGCGCCGCAGACGATAGCCCGTATAAAGCCTTGACGCGGTTGCCAGAATGTCCCGGTCGGGACTCGAATCCGCGCCGACGATCATTTGCGTCGACTGACCCGCAGGCGCGAATTTTGCGGGGCGTTTGCCTCCATGGCTGCGGTCACGGCTGGCCTCTTGAGACAGGCGGACGCCTGCCATCGCGGCGCGGATCGTTTCCGGCTTCTTTTGCGGTGCAAGCTGGCGGGTGCTGCTGTCCTTTGGCAGTTCGATATTGATCGACAGGCGGTCGGCATATAGTCCGGCTTCATCGATCAGCTCCTTGCTGGCTTCGGGAATCGTTTTCAGGTGGATATAGCCCTTGAAGCCGTGATCCTGCCGCAGCATCCGGGCGATGCGCACCATGTCGGCCATGGTATCGTCCGGGCTGCGGATGATGCCAGAGCTGAGAAAAAGTCCCTCGATATAGTTGCGTCGATAGAATTCCAGCGTCAGCGTGACGACCTCTTCCGGCGAGAAGCGCGCGCGTTCGACCCTGCTGGAGACGCGGTTGATGCAATAGGCGCAATCGTAGACGCAGAAATTCGTCATCAGGATTTTCAGCAGGCTGATGCAGCGTCCATCCGGCGTATAGGCGTGACAGATGCCCGTCCCACCGGCGCTGCCGATACCACCACTGAGTGCGTCCCGGCGTGTGGTGCCGCTGGACGCGCATGAGGCATCGTATTTTGCCGCATCGGCAAGGATTGCCAGCTTATCCTGAAGGGTTCTGCGCATGGAACAAAAATAGAACAAACGGCGCGGTGCACAAGTTGATTTATTCTTATGGCCGAGCAGGGCAGCTGAAAGGCGCTAGATCCTGCGCATCTCGGCCTGCGCAACTATCGGCCCGGTCGCGACGCCGCCCGGCGCGCCGCCGGCTGGTTCGTCGGTGATCGCCAGCGTTGCGTTCGCGACAAGTATTCTCAGATCTTCCGGGATCGGCATCGCGGCCTGCCCCTGATGTGGCATGACGCCCAGCGAGATGGGTGCACGATCGCCCTGAATCAGCCAAAGCTCGAAATCGCGGCCTTGTGCAGGTGGTTGACCCGCGACGGAGATCCGCATCTCGCCATCGGTTTCATCATAAAGCGCGGTCAGTCGAACGGTGCTGTCGGCTGATACCATATCCGAAACCCAGAGGTTCCGTTCGGTTTCAGGACCTGGCTGCCCAAGCCACAGAAGGGCAAGCAGCGCAATGGAAGCACAGACAGAACCAAGAGAAAGCCATTGCCAGAACCTGACAGAGCCTGCAGGCGCTGTGCGTTCCGGGAATAAGCGCCTTTCCAAATTGTTCCAGACCTTGGCGGGCGGGCTGACCGGTCGGACCTCATCCGCGATCGGGTCGAAATGCGTCTCCCACCGTGCGACCTCGGCCACCAAAGCCGGCTCATTCAGAAGGCGGCGCTGAAACGCCTCACGCTCCGCAAGTGGCAATGTGCCGAGAACGTATTCGCCAGCCGTGGCGATGTCGCGGGGATCAGGTTCCGGGGCGTCATCGGTCATCTGGTCAGACACTCCCTCAGCTTGATCAGGCTGCGCCGAAGCCAGCTTCTGACGGTGTTCAGGGGCGCACCGAAGCGTTCGGCAAGTTCCAGATAGCTTTCGCCTTCAACATAGGCGAGGCGCACGGCCTCGGCGCGGGCAGGTTCAAGCTCGGTCAGACAGGCCTCGATCCGCCGTCCTTCTGACCGCATCAAGGCTTGATCCTCGGGGCCGGGACTGTCATCGGCCAGAAGCTCTGCCACATCAAGATCACCGCCGCCCGGCTTTCGCCGCCGCAAGGTGTCGATGGCAAGGTTGCGCATCATGGCATTCATCCATGCCAGCGGACTTGCCACCTGCGGGGCATATCGATCGGCGTTGTGCCAGATTTTTACGAACACCTCCTGCAAGACATCTTCCGCCTCTGCCCGATCCTTCAGGATACGCAGGCCGATCCCGAAAAGTTGCGGCGAGGCGCGGCGGTAAAGCTGCTGGAACGCCGCCCGGTCCCGCAACGCGACCCGTCCGAGGAGATCAGCAAGCTTTTCCGTTTCCGAGGTCATCAGCAGGTCCGGTTTCGTCAGGGTGAGGATGCAACGGGAGCAAGATCACTGCAAGCGGGAGTCGATTTTCACGAAAGCGTGAGCGGCGCAACAAAGCCCGCTGCCGTTTCGTCCCTTCGTAACCAGACACAGGAGGATGGAATGAATGTCTTGAATTTTGCTGTGACTATCGCGTTTGCTATGGTGGCCACGGCCACCGTTGCGCAGGATATGCCGGCGACTGTCGCGGATATCGTTATGGAATCCGAAGACCACACCACCCTGGAGCAGGCCGTTGTAGCTGCCGAAATGGGCGAGGCGCTGATGGGCGAAGGCCCGTTCACTGTCTTTGCGCCGACCGATGCTGCCTTTGCGGCACTGCCGGATGGCGCACTTGAGGAGGCCTTGATGCCCGAAAACCGGGACAAGCTCGTCCAGATCCTCGGCTGCCATGTGGTTGAGACGCGGGCTCTGGCCGCCGATGTTGCGCAGATGATTGCGGACGATGGCGGCAGCCACCCCGTGACGACAATTGGCAATTGCAGTCTGAACCTGACGCTTGACGGCGACATGGTGAAGATCAACGACGCCGTGACCGTCACAGCCGCCGATCTGGAGGCCGGCAACGGCGTCGTTCACGTTATCGACGGCGTTCTTCTGCCAGCGATGTGATCCTGCGGCGGATAAGGCTGATCCGGGCAACGGCCATGCTGGGCCCGGATTTCACTTGACTTGTTTCGGGGTTGATATTGAAGCGTTTGCGCATTGCGATCATTGGCAGCGGCATCTCGGGTCTGGGGGCGGCGTGGCTGCTTGACCCGCATCACGATACAACTCTGTTTGAGAAAGAGCCGAACGCGGGCGGGCACGCCCGCACAGTGCGGGCAGGGGGCGTTGATGTCGATACCGGCTTTATCGTCTGCAACCGCCGGACCTATCCGCTGTTCATACAGTTGATGGAAAAGCTTTGCGTTCCGCTGGGGCGTAGCGACATGTCCTTCTCGGCCAGCTTCGAGGGCGGGGGCTATGAATACGGCACGTTCTCGACCCGCGCGATGTTCGCGCAGCCGATGTGCCTGATGGATGCCGGACATTGGCGGCTGATCCGCGATATCCTGCGTTTTTTCCGCCACGCTCCCTCGCGACACGCACATGAGGGCAGCATCGGTGATCTGATCCACGAGATGCGTCTGGGAACCGAATTCCGCGACCGTTTCCTTCTGCCGATTTCGGGCGCGATCTGGTCGACGCCAACCGCCGAAATGATGCAGTTCCCGGCAAGCACCTTTGTTCGGTTTTTCGACAATCACGGGCTTTTGTCGGTGCGCGGTCAACCGCAATGGCTGACGATGAAAGGTGGATCCCAGACCTATGTCAACAGGATCCTTGAACAGGTATCGAGCGATGTGCGCCTGTCCTGCCCGGTCTATTCGGTTCGGAGAGGGACCGATTTCATCCTGATCGCCAGCCCGCGCGGGGAGGAGCGCTTCGACAGGGTTGTTTTTGCCACCCATGCGCCGCAGGCTTTGGCGATGCTGCAGGATGCCGACAAGGATGAGACCGCGATACTTGGTGCGCTGCGAACGCAGGCGAACCGGATGGTGTTGCATTCCGATCTACGGCTGATGCCGCGACGCCGCGCGGTCTGGGCGTCGTGGAACTATGTCACGCAGGGGACGACGCCGACCACGGATCAGCCGATCAGTCTGTCCTATTGGATGAACCGGTTGCAGAACCTCGAAACGCCGCGCCCGCTGATCGTGACCCTGAACCCCGAGATCGAGCCGATGCATGTCCATGACGAGGCCAGCTTTGCCCATCCGCAGTTCGACGCGGCTGCCATCGCCGCCCAAGCCCGCCTCGGAGAAATCCAGGGCCTTGGCGGTATTCACTATGCCGGTGCATGGACTCGTTATGGTTTTCACGAGGACGGGTTGCTGTCGGCCCTGCGCGTGGCGCAGTCGATGGGGATCGAATGGCCGCTTGGCCCAGATCCATGGGCGGCGCCAAAGCAGGTGGCTGCATAATGGCCGATCTCTGGGATGGCGCGTTGATCGACGCCGCGATCTGGCACGCGCGGGCGGGTGATGTGACGCGGCAGTTCCGTTATCGCTCGCTTTACGCGGCGCTGCCGGTTGACTCGCTGGAGGCCGGTCGCCTGCCGTTGCGACCTGACAGACCGGGGCTCTGGCGGTTGCGACGGCTCGATCACGGTGCTCGCGATGGCAGCCCGCTGACCGACTTCATCCAGTCGCAGTTGGCGCCGGTCGATCTGGCACATTGCCGGACCGCCTTGGTCACGATGCCGCGCGGTTTGCTTCACGGGTTCAACCCGGTCAGCTTCTGGCTGGCGCGGGATGATCTCGGCTTGCGGGCGGTGCTGGCCGAGGTGACGAACACCTTCGGCGAAAGCCATCTGTATCTTTGTCGTCATGCGAATAATCGCGTGATCGAACCGGGCGATCGGCTGTCCGGCGAAAAGCTGTTTCACGTCTCACCATTCTTGCCGCGCGAGGGGCGCTATGCCTTTCGCTTCGATGCCGCGCCGGGCCGCTTCGGGGCCTGGGTGGACTGGTTCGGCAAGGATGGCAAACTGCGGCTTCAGACCTCTATGACTGGCAAGGCGCGCGCGCTAACCGCCAAGGCCCTGCGCCGCGCCGCGTTGCGCCATGCATTTCAGCCGCTGCGCGTGACCGGCCTGATCCACTGGCAGGCAGCAAAGCTGTTTTTGCGCGGGATACGCTATCGCACCAAACCATCACAGCTTGAGAGACGCCGATCAGAGGCGACGACGGAGAGATCGGATGTTTGAAGATCGCATCAGGTCCGAATTCCTTCGCAGCCTAGACGGTATTCGCTTTGGCCGGTTGCGCCTGACAACCCCCGACGGCGCGACCCGCGTTTTCGCAGGCGATCAGCCCGGACCGGATGCCGCACTGACCATCTTGGACCGGCGCATGGTGCCGGCGCTTGCGGCAAAGGGCGATATCGGCCTGACCGAGGCCTATCGCGACGGCTGGTGCGATACGCCCGATCTGACGGCGCTGCTGACCCTGGGGCTGATGAACGAGGATGCGCTTGACCGCTATATCTATGGCAAGCCCCTGCAGGCTTTGGCGATGCGGCTGCTGTATCTGCTGAACCGCAATACGCGGGCGGGCTCGCGCCGCAATATCTCGGCTCATTACGATCTGGGCAATGACTTCTACGCGCTGTGGCTGGACGAAACGATGACCTATTCCTCGGCTATCTTTGCCGAGGGTGACAATCTGGCGGCGGCGCAGCGCCGAAAATACGACCGCATCATCGAAGGGCTGTCAGGCGGATCGGGTCGTCTGCTTGAGATAGGCTGCGGCTGGGGCGGCTTTGCCGAACGCGCACTGCAGCGTGGCGATTTCGCGCTCAAGGGGCTGACGCTTTCAAGCGAACAGGCAGCATATGCCCGCGCGCGTCTGGGGCAGGGGGCCGAGATCGCGCTTCAGGACTATCGCGAGGAGAAAGACCGCTTTGACCATATTGTGTCCATCGAGATGTTCGAGGCCGTGGGCGAGAGGTTCTGGCCCGTCTATTTTGGCAAGCTGGCCGAGGCGCTGAATCGTCAGGGCCGTGCAATGATCCAGACGATCACCGTCGCCGACCGCTATTTCGACCGCTATCGCAAGGGCGGCGACATGATCCGCAGTTTCATCTTTCCCGGCGGCATGTTGCCTTCACCCACGCAGTTCCGGGCTGGGGCGGAACGCGCCGGGCTGCAGATCGACGACAGCTTCGGCTTTGGTCGCGACTATGCCCGCACGCTGGCGCATTGGCTGGATCGGTTCGATGCGAAACGCCCTGAGGTCCGGTCTATGGGCTTTGACGAGGCTTTCATCCGCGTCTGGCGCTTTTATCTGGCCGCCTGCATTGCGTCCTTCGCCGTTGGCCGGACAGATGTGATGCAATACCGGCTGACTCATGGCTGAAGCTGCGCCGGGCCGCGGCGATCTGGCGGCTTATAGCCTGCTGGCCTTCCCTTTGGCCTTTGGCGGATTGCCGCTTTACATCCATGCGCCCGACTTTTTCGCGACCGAAAGGGGCGTTCCGCTGGCCACGCTTGGGCTGGCGCTGTTCTGGTTGCGGCTTTTCGATGCGGTGGTTGACCCGGTGGTGGGTTGGGCAGGCGACCATTGGCCGCGTACCAGGGGTGGGTTGATCGTCGCCGGTTCGGTTCTGCTGGCCTGCGGGGTCACGGTTTTGTTTGTGCCGCCTGCGCTGCCCGTGCTGATCTGGTTCGCGCTGGCGATGGCTCTGGCCAGCCTTGGGCATAGTGTGATTTCGGTCAATCTGATGACGCTTGGCGGCCTGTGGCGACGAGAGCCGGGGCAGAAATCGCGGATCAGCGCCGCGCGAGAAGGGTTCGGGCTGGCCGGGCTGATCCTTGCGGGGGTGCTGCCCTCGGCCTTGCAGCCGCTGATCGGGCGGCAGGCGGCGTTGCTGGCTCTGGCCGCCGTGCTGGCCGTCACGCTGCTGATCGCTCTGCCGATCTTTCGCGGATGGTTGGCCTCGGTCAGGTTGCAGATCGCCGTGCCGCCCGATGCGCGGCCCGACTGGCAAGCTCTGATGCCGTTCTATACCGTGGCGACGCTGGTGCTCTTGTCAGCGGCCTTTCCCGCCGCGCTGATCCTGATGCTGGTGCGCGATCTGCTGGGGGCCGAGGCATTGGCCGGCACCTTCTTGCTGACCTATTTTGTCGCGGCACTGCCCGGCGCGGCCGTGGCGGGCTGGCTGGCCGGTCGCATCGGCGCGGTGCCGGTCTGGTCGGTAGCGCTGATCCTGTCGATGGCGGGCTTCGCATATGCACTGACGCTGGGGCCGGGCGATGTCGCCGCCTTTTTCGCCATCTGTCTTGCCACCGGCTTCTGTTTCGGTGCTGATCTGGTCCTGCCGCCCGCCATCCTGTCCGACCGGATCGAGGCCACATCGACGCAAGCCGCCGCGACCCGCGCCTATGCCGTGCTTGGTTTTCTGACAAAGGTTGCGCTGGCGCTGGCAGGCGCGGTCGCCCTACCGCTGCTGCAATTGTCGGGCTTTCGTCCGGCAGAGGCGAATGACACCAATGCCCTGCGGGCGCTGCTGCTTCTTTACGCCGCCTTGCCCCTGCTACTGCGTGGGATCGCTGTCACGGCTTTGATCTTCCTGCACAGAAAGGGCGCGATATGAGCGAGCGGATCTGGATCATGGGTGCGTCAGACGGGATCGGCGCGGCGCTCGCCCGTCTTTGGGCGGCGAGGGGTGCCGATGTGATCCTGTCGGCGCGGTCGGCAGACAAGCTGGCCGATCTGGCGCAGGATCTTGGCGGGGCAGAGATGCAGCCATGCGACGTGACCGACCGCGAAAGCCTCGCCAAAGCCGCCCGGCAGATCAGCGCGAGCGGCAAGCTGGATCGGGCGATCACACTCGCAGCGCTTTACGACCCGGGCAAGGTGATGGAACTGGAGGCGGATGTTGCGGCCCGGATCGTTGCCGTCAACCTTACCGGCAGCTTCAACTTTGCCCGCGCCGCCGTCCCCCTGTTGCGGCAGGGTGGGCAGCTTGCGCTGACCGGATCGGTTGCGGGCTATGTCGGCCTGCCGCAGGGCCAGATCTATTCCGCGACCAAAGCGGGCGTTATCAATCTGGCGGAAAGCCTGCGCGCCGAACTGGCCCCCGAGGTCGATGTCCGCCTTATCAGTCCCGGCTTTGTCGATACGCGGCTGACCCAGAAGAACGATTTCGACATGCCCGCGCTGATACAGCCAGAGGATGCAGCGGCAGCCATAGTCAAAGGCCTCGACAAAGGCGGGTTCGAGCTGCATTTCCCGCGTCGGCTGACATTGCCCCTGAAATTTCTGCGCGCGCTGCCTTACGGGCTGGCGCTGCGCCTGACCAGAAGGCTTGTAAGATGATGTCTCGATATCTGCCCCATCTGACGCTGCTGTTCGCGATCCTGTTCGCGCTGTCGCCGCTGGCCAGCGACGGCTTCAACGGCTTTAAACCGGACCAGTTTCCTGTGGTGCAGGAGCGCTGGCCGGTGCAGCCAGCCGGATGGGCCTTTTCGATCTGGGGGCTGATCTATCTGTGGCTGATCGCAGGCAGCGCCTGGGGTCTTAGGAAGGCATCTGATAATCCCGACTGGCAAGCGATGCGCATGCCGTTGTTGATCAGCCTGTTCGTTGGCACGTTCTGGATCGCTGCCGCGAATGCCTCGCCCACTCTTGCGACGGTGATGATCATCGTGATGGCCGTCGCAGCAATCATCGCCTTTTTGCACGCGGGCGACAGGCAGCCGTTCTGGCAGGTCGGTCCAGTCGGCCTTTATGCCGGTTGGCTGACCGCAGCGACGGGCGTCGCGATTGCCGTTCTTCTCAGCGGCTATGGCATCATGTCGGCGGGTCCGGCCGCGATCCTGCTGATCCTTGCCGTGCTGGCGGTCGCGCTGTGGGTGCAGTCGCGCCGCCCTGCCGCGCTCACCTATTCCATCGCTGTCGGCTGGGCGCTGATCGGCATCGTCGCCGTCAATTGGAGCGCCGAATATCGCCATGTCGCGCTGCTGACCGCTCTGGGGATCGCGGCGCTGGCCGCACTATACCTTTCGCGCGGCTGGCGGGCACGAGGCCGCTGAAGAGGCAGGGGCGCGGACCTACCACTCGACGCGCTCGCCCTTCCAGTCCCAGAAACTGCCGTTGTCTTCGGGCGTCAGGCGGTCGATCACGGCCAACAGGGCTTCGGCGGATTGCCGGGGCGAGATTGTCGGATGGCGCGCGGCATAGTCGCGGGTCAGCGTTGTCTTGACCGTGCCGGGGTGCAGGGCGACGACGATATGCTGCTTTTGCTTCTGCGCGATCTCTATCGACGCGGTGCGGATGATCTGGTTCTGCGCAGCCTTTGCCGCGCGATAGCTGATCCAGCCGCCAAGTCTGTTATCGCCGATGGATCCGACTCGTGCCGATAGCGAAGCAAAAACCGCGCGCGTATCCTCGCGCAACAACGGACTGAAGTAGCGCAGCAACAGCGCCACCCCGGTCGCGTTCAGCGCGAATTGTGCGGCCATGACCTCGGCGTCGATGCTGCGTATGGTCTTTTCCGGTTGCTGTCCGTCGGCCACCAATGCGCCCGTGGCGTTGAAGATGAGGTCAAAGCGCTGATCAGACATCGCATCGGCGGTCAGCGCCACGCTGGCTTGATCAGTCAGGTCCAGCCCGTCGCGGCGCGACAGGCCGGTGACTTCGGCACCGCGACGCCGCAAGTCGTGGGCAACGGCTGCACCGATCCCGCCACTGTCGCCGATGACAAGCGCCTTCATGTCAGCCAACGTGTGGCCATCACTCCGGCCCAAGCCGAAAACCCGGTCAGAAACCCGCCCCAGATCGTATCGGTCACGACCTGCTGCATCGACCAATCGCGCAGCGTCGCGTAATTGGTGAACTCATAGGTGCCATAGCACATCAGCCCGATCAGCGCCCCACCTATCAGCGCTTTGCCCGGTCTTCCCTCGGCCAGTGCAGGAGCCGAGACGAAATACAGAACGCCGACAATATATGCCGCATAGAATGCGGCCGCGGGCATCATACGGAACGGATCGGCAAGAAGATCACCGACGTGACGTTCGAAAATCGGCCGGATGATCTGCGTGATACCGACGATGTCGATGACCAGAAAGATGATCAGGGTCGAGGCATAGAGGATGGCAATCTGCACCGGGCATTCTCCATATTGGGGCTTCCTGAGATATGACGCGCCACGCGCTCTCAAAGTTGCAGGAAAGCCAGGTGATCAGCAGGCTGAAGACGATCATGAATGCGCGGGTCGATACTGCCGGCAACTTTGGGCGACCGGAATGAGTTATTCGGACTGCATGACAGAAATAGCCTGTGGGCCAAAAAGATATGCAAAGCCTTGCCTTCGAACCGGGTCGAAACTGCTGGCGTGTTGCGGCGGCCGATCGGCTGTCCGTCATCGTGGATGGGCAGGACTATTTCCGCATCCTTCGCGAAGTGCTGCTGAAAGCAGAGCGTATGGTCATTCTCGTCGGTTGGGATTTTGACTTCGAGATCGAGATGCTGCCCGGTCAATCTGATGACAACGGCGATGCGCCTGACGGTTTTCCGAACGCCATCGGTCCGTTTCTGGATGCACTTGCGGCGCGACGCGAGGGACTGGATATCTATCTGCTGAAACGGAGCGGGGGTGCGCTGATTGCGCCCGGGCGCATCCTTCCGGCATTCCAGATCAAGCTGCTTTCGCCGAAGCAGCTCCATCTGGCCTTTGACGGCCACCATCCCATCGGCGCCTGCCATCATCAGAAAATCGTTGTTGTCGATGACGCGCTGGTATTCTGTGGCGGTATCGACGTCACCGAAGGTCGCTGGGACAATCGAGAGCATGCATCATTTGAAACATTGCGTCGCTTGAAGAACGGCGAGATCGCGCAGCCATGGCATGACACAACGACGCTGATTTCAGGAGATGCCGCGGCTGCCTTCAGCGAGTTGTGCCGGAACCGATGGGAACGCGCGACAGGCGAGCCGATCGGCGAAGATTTTACACGGGTGGGGATATCTGGCCATCAGACCTAGCGCCGGATTTCGAGAATATCGAGGTTGCAATTGCCCGCACAGCGCCTCCCGAAGCCGATCGCCCCACGGTGACGGAAATCGAGACGCTTTACCTCGACAGCATCAGGGCCGCCCGGGACTGCCTCTACCTCGAGCCGCAATATTTCGCCGCCGACAGTATCACCGATGCCGTCCGGGCACGCCTGCGAGAGCCAGACGGACCCGAGATCGTCGTCATCAATCCACACGCGGCGCGGGGGAAAGTCGAGGATGAGGCGATGCATGTCACCCGCAGCCGCATGATCCGCGACCTGGCGCAGAATGATCCTTACAATCGCTTTCTGATCCTGTCGCCGGTCAATGACGCGGGTGAGGATATCTATGTCCATTCCAAGACCAGCATCATCGACGATGTGTTCCTGCGCATTGGCTCAAGCAATATCGACCGCCGCTCGATGGGGTTCGATACCGAAAGCGATGTGGCGCTGATCGCGGAAAAGGACACGGATCGGCGGCGTATCATCGCGATCCGCAATGACCTTTTGGCAGAACATCTCGGGGTCGAGGCAGATCAGGTCGCTGAGGCGATCGACAGGACAGGCAGTATCATCGCGGCTATCGACGCGCTAAACGACAGCGAAAGGCGCGGGTTGCGCCCGATTACGCCACGCAAGGAAACCCTGCTGGGCAAGTTCCTGTCCGACACCCGGCTGTTCGATCCTCGCTATCGTCAAAGCGCGCAAGCCCGCATCGGCATTACATCACGGCATGTGATGTACGGCTCTGCCGCCGTGGTTGCCGGCGTGCTGCTGCGGCGGCGCAATCGCAGGGCGCGAAGTCGTGGCAAGCGATAGCCACCTTGAGTGGTAATGGGTTGCAATCCCGCGCGGTTGGCTGGACCAAGGCCGGGAAGCGAAGCTGACGACGGAACGGACGCTCGATGACAGGCAGGTTCAACAGGGGATGGGTGCAGCGACTGCGCGTGGAACTGCGCAAGATGTGGGTGCGGGTTGTCCTTTACAGTCTTGCCGGGGTGCTGCTGGCGCTGCTCGCGCCACTTATCGGGCCGATCCTGCCCTATGTCCCGAAAATCGATCTCGCCTCAGGTTCGGTTGACGCGCTGCTCAATATCATCGCGTCCTCTATGCTGGCGGTCACAACCTTTTCGATGTCGATTCTGGTCGGGGCCTATGGCTCGGCCACCTCAAACGCGACGCCCCGTGCGACCAGGCTGCTGGAGGAGGATCGCACCGCGCAGACGGCGGTTTCGACATTTATCGGCTCCTTCCTGTTCAGTATTGTCGGGATCATCGGCTTGTCGGCTGGGCTTTACAGCGACAATGCGCGCGTGCTGCTGTTCGTGGCGACACTTGGCGATATCGCATTGATCGCCTGGGCTTTGGTGCGTTGGGTCAACCACCTGAACGATTTTGGCAGGATGAGCAACATCATCGCCCGGATCGAAACAGCGGCGAAACCCGCCGCGCGCCTGTATCGCGATTATCCTGCGCTTGGCGCCGTACCGCGGTCCGATATTCTGTCTGAGGATGCACCGATGGTTATGGCTGACCAGTCCGGTTATGTTCAGTATATCGATATCGAGAAACTGCAAACTCTTGCCGACCATCTGAAGATGAAGGTCGAAATCCGCCGTATGCCCGGCAAATATGTCCACCGCGGAGAGCCATTGCTGCGCCTTAGCGGTCCCGTGGAGGATGAGGCTCTCGCGACATTCCGCGAGGCTTTCTCGCTTGGCGAAGCGCGCAGCTTCGATCAGGATCTTGGCTATGGGTTGATTGTTCTTGGCGAGGTTGCCAGCAAGGCGCTGTCACCCGGCATCAACGACCCCGGCACGGCCATCGAAGTCTTGCGCGCCGGAACGCGTGTGCTGGAAGTTCTGCACGAGGACCCTGATCCAGAGGCCGAAGTAACCTACGGTTCGGTCTATGCGCCGCCGCTGGACATGGCGAACCTTTATTCGGTCTTCTTCTCTCCCATCGCCCGTGACGGGGCCGCTGTGATCGAGGTGCAGGAGGCACTGCAGGATTGCCTGCGCGCCGTTGCGGATTTTGGTGGTCGCGCGGCCGCGCAGGAAGAAGCGAGGCGAGCCCGAAAACGTGCGGAAGCTGTGCTTGAAGCGGATTGGGAGCAGCAGGTTCTGTCCGGCGCGTGACACAGGTCGCAGTGCCCCAAGGCTAAAGGTCCGCCTGTCATAAGGTTGTTCGTGGTATTCTCGAATGTCCTACATCGGCACCCTTCAGCATGATCATAAAGAAATGAAATTGCTCGTGATTTACTTTATACGGCCGTGCATCAGAGCGATTCTGACGGTGCCAATGCGATGCAACTCACCACCGAAGGCCATATCATGACCAAACCGAACCAGCCCGCCACAGACACCCTGCTGACCGACATCGCCCAGCGCCATTTCCACAGGCTGAAGACGCTGGAGACCCTCAACCGCGACGCGCTGGATTTCCACGATGTCGCCGTCTGGGCGATCCGGCACGCGCTGGAAGAGGCCTATGCCGCTGGCCTCGCCGCCGCCTCGAAATGAACAGGAGCATCGACATGGCCCGCAAGCCCGCCCGAACCAATGACGCCGCCCTTGCCGCCTTCATCGCGAAAAAAGCCGAAATCGACGCGATGCTGGCCCGGCTACAGGCCTTCAGCGAGGACCATTTCGGCGCAGATCCCGAACGGTTGAACTGGAGCGACCTCGGCAGCCTCGAATATCAGGCCCACCTGCTGAAGCAGATCAGCGACTTCGCCTTCCGCGAGGGTGAGCACGCGGCCTGACGGGCTGGCCCGTGCCAACCGCTGAGCCACGCCCCACGCGGGGCCCGGCTCCGTAGAAGCCGACCGCAGCCTGGGGCGGCGATACACGGAGTTAACGATGACCAAACTTACCGACACCCAGACCCTGATCCTGACCCGCGCCAGCGCCCGGCCGGGCAATCTCGCCCTGCCGCTGCCCGAGGGGCTGCGTGGCGCCGCCGCGAAGATGGCTATTGGGCGGATGACCAAGCTCGGCTTCATCGAGGAGGTCGAGGCCAATCTTCGGCGCAATGAGCCGCTCTGGCGTGAAACCGGCGATGGGTATGGCACCACGCTGATCGCCACCGAGGCCGGGCTGGACGCCATCGGCATCGATCCGGTCGTGGCCAAGACCATGGCGGCCCTGCGGGATGCCAAGCCGGAGGTCATCGCCGCTGCCCAGCGCCCCGGCACCAAACAGGCGCAGCTGATCGCCATGCTGCAAGAGCAGGAAGGCGCGACCATCGCTGAGATCGCCGAGGCGACCTCGTGGCAGCACCATAGCATCAGGGGCGCCATTTCCGGCTCGCTGAAGAAGAAACTGGGGCTGACGGTGACCTCCGAAAAGCTCGCCGAGAGGGGCAGGGTCTATCGGCTCGCCGGGCATGTTGGCGCCACGATCCGATAGGATCAGCCCGTCAAATGGCGGCAAAGCTGGACGGAGCGAACCTTCATTTCCCAAGGTCGAATGTCGGCATTGAGGCAGGTGCCGCAATCGTCATTCTTGCGTGATTTGCCATTGGCGGCGGCCATCGAGGAGACGGACAATGGCGGCTATCGCCATGGAACCTAGACATGGCGACACGGAGACGGATTACCGGCCGATCAAGTCGCTCCAGACACCGGAATACTTCTTTCTGTACTTGGGGTCGTCTTCAAGGGAAATCAGGTCTCGCGCCGTCTGCAATACGCCGTCGTCGCCGGTCTCGTCATAGAGGGCGCGCAAGCCAGTGACGATGTCAAAACGGCGCAAGGTGGGATTCTTTTCGTTGATGCTGTCGCGGAACAGATCAGCAAGACCGGCCAGCAATGCCCCTCTGAGCTCCTTTGTCCCGAGGCCGAACTTCCACAGGGACTGAAGGATGTGACGCGCCGTGACGAACATCTCATCGCGGGTCGCCGCGGCCACCTTGCCCAGATCGCGCATCGCGGTCTCGGGCGGGGCGGATTGCGCAAGGTTGGACAGCGTCTGGCCGGCGATCGAGCGGACATGATTGTTGTCGTGCGCCATCAGCGCGACAAATTCGTACCAGGTGGCTTCCGCCCAGTCGACAGGTTTTGGCTTGTCGGTGCGCAGGCAGCCCCTTCTGCCAAGTACCGCGTCCTGCAATAAACCGTGCGCGTGGCTGACTTCGTCCTTGTCGCCATCCCTCAGCGACGTAATCGCAAGTGCAACCGCGTCAGGAAGTTCAGTCTTCCTGAGCATGACCAGCCCTCTTATACTGGACCAGTTGGACAAGATTGCCGCAGCGATCGTCGATCAGGGCCATGCGCACCGGCCCGGCATCCGTCGGTTCCCTGATGAATTCGACACCCAATCGCTTCAACTTTTCGTACTCGCTATCCAGATCATCGACCTGAAAGGAGGCGGCGGGGATTCCGTCTCGAACCAATGCCTCCTTGTAGGGCGGGACGGCAGGATGCTCGCTGGGCTCGAGTAGCAGTTCTGTGCCATCGGGCTTCTCCTTCGATACAACGGTGAGCCAGCGGTGCTGGCCCATCGGAATGTCATTCTTCACCTCGAACCCCAGCTTGCCGGCATAGAAATCCAGCGCCCTGGACTGATCATCGACAAAGACGTTGGTGATGTAGATGCGCATTCTTGTTTCCCTTCTAGAGATAGGTTCCGACCGCGCGGGCGATCGCCTCCCGAAGCGGGCCGAGATTGACCGAATGAGCCTTTGTCCGACCCTTCCACGAAATTTCGATCAGGCCCGCCCGCTCCAGCATGTCGAGATGCTGCGTCACGGTCTGCCGGGCTAGGGGCTGGCCGCCGTCCGCATGCGAGAACGCGCATATCTCAAACAAGGACTGTTCGCCCTGCCGGTGCAGAAACGCCAAAATCCGCCGTCGTTCAGGATGCGCCAGCGCCTTAAAGACGAAGTCGATCCGGTCTTCATCCATACTGCAAGTTATGCAGTAAAATTACTGCATGTCAATCGCATCCGTCACAACGCCGAAAACGGCTGCGGAGCCAGGAGGGCAGCGGTTGTCAAATGCGTCAGGAGTGCCAGCTGCACGCGGGACCCGATCTGTCAGGCGGGACCCTGAAACTCTTTAGCCGGGTAGCCGACCTTCGTCGCGGATGCAGCATTGGTCGCTTAGGTGAAGGTTTTCCGATGCGGGTCGCGTTGGCACGCTGCTCATTGGCGCGACCACGACCCGGGTTGGAAAACCTCCCAAGGTGGAAGCCGCGGG
>NZ_QPJL01000035.1 GCF_003337565.1 Paracoccus lutimaris
CCCGCGGCTTCCACCTTGGGAGGTTTTCCAACCCGGGTCGTGGTCGCGCCAATGAGCAGCGTGCCAACGCGACCCGCATCGGAAAACCTTCACCTTACCTGCCGGTCGACCTCAATATTTGCTGCTTTGCCGCATTCCCGGTAGCTGCCGTTCGTCTTGCTCTGCAGTGAACGCCCGGCCAGGATGGTAGCTATGCGGACAGAACTGCCGTTTGTCCGCGCTGGTCAAATGTCGGCTTTTCAGTGTGGCTGTAACCTTCTAGGTTCTGCCGATGAAGCATAATCATGTTCCTCCGCCACATTTCTCTGCGTCCTCTGGGCAAGCGGTCATTCAGTACGCTGATCACGATGGGCGTGCTTTTTTTGGTGAGGGAGAAACGTCGTTCGAGACTAGGTGGTCCAGTTCAAGCGGCGACGACATTATTGCCTATAACGATCCAGTCAGCACGCGTGGCATTGCCATTGCTGAAGGCGCCAAGAACCTAACCGACATCACGCCTGACGACATTACGCCGCTGGATTTCACGTCTCGCGCGCGCAGGCCCAAAGAGGGGCAAGTCCTCGTCATCGAAAATACCAACGGTCGGTTCCTCGCCGTTCAAGTCCTCGACGTGATGGCGACCAGCCACGGCGACCCTGAGGATCGGCTAACGCTCCAGTATCAGGTCGTTCCGACCGAACGAGAAGCACGGATGATGCAAGAGGCTATCGAAAGCACCAACCGCGTCCAGCTCCTCGCTCCGATCATACATCGGTTCGATCAAAACGGGCATTTGCCGCAAATCACCTTGCCCCTCAGCGTGGGCGATCGCGTATTCCTTCTTGGTTCCAACGGGACCGGAAAGTCGTCGTTTCTCCAGTCACTCATGAAATCGCAAGGCGCGGGAACCAGCGTGATCCGTGTCGCCGCGCACCGACAGATGTGGACGCAGAGCGGTGCGATGACGATGACAGCTGCTAGTCGCCAACAGCATGAGCAGAACGTGTCTCACTGGGAGCGACAAGAGAAGGCCCGCTTCTCAGATCAAACGCACATTGACCGTGTTCAAGCACTTCTCTTCGATCTTGTGAACGAGCAGGTTCGGCTGGACCAAGCGCTTGCAAGGTTCGGTCGGGAAGACCCGAGCGGCGCGCAGTTTCGACTTGCCCGCGTCGAGGAAACGCCCGTCGACAAGCTCAACCGCCTGCTCGCATCAGCCCAACTCAAGATTACGGTCAAGATCGACGGATTCCGCGCCGTGCAAGCCCAACATGAGGGCGGTGAGCCATTCGATTTTGCGGAAGTCTCGGACGGCGAACGGGCCGCCATTTTCCTCGCCGCGACCGTGCTGATCGCACCGCCCGACTCCGTCCTACTTCTCGACGAGCCCGAGCGGCACCTGAACCACGCCATCATCGCACCGCTCCTGCGCGACCTCTTCGCCGAACGGCCCGACTGCGCAATGGTCGTCTCAACTCATGCCATCGACCTTGCCGTTGAGCATCCCCAGGCGCGGATGCTCCTTATGCGCGACGTCCGGCGGGCCGGACCAACGCAGCAGGAGGTCGCGTGGGACTTTGACCTTCTCGACGCGGGCGAGGACGTCCCAGAGCTCGTCCGCCGCGACATCCTTGGCGCGCGCCGCCGCGTTCTCTTTGTAGAAGGGACCGGTGCCAGCTTGGATGGAGGTCTTTATGCCGCCCTCCTTCCCGGCGTCTCCGTCGTGCCCAAAGGATCGTCGCGCGACGTCATCGCCGCTACAAAGGGGATGCGTGGCGCTTCTGGCCTCCATCACATCGAGGTGTTCGGGCTGATCGACCACGACGGACGCGACGACGACACCTGTGACGAACACGTGAAAGATCGGGTACACGTCTTGGGCCTGAACGCCGTTGAAGCGCTATACTACCACCCCGATGTGATTAACGCTGTGGCGCTGGCTCAGGCCGAACACCTCGATGGGTTCGACGCCGCGATAATGCAGGAAACCGCCATCGCGGCCGCGGTGCGCGAACTCGCTAAGCAGAAGGACCGTCTTTGCGCTCGTGCCGCCGAGATGCAGGTGACTGAACAGCTTCAGCGACAAGCTCCGACTTGGGAGGAAGTTCTAGCCGGAGAGAAGCGGACAATTACGCTCGACCTTAATGCCGTTCTGGGGGAGGAACAGGATCGCTTCGATGAAGCCGTTGCGCAGAACGACCTAGCTACCCTTCTTCGCCGCTACAAACTGCGCGAGTGTGGCGCGCGAGGTCAGGTGGCGCAGACGCTGCGGTTCCCGACCTATAGAGATTACGAAGGTGTCGTTCGGCAGCAGGTTCGCAAGAACCAAGCTCTGCGTGATAAATTGCGGCGGTTTCTTGGGGGGCTACCTGAAGTTCTGGAAGGCTAGGTGTGCCTTCGAGGGCGCACTCTCGTGCACCTGCTTCCTTACGCCGATTCAACTTTGCACCTGAATGCGGCGCAGCGTCTTAAACGCATGCCAGTGCCGATTTAGATTCACACCAAACCATCCATGATCGGCGCGGCACAATCACCAAAAGCCGCCGTTCAGACACTGCGCAGCATCGGTCAATTTGGGCTCGAAGCTGCAACTGCGATGCCGTGCCGCCGTCAGACGGCTGTCCGACCAGGGTGCGTCAAAGCTCACCTGCGAAACCCGCTTGGCGGAACGACGCCCCGTACTGCAGCGCGACGGAAACATCTTTCTGGGTTTGATCGGGAAATCACTCCGCGCGAAATCTCAGGACCCGAGTTGTCACACCCTCTCGACCGCTCGGTGTTGTCCTTCTCGAGAGCGGAAAGACCGAGGCAGAACAATCCCCAACCTTGTTTGATCGCGATTTCGTATGGCTCGATCTGTCCGATCGCACACGATCAGCCCGTATGCAGGATAAGGCCGGACGGTATCAAGCCGCCCGGCCTTCACATCTACTTGTAACGCTTAAACTGCCCCGCTTGCAGGCGTTCGAGATAGCTGTTCAGTTCGCGCTTCACGATCGGCATCAGGAAATACAGCCCGATGATGTTGACCACGGCCATTGCAAAGATCGCCGCATCGGAGAAGTCGATGACCGGATCAAGGCTCGCCGCCGCTCCGACGACTATAAAGACGCAGAACATGATCTTGAAGGTCAACTCCTGCGTCTTGCCTTCGCCGAACATGTAGGTCCATGCCTTCAGCCCATAGTAGGACCAGCTGATCATGGTCGAGAACGCGAACAGGATCACCGCGACCACGAGCACATACGGGAACCAGGAAAACGCCGATGCGAAGGCTGCCGAGGTCAGCCCGACGCCGGTGGCCCCGGTAGCCGTCAGGATGCGGCCATCCTCGCCCAGCAGATACAGGCCCGTCGCTGGGTCGGTCGTCAACTGCCCGGTGATGACGATCACCAACGCGGTCATGGTGCAGATTACCACGGTGTCGATGAACGGCTCCATCAGCGAAACGAACCCTTCGGTGATCGGTTCCTTGGTACGGACGGCGGAATGGGCGATGGCCGCCGACCCGACGCCCGCTTCGTTTGAGAATGCGGCCCGCCGGAACCCTTGGATCAACGCACCGAAAAATCCGCCGACCACGCCATTGCCGGTAAATGCCCCGTTGATGATTTCACCAAAGGCCGGGACGACGCGGTCAAGGTTCATCAGGATGATGATCAGGGCCGCGCCGAAATAGAGGATGCCCATGAAGGGCACGATCTTTTCAGTCACCTGCGCGATGGATTTGATCCCGCCGACGATGACCGCGAACACCACGGCAGCAAAGATCAACCCTGTGATCCAGCCGGGAAAGTCGCCGAAAACGCCGGCAAGCTGCTGATGCGCCTGATTGGCCTGGAACATGTTGCCGCCACCCAGCGACCCCAGCACGCAGAAGATCGCGAACAACACCGCAAGGATCTTGCCCCCCGGTAGCCCGCGTTCGGCAAAGCCTTTGGTGATGTAATACATCGGTCCGCCGGACACCGTGCCATTGGGGTATTCATTGCGGTATTTGACGCCCAGCGTGCATTCGGTGAACTTGGATGCCATCCCCAGAAGCCCCGCAAGGATCATCCAGAAGGTCGCCCCCGCGCCGCCGATGGTAACAGCCACCGCCACGCCCGCGATATTGCCAAGGCCAACCGTGCCCGACAGGGCCGTCACCAGCGCCTGAAAATGGCTGACCTCGCCCGCGTCATTCGGATCGGAGTATTTGCCGGAGACAAGATGAATGGAATGCCGCCAGACACGGAACTGGATGAACCCGAAATAGATAGTGAACACCGATGCGGCCACGACCAGCCAGACCACGATCCATGCCACGTTTGTGCCGGGGATCGGGGCAAAGATGAAATTCACGAACCACCCGGTTGATGCGGCAAAGATCGCATTCACTTGCTGGTCCAGCGTCTGGGCGGCTTCTGTCTGCGAATGTGCGGCCTGCGCGGCCAGCATTGCAAACGCGGCGATCAGTGCGAGACGCACCTTGTTCAAACATAACATGATAGGGCCCCTGTCTTTGTTTTTATTGAACATTATGGCGTCATGGCACAATGGTGACTGGCACAGGCGACATCTGCGCCAAGGTGCCCGCGACCGACCCGAACAGCCGTGCGACGATGGTCGACTGCCCGGTGCGCCCGATGATGATCTGCGCGGCATCGGCCTCTTGCGCGATGGCGACAAGCGTATCGGGCACGTTGCCATAGCGCATGTCGGATGTGACCGGCACGCCCTTGGCCGTCAGCGATGCGACGACCGGATCGACGATGGCCGATTTTGCGCGCGCCAGTTCTTCGGTTCGCCGCATGTGGCGTTCGGCGAGTTCTTCCTGCGTGAGAAAGCTGTAGGGCGACCATTCCAGCACATGCGCGATCAGGATCGCTGCCCCGCTGGTCTTGGATCTCTCAACGGCATAATCGACGGCCCTTTGCGCCGCCGGACTGCCATCGTAGGCAACGATGTATTGATTGGACATAGGCGTTCTCCCTCTGAACCCCATTGCCTTGGGGTTTTGTGTTCCGGTGTCCGCAGAATTGCATCCCGCGCGCGAAATCAGCGCTGGTATGTCACTCCGTCCACATCCCCCAGGTGGACTGCCGTTTGACGGCAAGATCGCCTGATTTTGCCTATCAAACAAGTGTTTCTCGCATCGGAAGGTGCCAGCGGCCTCGTGAATGCCCGGAGTTGGGCAGTTCATACCGTCCGGCGGGGGTCGGCATTGGCCCGACGGCCTTATTGTTTACCACGTCGGATAGACCTGCCGTACCGCTTTCGTTCTGTTTGGCCTGGATCGCGTTAACATCCATAGCGGTGGCGCTCGAAGGCAGCGGATGGCGGCAAGGATGGCACGCGCCTTCGGGCCTTTGACCGCGACCTCGGCCAACTGGAAAGTGAGGGCGCGGGCGTGACGCGCGACACGCGCGCCGATCTTTAGCAGCTTCAGCTGGAAGTTGGTCAACGACTACCTCACCGGCTGCGTCGGGACTGAACGACTGCTCCGAAGAAACCATCGCAGGAGCTGACCGGCGGCTTTGGGCTCCGAGCGACATGCTGCGGCACAGCAACCGCCAAGTTGGAGCCCTCAGCCGTGTGGCTGGCCACGACAGGCGAGGCCGGCCCTTAGCCGACATTCAGGCCATATAGCTTTCCAGTGTCTACCTCCCCAAAACGGCCCCTGAGGCATGGCGCAGCGAGTGTGTCCAATCCAAGTCGAGGTCTACAGAGGGTGGCAACCACCCCATCTCCACCGGAGGATCGGAAGGAACGCCAATCACCAATGGCACGAAGCCGGGTCACGCCAACCCGGACGGCCATTACCGTCTAAATACGTTGCTCAGAGCGGACTATCGAGGGCGAGGCAGAACAGATCTTGCTTGCGCCAGTAGGCGTGATAGCACCAACATCAATCGGTTAATTGGCCGGATTCTTTATGCATTTGACGCAGATCGCACGTTGGCCGGGGAAAAGCCCTGTAACGCCCGGGGCGCCGGCCCATCCTGCGGCTTATCACATGCTGGACGTGGCCGCCGTGGCCGAGGAGCTGTTAGCCGACCATCCCCGGCGCGCCCTGTATTGCCTACTGATCGCGTTGCACGATCTGGGCAAGATTGGCGAGGTCTTTCGCCGTGCGCTGAGCGAGGGCGTGGTGCAGGATCGGCGGCATTGGGAGGTCACCGAGGCATGGCTGCATGACCCGCAGATCCTTGCGCTGCTGTTGCAGCATCTGGGGGGGCAGAATCAGGCGCTGCTGCCCTTGGTTGCGGCAATTGCAGGCCATCACGGCAGGCCTCCAACGGCCGAGATACCACGCCATCTTGATGCCATGCGATCACGCGCCGGAACGCAGGCCCATGACGATGCGCTGGATTTCGTGCGGGCCTGCCTGACGCTGTGGCCCGAGGCGCGGCTGGACGGCTTGCGCCAGCGCGAGGCCAAGGCACTGAGTTGGCATCTGGCGGGTGTCACCACCGTCGCGGATTGGGTCGGCTCGAATGCCGCATGGTTTCCTGCCACTCCGGCAACGCAGACGCTGGCCGAATACCTTGATGTCGCTCGCCGGATCGCGCCTATGGCCCTGCATGAGGCGGGTCTGTTGCCGCCCGCTCCAAGGGCTGATCCGCTGTTCGACTTTGCCCTGCGGCCGATGCAGCGGGCGGCACGCGACATCGCGCTGCCGCTGGGCCCGATGCTGGCGATCATCGAGGACGAAACCGGCGCCGGCAAGACCGAGGCCGCCTTCCTGCTGTTGCAGCGCATGCTGTGCGCGGGCAAGGGGCAGGGGGCATATTTCGCCTTGCCGACCATGGCGACGGCGGATGCGATGTTCCGCCGCGCCCGTAATATCGTCGGCGGACTGTTCCAGGACGCTCCGTCATTGACGCTGGCGCATGGCCGGGCGGGTCTGTCGGTCGATTTCCGAGAGGTGCAGAACACCGCACCCGGCTCGGACGCGCCGGTCTGCGGGCCATGGCTGGTCGAAAGCCGGCGCCGTGCGCTGCTGGCCGATATCGGCGTCGGCACCATCGATCAGGCACTGATGGCGGTGTTGCCGACGCGCTTTGCCACGCTGCGCAACTGGGGGTTGTCGCGCAAGGTGCTGATCGTGGATGAGGCGCATGAGCTGGGCGATCCCTATATGGCGCACGAGCTGGCGGTGCTGCTGCGGCTGCACGCGATGCAGGGCGGCTCGGCCATCCTGCTGACGGCGACCTTGCCCCTTGGCCTGCGGGCGCGGCTGTCGCAGGCCTTTGCCGAGGGGGCAGGGCAGGGGTATTGCTGCGACGACGATCCCGCCTATCCCAGTCTGTCGATCCCGGGCGGTGCGGCGTGGCGCGCCTTTGACCGCGCCGGGCCGGGCCGGGGTCCGGTCTCCGTGCGGCGGCTTGCCTGCGCCGAGGACGCGCTGGCGCTGCTGGCTGGTCATGCGGCGGCCGGTGCGGCTTGCGTCTGGGTGCGCAATGCCGTGGACGAGGCTATTGCCGCCGCCGAGGCGCTGCGCGCGCGCGGCATCCCGGCCGATCTGCTGCACGCGCGGCTGACGCTTTACGATCGCAAGCGAATCGAGGCGCGAATGATGGCGCGGTTCGGCCGCGATGGCGTGGACCGGGCAGGGCGGGTTCTTGTCGGCACGCAGGTGCTGGAATCGTCCCTGGACTGCGATTTCGACGTAATGGTGTCGGACCTGGCGCCGGTCGCCTCGCTGATCCAGCGGGCGGGACGGCTGTGGCGGCACATGGACCTGCGACCGGCGGCCGACCGCCCTGTCGCGGCGCCGCTGCTGCACGTGCTGGCGCCCGACCCGGCGCAGGTCACCGATGACCGTTGGCTGCAAGACACGCTGGGGGCAGGGGCCTGGGTCTATCCGGTGGCCGAGCAATGGCGCACCGCGATGGTGCTGGATCAGGCCGGCGCCATTCGCGCGCCGGACAATCTGCGGGCCCTGATCGAGGCCGTGCATGGCCCGGATGCCGGTCCTGTCCCGGCAGCGCTGGAGCGGGCCGAGATAGAGGCCGAGGGCGAGGCCTATGCTCGCCACACCCGCGCCCGCCACGCGACGATCCGCATCGAGGACGGGTATCGGGACGGCGGCGGCGGTTCCGAGGACGTGGATTACCCGACCCGGCTGGGACAGGAAATGCGGGTGCTGCTGCTGTTGCGCCGCGTGGATGGCGCATTGCGGTTCTGGGCCGAGGGCATGGATGCGGGCGAGGCGGCGGCGCTGAGTGAGGTCTCGGCCAGCGCCAGACGTTTGGCGCGGCTGGAGCTGCCCGATCAGGAAGCGCCCGAGTTCGCCGTCTTTCGCAAGGACTGGCCGGAATGGCGCAAGGCGGCGGTGACGCTGTGCGTGGTCGGCGAGGATGGCGCGATCTGCAAGGGGCTGGCCTATGACGGCGAGATGGGGCTGCTGTTCACGATCGTGCCGCAGCCAGCGGCGACTTGACGCATGCCCAAAGGTGCGGCAATCTGAAATTGCAGTACATATCAGAAAGCCATCTCAGGTTGTTTCCAAGTTGCCGGAGTGCCCTCTTTGTCGCTTAACCTGATTGCCGACGCCTGGATCCCGGTTCGCTGCACGAATGGGCGGCGGATCATCCGACCCGACCAGATCGCCGAAGCCGATGTGCTGTTTCCCGACTGGCCGCGCGCCGATCTAAACATCGCCTGTCTCGAATTGCTGATCGGGCTGGTCTATCTGGCCGATCCCGCCCTCGAGGTCGAGGATTGGGCCGACCGGCAGGCCGATCCCGAACACCTGCGCGCCGCCCTTGCTCCCCTGGCCCCCGCCTTCGACCTGGGCGGCGATGGCCCGCGCTTTCTGCAGGACATTGAACGCTTCGAGACCGCCAATGCCAAGGCCGAGATCAATGCGCCGGACATGCTTTTCATCGACTCGGCTGGCGGAAATACGGCCAAGAACAATGCCGACCTGATGGTGCGGCGCGGCCGCTATCCGCGGCTGGACCCGGCGCTGGCGGCGATGGCGCTTTACACGCTGCAATCGCAGGCCCCCGCCGGCGGGGCGGGCAACCGCACCTCGATGCGCGGTGGCGGGCCGCTGGTGACGCTGGTCGAGCCGCCGCAGCCGGGGCTGTGGCCGCTGGTCTGGGCCAACGTCCCCTTGGGCCGGCCGCAGGGCACGGACGCGCTGCCGTGGATGCGGGCGACCCGGCGCTCGGACGCCGGGCAGGTGGTCGGCGAGCCAGAGGACGGCAATCTGGCCGAAGCGTTCTTTGGCATGCCGCGTCGCCTTCGGCTGGTCTTTGACGGCGAGGCTGTGACCGGCGTTCTGCAAAAGCCCTATGGCGCCAACTACGCCGGCTGGCGCCATCCGCTGACGCCCTATTACTGCGTCAAGGCGGGCGAGGAATGGCTGCCCCAGCACCCCCGCGCCGGTGCATTTGGCTATCGCAACTGGCTGGGCATCAATGCGGCCGCGCGCAGCGATACCCGGCGCCAGGCGGCCGCCCTGAGCAGCTATCGCGACCGGGTGGGCAGCCTGCCCGGCGCGCGGGTGATCGTCGCCGGCTGGGCGATGGACAACATGAAGCCTCGCGATTTCACCTTGTCGCACGAGCCGATGATCGACGATCCGGCCATGCTGGACCGCATCCAGAAGGTGGTCGCGGCGGCCGAGATGGCGGCCTTGGCGTTGCGCAATGCGCTGAAGCCGCTTGTCGGCGAGGGGACGGCGCTGGATGCCCTGCGCGAGGAGTTCTTTCTGCGCACCCAGACCCCGTTCGAGGACTTGTGCACTCGCCCCGACGGCGCGGCCCGCTGGCTTGGGGTGATGGAGACCACCGCCATGGGCATTTTCGACGATCAGGCCACGCCGGGCCTGGCCGCCGCCCGCATTGCCGACGTGGAAAGGATCCTGACCGAGCGCAAGCACCTGCGGGCGATGTTCGGCGGGCGCAGCAAGCAGGGCGCAAAACTGTATGGCGAACTGGATATCCCGGTTCCGGCAAAGGAAACCGCATGACCGACGACATCGGAAAGACCTTAGCCACCTGGTGGCGCGAGGTGCTGCGCCCAGGGGATGACAACTCTGTCGCCCGCGCCCTGCGCGCACGGTTGCGGCGGGCCGAGACGCTGGACGTGCTGGCCCAGCGGCAGGTGCATGATCTGGTGGCCACTGCGCCCTGGCTACGCGCCCGGCCCGAGGCGCTGATCCGCGCCGTGCAGGTCCTGGCCCTGGTCGAGCGCAATGATGCTCGCAGCTTGGCGCGGGTGCTGGGCGCGGGCGACCCGCCGGCCATGTCGCGGGCGCGTTTCGAACGGCTGGTGCGCAGCGAGGCGGACGACCTGTCCCGCGCCCTGCGCCGTGCCCTTGCCCTGACCGATGGCGGATGCAACGTCGCAAGCCTGGGCCGCGATGTCCTGAACTGGGACGGCGAGCGCGGCGACGACATCCGCCGAACCTGGTATTTCGACTATTTCAATGCCGGCCGTCCCGCCCAATCCGATGCTGCCGAGGATGTTTCCCAATGACCACGTTCCTGCAATTGCACCTGCTGACCGCCTATCCGCCCTCGAACCCGAACCGCGACGACCAGGGGCGACCGAAACAGGCGCTGGTCGGCGGCGCACCGCGGCTGCGGCTGTCCAGCCAGTCGGTAAAGCGGGCGCTGCGCCTGTCCGAGCCGTTCCGGCAGGGGTTGGCCGGTCACATGGGACAGCGCACCAAATTCATCGCCAAGGACGTGCTGGACCACCTGATCGCCGGCGGCATGGAGCCTGCGCAGGCCCGGATCCGCGCCGAGGAAATCGCCAAGGTGTTCGGCAAGATCGAGGCGCAGAACAAGAAGCGCCCGGACGAGATGCAGGGCACGACGCTGGCCTTCGTCTCGCCCGACGAGCGCGGCTTTGCGCTGGCGCTGGCCGACAAGGCGCTGGCGGGCGAGGAGATGCCCAAGGACAAGGATCTGGCGAAAACGGTGCTGCGCACCGCCGATGGCGCGGTGGACATTGCCATGTTCGGCCGCATGCTGGCCGACAATCCCGACTTCAACCGCGATGCCGCCGTGCAGGTCTCGCACGCCATCACCACGCATCGCGCCGTGGCCGAGGATGATTATTTCACCGCTGTCGATGACCTCAAGCGCGATGGCAATGCCGGCGGCGCACATCTGGGTGAGCATGGCTTCGGGTCGGGCGTCTATTACCTTTATGCCTGCGTCAACACCGATCTGCTGGTCGAAAACTTGGGCGGCGACAAGGAACTGGCGGCGCGGGGGCTGCGGGCGCTGGTCAGGGCGATCGCCACCGCCACGCCCTCGGGCAAGCAGAACAGCCACGCGCATCACCCGCGCGCCGGCTATGTGCGGACTGAGCTGGGCAGCAACACGCCCCGCGACCTGACCGGCGCCTTTTTCGCCCCGGTCAGGGGAGATGATCTGTTCGACGCCTCGGCGCGGGCGCTGGAACGGACCGCGGCCGATATCGACCGGGCCTATGGTCCTGCCTGCGATGCCCACGAGATCATGGACGTGCCGAAGGGCCTGGGCACGCTGGCCGAGATCGAGGAGTTTGCCGCCAGCGCGCTGGTGCGGCTAGATGGTTGAGCATCTGGTTTTCACCCTTTGCGCCACGCTGGCCGCGAACGGCGACCTGGCCGGGCATGAGCGGCGGGGCACGCTGACCTGGCCGGGCCGTTCGGCCATCCTGGGCCTTCTGGCGGCGGCGCGCGGCATCCGGCGCGAGGATGCCGCCGGGCTTGCGGCGCTCGATGCGTTGCAGACCGCCGTCGCCATCCATGACGCCGGCCAGCCGCTGCGCGATTATCACACCGTCCAGACCGTCCCCAGCGCGGCCGTCAAGCGCCCCGACAGCCGGTCCGAGGCGCTGCGGCGGGCCGGCCGGGCGGTCAATACGGCCTTGACCCAGCGCGACTATCGCACGGGCGTGCTTTATGCCGTTGCCATCTGGGGGCTGGACATGGCACCGTTTCGCGACGCGCTGCTGCGGCCGGTGTTCACGCTTTATCTGGGGCGCAAGTCCTGTCCGCTGTCGGTGCCGCCCGCGCCCCGGCTGGTCCAGGCCGACGACCTGATGACCGCGCTGGCCGCCGCGCAGATGCCCTCGTTCCGGGTCGTGCCGCCGGCGCAGGCGATCTATTCCGACGTGGCATTGCCCGGCGCGCGGGTCGAGCGGCGCAATGACGTGGCGCTGGATCGCCTGCGCTGGCATTTCTCCAGCCGTGCGGTGCATGTCCTGCATCCGCAGGGGGCCGCATGAGCCTGTTTTTGTCCCGCCTGACGCTGTCCCGCGCCCCGTCGGTCGAGGCGTTGAAGCGCCTGATCGACCCTCAGGAACGTAGCCGGGCCACCGATGCCCATCACCGCCTGCTGTGGTCCGCCTTTGCCGGCGATGCCGATGCCAGCCGCGACTTTCTGTGGCGGTCTGAGGGCAACGGCCGGTTCTTTGTCCTGTCGCACCGCCGTCCAGCGGATTCGCCATTCTTCGACCCCCCCGAGGTCAAGGAGTTCACTCCGGCGCTTGCCCCCGGCGATCGGCTGGACTTCATCCTGCGCGCCAATGCCACCCGCACCCGCAAGACCGGCGAGGTGACCGCCTCGGGCAAGGAGCGGCGCAAGCATGACGATGTGGTCATGCACGCCATTCGCGACCTGCCCAAGGGCCAGCGCGCCGAGGCTCGCCTGGCCGCGGCCGCCGACGCTGGCCTGAAATGGCTGCAAGGCCAGGGCGAGCGCGGCGGTTTCCATGTCGAGCGGGCCGAGGTCGCGGATTATTCGGTCGTGGCCTTGCCCGATCATCGTGGCCCGCGTCGGGACCAGCCGCAGTTCGGCGTGCTGGACATGTCCGGGGTGGTCCGTGTCGAGGAACCAGCCCTGTTTCTGGAGCGCATTGCGCAGGGATTCGGCCGGGCCAAGTCCTTTGGCCACGGGCTGATGCTGATCCGTCGGACCCGTGCCACATGACCATGCCGGGCCTGCCGCCACCGCGGCCGATCCCGATGAAGGACCGCTCGACCCTGGTCTTTGTCGAGCGTGCGCAGCTCGACGTCGCCGACGGCGCCTTTGTTGCGGTCAATGCCGACGGCACCCGCACCCAGATCCCAATTGGCGGGCTGGCGGGGGTCATGCTGGAACCGGGCGCGCGGATCTCGCATGCCGCGGTGGCGCTGGCCGCGCGCACCGGCACGCTGATCACCTGGGTGGGCGAGGCCGGCGTGCGGCTTTACTCGGCCGGCCAGCCCGGCGGGGCGCGTGCCGACCGGCTGCTGTGGCAAGCGCGGCTGGCTCTGGACGATGCCGCGCGGCTGCGCGTTGTGCGCAAGATGTTCGCGCTGCGCTTTGGCGAAGACGCGCCCTTGCGCCGCTCGATCGACCAACTGCGCGGGATCGAAGGCGTGCGGGTGCGCAAATCCTATGAACTTCTGGCGCAGGCGCATGGCGTTCCCTGGACCCGGCGCAGCTATGATCCCAGGGACTGGGAGGCGGGCGATGTGCCGAACCGATGCCTGTCGGCCGCGACTGCCTGTCTGCATGGCCTGACCGAGGCTGCAGTGCTGGCGGCGGGCTATGCGCCGGCGATCGGCTTCCTACACAGCGGCAAGCCGCTGTCCTTTGTCTACGACATTGCCGACTTATGGAAGATCGACACCGTGGTCCCCGAGGCCTTTCGCATCGCAGGTCTCGCCGCCCGGGGCAAGCTGGACATGAGCCCGGACCGGGCCGTGCGGCTGGCCTGCCGGGACGTATTCCGCAAATCCGGCCTGCTGGCCAGGATCATTCCACGCATTGAGGAGATTCTGGAAGCCGGCGAACTGCCACGTCCCCAGCCGCCCGCCGATGCGATTGGCCCAGCGTTTCCCGACGACCAGTCCGGCGACGAGGGGCATCGTTGATGATCGTGATCGTGGTGGCGAATGCTCCGCCTCGATTGCGCGGTCGCCTGGCGGCTTGGCTGGTCGAAGTTCGCGCGGGCGTCTATGTCGGAGAATATTCGTCCCGCTCGCGAGAGATGATCTGGTCCCACGTGACCGGCGGCATCGAGCAGGGTGACGCGGTAATGATCTGGAGCGCGCCTACAGATCAGGGCTATGCTTTCGAGACGGCCGGCCGCAATCGCCGCATGCCTGTCGATTTCGATGGGCTGAAGCTCGTCTCGTTCTTTCCCCGCAACGATGCCGGATAGTTGGTAGATTCCTCAGTCTTGCTGGAATATCGGTAGATCAATAGTTTCCACGAAGTCTGTTCCCCGCATGCGCGGGGATGAACCGCCCAGACAGGCACGAATGCTGCGGCGATCACTCTGTTCCCCGCATGCGCGGGGATGAACCGACGCCGGTTCGCATGGCAACTCTGATCCAGGCCTGTTCCCCGCATGCGCGGGGATGAACCGAAAAAATCGCCCTTCGATCCGTATGCCATCGGCTGTTCCCCGCATGCGCGGGGATGAACCGGCTCTCAACACTGATCCTGTCCGGGCTGGCAACTGTTCCCCGCATGCGCGGGGATGAACCGTCGATGCGCTGGCGGACGGATTCATTGGCGGCCTGTTCCCCGCATGCGCGGGGATGAACCGCCTCCGCATTGGATTGACCTGCTACCACCACACTGTTCCCCGCATGCGCGGGGATGAACCGTTTCAATATTCCTTCGCCTGCACCGAAGAGTCCTGTTCCCCGCATGCGCGGGGATGAACCCGGCGACCCGATCCATCGGCAAGTTCGTAGGTCCTGTTCCCCGCATGCGCGGGGATGAACCGGGACGATTGCCACGACCTCCGGCGTCAACAATCTGTTCCCCGCATGCGCGGGGATGAACCGATCGTGGCGTATGGCGGTGCCGGTGCAATCTCCTGTTCCCCGCATGCGCGGGGATGAACCGGGCTGGAAGTCGGTCACGATGGCGTTGAATCGCTGTTCCCCGCATGCGCGGGGATGAACCGGCTCGACCTGGGACGGCAAAGGCTGCTGGGCCCTGTTCCCCGCATGCGCGGGGATGAACCGATGCGGATCTATCTCTCGGCGATCCCGATGCTCTGTTCCCCGCATGCGCGGGGATGAACCGGCATCGTAATGCGCATCAGCCGCGCGCATGTTCTGTTCCCCGCATGCGCGGGGATGAACCGGCATAACCGACTCTGAGTGGCATACTGCCGCTCTGTTCCCCGCATGCGCGGGGATGAACCGCGACCCGTGCGCGATACTCGATCCGGCGCCCCCTGTTCCCCGCATGCGCGGGGATGAACCGGGCGTGGCCCTGATCTTTGTGACGCAAAGCCCCTGTTCCCCGCATGCGCGGGGATGAACCGAGGGATACAACGCCGCGCTTTTGCATGGCAAACTGTTCCCCGCATGCGCGGGGATGAACCAGACCTCGGCTGAGCGCCCGCCATACGCCTCCACTGTTCCCCGCATGCGCGGGGATGAACCGGCTCTGGCGCGAGCCTCGCACTCAGCGGCTTCCTGTTCCCCGCATGCGCGGGGATGAACCGGAACTCTGTGATGAACCTGCGCGTGAAAGTGACTGTTCCCCGCATGCGCGGGGATGAACCGCGTAACTACCGCCGCAGCAGTTGCCGACGCCGCTGTTCCCCGCATGCGCGGGGATGAACCGCCGCACGATGTCGGTCAGCGTCTTCTTGCGCTCTGTTCCCCGCATGCGCGGGGATGAACCGGCGCTTCTCGATCTGGCGCGGCTGCTTGCCGACTGTTCCCCGCATGCGCGGGGATGAACCGGTCGAGGCTGCATATAAGGCCGAACAGGCATTCTGTTCCCCGCATGCGCGGGGATGAACCGTCCTAGAACCGTCATTGAATAAAGAAGACCCCCTGTTCCCCGCATGCGCGGGGATGAACCGCCGCCCATCAGGACGGCCGGATTGCAGCAATGCTGTTCCCCGCATGCGCGGGGATGAACCGCAGTGCGCGCCGCACATTGGGATCGACATTGGCCTGTTCCCCGCATGCGCGGGGATGAACCGTCCGGGCGCCCGCTGCTGATGGACGAGGCGCACTGTTCCCCGCATGCGCGGGGATGAACCGGATCTGCACGGCTGGCGCGTGGCGCTGAACCCCTGTTCCCCGCATGCGCGGGGATGAACCGACGGCATCAGGATGGTCTTTGGACAGAACTGGCTGTTCCCCGCATGCGCGGGGATGAACCGACGTCCGAGCTGTCCGCCAACAGCCGCCTGCACTGTTCCCCGCATGCGCGGGGATGAACCGGTTTGGCATGTCGCCGAAAGAGGCCGAGGCTCCTGTTCCCCGCATGCGCGGGGATGAACCGGTCTATACCGACACGATCAAGACCCCGGGCGACTGTTCCCCGCATGCGCGGGGATGAACCGCGCACGCCCGGATTGCCGCGGAGCGCCGCATCCTGTTCCCCGCATGCGCGGGGATGAACCTCGGCAAACGATCGAAGCGAGGTGAGCGATGCTCTGTTCCCCGCATGCGCGGGGATGAACCGGGGTTAGACAGCGGAGCCGCCGCGCCCCGATACTGTTCCCCGCATGCGCGGGGATGAACCGAGATGGACGCCGAGGACATGACCACGGTGGCTCTGTTCCCCGCATGCGCGGGGATGAACCGCTCAGGCGAGACAGGCGTGGCGGCATCATTTCCTGTTCCCCGCATGCGCGGGGATGAACCGGCGCGCACCAAGCGCGTCGGATCGGCTGAACTCTGTTCCCCGCATGCGCGGGGATGAACCGTAGGCGCGCACCTCCATGAGCGGATCGGCGGCCTGTTCCCCGCATGCGCGGGGATGAACCGATCAACGTGGGCGATGGATGGGCCGCACAGATCTGTTCCCCGCATGCGCGGGGATGAACCGATGACCGCGCCCGTCCAGCGGGATTTGATCTTCTGTTCCCCGCATGCGCGGGGATGAACCGGTCCATCGCATATTCTATGGTCTCGCCGTTCCCTGTTCCCCGCATGCGCGGGGATGAACCGGTCGTCCCCCTTGCGAGGTGGTAGTCTCGGAACTGTTCCCCGCATGCGCGGGGATGAACCGCCGCGCACCGCCTCGGGCTGGCCCGTGGGGTACTGTTCCCCGCATGCGCGGGGATGAACCGGTTGGCGATGGCGTCGTCCAAGGAGGGCACGTCTGTTCCCCGCATGCGCGGGGATGAACCGCTGACCGTCGACATGGGGTCCGACGGCATGAGCTGTTCCCCGCATGCGCGGGGATGAACCGGCGCTCGCTGGCGGCAGTTTGGCGGCGGTCACCTGTTCCCCGCATGCGCGGGGATGAACCGTCACCCACGGCAACGGCTACGGCTACGGCAACCTGTTCCCCGCATGCGCGGGGATGAACCGGCCGCGCTGAGCTATCTCGCCAACGTCGATCCCTGTTCCCCGCATGCGCGGGGATGAACCGGCTCGGTAGGTCATACGCGTTCTCCCAACACCCTGTTCCCCGCATGCGCGGGGATGAACCGTCAGAAAAAGCAATAATTTGACGGTGTGGGCGCTGTTCCCCGCATGCGCGGGGATGAACCGACCTTTATGACCGGATCGCGCGCCTGAAATATCTGTTCCCCGCATGCGCGGGGATGAACCGCAGACCCTGCCGGCGACCTATACCATGCTGCCTGTTCCCCGCATGCGCGGGGATGAACCGCCCGGTTGCCGCAGGAATGCGCCGCCTGCTGGCTGTTCCCCGCATGCGCGGGGATGAACCGGTAAATCTGGCCCCAGAGATCGTAGAGACCGTCTGTTCCCCGCATGCGCGGGGATGAACCGGGGTTGCGGGGGCTGGAAGGCAGGCCGGGCCGCTGTTCCCCGCATGCGCGGGGATGAACCGACCGTCTCTGGCATCGAGGCTGCGGAATGACCCTGTTCCCCGCATGCGCGGGGATGAACCGAAACTGTGGGCCATGCTGCGCGACGTGGCGCACTGTTCCCCGCATGCGCGGGGATGAACCGCCGCTGGTCGAATACCGCGAGATGGAGACGCTCTGTTCCCCGCATGCGCGGGGATGAACCGCGGGCTGGTCGTTTCCGAGGATTGGTAGGGCTCTGTTCCCCGCATGCGCGGGGATGAACCGCTGGTCGCGGTTTGTCGCGACATGTGCGCAGACCTGTTCCCCGCATGCGCGGGGATGAACCGGGCCAGCCATTGCATCCATGATGCGCGGCACTCTGTTCCCCGCATGCGCGGGGATGAACCGATGATGTGATGATGCACTGGGCCGCAGTAAGCCTGTTCCCCGCATGCGCGGGGATGAACCGCCGATCACGCCGACGATGATTTCCGCGACCTGCTGTTCCCCGCATGCGCGGGGATGAACCGCCGCCGCCCGTCGATGTGGTGGCATCGGTGACCTGTTCCCCGCATGCGCGGGGATGAACCGACCGCAAGGCACCACATTGGACAGGATCGACACTGTTCCCCGCATGCGCGGGGATGAACCGATGGCCGACGATGGCAGCGTCCTGATCCCGGTCTGTTCCCCGCATGCGCGGGGATGAACCGCCGCCCGCCGTCCGCTGGACCGCAGCCGTGCCCTGTTCCCCGCATGCGCGGGGATGAACCGGGCATGGGGGAGCATTGGACGATGTGGTGAACTGTTCCCCGCATGCGCGGGGATGAACCGATCGAGCCGACGATCCCAGACAGCCACCCACCCTGTTCCCCGCATGCGCGGGGATGAACCGGCCGTGACCGGTGTCGGCTGGTAGTTATGCGCCTGTTCCCCGCATGCGCGGGGATGAACCGGCCACCAAAGAGCGTCTCGCCGATCAGGACTATCCGGCCGCTCTAGATCGTAAGCTTGGGCTGATAGTGGTGCTCCATACGAATGGCCGCTAGTGCAACGTTTCTGCAGTCGCTCTGCCGCAACGCGGCTGACAGCTTTCCGCCTTTTCGACGCTTTCCCTCTGGCCTCGACGGGATTATTCGGTGCAGATAGTGTCATGAATCATTTCCTTTTGACCGCAATGAAAACAAATAATTCTTGACATGAACACCTTGCGCGCAACGCGTCGCTCGTGTGGACTGACACAAGCCTCAGTCGCAGCCTCGGCCGGGATCAGCCTGCCGACGCTGCGGGCGCTTGAGCGGGGTGAGGGTGGTGTGCGGGCGTTGGCCGCGGTGATGGCGGTGCTGGATCTGCGCTGGGGCTGGGCGCCGGACCGGGTGCAGGCGGCGCGGGCTCTGGCCGATCGGCGGCGGGCGCGGGGGCTGAGCCAGGCGCAACTGGCCAATCGGA
>NZ_QPJL01000036.1 GCF_003337565.1 Paracoccus lutimaris
ACGCCGATCTGCATGTCCAGCGGCTCGACGCCCTCGATGGTTTTGACCTGAAGGGCGGGCCGATCCGATTCCGGCTGAACCGCCGCGGCGCTGCTCGGCAGCAGCGTCCAGGGGTCGTCACTGTCCTGGTCCGGCAGGATGCTCATCTGGAAACCTGTCACAATACACCCGTCACAACATTGGCCTTTTACCGTGCCGCGCACCGATCAACCATAGCCCGCCTCGCGCTGATGACGGACGGCAAGCACCACGGCGCGGATCTCGTCCAGCCGGCGAGGCGGCAGGGTTTCGAGATTTTCTGATCGACCCGATCACCCTGCGTGAAGCGATTGGCCTGCCGGAACGAGGTGCGGTCCACCCAAAGCGGGCGGCACATCTGCTGCGTCTGCAACCGGGAACGGTCCGCGCACTTCTGGGGCATCGCTACCTGGACGGCGCTTGGGTCAAGCGGCGAGCCCTCATACTGCCGGTGACCTATATCTGTCCGTCGTCCATAGATATTTTCGCTGAAATGTATATCGCCGGAAAGGAACTGGCAGAGCATCGCGCGTGCCGGGGGGATCCGCTATGGATGGACGACCGCTTGTCGGATTACCGGCTCGACCTGGGGGAGAATACGGAACCGATCTATCGCCGCGAAGTGCTCGACATCTTCTGAAACAGCAGCACCGGCCATTGAGCCGGTGTTTTTTCTTCTAACCCCCGGACAGGCTTTGTGGCGAAAATGGACAGACCGTCGCGCAATTCGGAAATAGAGGGACTGATTTCATTGGATTTTCGTGGCGAATAATGGAACAGTTATGAGGTGCTGTTCACCTCATGACATTCCGTGAAACGCATTGTGAACATGGCCTTAAGCCTGACATCTCGACACTTTGTCGCGACGGGCGTGGAACGCGGATCAAGGCCGGGATAGGCGCTGATGACGGATCTGTTCAGCGGCAATGAGCCCCCGCAAACCGGCCGCGAGGTTCTGGCCGGGGGCGCCGTGCTACTGCGCGGCTTTGCCCTGCCCCACGATAAGGCGCTGATCGCCGCGATCGATGCGGTCGCGGCCATATCCCCCTTTCGCAACATGCAGACGCCGCGCGGCTTCACGATGTCCGTCGCCATGACCAATTGCGGCGCGGCAGGCTGGGTCAGCGATGGCAGGGGCTATCGCTATGCGTCACGCGACCCGGAAACTGGCAGTCCCTGGCCCGCGATGCCCGAGGCGCTTCGGGGGCTGGCAGAAAGCGCCGCGACCCAGGGCGGCTATCCCGATTTCCACCCCGATGTCTGCCTGATCAACCGCTATGCGCCCGGTGCGAAACTGTCGCTGCATCAGGACAAGGACGAGCGGGAGTTCACCCATCCCATCGTCTCGGTCTCGCTGGGTCTGCCGGCAAGCTTTCAGTTCGGCGGCCTTCGGCGCGACGATCCGATTCGCCGTCACGCGCTGCGCCATGGCGATGTGGTCGTCTGGGGCGGCCCCTCGCGGCTGTTTCATCACGGCATCCTGCCGCTGAAAGAGGGGACGCATCCCGAGTTGGGCCGCATCCGCCTGAACCTGACCTTTCGCCGCGCCCTTTAGCACAGGTCAGGCCGCGTCGTGAAAGATGATCCCGGCGACGTGGCGCTGGCCTTCGCGGATGCGGCTGACGCCGTGGCGCATGGTCACGCGATAGCTGCCCCGAGAGCCGGAAACCGGCCGGTTATGGACCGCAAAGACCACGGCATCGCCCTGACACAGGGGGACGACCTCGACCCGGCTTTGCATGCGCGGGCGCTGCTCGGTCAGGACGAACTCGCCGCCGGTGAAATCGCGGCCCGGCTCGGACAGCAGGATCGCCACCTGCATCGGAAAGACCAGATCGCCGTAAAGGTCCTGATGCAGGCAGTTATAGTCCCCCGGCCCGTATTGCAGCAGCAGGGGCGTCGGCCGGGTCTGGCCGGCATCATGGCACTGGCGCAGGAAATCGGCATGCTGGTCGGGATAGCGCCGCGCCAGCCCCATCCGGGCATTCCAGTCATTCGCCAGCCCCGCCAGATGCGGCCAGAAGGCGCTGCGCAGGCCGCCCAGCAGATCGGGCAGAGGATAGCGGAAATAGCGGTATTCGCCCCGGCCAAAGCCATGCCGGGCCATGCGGATATGGCTGCGGAAATGCGCCTCATGCGGATAAAGCGCGGCAAGCGCTCGGCATTCCTGCGCGGACAGCACCCCCGGCAGCACGGCAGCGCCATGGCCGTCCATCGCGGCGGCGAAAGCGGCCCAGTCGTGATCCGCCAGACGCGTCCCGGCCCGCGCCACATCCGCAGCGGCGGGAATGAAATCGACCCGCGCGCTCATGCCTGCGCCTCGCGGCCCAGCAGCGCGCGCTTGCGCTCAACGCCCCAGCGATAGCCTGAAAGCGCGCCGTCATGGCGCAGCACGCGGTGACAGGGGATCGCCACCGCGATCTGGTTCGCCGCGCAGGCCTGCGCCACCGCGCGCACCGATTTCGGCTGGCCGATGCGGCGGGCGATCTCGGTATATGAGACGGTCTCGCCGGGGGGCACCTGCCGCAGCGCCTGCCAGACGCGTTCCTGAAAGGCGGTGCCGCGAATGTCCAGCGGCAGCTCCAGCCCGATTCCCGGCGCCTCGACAAAGCCCACGACCTGCGCCACCAGTGCCTCGAATGCGGCATCGCCCCCGATCAGCCGCGCCTGCGGAAAGCGGTCCTGCAATTCCTGCAACAACAGCTCGGGGTCGTCGCCCAGCGAAATAGCACAGATGCCGCGCGCGCTTTGCGCCACAAGGATTGCCCCCAGCGCGCATTGCCCCAGCGCAAAGCGGATCTCGGCATCCCTGCCCCCCTTGCGCCAGGCCGAGGGCGTCATTCCCAGAACCGCATCCGCGCCCTCGTAAAAGCGGCTGTTCGAGTTGAAGCCGGCTCCGTAGATCGCCTCGGTCACGGTGCCTTCGGACGCGTCCAGCCCGGCCCGCAACCGGCGGGCGCGATGCGCCGCCCCCCATGCGCGGGGCGTCAGCCCGGTGATCGCCTTGAACTGGCGGTGAAAGTGATGCGCGCTCAGGCCGACGCGCCGGGCCAGATCCTCCAGCCGGGGCGGGGTGTCGCTGGCTTCGATCAGGCGGCAGGCCTCGGCGACCAGAACAGCATTGGCCTCGGCCGGGGATGGTCCCTTGGGATGGCAGCGCAGGCAGGGGCGAAATCCCGCCGCCTCGGCTTGATCGGGGCTGGCGTAAAAGCACACATTCGCAGGCTTGGCGCCGCGCGACGGGCACGAGGGGCGGCAATAGACACCGGTGGTGCGGACGGCATAGACAAAGCTGCCATCCGCGCCCGCATCGCGGGCAAGCACGCTTTGCCAGCGGGGGTCCTGTTCGGTCGAAAGGGGGTGCGGTGTCATGGCCGGTCCTCGTCATATCCATCGGTCACAGGGATCATAGGCGGGCGCTCGATCGCCCTCACTCCGATCCTTGCTTTCAAATCCTGGCCCTCGGACCACGCGGCAATCTCTTGAACGAAGGGGGATTCTCGCGTAAGCTGAGGGCCTGCCATAAGTGCAACTTTCGACCACCCAGGGTTCATGTTCGGCGCAATCCCGCGCCCGATCAACCTGAGATGTGGCGGTGGCGATGAATCCCGACAGCTCCTTTCCGCATGAGGAAAACGCGCGCGTCATCTTTGAGCCGCTCGGTTTTCGCAACCTGACGATCAAGAACCGCATCCTGCGCTCGAACATCTCGGGGACCTTCGACGACTACGACGGCCATGGCGGCCATGCCCGCCTGAACTGGGAAGAGAAATTCGCCCGGGGCGGCGTCGGTGCCATCCTGACCTCGTTCACGCCGGTGGCGGTGCGCGGGCGCATCCTGACCCGCTATGCGATGATCGACCATGACGACAAGATCCCCTTCTGGCGGGCGGTCGGCGCGCGGGTCCACGAACACGACTGCAAGCTGATCATGCAGCTGTCGCATTCCGGCCGCCAGCAGGATCTGGGCGGGGTCGAGAACCTGCACCGCAAGGCGCTCAGCTCGACCGACAGGCGCGACTATTTCCACGGCATCCTGTGTCAGGCCATGACCCGCCCCGAGATCGCCGAGGTGGTGGACCAGTTCGCCCAGGGCGCCCGCCGCGCGCGCGAGGCCGGGCTGGACGGGGTCGAGCTGCATGGCGCCAACGGTTACCTGATCACGCAATTCCTGTCCTCGGGGATCAATGACCGCGCGGACGAATACGGCGGCGATTATCAGGCGCGGGCGCGGTTCGTTCTGGACATCATCCGCGCCATCCGCGCCGAGGTTGGGCCGGATTTTCACCTGCAGATGAAGATCAACGGCGAGGATCACAACAGCTGGCTTTACCCCTGGCAGAAACGCGGCAATTCGCTGGACGAGACGCTGAAGATCTGCCGGCTGCTTCTGGATGACGGCAAGGGGGTGGATGCGTTCCACGTCTCGTCTGGCTCGACGTTTCCGCATCCGCGCAACCCGCCGGGCGATCTGCCGATGCGCGATCTGGCGCGCTGGTATGACGGCATGATCAGCCAAGGCACGCGGGCTGGCTTCAACCACGCGATCTTTTCCAACCGGGCCACGGCAGCGGCGTTCCGCGCCTTTTGGCGATGGCGGCGCGGCAAGGTGATCGAGGGCATCAACCTGCCCTATGCCCGCGCCATCCGCGAGGCGGTCCATGCCGTCGATCCCACCGTGCCGGTGATCTGCACCGGCGGCTTTCAGCATGCCGACGCGATTGCCGGGGCGATCCGGGCGGGCGATTGCGATGCGGTCTCGATCGCGCGGCCGCTGATCGCCAATAACGACCTGCCCCATATCCTGCGCCGCGCCAATGGCCCCGAGCCGGTCCGCGAATGCAGCTATTGCAACAAATGCCTGATCAACGACCTGGAAAATCCGCTGGGCTGCTATGAGGTCAGCCGCTTTCCCGGCGCCACATTCGAGGAACGCTATGACGCGATGATCGCCGAGGTGATGTCGGTCTTTCGCCCCCCGGCCTTTGCGGATCGCGACACCAGCCGCGAGGTGCAATCATGAGCGACAGGAACGACCCGCTGTCGCCCGTCGAGCAGGCCGTGCGCAAGCGCCGCCGCTGGGTCTGGGCGATCCTGATCGCGGTGCTGGCCTGGCTGATCTACTGGCTGGTCGCGGTCAACCAATATGTCGTGGCGCAGAAGTCCGAACAGGACCATTTCCTGCATGGCTCGATCGGGGCCGAGACCGCCAGCGGCCTGCCCTATTGGGTGTTCAAGGCCCTGCCCGAGATCTATCGCGACAAGCTGGGCGACGAGGGCTGGGGCCGCTTTGGCCTGATCACCCGTGAGGGCGACGACCTGCCCATCGGCATCTCGCGCCGGGTGGTGACGGGGGTCGAGCGGGTATGGTTCAACTGCTCGCTTTGCCATGTCGGCAGCTACCGCCTGCCCGGCAGCGACCGGCAATATCTGATCGCGGGGGCGCCCTCGAACAACCTGCGTCTGCAAGAGATGATCGTATTCCTGATCGAGGCCGGGCGCGATCCCGGCCTGACCTCGGACGCGCTGATGCAGGGCATCAAGGCCGCCGGCGGCGATCTGAGCTGGCCCGAGCGGCTGATCTATCGCCATCTGGCCTTTCCGCGCGTCAAGGACAGATTGCAATGGGTCGGCGAGCGCCTTGCCTTCATCGACCGGCAAGAGCCGTGGGGGCCGGGGCGCGTCGACACGTTCAACCCCTACAAGGCGATCCAGTTCAACTTTCCCATGGATCAGGCCCATATCGGCGCGGCGGCGCTGAACGGCGCCTCGGACTATCCGGCGATCTGGCAGCAGAACCCGCGCGAGGGGATGAACCTGCATTGGGATGGCAACAACGATTCCGTGGCCGAGCGCAACCTGTCGGCCGCGCTGGGGGCCGGGGTCACCCCGGTCACCGTGGACCGCGCCGCGATCCAACGGGTCGAGGACTGGATGCGCCACCTGCCCGCGCCGCGCTTTCCCGGCCCCGTTGACGCCGCCAAGGCCCGGCAGGGCGAGGCCTATTTCGCCCGTTACTGCGCCGCCTGCCATGGCCGGGGCGTGCCGCTGGAGGATGGCGCAAGCCCCGCCAGCGCCGGGACAGCGGGTCTGGACTGCGCCGCCCCGCGCCCCCAGCCGGCCGGATACTCTGAATATCGCACCGCAGCCGCGCCTGCCGCGAACGAGGTCCCGCCCGCACCCTATGGCGAGGGGGACTTCGCCTATGTCCCCGCCCGGCCCTATGACTATGACCGGGGCCGCTACCCCTGCCTTGGCCAGACCGTCCCCTTGGCGCGGATCGGCACCGATCCGGGGCGCTGGAATTCCTATACCCGCGAATTCGCCGCCGCGCAGAACCTGCTTTATGCCGGCTATCCCTGGCGCTTTCACCGTTTCAGAAAGACCGACGGCTATGCCAATCACCCGCTGGACGGGATCTGGGCGCGCTCACCCTATCTGCATAATGGCTCGGTCCCGACGCTGCGCGACCTGCTGGAACCGGCGCAGGCGCGCCCGGCGCTGTGGTATCGCGGCTCGGACGAGCTGGATCTGGACCGGGTCGGCTACCGCTCGGACGCGGCTGCACCGGGGCGGCTGTCGCCCTATGACACCGCCCGCCCCGGCAATTCCAATTCCGGCCACGACTATGGCGTCCACCTGAGCGACGACCAGAAGGCGGCCCTTGTCGAATACATGAAAACGCTATGAACAGGCATCAATCCATCAGCCGCTGGAAGTTGCGCCACTCGTTGATCGTCTGGCTGGGGATCGTCCTGAACATGGGCTTCGTGATCCCGCTGCTTTTCGCGCCGGTCTGGTTTCTGGACCTGTTCGGATTGCGGGCCGAGCCGCTGATCTGGACGCGGTTCGCGGGGCTTTTGCTGGCCATCATCTCGGTCTTCTATATCCCGGCGACCATCGATATCGACCGCTACCGGATCTTTGCCTGGCTGTCGGTCTTCCCGTCGCGCAGCTTTGGCGTCCTGTTCTTTTCATTCATGGTTTTCCTTGCCCATCAGCCGGCCGCCTTCCTTCTGGGGGTGGCGCTGGACGGCAGTATCGGCATCGCCTCGCTGTGGTGCCTGATCCGCATCGTCACGCTGGAGCAAGAGATCGCGGAGGGGGATGGCTGATGCGGTGGGCACGGATCCTGCAGACCCTGCTTGTGGTTCTGGTCTTCGGCGGCCTTGGCGGCTGGCTGATGATGTTTCGCCCGGTGCCGCAAAAGCCGGGCCATGACCTTGCCGCGCTCTTCAACCACGGCTCGATCGGGAATGAGGAAACCCAGGGGCTTCCCTATTGGATCTGGCGCGTGCTGCCGCAGGTCTTTCCCGATCTTTTGCCGGGAAATGGCGACGGCTATGCGGTCTTTGGCGTCCAATGGCAGCGCGGCGCGGAACTGCCGGTCGGCTTTTCCAAGATGACGCTGGGGGTCATTCCCCGCGTGGCGCCCAACTGCGCCTTTTGCCATCAGGGCAGCTACCGGCTGTCGCCCACACTGCCCGCGCGGCTGGTCAGCGCCGGCGCCGGGACCCGGGTCGATGTGCAGGCCTATCTGCGCTTTCTCAGCCGCGCCGGGCAGGATCCGCGCTTTACCTCGAAGAGGCTGATGGAGGAAATCAACGCCATCGCCGATCTGCCGCTGTGGGAACGCATGCTTTACCGCCATGCGCTGATCCCCGCCACGCGCGCGGCACTGCGCGATCTGGCCGCGGATTTCCGCTGGACCCAGACGCGCCCGGATTGGGGGCCGGGGCGGATCGACCCGTTCAACCCGGTCAAGTTCGTCAATCTCGGCCTGCCGGATGACGGCACCATCGGCAATTCCGACATGATGCCGCTTTGGGCGCTTGGCCCCATCGCCAGCGACGGGAACGGTATCCGCGCGATGCACTGGGACGGGCTGATGACCGACCTGCATGAAACCGTTGTCGCCGGGGCCATCGGCGACGGCATGACCTGGCAAAGCTATCCGCGCACCAAAACCAATCTGGCCCGGATGGAGGAATTCATCCGCGTCCAGACCCCGCCCCCCTCGCCCTTCCGCAGCGATCTGGCCCCGGGCGATCCCTATCGGGTCGAGGCGGCCGAGGTGCTGGCCGGCCACCGGATATATGCCCGGCTTTGCGCCGATTGCCACGAGCGGGGCGGGCAGCGTTTCCGCCAGCCGATCCCGGCGGCGGAAATCGGCACCGACCGCCACCGCCTTGACATGTGGACCGCCGCCGCCCGCGACCGCTATGCCGGCTATGAGGAAGGCCATTCCTGGGGCTTCAAGTCATTTCGCAAGACCGAAGGTTACAGCGCCGTCAACCTGACCGGGCTTTGGTTGCGCGGGCCCTATCTGCATAACGGCTCGGTCCCCAGCCTGCGCGCCCTGCTGATGCCGCCGGACCAGCGGCCAAACACCTTCCTGCGCGGCAGCGACCTGATCGACCCCGAAAACGGTGGCTTCCGCTCTGATCCCGCCCGCCTCGATCCAGCCAGCCCCGGCTGGCTTTACGACACCGCCCTGCCCGGCAATGGCAATGGCGGCCATCTGTGGGGGACCGACCTGCCCCCTGCCGAACGCGACGCCCTTTTGTCCTATCTCAAGACATTATGAGGATCACATGCGGTTCCTGAAACGCCTTGTCCTGTGGCTTGCCGGAACGGCCCTTGTTCTGGTCCTTGTGATCGGCATTGCCGGGTTCTTCCTGCTGCGTGCCTTTATCGAGCCGGACCGCGCCGCCTTTGGCCATGTCAAGGACGAGGCCGCCGCCGCTGGCCTGACGGCCCAGCATTTCAAACCCGCGGACGAGCCCTATTTCGCCGCCATGGACAAGGGCCTGCTGCTGCCCCCCGCCGCAGGTCAGGACTATCCCCCCGAAATCCGCGAGATCGCCGCCCTGTCCGGCCTGCCCCCCGAAGAGGTGCGCAAGGCCGCGATCCGGGGCCAGAACGCCTGGACGGTCTGGACCGGCGGCAATGACCGCTTCTGGAATTTCGCCGCCGGAAATACCGTCGGATCCTTTGACCTTCTGAAGACCGTGTCCTCGCATCCCGCGCAATATTATGGCCGCGACAACCGCTTTCGCTGGCTGGGCCTGATCAACGAGCCCTGTTTCAGCAAGGCCCAGGGCCCCGATCCCGAACGCTTCGGGCTGTGGCTGGACCGGCGCGACCCGTCCTGCGGCCCCGACCCCTTTGCGGACGCGGAAAAATACGCGGGCGTCAAGGCCGGCGCGCGTGGCCAGACCCAGCCCGCCGGGTCATATTACGGCGCGCCGACCGGGGTGATCGGGCTGCGGCTGTTTCCGAACCCCGATTTCGACGCCGAGGCCGCCGCCCGCTGGGACCCCGAGCGGTATTATACCGACCCCGATTACTATAACGATCACGACCTGATCCGGCCTTACCGCGTCGGCATGTCCTGCGCATTCTGCCATGTCGGGCCGAACCCGATCAATCCGCCCAAGAACCCCGAGGCGCCGGACTGGGCCGAGCTGACCTCGAACCCCGGCGCGCAGTATTTCTGGGTCGAGCGGATCTTTTTCTGGAACACCCGCCCGCGCCCGGAACCCGGCATCCCCGCCCCGAACGAAGGAAACTTCCTGTTCCAGCTTTTCCACACCAACCCGCCCGGATCCCTGGATACCTCGCTGGTTTCGACCGATTACATGAACAATCCGCGCACCATGAATGCCGTCTATGAGGCCGGCGCGCGGCTGGAGATCGCCCGCCATCTGGGCAGCGAACAGCTTGCCGGGGGCGAGCGCGACAACAAGCAGTTCCAGGACTATCCGCAGACCGCCGCCCTGGCCGATCTGTTCGATGCGGGCAATGGCAAGGTCGCCTCGATGCGGGTCCTTAAGGACGGCTCGGATTCGGTGGGCACGCTGGGGGCGCTGAACCGGGTCTATCTGAATATCGGCCTGTTTTCCGAGGAATGGCTTTTGCATTTCCGCCCCTTCCTTGGCGCGCAAAAGATCTCGCCGATCCAGATCGCGGATGCGCAGAAGAATTCGGCCTATTGGCAGGCGACCGAAAACATGACCGCCGACATGGCGGTGTTCTTTCTGGTGACCGCCCGCGCCGACCGGCTGGGCGATGCACCGGGCGGCGCGGGCCGTCTGGCCCAGCGTGATCCGGCGGGACTGGCCCGCGGCAAGGAGGTCTTTGCCGAGACCTGCGCCGCCTGCCATTCCTCGCGCCAGCCCGTGCCTACGCCCGCCTCGGGCGTGGATCAGGGCATCTGCGCGGGCGGCGGCTCGGGTCCCCGCTACCGCGAATGCTGGGACCGCTATTGGAACTGGACCCAGACCGAGGATTATAAAACCCAGATGCGCGCCATCGTCGCGGCGCCGGATTTCCTGCGCGGAAACTATCTCTCGACCGAAAGGCGGGTGCCGATGGATATCTTGGGCACCAATGCCTGCTCGGCCGTCGCCACCAATGGCCTGCGGGGCGATATCTGGGACAATTTCACCTCAGACAGCTATAAATCCCTGCCGCCGCCCAAGCCGGTGACGGTGCATCACCCAGTTTCGGGCGCGGCCTCGTCCTTTCAGTCGCTGGGGAACGGGCGCGGCTATCTGCGGCCCGCCTCGCTGATCAGCCTGTGGTCCACCGCACCCTATCTTTTGAACAATTCCGTCGGGCATGACGCCTATGAGACGGATTACGCCGGGGATTACGGTGATTATGGCCCGACCTGCCCGGCGGCGGATGCGGATGACCCCTATCTGCCCTGCGTCGAGAACCGGCTTTACCAGTTCGACAAATCGATCCGGCAGATGCTGTGGCCACAGACCCGGCGCATGGATCAGCTGACCACCGAACCGGTGCCGGGCTATATCTATCGCCTGTCCGCGCCCGCCTGCCTGATGGTGCCCAAGGGCTATGCCCCGGCGCTGGTCCGGGACAATGCGGGCCTTCTGTCGCGGCTTGCGCCCTGGCTGGTGACGCCCGAAGGCGCGGTCCGCATCGGCCCCTTCCCCGAAGGGTTCCCGATCAACGCGCTGGTCAATACCAAACTGCTGCCCGACAATGACGAGCCGGACATGGCCGCGCATCTGTGGCGGATGGCGAAATCGACGCCGAACCTGCTGGGCGGCCTCAAGCAACTGGGCGGGCGCTGCACGCCCGAGGAACTGGCCGATCCCGCCGTCATGGCTGACGCCCAGCGCATCCTGCGCGAAACCGGCCTGATCGACACGCTGGTCGGCCTGTCGAAATGCCCCGATTACGTGGTGAACAAGGGCCATGAATTCGGCGCCACCCTGCCCGACGCCGACAAGGAGGCGCTGATTTCCTTTCTGATGGAGTTGTGAGATGACGCCCGCCGCCTACGATTACATCGTCGTCGGCGCGGGGGCCGGCGGCGCCGTGGTCGCGGCGCGGCTGGCCGAGGCGGGGGCAAAAGTGCTGGTGATCGAGGCCGGGGGCGATCCCTGCGCGCCCTGCGGCGATCAGGACCACGACATGCCGCTGGCGGATGCGGTGCGGGTCCCGGCATTCCATGCATTCGCCTCGGAGCATCCCGATATCTGCGACGACCACTGGGTGCGCCATCACGACGACGATGCGTTGCAGGACCGCGACTGGCGCTACGACCGCGAACAGGGCGGTGTGCTTTATCCGCGCGTGCGCGGGCTTGGCGGCTGCACCATACATCACGCCATGATCGTCGTGCGCCCCAATGATGCCGACTGGAACCAGATCGCCGCGATCACCGGCGAGGCCGGCTGGCGCGCCTCGGCCATGCAGCGCCATTTCGAGCGGATCGAGCGCTGCCGCTATCGCGCGGGCTTCTGGCGCTGGCTCTGCCGCCTGACCGGGCTGAATCCGACCGGGCATGGCTGGAACGGCTGGCTGACCACGGAACGCGCCCTTCCGGTCCGGGCACTTCTGGACCTGCCGCTGCGATGGGCGCTGCTGCGTTCGGTCGGCAGCGTCGCCGATGCCTTTCAGCACGAGGGCACGAGCTGGCAAACCACCGCCACCGACCCCAATGACCGCCGCTGGTGGAACCGGGGCATCGCGGGCATCCGCATCGCCCCCCTTGGCACGCGCCGCCATATCCGCCACGGCGCACGCGAGCGGCTGCTGGACGCGCAATCGCGCCATCCCGACCGGCTGGAGCTGCGGCTGCAAACCAAAGTCCTGCGGGTGATCGTGCAGGACGGGCGCGCGACCGGCGTCGCGGTCAGATCCGGGAATGCCACCGAAATCCTGACTGCGCGGCGCGAGGTGATCCTTGCCGGCGGCGCCTTTGCCACGCCGCAACTCTTGATGCTGTCGGGGATCGGCGATCCGGCGCATCTGGCCGGGCATGGCATCGCGCTGACCCGCGCCCTGCCCGGCGTCGGCGCGAACCTTCAGGACCGCTATGAGGTCGGCGTCGCCAACCGGATGCAGCGCCCCTGGGGGGCGATGCGCGGGGTGAAATATTCCCGCCATGACCGCCATTACCGGATCTGGAAATGGCTCGGGCGGGGCAATTACGCCTCGAACGGGGTGCTGTTTTCGCTGGCGATGCGCTCATCTCCGACATTGACGGAAACCGACCTGCATTGCTTTGCGCTGCTGGCGGATTTTCGCGGCTATTACCCTGGCTATTCGGAACGCATCCGGCGCGGCGATTACCTCAGCTGGGTCATTCTGAAGGCCTATGCCGCCAATCGCGGCGGCAGCGTGCGGCTGACCGGCCCCGACCCCGAGGCCCGGCCCGAAATCCGCTTCCGGTCATTCGAGGATGCGGGCGGCGAGGCCGATCTGGACGCGGTCGTGCACGCGATCCGCACCGTGCGTCGCGTCGCAGATTCCTTTGACGCCCTGATCGCCGAAGAAGAGGAACCGGGCCGCCACCGCCATTCGGACGCGGCGCTGCGCGATTATGTGCGCGCCAATGCCTGGGGCCACCATGCCTGCGGCACCGCCGCCATGGGACCCGAGGCGGCGGGCGGGGTTCTGGACGGCCGGCTGCGGGTGCATGGCATCGCCGGGTTGCGGGTGGTCGATGCCTCGGCCTTTCCGCGCATTCCGGGGTATTTTCTGGTCATGGCCGTCTTCATGCTGGCCGAGCGCGCCGCCGAGATGATCCTTGAGGATGCCGGGACCAGCCCGCAAGGCACGGTGTAAGGGTCAGAAATACTTCTGCTCGATCATGTACTGGAACATGTCCTGCATCGTCTCTTGCAGCGGGCGATAGGTCAGGCCCAGCTCGCGCCGCCCCTTGCTGGTATCGGCCCGCCACGCCACATCGACATTGCGGCTGACGAATTTGCGCGTCAGCCCCAGACGCGGCGCCACCAGCCACAGCAGGAATTTCGGCGCGGCGCGGGTCGGCAAGCCGTAGCGGTCACCGTATTTCGCCCGCAGCGTCATCAGCGCCGTCAGCAGATCGGATTCGTGCCCGGCAACGATATTGCGCCCCTCGGCGTCAGGGAGAAAGGCGGCGGCCAGATGCGCCTCGGCCACGTCGCGCACATCGACGAAACCCAGCCCAAGGCGCGGCGCGCCAAAGCGGAATTCGCCCCGCCCGGCGCGTTCCATGATGGCAAAGCTTTCCGAGGTGGGCTTGCCCCCGATCGCCGGTCCCATGATCAGGCAGGGATTGATCGCGACCAGCCGGAAACGGGCATGTTCGGCGATCTTCCAGGCCTCGGCCTCGGCCAGGGTCTTGGACCAGGAATAGGGCTGATATTCCAGCGAGGCGGTGCGGTTCCAGACATTCTCGGTCAGGACCCCGCCGGGCGCATCGGCGCAATCGGCGGCATCGGTATAGATCGCGGCGCAGGAGCTGGTCAGCACCACGCGGTGAACGCTGCCTGTCCTCCGCGCCTCGTCCAGCACATTGCGCGTGCCCAGAAGTGCGGGGTCGATCAGGTCCTTTTGCGGATCGGCAAATGTCGAGGTAAAGGGCGAGGCGGTGTGAAAGACCACGCCGCAGCCGGCCATGGCCTCGGCAAAGCTGCCCTCGGTCAAGAGCTCCGCCTTGAAAAAGCGCAGGCTGGCCCCATCCGCCCTGGGCAGCGCATTCAGATGCCGCAGCCGTTCGGCATTCCCCGGATCGCGGACGGTGGCATGAACGCTGACGCCCCGTTCCAGCAGCCGCTTGATGATCCAGCCAGCGACAAAGCCGGTGGCGCCGGTGACCAGCACCGGCGCCGATCTGTCAATCTGGTGATCCATGGCGTTCCACCTGTCGGGGTCGGGCGGCAGGGATGCCGCCAAGCCACATGTTGGGACCATTGCCGCGCCATGTCCACATCGGCGTTGGTCCCGGTCAGCCGCCCAGATGCTGTTTGAGGAAGGGAATGACGCGTGCCAGCGCGATGCCCACCGGCTCGGGCTGGTCATAGAGGTCATAATGCGACCAGCCCTCGACCACGACCAGTTCCTTGTTCTTCGAGACGGCACGGCCATACAGTTCCATCCCATCGCGATAGGCACCAAAGCCACCAGGTTGGTCGCCAAACACCACCATCATCGGCTGGGTCAGCAGAGTTTCCGCAAAGGCGAAAGCATCCCAGGCCATCGCCGGCGCCGCATGCGAGACCAGCATCCGCGTGCCAGCCGCCGCGTTCGGAGCCCGGTTACGATAGTAGTCGGTCGCCCCCAGCAGGTCGATATCGGCAATGCCGGCGGCCTTGGCGGCATCCAGACTGGCGGGCACGAACAGGTTGATCTGCGCATCAGCGCCCGCATTTTCCGCCGTGCGCTGCGCCGCCATGTTCTGCAACGCGCCGACGGGGTCAAAATTGCTGAACCCCTCGCGCATCAGGCGGCCGAAATTCACCCCGGTGATGCTGACCAGCGCCTTGATGCGCTTGTCGATGATCGTGGCCTTGATCGAATAGCCGCCACCGCCGCAGATCCCAAGGATGCCGATGCGTTCTGGGTCAACGTAAGGCAGCGTCTGCGCATAGTCGATGGCGTCGCGATAGTCCTTCACCCGCTGCTCGGGATCCTCGGTCCAGCGCGGCCCGCCACCGCTGCCGCCCTGAAAGCTGGCATCGGGCACGATGACGACGAATCCGGCCTTGGCCATCGCCGCGCCGTAGACATTGCCCGAGGTCTGTTCCTTGCAGCTGCCGATCGGGTGGTTCGAGATCATCGCCGGATAGCGCTTGCCGGCGTCAAAGCCGGGCGGGAACAGGATGTTGGCGGCCATATCCCAGGCCATGCCGGGGTTGCGGATGGTGACGGTTTCCATGGTCTGCCTCGTGACTCGTCGTGGTGAAGGGAAATGGCGGGCCTTAGCCCCTGAGCGTCTTTTCAAAGAACGGAGCCAGCACGCCGATTGCCTCGGCGATCTCGTCCTTGCCGTCATAAAGGTCCATGTGATTGGCGCCCTTGACGATGTGGAAATGCTTTTCGGTACTGGCGGCGCGGGCGTAAAGATCGTCGCTCATCCATTTGCTGCCCGCCTCGCTGCCGACGATGATCTGCAGGGGCTGGGTCAGAAAGGCCTCGGCCTTGGCATAGGCGTCATAGGGGATGATCTGGTCCAGACTGCGCGCGGTCATATAGCCGGGCGAGGTCGGATATTGCGCGCGCGGCGTGTGGTAATATTCCCAGGCTTGGCGCAGTTCCTCGTTCGGGGCATCGGCCTCGTTCAGGGGCGCCAGCGGAAAGCGCGCATAGCCGCCACCCTTGGCGTCGGCGGTGCGGGCCTCGGCGCCCATGCGGATCAGCGGCCCGGCATCAGCATCCTTGATGTCATTGTTCCAGCCATTGCGGAACATCTGGCCGATATTGACCGCGCTGACCGTGCCCACGGCCCTGATGCGCGGATCGTTGATCGCGGCATTGGCAGTATAGCCAGCGCCTGCGCAGATCCCCATGGCCCCGATCCGCGCCGCATCGACATAGGGCAGCGTCGTCAGGTAATCCAGAACCGCACTGACATCCTCGGTCCGGACCGAGGGGTTTTCGGTCTGGCGCGGCAGCCCGCCGGATTCGCCTTGATAGCTGGCGTCATAGGCGATGGTGACGAAACCCCGCCGGGCCAGTTCCGCGGCATAGGTGCCGGCGGTCTGTTCCTTGACCCCGCCCCCGGGATGCGAGACGATCACCGCCGCATAGGTCTGATCCTCGTCGAACCCCTCGGGAAAGTTGATCACCGCCGACATCTCGATGCCGGGATTGCTGCTGTTCCTGAAGCCGATCTTGGCCATGGCGCGCCCCTGTTACCTGTTCCGGCACATCGTAAATGCCCGCATCGCGCGGTGACCCGGTCAAAGCTATTGCCGCCCGGGACCATCCGCAAGATCGGCCAGTAGACCGCCACCCCCGGGATGATAGGCGACGCGCGGCCTCAATAGACCGGCGGCGCCACGATCCAGATCACCTCGGTCGGAATCTCGCCGGGGTTTTTCCAGGCATAGGGCTGGCCGGCGAACTGGAAACTGTCGCCCGTGCCCAGCTCAAAGCGGCGCGCGCCGATGGTCAGGATCAGCGTGCCCGAAATCACCACGCCACCATGCTCGCTCTCGCGCGCCGGGCGCAAGCCCTCGCTTTCCGCGCCGGGCGCAAAGACCGAGCGGATCATCTCGAAGCCGCCGGTCAGGCCGGGCGACAGCAGTTCCTCGGAAAGGCCGGACTCAGCCGAGCCGATGGCGCTGCGGTCTGCGGCGCGCACGATCAGCCCCTGTTCATCCGCATGGCGGCTGGCCGCAGGATCGAGCGCGATCGAGGATCCGCCATGCTGGAAGGTGCAGGTCTGGCATTCGTCAAAGGTGATGGCGTCGGCAGGCCGCGCGGCATCATGTCCGCACCCAGCATCGCCGAGATCAAGACTGGCCTCGCGGGCGGCTTCCCGGCGGCAAACCCGGCTGATGTGCTGATCGGCATGTATCACGCCATCCCGACGAGCCACGCCCATAACGCCGCTTGGCTGATGAACCGCGCCACGCTGGCCGAGGTCCGCAAATGGAAGGACGCGCAGGGCCGCTATCTGGTCATCGACCCGCAAGACGGTGCGCCCTCGCAGCTTCTGGGCCGTCCGGTCATCGAGATGCCGGACATGGACAATATCGGCGCGGGCACCTTCCCGATCCTGTTCGGCGACATGACCGGCTATCGCATCGTGGATCGCATCGGTCTGTCGATCCTGCGCGACCCCTTCACCCTCGGCAGCAAGTCGCAGGTGCGTTTCATCGCCCGCAAGCGCGTCGGCGCTGACCTGACCCACCCCGACCGCTTTGTGAAGCTGAAGGTCGCGGCCTAAGATGCCGGTGCAGCCCGCCTTTGAGATCGACCTGACGCATGAAGGCCACGCCGTCACGCTTCGGGCATCTCTGCGGGCTGCTGCCGCCATCGACAACCACCCCGAAGGTTTTGCTGGTCTGGTCGATCAGGTCAGCCGCCAAAGCCTTTCTGCAATCCGTGCGGTGATCCTCGCCACCGCCACGGATCGGCGGGAAGCCCATCGCTTCCTCGCCGCCACCACCAACACGCCGCTTGTGCATTATTTGGTCGATGCACAAGCGGCGTGTCTGGCGGTGATGAGTGCCCTAATTCCAGCAGGTGATGACAGCGCCGACACAGCGCCGAGCCAAGGCACGACCAGCGGGGCCACCATGCCCCTGCGCGCGTATTTCGAAAGCCTGTTCGACTATGCAACGGGCTGGCTGGGCTGGACGCCCGCCGACACCTGGGCAGCATCACCCGGCGAGATCGAGACCGCATTCAAAGCCCATACGGATCGGCTGATCCGCATGATGCCGCAGGCCGTCTCATCCGACACCGCAGATGAGGCCGCCGTATATACACCCGAGCGCCTGCGCGAAATCGAGGAGCTGGGCTTTGACCCGGCATTCGACCGCGCCGCTCTACAGGCATTAAAAGGAAGGTTCTAGAATCATGCGTAATGTCCATCTTCACGGCGCCCTCGGCAAGAAATTCGGCAAGCTGCATCAGTTCAACACTGACACTGTGGCTGATGTCATCGAGGCCCTGCGCGCCAACTTCAACGAGTTCTTCAACGCTATCCGCAACGGCCATTACCGGGTTGTTGTGGGTGACACCGCCCGCAGCGGCATGGCGCTGTCAGAAGATATGCTGCCGGGCTTCAAGCTGGGTAAGCAGCCCCTGCATATCGTTCCGGTCATGAAAGGCTCGAAGCGGGGCGGTCTCGGCAAGATTATCGCTGGAATCGCCCTGATCGGTCTTTCAATGGTTACAGGCGGCGCATTCGGCGCAGCGATGGGCACGACCCTTTGGGGCGGTGCAACTGTCGGTTCAGTCGCAGGCTCACTAGGCGCGGGTCTTCTGATCAACGGCGTGGCAAGCTTCATTGCGCCCGAGGCTGATGGTTCTGAAACCGAGCAATCCTTCACCATGACCGGCCCCCAAGTGACGACACGCGAGGGCGGCATCATTCCCATCGTTTACGGCGAAGTCTGGACCGGCGGCACCATGATCAACGGCTCACTAAGTATCGAACGCGGCAATGCCTAAACCGCCGCGTTTGTGTTCCTGCGGTGCCATCGTTCCGGCGGGGCAGCTTTGCGCCTGCCAGATCGAGCTTCAGCTTGAACGCAAACGCCGCCACGATCAGAAGCGCCCGAACAGCCGCCAGCGCGGCTACACGCGCGAATGGGAAAAGGCGCGGGCTGAGTTCCTGCGCCTTCATCCCTGCTGCGCCTTCTGCGGTGATCCCGCGCAGCTTGTCGATCACATCAAGCCCCACAAAGGCGACAAGGCGCTGTTCTGGAACTGGAACAACTGGCAGTCGCTATGCACTCCCTGCCATAGCCGAGTGAAGCAAGGTCTTGAAAGGAATGCAAAGATCGGAGATTAGTAGGTATTCTTAGGTCCAAGGCAGACACTCCACTGATGGAAAATTCGACATTTGCGCTACGCGCTAAGCATATATTTTGTTGTGTTACCGTATCATTGGTGTCGTCGTTCTTAGGTGGTGTTGACAAAAGGGATTCACAGGGTGGCCTGATCGTGATTCAAGCTGGTACCTGCAATGGAGACCAGATTGGCACGAGACCTGATGTC
>NZ_QPJL01000037.1 GCF_003337565.1 Paracoccus lutimaris
ACTAGCATTGACGCCATCATAACACGCAGAACATAACCACTGGGTGGGTCAGTTCTCGGTGACAATGCCGGGTCAAATCTCAGTGGCAATCAACATGTAGGGCGGAAAGATGGAGAAACCAGCAGCCGTCAAGCATCTCTGCACAGGGTCACGCCGTCGCGCTTACCCCAAACGATCTAGACCGAAGCTGAAGGTGATTATCCCGCCCGCACATAGCTGCCGGGTGCCGGCTCGATCGGTTTCAGCGCTCCGCTACCAGGCACATAGGCGGGAACCTTCTTGCCCTTGCTGTGACTTTCGATCCATTCGGCCCAGTTCGGCCACCAAGACCCCTGATGCGGCGTGGCCTTGGCCAGCCAGTCCTGCGGATCGGCGGGATAGGCAGCCGCGCTGGTCCAGAACCCGTATTTCGGCCGTTTCGCTGGCGGGTTGATCACCCCCGCGATATGCCCCGAGCCACCCAGAACGAAGGTCGTGTCACCGCCCAGCAACCCGGTCGTCGGATAGATCGAGTTCCAGGGCGCGATGTGATCCTCTTTCGTCGCAAAGACATAGAAAGGGATGTCGATCTTGCTGATGTCGATGGGCACGCCGTCCATGGTCAGATGGCCGGGCTGGCGCAAGCCGTTCTCGATATAGATCTTCTCCAGATACCACAGCAGCATGGCCGCAGGCAGGCGCGTGCTGTCGCCGTTCCAGAACAGCAGATCGAAGGCGGGCGGCTTGCGGCCCATCAGGTAGTTCATCACATGGAAGGACCAGATCAGGTCATTTTCCCGGATCATCGAGAACATGTCCTGCAGGTGATGGTTTTCCAGATAGCCCTTTTCGGCCATGTGTTCGCGCAGAACCTGCAGCCGGTCGCGGTCGATGAAAACGCCGATCTCGCCCACATCGGTGAAATCCACCATCGTGGCCAGCGTCGTCGCCGTCTTGACCCGCTTGTCACCCTTTGCCGCCATATAGGCCAGCGTCGCCGTCACCAGAATCCCGCCGATGCAGAAGCCGAGAATGTCGAACTCATCCTCGCCCGTCGCATCGGTGATCGCGTCCAGCGCGGTCAGCGGCCCAAGGCGCATGTAATCCTCGAAGGTCAGTGCCGCGTGCTGCTTGGTCGGATTGACCCATGAAATCAGGAAAACGCTGTGGCCCTGCTCCAGCATATAGCGGACGAGGCTGTTTTCGGGCTTCATGTCGAAGATATAGTATTTGTTGATCCAGGGCGGCACGAACAGCAGCGGGCGCTTGAACTGGGTCTTGGTCAGCGGTTCGTAATGGATCAACTGGATCAATTCGTTCTGATAGATCACCTGCCCCGGCGTCGTGGCCAGATCGCGCCCGACCTCGAAGGCCGCGCGGTCGGTCATGTTGATGTCCAGCCGCCCACCGCCGCGTTCCAGATCGTCCAGAAGGTTGCGGAAACCGTCCAGCAGGCTGCGGCCATCGGTTTCAAGGAAACGCTCACGCGCGGCGGGGTTCAGCGCCAGGTAATTGCTGGGCGACAGCGCGCTGAGCAATTGCCGCGTATAGAACCGCACGCGCAGACTGTCCTTGTCACCCTCGGGCAGGGTTTCGATCAGCCGGTCGGCGGCGCCTTCGATAGCCAGATGCACGTCGCGCAGGCCACGGCTGACCCGATCAGTAGTCCAGCGGCCATCGCGGAAGCGGCGGTCCTTGCTGTCCTCGCCCTCGCCCGACCATGCGCCTGCCCATGCTTTCGCGCTGTCGGCCCAAAGATCGATCTGGAACTGCGCCAGCGCAAAGGGGTTCTGCGCCAGCTTGATCCCCGCGCGCGCATAGGCCTGTGCCACCGTCCCGGAATCCACCACCGAGAATTCATTGCCCGTCGCTTTGGCCAGGGCACTGGCGCTGCTGCGCTGCGCAAGCTCCTGCGCCCGCTGCATCAGGCTGGCAAATTCTGCGGTCTGTTCGGCAATTTTGCTTCGGTCCATTCCGGGTCTCCTTGGGGGTAGCTAGGACGACCGGCTCTGCTGGCAACGGCCGGCGGTGGTGGGGACTGGCAACCGGCAGGTTGTCAGTCTGTGCTTGCAACAAGGATCACATGCAGGAAGCCCGGCCCATGCGCCCCGCGCACATAGCTCCCCTCGATATCGGTCGTGCCGCTGGGTCCGGTGATCAGGATCGCGTTGCGCGGATGGGGCCGCTCCGCCAGCTGCGCAGCATAGTCCTCGAGATGGGACAGGATATCGGATTCTTGCAGCACCACGATATGATGCAGGGGCAGGAAAGACAGCAAGATCGGCGTATCGGCGCCCGAATGCACGATCATGGACCCGCTTTCGGCGATACCCCAAAGCGCCTTTCCGAGCGCTGCCGGCTGGTCCGGGGCAAGAGTGGTGCCGGTGTCAAGGCCCGTCCAGTCGAGTGCGGTCAGCGCCGGCGTCGGTTCCACGGCCAGTGACAGTGACAGGCCGTGTCCCGACAGATAGCGCCGCACAGCGTCGGGAACGGCTTCCATGCCGCCAACGCGGTCAATCGTCGTACCGATCGCCTCAGCCTTCAGGATGAAGGCATCTAACAGCCCCTCAGCGACCAGTCGAGGGCGGATGGTGTCGGGATCGGCCAGCAGGGCCTTGGCCTCGGCGGAGATGGCGTCGGGCGCCGGGCGTTCATGTGGCAGGGCGGCGCGGATCGCGGACAGGATGCGGTCGCGGGCGGTCATGGGCGGCTCCCCTTGTGTGCCTGCTGGGCGCGATACTGTTCCATGAAGGTGCGGCCCGCCGGGCGCGGCAGGTCGCGATGGGCCGTCCAGCCGCCCGCCAGCGGCAGGCGCGCGATCCAGCCTCCCTTGCCGAACAACCGGAGGGCCCGCACGCCGATCCGGCTGGCCAGCCCGTAAAGACCGGGACGCCGGGCCAGAACTGCCCAGATACCGATGCCGGCGCGAAGGCTTCCCGGTTCCAGCTTTTCTCGCCAACTGCGGATCCGCCAGGCGCGCAGCAGCGTGGGGATGGGAATCTCGACCGGGCAGACTTCGGCGCAGCGGCCGTTCATGGTGCAGGCATTGGGCAGGTCGCGTGAACCGGCAAGCCCGTTCAGCACTGGTGTCAGAACCGAACCCATCGGTCCGGGATAGGTGCCGCCATAGGCGTGCCCGCCGATCTGGCGATAGACCACGCAATGGTTCATGCAGGCCCCGCAGCGGATGCAGCGCAGCATCTCGCGGAACTCGTTGTCCAGCATTCTGGTGCGGCCGTTGTCCACCAGCACGATGTGCATCTCCTCGGGACCATCGGCATCACCAGGACGTTTGGGTCCGCAGTGGAATGTCGTGTATTGCGTCAGTTCGCCGCCCGTGGCCGACCGCACCAGCAGGCGCAGCAGGGACAGGGCATGGGCGGTGGTGGGCACGATTTTCTCGATCCCCGCCGTCACGATATGAATGCGCGGCGGCGTGGTGGTCAGTTCGGCATTGCCTTCATTCGTCACCGTGCAGGTGGCACCCGTATCGGCCACCAGGAAGTTCGACCCCGAAATGCCTATGTCGGCCCCCAGAAACTTGGCGCGCAATTCGCGCCGCGCGCTTTGCACCATGGTGGCCGGATCGTCGGCCGAGGGCGGCAGGTGATGAGCCATCTTGAACAGTTCGGCCACCTGTTCGCGGGTGCGGTGCATCGCGGGCCAGACGATGTGTGAGGGGGCCTCTCCGGCAAGCTGGATGATGTGTTCGGCCAGGTCGGTCTCGACCCGCTCGATCCCGGCATCAGCCAAAGCATGCGGCAGACCGATTTCTTCGCCCAGCATGGATTTCGACCGCGTCACCAACTTGGCCTTGGCATCCAGGCAGATACGGGTAATGATCGCCCGTGCCTCGGCATCGTCGGATGCCCAGTGGACCGTAGCACCAGATGCGGTGGCGTTGCGCTCGAACTGTTCGAGATAATGGTCCAGATGGGCGATCACGTGATCCTTGATCGCGCGTCCGCGGGCGCGGGCGGCCTGGAATTCGGGAAACGCCGCCACTGCCACCGCACGCTTGGCCTCGGCCGTGCCGGTGGTGCGGTCGATGGCGATCTTCAGCGTTCTGTCCGCCAGTGCCGTCTTGGCACGGTTCTTGAACGAAACCTGCACAGATGCCTCTGGTGCGCTCATGATTCTCAGCCCTCCTCGCCGATGGCGGGACCGTCGGCCCGGCCCGCCAGAACCTCGATGGTGTGGAAACAGCGCGTCCTTGCGCCCCGGCGGTTCAGCTTGCCTGCCATGTTCATCAGGCATCCCAGATCTCCCGCCAGAAGCAGGTCGGCCTCGGTGCGCTCGATCGCCTCGGCCTTTTCGGTGACGATCGCGTTCGAGATGTCGGAATACTTGACGCAGAACGTGCCGCCAAAGCCGCAGCAGACATCATTGCCTTCCAATCCCCGCATCTCCAGGCCCGCGACCTCCGCCAGAAGCGCACGGGGTTGCGCGGCGATGCCCAGTTCGCGCAGCCCTGCGCAACTGTCGTGGTAGGTGGCCGTCGCTGACAGGCGACGGCCCTTTGGCCGAAAACCCATCACATCAACCAGGAAACTGGTAATCTCGTGGGTTCTCGTGGCGAGGATCCGGGCGCGGGGCGCCCAGACCGGATCTTTGGCCAACAGGTCCGGATAGCCGTGCACGATGGTTCCCGCACAGGATCCCGAGGGCAGCACAATATAGTCGAAGCCCTCGAAAGCAGCGATGGTCTGTCGTGCCAGTGCTGCTGCATCCTTTTCGTCTCCACTGTTCAAGGCCGGTTGCCCGCAACAGGTCTGTGCCTGCGGCACCTCGACCCGGCATCCGGCCTCCTCCAGAAGCTGAATGGCGGAAAACCCGATGCTGGGGCGGATTGCATCCACGAGACAGGTCACGAAAAGGCCGACGCGGGGATTTGGTTGTCCGGACATGACGACCTCAGCGTGTTTGGGTGGCGGAAACAGCCCCGCGATTGCGCGACATCAGGAACAGCACGGCGGCCGGCCAGATCAGCACGGCGATCCACCACAGGTTCGGCCCGCCCGCCAGGATAGCAAGACCAAGAAAGCCGCCCTGGACGATATAATAGAACATCGGGATCAGGGTCATGCGGATGATTTCGCCCTCGCGGTCCACAAGTCCCACCGTGGCCGAGGCTGCCACCACGTTGTGCACGCAGATCATATTGCCTGCCGCACCGCCGATGGCCTGCAGCGCAACAACCAATCCGGCCCCGGCCGCGCCCAGACCGATCTGTTCAGCGGTCGAGAACTGGAACAACGAGAACATCATGTTCGAAATCGTGTTCGATCCGGCGACGAAGGCGCCCATCGACCCGATCAGTGGCGCGAACATCGGCCAGGCACTGCCGACCACGGCCGAGACGCTTTCGGCGAGCACGATCGGCATCGACGCCATCGTGTCCGAGGCAGAGTTGATGAACACCTGCACCATCGGCACCGCCAACAGCAGTGCCGGGGCCGCCGCGATCATTGTCGATCCCGACGTACGCAATGCCTTGCCGTAATCGGCCGGACGCATTCGATGGAACAGGAAGGTGAACAGCGAAGCGAGGATCAGCACCGTTCCAGGCAGATACAGCCATTGCACGCGGGCATTGATGCCCGACCCGAACAGATCATCGAAGGCCATGGTCCGTTCCGGGGCGGTCAGCCAGGCCTTGAAATCGGGAAGCGTGCGCGTCGCGACCAGCAGAAGAACCACGAATATGTAGGGCGCCCAGGCCTTGAGCAACGACATCACCTCAAGCCCGGCACGGTGATCCTCCAGATCGTCCAGCTTGCCGACCCATTTTCCGTCCCACTGTTCGCGGGGCGGGAAGTCGAAGGACTCCTTCGGGATCAGGAAGCCGGCCCGTGCGGCGGGAACGACGATCAGCAGCCCGATGATGCCGCCCACCAGGGACGGAAATTCCGGGCCAAGCAGGCTGGCAATGATCCAGTACGGAACGGTGAAAGCAAGCCCGGCGAACAGCGCGAATTTCCAGATTCGGAACCCTTCGGCGAAGGACCGCCGGGAACCGAAGAACCGCGTCATCATGCCGATCATGATCAACGGGATCAGAAAGCCGATCAGGCCATGCAGTGTGGCAACCTTGACAGCAATCTCGACCAGATAGTCAGCGAAGGCCATCGGTGCGATGGTCTGTTCGACAATCGCCTGACCCGAAAGCCCGGTATTGACACCGACAAGAATCGGCGTGCCGACTGCCCCGAATGACACAGGCGTGGACTGGATGATCAGCGTTACCAGCACCGCCGCCATGGCCGGAAAGCCGATGGCAACCAGCAGTGGCGCGGCGATGGCCGCGGGCGTTCCGAACCCGGACGCCCCCTCGATCAGCGATCCGAACAACCAGGCGATGATGATCGCCTGTACCCGCCGGTCAGGCGAAATGCTGGTGAACCCTGCCCGGATCGACCGGATGCCGCCGCTTTCCTCCAGCGTATAGAGCATCAGGATCGCACCGAAGATAATGTAGAGCAGGCTGACTGCGGTCACGGCACCGTTCACGGTGGCGCCAAGAATCTTGTTGAGGTCCGTGCCCCAGACCAAAAGCGCGGTCGCGGCCGTGACCAGATAGGCAACGCCCATCGAAAGCTTGGCCGAGCGTGCGAGCACCACCAAGAGCAGAAACACTGTGGCGATTGGCAGCAGGGCCAAGACGAATGTGAAGACTTGGGACATCTTTCCTCCTCAGAAGCGTCGGGCCGATCCGGCCCTGTGGGGGTCTGTGACAACGCAGCCGATATTCTCGGGCGTGCCGGATTCGTGGCGCACCATGGTCGGGGTCGAATGTTCGATCACCAGCAGGAGCGCGCCGATGCTCTTGTGCGCGTCGCGGTACAGGATGGGGTCACCCGACCTCGTCGCTCAAGCGCCGCGCAAGTCCTTGATGGCCGCATCCACCTCAACTGCAAACCGTTTCTGAGTTTCGGTCATCGCCACCAGCGATTCCTCCGACAGCCGCTGCATCAGCGCGAGAGCCTTGTCGGCCGCGTCCGAAAGAACCTTGATATTGTTCCCAGACGCCTCGGAGCGGACGGATGTGTCGAGCCGGTTCATGCTGTCTGTTGCGGCAGCCGTCATCTCGTCGAAAATCTGGAACTGACGCTCGATCTGCAACCGGTAGAGGGATCTTGCGTGCTCGTTGGCACTGGCCAGGGCATCCAGCCGTTTCTGCCACATCTTCAGCATTGAGGCGGGATCGAGGCAGTCAACATTCTGACGGCGGAACCAGTCCGCCATGCCCTGAGAGTTCATGAACGGAAACAGGGATGTCGGATCAAACGCCTTGAGCGCTTCATTGAAATCCATGGTGGGCTTCTTGTCGGTCATTGCAGGCTCCTGTTGCTGTGCTGACGGAAGGCATCGGGCGATCAGCTGTGGCCGCCCGATCACGGTCAGTGACGCTTCTTCGGCGGAATCAGGTCGGTGATCGTGCCCTCGAACATTTCGGCAGCGAAGTTCACCGTCTCACTCAGGGTAGGATGCGGGTGGATGGTGTGGCCAAGGTCGACCGCATCGGCCCCCATCTCGATAGCCAGGGCCACCTCGGCGATCAGATCGCCGGCGTTGGGGCCGACGATGGCCGCGCCGATGACGCGTTGATCGGTTTCGTCGAAGATCAGCTTGGTGATGCCCTCGGACCGGCCAAGCGAAAGCGACCGTCCAGAGGCAGCCCAGGGGAAAACGCCCTTGCCGACCTTCAGGCCACTGGCCTTGGCTTGGGCTTCGGTCACGCCGACCCAGGCGACCTCGGGGTCGGTATAGGCGACCGAGGGAATCACGCGGGCGTCGAAGTGGCGGTTGTGCCCGGCAGCAACCTCGGCGGCGACCTTGCCTTCATGGACTGCCTTGTGCGCCAGCATCGGCTGACCCACCACGTCGCCGATTGCGAGGATATGGGGAACATTGGTATGCTGCTGGCTGTCCACGGCGATGAAGCCGCGGTCGTCCACGGCCACGCCCGCGGCGCCGGCGTTCAGCATCTTGCCGTTGGGCCGACGCCCGACCGACACAAGGATCTTGTCGAAGCGATCGGTCGTGGTGCCGCCCTTGTCGTCCTCGAAGGTGACGGTCAGCCCGTCCTCGGCGGCCGAGACCGCCGTGACCTTGGTCTTGAGCAGGATCTTCTCGTATCGGGCCTCGATCCGCTTATGCAGGGGCTTGACGATGTCCTTGTCGGCGCCGGGGATGATCTGGTCCATCAGTTCCACGACCGTTACGCTGGACCCCAGCGCGTCATAGACGCAGGCCATTTCCAGCCCGATGATGCCGCCGCCCAGAACCAGAAGGCGCGCGGGCACGCCGTCCAGTTCCAGCGCGCCGGTAGAATCGATCACGCGGGGATCGTCATGGGGAATGAACGGCAGGGTCACGGGTTCGGACCCGGCGGCGATGATGCACTGGTCGAAGCTGACCGTGGATGTCGCCCCGTCGTTGTCGACCGCGATCATGTTGGGTCCGGCAAAGGTGCCAAAGCCGGTCACCACCTGAACCTTGCGGCCCTTTGCCAGACCGCTGAGACCGCCCGTCAACTGCGTGACGACCGAGTTCTTCCAGCCGCGCAGCGCATCGAGATCCACCTCGGGCGGCGAGAAGCGCAGGCCATGATGGCCCATCTCCTCGGCTTCCGAGATGACCTTGGCTGCGTGCAGCAGAGCCTTGGACGGAATGCAGCCGACGTTCAGGCAGACCCCACCCAGCGTTGGATAGCGTTCGATCAGCACGACCTTCTTGCCCAGGTCGGCCGCGCGGAACGCCGCCGTATAGCCGCCCGGACCTGAACCGAGCACGACCACCTCGGCATGGATGTCGCCGCGCGCCGAAGCGGACAGCGCTGCCGGGACGGGCTGAGCTGCGGCCGGGCTGCTGTCACGACCGCCGCTGCTGTCGTTGCGCGGTTCCTCCTTGCCCTTGGCGGGTTCGGCGGCGGCGCCGGCGGTGTCCAGCGTCAGGATCACCGATCCTTCGGAGACCCGATCGCCTTCCTTGACCGAGATCGCGGTGATCCGTCCTGCGACGGGGCTGGGCACCTCCATCGTGGCCTTGTCGGATTCCAGTTCGATAAGCGGCTGCTCCTCGGCAACCTCGTCGCCGACGGCGACCAGAAGGGTGATGACCGGCACATCCTTGAAATCGCCGATGTCGGGAACCTTGATGTCCATGTTTCGGCCCTCCTTCACAGCATGATCCGGCGCACGTCGCCGAGCAGGTGTTTCAGCGTCGCGGCAAAGCGCGCGGCCAACGCCCCGTCGATGGCGCGGTGGTCATAGCTGAGCGACATCGGCAGCATGTTGCGCGGCACGAATTGCTGGCCGTCCCAGACCGGCGCCATCCGCGAGCGCGTCAGGCCCAGGATCGCCACCTCGGGCACGTTCACGATGGGAGTGAAGGCGGTGCCACCGATGCCCCCTAGCGACGAGATGGTGAAGGTCGCGCCCTGCATGTCCTGGGACTTCAGCTCTCCCGCGCGGGCCTTGGCACTGAGATCGCCCAGTTCCTTCGAGATTTCGACAATCCCCTTGCGGTCGGCTTCCTTGATGACCGGAACCACCAGCCCGTTCGGCGTGTCCGCGGCAAAGCCGATGTTGTAATAGGACTTGCGGATCAGCTTGTCGCCGTCGGGATGGATCGACGAGTTGAACTCCCAGTGCTTGCGCAGCGCGGACACGCTGGCCTTGATGACAAGCGCCAGCAGCGTGACGCGATAGCCGTCCTTCTTGGCCTCGTCGTCCAGTTCCTTGCGGAACTGGTCGATCTCGGTGATGTCGGCTTCCTCATGGTGGGTGACATGGGGGACGTTCAGCCAGGACCGGTGCAGCGCCGGGCCGGACAGCTTCTTGATGCGGGGCATTTCCACGTTTTCGACCGGACCGAACTTCGAGAAGTCCACAACCGGAATCGGCGGGATGCCCATGCCGCCGCTCAGCGCCGCGCCGCCCGATGCGGCAGCGACCGGGACTGCGCTGGCCTTCAGCGCCGCCGTCACGTCGTCGCGCAGAATGCGCCCCTTGCGGCCCGAGCCGTTGATCTTGGCCAGATCAATCCCCAACTGCCGCGCAAAGGCGCGGATCGACGGCGAAGCATGGGCCTTGTTGAACCCCGAATCTGTGACGGCGGGAGCTGCGGGGGCTGCCGCCGCCGGAACCGATGCGGCAGGCGCGGCGGCGGGCGCCGATGTAGGCGCCGATGCGGCGGCAGCGGCGTCGCTGCCCTCGGCCTCGACCGTCAGGATCACCGATCCCTCGGAGACCCGGTCGCCTTCCTTCACCACGATAGAGGCGATGCGGCCTGCGACGGGGCTTGGCACCTCCATTGTGGCCTTGTCGGATTCAAGCTCGATCAACGGGTCCTCGGCGGCGATGGTGTCGCCCACCTTCACCAGAACGGTGATGACCGGGACATCCTTGAAATCGCCGATGTCGGGAACGTTCACTTCAACAGGCATGATGTGTCTCCTCCTTCTTCCCGCTCAGACCAGCCGGGGGTTCGGCTTGGCGCCGTCGATGTCATACTTGGCAAGGGCAGCCTTCAGCGTCGCCTCGTCGACCGCACCGTCACGGAACAGATCCACCATGGCTGCGGCGGCGATGTGGTTGGCATCGACCTCGAAGAACCTCCGCAGGTTCACCCGGCTGTCGGAGCGACCGAACCCGTCGGTCCCCAGCACCGTGTAGCGGCCCGGCACGAAGGCCCGGATCTGCTCGGCATAGTTCTTCATGTAGTCGGTGGCGGCGATCACCGGTCCCTTGGCCTTGGACAGCGCCTGCGTGACATAGGGCACGCGCGGCGCCTCAAGCGGGTTGAGCCGGTTCCACCGCGCCGCGTCCTGGCCGTCGCGGGCCAGTTCGTTCAGGCTTGTCGCCGACCAGATGTCGGCGGTAATGCCGTAATCGGCCTCAAGCATCTCGGCGGCCTTGATCGCCTGGATCAGGATCGTGCCCGATCCCAGCAGATTGACGTGCTTCATGCCCGGCTTCTTGACCTCTTTGAGGCGATAGAGGCCGCGGATGATGCCCGCCTCGCAGCCTGCCGGCATGTCGGGATGGGCATAGTTCTCGTTCATCAGGGTGATGTAAAAATACACGTCCTCCTGATCCTGATACATCCGCGTCATGCCGTGCTGCACGATCACCGCCACTTCGTGCTGAAAGGTCGGGTCGTAGCTGATGCAATTCGGGACGGTGCCCGCGATGATATGGCTGTGGCCGTCCTCGTGCTGCAAACCCTCGCCGTTCAGCGTTGTGCGCCCGGCGGTGCCGCCCAACATGAAGCCACGCGCCCGGCTGTCGCCCGCAGCCCAGGCCAGATCGCCCACCCGCTGAAAACCGAACATCGAATAGTAGATGAAGAACGGGATCATCGGCACGCCGTGGTTGGAATAGGACGTGGCCGCCGCGATCCAGTCGGCCATGGCACCGGCCTCGTTGATGCCTTCCTGCAAGACCTGCCCATCCGCTGCTTCGCGGTAATAGGACATCTGCTCGCGATCTTCGGGCGTATAGTGCTGGCCGGCGGGATTGTAGATCCCTATGGATCGGAACAGCCCCTCCATGCCGAAGGTGCGGCTTTCGTCCGGCACGATCGGCACGATATGCTTGCCCAGCTCCTTGTCGCGCAGAAGTGTGGTCAGGATGCGCACAAAGGCCATCGTGGTCGAAATCTCGCGCTCGCCCGTGTTCTGAAGCTGCGCCTTGAACGCCTCGAGCGGCGGGATTGCCAGCTTGGGCGAGGTGCTGACACGCTGCGGGAACGCGCCACCCAGGGCCTTGCGCCGGTCCGCCAGATAGGCCTTCTGGGCGTTGTTCAACGCGACGAAGGGGGCCTTCGGCAAATCCTCGTCGGACACGGGGATCTTGAAGCGGTCTCGGAACGCGCGCAGTTGGTCCTCTGCCAGCTTTTTCTGCTGGTGGGTGGTGTTCTGCCCTTCGCCCGCAGATCCCATGCCATAGCCTTTGACCGTCTTGATCAGCAGGCAGGTCGGCTGGTCCCTGGTGTCGGTCGCCTTGCGGAACGCGGTATAGACCTTTTCGGGATCGTGGCCGCCCCGGCTCAGCGACCAGATCTGATCGTCGGACCAGTCCTCGACCAGGGTCGCAGTTTCGGGATACTTGCCGAAGAAATGCTTGCGGATAAACGCGCCGTCCTTGGACTTGAAGGTCTGATAGTCGCCGTCCACCGTTTCATCCATCAACTGGCGCAGCCGGCCGCTGGTGTCGTTTTCTAGCAGATCGTCCCAGCCCTTGCCCCAGAGCAGCTTGACGACATTCCAGCCCGCGCCTCGGAAATTGCCTTCCAGCTCCTGCACGATCTTGCCGTTGCCGCGCACCGGGCCGTCCAGGCGTTGCAGGTTGCAGTTTATGACGAAGATCAGGTTGTCGAGACCCTCGCGCGCGGCCAGGTCGATGGCACCGCGGCTTTCCGGCTCGTCCATCTCTCCGTCGCCCAGGAAACACCAGACCTTGCGGTCGGCCATATCGATCAGCCCGCGATTGTGCATGTATTTCATGAACCGCGCCTGATAGATCGCCATAAGCGGGCCAAGTCCCATGCTGACGGTCGGGAACTGCCAATAGTCCGGCATCAGCCAGGGATGGGGATAGGACGACAGCCCCTCGCCCCCGACCTCGGACCGGAAGTTCAGCATCTGCTCTTCGGTGATGCGGCCTTCCATGAAGGACCGGGCATAGATGCCGGGCACCACATGGCCCTGGAAGAATACCAGATCGCCGCCGTGAATCGCCGACCGCGCGCGCCAGAAGTGGTTCAGCCCGACATCATACATCACCGCCGAGGAGGCGAAGGATGCGATATGCCCGCCGTATTCGCTGGATTCCTTGTTGCGGCGCACGACCGTCGCCATGGCGTTCCAGCGGTTGATGGTGCGGATGCGCCATTCCATGTCCAGATCGCCCGGAAACTCATACTGATCGTCCACGGGGATCGTGTTCTGGTAAGGGGTCGTTGCAGAGAACGGCAGCGTTGCCCCGGCGGCGCGGGCCTGTGCGACGGCTCTATCGAGCAGGAAATGAGCCCTGTTGGGGCCATCGCGTTCAATCACGTCGGCAATGGCGTCCTGCCATTCGCGGGATTCGATCGGGTCGATATCGGGACCGAGGTCTCTCATGGGTGTTTCCCTCAAACGAAGAACTGGCCGCCATTGGCGGAGATGGTGGAGCCGGTGATGAAGCCGGCATCGCCCGAGGCCAGGAAGACCACGGCGCGGGCGATTTCCTCGGGCTCACCCAAGCGACCGACCGGGATCTGCGGGATGATCCGCTCGTTCAGCACCTTCTCGTCGATGGCACGCACCATCTCGGTGCCGATATAGCCCGGGCAGATGGCGTTCACGGTGATGCCGGCGCGGGCACCCTCTTGCGCCAGGGCCTTGGTGAAGCCCAGATCCCCGGCCTTCGCCGCCGAATAGTTGGCCTGACCCGCCTGGCCCTTCTGCCCGTTGATCGAGCTGATATTGACGATGCGGCCGAACTTGCGGTCGCGCATGCCGGTCCAGACCGGATGGGTCATGTTGAACAGCCCGGTCAGGTTGGTATCCATGACCTCTTTCCACTGCTGCGGCGTCATCTTGTGGAACATGGCGTCGCGGGTGATGCCAGCATTGTTCACCAGCACCGCGATCGGCCCCAGTTCCTCCTCGACCTGCTTGATGCCGGCGGTGCAGGCATCGTAATCGGCGACCGACCACTTGTAGGTCTTGATGCCGGTCTCGTCGGTGAAGGCCTTGGCGGCCTCGTCATTGCCGGCATAGTTCGCGGCGACGGTATAACCCGCTTCCTTCAACGCTTTCGAGATGGCGGCGCCAATGCCGCGCGATCCCCCAGTAACTAGTGCAACACTTGACATTGATCCCTCCTCTGATGTTGTGTCGATTCTGGTCTGGAGCCTCAGCGCTCGAGGCAGAGGGCGACGCCCATGCCGCCGCCGATGCAGAGCGTGGCGATGCCCTTCTTGGCGTCGCGACGGCCCATCTCGAAGATCAGGCTGTTCAGGATGCGCGCGCCCGAGGCGCCGATCGGGTGGCCGATGGCAATGGCGCCGCCGTTCACGTTCACGATTTCGGGGTCCCAGCCCATCTCCTTGTTCACCGCCAGGGCCTGGGCGGCAAAGGCTTCGTTCGCCTCGATCAGGTCCAGATCGCCGACCTTCCAGCCGGCTTTTTCCAGCGCCTTGCGGCTGGCATAGACCGGACCTACGCCCATGATGGCCGGGTCAAGGCCGGCGGTGGCATAGGAGGCGATGCGGGCCAGCGGGGTCAGGCCACGGCGCGCGGCTTCCTCCTCGGACATGACCATGACGGCGGCGGCACCGTCATTCAGGCCCGAGGCATTGCCGGCGGTCACGGTGCCGTCGCGGGTGAAGGCGGGGCGCAGCTTCTGCATCGCCTCCAGCGTGGCGCCGTGACGGATATATTCGTCCTTGTCGACGACCGTGTCGCCCTTGCGGGTCTTCACGGTATAGCCGACGATCTCGTCATCGAACTTGCCGGCACTCTGTGCGGCCTCGGCCTTGTTCTGGCTGGAGACGGCGAATTCGTCCTGCGCATCGCGGGTGATCTGGAATTTCTCGGCCACGTTCTCGGCCGTCTGGCCCATGTGGTAATTGTTGAACGCGTCCCACAGCCCGTCGCGGATCATGGTGTCGATGGCCTGCATGTCGCCCATCTTCTGACCGGCGCGCAGGTAGGAGGCGTGCGGCGACAGCGACATGCTTTCCTGACCGCCGGCAATGACGATCGCGGCATCGCCAAGGCTGACCTGCTGGGCCGCCAGTGCCACAGCGCGCAGACCCGACCCGCAGACCTGGTTGAGACCCCAGGCCGCCGATTCCTTCGGCAGACCGGCATTGATATGGGCCTGACGCGCGGGGTTCTGGCCCTGCGCCGCGGTCAGCACCTGGCCGAGGATGGTTTCGCTGACCTCGGCCGGGTCGATACCGGCGCGGCGGACGACTTCAGTCAGGACCGCGGCGCCGAGATCATGGGCCGGCGTGTTGGCGAATGACCCCATGAAACTGCCGACGGGAGTGCGTGCGGCGGCAACGATTACGGCTTTGGTCATAGCATCGATCCTTTTCCTAAGGTCGTTTGAAAGGCGCTCAGTTTGCTGTGGAAGTGCCATCGGCAGAACAAAGCAACGCGGCTCGACATAGCCGATTTGATGGCCCTTCGCCCGAAAAGTCAGCGGCGCGGCACCCTGGACAGGCATGGCGGAGAAAACCTGAGCGACTGACCGGCCAAGCAGGCCTGCGGTCCGGCCCGACCGCCTCGTGCTGCAGCATGGACGCCCCCTCCCAGAGCTGGTGCGGAGCGCTCAGCGTCCCGCCTACGTCATAGCAGGTATATAAACTTTACCACTTAACCTAGTCAACAAGTTTATTTACCTTTAGATCAGGCGCCGTGAAGAGTGATCGTCGGTTGACGCAGCGCGCTCGGCAGTGTGAGGTTCACCGGATACTCCATGGATATCAAGAAAATACTGATTTTCAGACAGAAAAATACACGACTGGAGAAGATTCTGTCCTTGAAATCAGACTCCGATGAGGTAAATAATATTGATGTCTGTCTATCGACAGCCCTAAGGAGCTCGCCGCCCATGATTGCTGCGGAAATTTTTGAGCCGATTGATCACGCATCAGTCGTCGATACGGTTGTCGGCAAGGTTGAAACGATGATCGTCGATGGGGTTCTGAAGGACGGTGCTCGTTTGCCGTCGGAGCGCGAAATGGCCGACGCCTTCGGGGTGTCGCGGCCAAAGCTGCGTGAAGCGCTGCAGACGCTCGAGGCTCGCGGCCTCGTTCATGTCCGCCACGGTGACGGAACTTACATTGCCGAACTGACCGGCAGGGCCATGTCGCCGGCCATGTTGGCGCTTTATTCGCGCCATGGCGAAGCCTTTTACGATTATCTCGAATACCGGCGCGAGCAGGAAGCCTTCGCGACCCGCCTTGCCGCGCAGCGCGCGACAGCTGCGGACAAGGAGCGTCTGTCCGCGATCAGGGAAGAACTCGAAGCGGCCTGGCTTGGTCAGGACGCAGAGGCGGAAAGCGAAGCTGATTTCCGGCTTCACCGTGCTGTGGTCGATGCCAGCCACAACACAACGCTGATCCACATGATGGCGTCGGTCTATGACCTGACACGTCGCGGAATCTTCTACAATCATGACCTTCTCCGCAGTATCGATGACAGCGGACGCAAGCTTCTCGATCAACACATAGAGATCATTGAGTCGGTTCTGTCCGCTGATCCCGTACGAGCCGAGGAGGCTGCGCGCGACCACATGGACTATGTCGAGGAATCGATACGTCGTGGTCGGGAGCTGCAGCGACGAGAGCAGCGCGCTCGAATGCGATTCAAGTCTGGGGTCTGAGTGAGCTGGCTTCATCATTTCCTTTCTTCCGGGTATCTGATGGAGCAATGTTCTGAACCTGCCTGCAACTCAGCTCGCTGCCCGTGGGCCTGCCGCCCCCCGCCCTGCGTCTGCGGGACTTGGCAGGCTTGCATCAGCCGGGGATGCGGGGGGGTCCGATCCGGCCTTGCGCGCTGCCGGATAGCGTGCCGATGCGGACTGAAGGAAATGCCGATGCAGACCCCTGCGCCCCTGACGGTTCTTGGCCTTGTCGCCCTTGCCACCACGGCGATCGTCTGCGGCGACACGGCCGGCAAGCTGCTGACGGGGGCGGGGGTGCAGCCGCTGTTCGTGGCCTGGTCGCGCTTCGCGCTGGCGGCCCTGCTGCTGTTCTGGGTGCTGGGCCTGGGGCCGGCCGGCCTGGGGCGCCTGCTGGACTGGCGGCTGATCCTGCGGGCGGCCCTGATCGTCGGCGCCATCGCCTCGATCCTGACCGCGCTTCGGACCGAGCCCATCGCGAATGTCTTCGGCGCCTTCTTCATCGGCCCGATCGTGGCCTATGTGCTGTCAGCCCTGCTGCTGGGCGAGAGCGTGTCCTGGGCGCGCACGGTGATGCTGGCGCTGGGATTTGCCGGCGTGCTGCTGGTCGTCCGGCCCGGCGGCGAGATGGGGACCGGCATGATTTTCGCGGTGCTGGCCGGCACGCTATACGGCTCGTATCTTGCCGCGACGCGCTGGCTGACCGCCTTCTATCCGCCGCCCTTCCTGCTCGGCTCGCAACTGCTGATCGGCGCGGTGCTGCTGCTGCCTGCGGGCCTTGCCAGCATTCCGGCAAGCAACGACCTGCGGGTCTGGGTGCTTGTGATCGTCAGTTCGCTTGCCTCTGCCTTCGGCAACTATCTGCTGGTGGTCGTGAACCGGACTACGCCGGCGACGGTCTCGGCGCCCCTCATCTATTTCCAGTTAATCGCCGCCACCGTGATCGGGTTCTTCGTCTTCGGCGACTGGCCGGAACCGCTGACCCTGCTGGGCCTTGCCCTGATCTTCGCCTCGGGTGTCGGCGGCCTGGCGCTAGTGCCGAGGCGCTAGGCGCGGCGGCCCCGCTGGTGGCGTACACTGACAAGCGCCACGAAGCTGCTCTGCAGTAGCTCATCCCCTGCACGCGATCCACCCGTGCAGGGGCGCGGGAGGGCTGCAGGCGCCTTGTTCCCCGGACACGCCCGAGAAACCTAAACGCCGTCTGCAGAGCGTACTGCGCCCAAGCGACCGTATGCAAACCGCAAGAGGGCCAAAGGCTCAGCCCGCGGCGCTCGAGATCTCGGAGGAATTCGGTCCAGAAGGGCTCGGTGTTAATTTCCACTCAGAACTGAGTCGGCTCAGTTCTGGGTGGAAATCAACAGGCCGCTGCATCTGCTGATCGACAGCACCGGGATCAAGGTCGAAGGCGAGGGCGAGTGGAACGCCCGCAAGCACGGCGGCGCCAAACGCCGCGTCTGGCGCAAGATCCACCTCGGGATCGATGAGCAAACGCTGGAAGTCCGCGCTATCGAAGTCACCAAAAGCGACATCGGCGACGCCCCCATGCTGCCGGAGCTTCTCGGCCAGATCGCCCCACGCCACGAGGTGGCGAGCGTCACCGCCGATGGAGGCCGCGTGCGGCCGGAACGGGAGCCCGGCTCGAAGGGATGGCAATCATCAGGCTCAGCTGATGGGCGCGTTTCTCATCCGCTGGCATCAGCTTTGCCCTGTTGCCGGCGATCGCCACAGCACTTCGCCGGCAACCGTGCGCAGGACACGGATCGCAAGATGCGGGCCTACCGGCGTCTGCGCCAGCGTGGTCAGCGCATAAAGAACGCGCTGGCCCTCGCCCGCCGCCAGCTCGATCTGCGCGCCGTCGCTGGTTTCCGCGATCAGCCGGCCCTCCATGGGCAAAACCACGATCTACCCCTCACACTGAATGGTCACGCTTATCCTCCTCCTCGGCCACGGGGGAGCCGCCGAGGTGTTCCGTGACGAGCTCGGGCAGCGCCTGACTGACAAGACTGGATTTGCCCGATCCCGAAATGCCGGTGACAGCGGTGAAGCAGCCGATGGGGAATTCGACGTCGAGACCTTGAAGATTGTTACGCCTGATCCCTTCCAGGCGTAGGTCTGCTGCCGGCCACGTCTGCCTGTCGGCGCGGCATCCCAACTCATATCGGGGTCGAACCAGATCGTCAGCGAGCCCCGGCGCTTGAGTGCTTCATTGTAAGCTGGCCAGTTCCTGGTCTTGTAGGTCGGGGGCGTAGGTCTGCTCATGCACCCCAGCTACCACCCTGGATTCGCAAGATGAATCCCTCACGCGATTTGTGCAACATGTGTAACCGCCCCTTGCGCAAGGGGTAATTTCAGAGCTGCTTTCCGCGCGTCACCGGGTGCTGACATGTGTCCGGCCTC
>NZ_QPJL01000038.1 GCF_003337565.1 Paracoccus lutimaris
GGCGACACCATCGAGATCCACGGCGCCCGGATCCGGCTGAACGGCATCGATGCGCCGGAAAGCGGGCAGCTGTGCCAGGATCCGCGCGGCACGGCATGGCGCTGTGGTCAGCAGGCTTCGCTGGCACTGTCAGACCGGATCGGGCGGGAAGTCGTCAGCTGCCAGCAGACCGACACCGACCGTTACGGCCGGATGGTGGCGGATTGCTTTGCGGGCCGTGAGAACTTGAACCGCTGGATGGTGCGCGAGGGCTGGGCGGTGGCTTACCGCCAATATTCGACCGCCTATGTCGCGGCCGAGGATCACGCCCGGACCGGCCAGCGCGGGATCTGGCAGGGCCGTTTCGACATGCCGTGGGATTGGCGTGCGGCACGCCGCAGCGGTCAGAAAGCGGCACCGCCGATGCAGCGGTTACAGCAACTGGCCGGACAAAACTGGTCCTGCAGCCCACGCCGGACCTGCTCTCAGATCGGCAGTTGCGCAGAGGCGCGCTGGTATCTGCAGCCCCTGGGGCGGCAAGCTTGACCGCGACAATGACGGCATCCCCTGCGAGAGCATTTGCTAAGAGATTCAGGCGGTCCGGCACGCTGGCCTTCGATCGTGCCGGGCGCGATGGATCACGGATCGTCACACTGCAGCTATTTTGCCAGCCGCGTCACCGACCAGCCGCCGCTGTGCCCCTTGCGCAACCATGCCGCGACCAGCTGAAAGCCGCTCTGCGGCCAGTCCTTCGGCGTGTCGATCAGCACCAGTTCAGCGATACCGAACCCGGCCTCGTCGAGGTCGCGCAGCCGCGCCCTGGTCGTCAGATTGGTCAGTGGCGCGAGCCAGACGATGTTCGGCGCGATCCGCATGGCATGGCGGCTGAAATCGCGCAGCCGCGACCAGGGCGGATTGGTCATCACCCAGTCGACCGTCTCGTGCCAATCAAGGAAATCGCGTCCCTCAGTGATCTCGCACCAATGCCGGCTAAGATGGGCGGGAAACAGGTCGTGAAACGCCCCTCGCCCTCTGGCCGGGTCCAGCACCTTGCCCGTCATCCGATCTGCGAAATGCGCGATCACCGCCGCCGCCAGCTCCGGCGGCGTCATCACCAAATCCTGCGCCGGGGCATTCGTCGCAGGCACCAGACCGCCGCGTCCCGAGGGGGCCGCGCGTAGAACCGGCCTGACGCCAAGCTCCGCCGCCGCCCTGACCAGCGTTGCGACCGTCGCGCCCAGATCCCGCTCGAGCGCAATGACAACCGGTCGGCTGACCCCGATCCGATTGGCCAGTTGCGCCTGGCTGAGCCCCCGCGCCCGCCGCTGATCAGCCAGAGCCCGCGCCGCCTGCACCCGGTCCGGCGCCCAGCCCCAGCGCAGATCCAGCACCGCCATGACCGCGACCAGCGCCCGCACACCACCTTCGCCCCGCTCGAGCGCCCGCAGCGTCGGCAGGCTGATCTTGGCTGAGGCCGCGACTGAGGCTTGCGTCAGTCCATATGAGCAACGCGTTGTGCGCAAGGTATTCATGTCAAGAATTGCTTGTTTCTTGGCGGTCAAAAAGGAAAGTATTCATGACACTATTTGCACCAGATCCACTCGTCCGCGCCAGATAGCAAACGTCGATAAGGGCGGAAAACGTGCATTCGCTGCGGCAATTGTGAATGGCTAATTCGGGGCGGACTGCAGACGGGCGGCAATGCTCAGCCACGCGCCGCAAACAAACGCCTCCATTTCGAGATCGGACACTCTCAAGACTACCGATCCCGAGAAGAATCAAAGGGTGTAATGGTGCAGCGACCAGCCCAAGTCGGCCCGCCCGGCGAGATTGCCTGCGGTGATGTCGCGAACAACTTGCGCGAGTTGATCGGCGCGGACACCAGACAGATCGTCGGTTGTCAGCAAAGCCGCTTCATACCCGGCGGTGGAATAGGCACGCCGTCGCTCGCGCCAGTCGCGGGCGTAATCCTGTCGGTCGAGCATGCCAAGATGCTCCCAAAAGTAAGTCTGGCCACCCGACTGGATGACGAAGTCGGGATGCACTCTGACGATCCGCTCGCCAAAAGGCAGGTCGAGCGCCGACTCATAGCTGAAGCTCAAGGTGCCCGCGTTGCGCGCGGCGACCAGCGCCTGATAAATCATGTATTCAATCTTGGAGCGAACCTTTACTCCGTTCTCAGGCTCGAACAGCCGCACGGCGTCGAATGGGCGTGCGAATACCGAGGAGTTGCGCTGCGCAAGCACCGAGCGATCGCGAGCCACCGTTAACGGGTTGGTGCGTTCTGACTTTTCGACGAGCAGGGTGAGGCGCGTCTTTGACCGCGTCATCGCGGTGTAGATCAGTTCGCGTGACAACAGCGCCCGACGTTCGGGCACCACGACCAGCACTTCCTCGAATTCGCTGCCCTGCGCCTTGTGTACGGTCAGGCCATAGGCAAGTTCGAAATCCTCAGGATCCAGCTTGTCCCAGTCGAACCCCCACTTGCTTTCGGCAAAGAATGTTTTCCAGCCCTTGCGGCCTCCGCACAACACTCCGACCGATCCGTTCGACAGGCGCAACTCGCGCTGCTTGGTTTTGCTGTTGTAGACATAGTAGTTACGAATGCGAACGATCTTGTCTGAGTGGACGAAGCCGTTCTTTTGCTTCCAGTCGTCCTCCTTGGCTTCGGCGCGGTATGTGTCCCGCACGAAATTACTGAGGCCGAGCGCACCGGTCGGGCCGCCGCGATAAGGCGACAGCAACTGCACCCGGTCCAGCGCCAGCGCTGCCGCATCGTTGTTAGGGACATGGCCCTTGTCGTAAAGTTTCAGAAGCAGGTTGAATGCTTCCTGCTGCGAGCGGTCGCGGTGATCAGGTACTGCAATGTCAAGCGTGGTGGTCACGAAATCGGCGACGTGGCTCTGCAGTTCTTGGGTACCACTGAAATACCGGACATCGAGATAGTCGCTGACCTTTCCGCCCTTGCGAAGCTGCGCATAGAGCTCGTCATGGTAGCGGTTCTTGCCAACGAAGAGGTGCGCCGCCTCAATCACGGTCGAATCGTGGCGCTGCCTGCAATTGGCGGTGAGGCGGACGGTGTTGGTGGTCTGATAGTCAGGTTCCCCGCGCAGATAGCTAATCACGTCGTGGAATGGCTTACCGCAGCCGATTGGGGGCAACTGATTCTCGTCACCGACAAGGATCACGCGTAGCGTGGATGTCGGCTGATGCACTTCGATTGCGCGGAACAACAAGGCGAGGTGATAGAGATTCACCATCGACATCTCGTCGATGACGAGATTGTCGAATTGCTCGAAGCGCGGCTCTCGCGACATGGCAATCAAATCAGCGCCATCGCTCAAATAATCACTTAGGCCCGATCGCCAAATCCACCGGTCGATAGTCTCGGCTTCCCATGTCACGTCTTCCGGTGCCTCTGCATTGAGGCGCAGCGCCGCCTTGCCCGTAGGTGCAAGTACGATTGTGCGCTCGTTCGCGGCATCGAAGCGCTTGAGCAGTTCAGCGATCGCTTGGCTCTTGCCTGACCCTGGTCGGCCCGTGGCGCAATAGAAGCGCTGCGTCATCGCGCTCGTCATCATCCGCGTGCGTTCGATGCCGAAGCGTTCAGCGTCGAACCCGTCGATCTCAGCAGCGAGCGCGGTGGATTCGGTGCTGACATAGTCGGCGATCCAAGAGAGATCGCGCTTTAGTGCCGGCAGCTTGAGCCGTTCGCAAACGAAGCGGGTAACTATCTGCTCGGCATGCCAGGCACGCTGGAGATAGAAGTAGTGGGCGCCGTCAACATTCTCGATGTGCATCCTCTCGCGGAAATGGGCGAGATGCTCATTCGAGAGGAACTGCGCCTCGTTGACGTTGAGCTTGTCGCGATAAAAGAGCGGATGGCGTGCGGCATGCTCGACCAATGTACCGGTCGACACGAAGCTATGACCCTGCGCCTCAGCGGCGGTCAGCGCCTCATGCGCAAAAGCGCGGAGCCGCTCAGGGCCGGTGACCGTGAGATCGTGGAGATCATCACGGCGTTCGAGATGGCGATGATCGGGGAACATGCCGATGTCGATGACGCCATAGTCGATCGCGGCATCGCTGCGCTGCTCTCGGTCGAGATCCTCGCGTTCGTTGCTCGCATTGCGGGTCGCAGGAACATAACTTTCGGCGAGGACATAGGGGTTGGCGGCGATGTCTTCGGGTGACAGCGCGAGGCCGGCGAAAGCGTGCGGGTCGCCGTCCTCGGGAAATAGGATGCGCCCGACCTGGCGCGGTGTAAGTGTGAACAGCGTCAGCTTACGGAGCAGCGTCTTGAGGCTCTTGTTGTCGCGATAACCCGCTCGCGCATCGCGCACAGTTGCCTTATGCGCCGCCAATGCCCGGGGCACGGGATCCTTGGATTCGAGCAGCGAGATCGCCGAATCGAGCAAGTCCTCGCCCTCGCCGAGCGAGTCGCGCAGCGCGGTGGCAAGCGCTGCGCCACGGCTGCCTTCGATCTGAAATTCGCCTTCCGCCAGGTCGGCGAGGACGTTGAGCACCGATCCGAGACCCGGATAGAGACCGCGGTCGGCCCAGGCGTCGGCGATATAATCCTCAATCCGGTCGACCATGACATCGACATCGGCGATGCCGTGCTCCTGCGCTCGCGCCAGTGCGCGCTTAAGCTTGTAGAGTAGTGCCAGCGCGTGGTCGTCATGGACCTGCTCGGAGACATATTTGAAGTTGGGAAGCAGCGCCGGCTCATCGACCAGCACACGAATCTCGTCGAGTTTGGCTTCGTCGTCGGGATTCGCGGCGATGTGGGCTAAATAGGCATGATACGGAAGCACGATGCCATTGGCTGCACCTTCATGGCTCAACTGCAACGCCCAATTCTCGGCCGGGAAGTTCTTCATCTGCGGATTCGAGCCGCGAATTTCCGCCAATTCATCGGTGCTAAACAGGAATTCGCCGCTCATTGCGAAGTCAGCAAGGCGGGCACACCCAACGAGTGCATACTTATAATCGTCCGCTGAGACCGGGTTGTCGTAGTTCAAGTAAAAGAAGACCAGCGACCGACCGGGATTGAGCCTTCCGGCAAAGCGTTCGATCCGGGCATCAAGGTCGGGAAAATAATTGCCGTGCCGATTCTTCGACGCATGCGTCATCGCGAGGCGGAATGGCCAAGTGTAAACCGAATTTGCGGGAAGCGTCTCCTCGATCTGCTTCTCGTCACGATATTGAGGGAACGGATGACGGTGCAGGACTTTCGTCGGCTCCGGCGCGAAAACGGATGACGTCCAGAAGCAGGGCGGCTGATAGTCGGGCAAGTCGGCGTCGAGCGCCGCACATGGCCGCTCGCATTCGATCCTCTTTTCCCGCGCAAGCCGCTCTGAAAGAAGCGAATGGCTGCCCGTGCAGTATGTGTTGGCTGCCGGATCATCGCAGACTCGGCCGTCCCAGCCGCGATCGTGCCAAGCCATGCGAGCGGTGATATGCCAAGTCATAGGTTCTCCGTTATCCCAACCGTGTTTATTAACCATTGGTAAGCTTGGTTTATCTAAATATCTACCGATCACGTGGCACTCGAATCCTTGCGGTGCAACCCATGCCTCAGGTGGAGCCACCCTTTCCTGCAAAATGCTGTGCCATGCCATGAACGGCTGCTTCGGGGAGCATCGCAGCGCGGCGTCGGCACGCTCTCGACCGGCAGCTAAGGGCCGGACCGCCTGCTGCAGGAAGCCTTCGACACGGCCAGCAAGCTCTACAAGGAGCGCGGCTTCCAGCGGCGCGTGGGCTTCGGCAAGCGCCCGGCCCTGGTCAGCGTGGACCTGGCCAATGCCTGGACGCGTCCGGGCAACCCCTTCACCTGCGACCAGGAGAAGATGGACAACGAGATCATCCCCGGCATGCAGAAGCTGCTCAAGGCCTTCCGCGCCCAGAGCCTGCCCGTGGTCCACGTCACCACCGCCTACGAGATCACCGACCGCAACGCCCCCTTCACCGACATGGGCCTGTGGCACGACAAGATCCCCGTCGACGTGGTGGATCTGAAGAACAAGGACCTGTAGGCTATCGACAGCCGCATCGCCCCGGTCGAGGGCGAATACACGCTGCTGAAAAAGCGCGCCTCGTCCTTCCACGGCACGGAGCTGGCGGGCATCCTGCGCGCCAACGGCGTGGACACGATCCTGGTCACCGGCGTGACCGCCTGCGCCTGCGTGCGCCAGACGATCTGCGACGGCATCGCCGACGGCTTCCGCACCATCGCCGTCAAGGAGGCGATCGGCGACCGGGTGCCCGGCGCGGTGGCCTGGAACCTGTTCGACATCGACGCCAAGTTCGGCGACGTCCACACCGTCGATGAATGCGTGGCCTATATCGACGGCCTCGCAACCCAGAAGATCGCCGCGGAATAAGGCAAGGAACGGCGCCCGGAAACGGGCGCCGTTTCCCGTTCAAGCCGGATCAAACAAGAAACGCATCAGGGAGATACGCATGACCCAGTTCGCCGAAGCCGATCCCGCAACCCTCAGGAAGGTGACAACCGCCGCCGTGGCAGGCACCGTCATAGAATGGTTCGATTTCGCCATCTACGGCTTCATGGCCCCGATCCTCGCCATCACCTTCTTCCCTGACGGCGACGAATTGGTCGGGCTACTCCAAACATTCGCCATCTTTGCCATCTCCTTTGCGCTTCGCCCGATCGGCGGCGCTTATTTCGGCATGATGGGTGACCGGCTGGGCCGCAAGCGCGTACTCGCCTTGACGGTCCTGCTGATGTCGGTCGCCACCGTCGCGATCGGCCTTTTGCCAAGCTATCAGGCGATCGGCATATGGGCGCCGATCCTGCTGACGGTCGCTCGTTGTGTACAAGGGTTTTCGGCTGGCGGCGAATATGCCGGTGCAGTGGCCTATGTGATCGAACATGCGCCCGCGCACCAGCGGTCGCGCTATTCCAGCTATATGCCGGCGTCCACCTTTGCCTCTTTCGCGCTGGCAGCGATGTGCTCCTATCTGCTGACGGCGTCGCTGACGTCGGAACAAATGAACGCTTGGGGCTGGCGAATTCCGTTTTTGATCGCAGCCCCTCTCGGACTCGTCGCGCTTTATATCCGGCACAAGCTGGACGAAAGCCCCCTTTTCCAGCAGATCATGGATGCACCTGCGCCCGAGCATACCCCGCTGCGTCAGACCCTACGCGAACAATGGCTGCCTATGCTGCGGCTGGGATGCTACATCAGCCTCACGGCGCTGTCCTTCTATATTTTCTCTACCTACATGACCAGCTTCCTGCGCACCGTCGTGGGAATGCCCGCCGACGAGGTCCTGCTGAGCAACGTCATCGCGCTGAGCGCGTCTGCCCTAGCCGCGCCCGTGATCGGCAAGCTCTGTGATCGGGTCGGACGGCGCCCGACCATGGCCGCGTCAGCGCTGCTTCTGGGATGCCTCGCCATTCCTGCCTACCAATTGGCGTCTGACGGAACCATCAGCTCGGCGATCTCGGCCCAGCTGATGCTGGCTTTGGGGGCGGTTACGGCGAACGTGGTGACGGCCGTGCTTCTGTGCGAGGTGTTCCCGACGCGGGTCCGATATACCGCTTCTGCCGTGACCTATAACGTGGCCTATGCCATCTTCGGAGGTACGGCGCCTTTTGTGGCCACTTGGCTGATCGCCTCGACTGGCGACCGTCTGGCACCCGCGATTTATATCACCATCATTGCGGTTGTGGCCTTCCTGGTGACACTGGTTTCGCCAGAAACTGCCGGACGTCCGTTCCGGGGTGCAGGCCGCTCTGCCGGCGAAGCCATCATCGAACATCGCCGCATGAAATCCCATGCCTAAAAATATCGCAGGGCATCAGCCCTGCTATGCTATGATCCGACGCTTCTTCAGGTACTGCCTGGAGAAGCGTCTATCCTTTGCCTTGCCGGTCGGCTGATGTCGACTTGCTGCGACAGCATGTAAAAACCCCTGTCCCTCGACGCGCAATATTACATCTGGTATGACGACCTGACCGGCTATCTGCTGCTCGACGCCCTGTGGCGGGCGACGGATCGGGGCGTGCGTGTCCGGCTCTTGCTGGACGACAACGGCACGGCGGGACTTGATGCCGAGCTGGCGGCGCTGAAAAGAAATCCCAACATTCAGGGCGAAGGGTATCGAAGGCCGCAGAGCTTCGATTCTCCGATCTATCGCAGGCGAACCGCTGGACGGTAAAGATTTCCCTAATGACCAACCGACGTTACTTAAGGATATGTAAACCAACGACCACGAACAGGCTGAGGAAAACGGTCTCGGCGACAATCAATGCGATGGCGCCAAAGCCAACCTCGACCATGCGGGCGAGTGAGGTCTTGATGCCGACTGCGGCAATGGCGACCAGCAGCGCCCAACGGCTGAGCGCGCCAGAGAGGTCCGAGAGGATCTGCGGGATCACCCCAAGCGAGTTCAGCGTAGCCAGCAGCAGGAAGCCGACAACGAAGCCGGGCAGCAACGGGGGCCGCTCTCCATCGGAAACATCGGCAAGACCCATCTGCCGGATCGCGAGAGAAAAGCACAGCACCACTGGTGCCAGCATCGAGACGCGGATCAGCTTGACCAGCGTCGCCGTTTCGCCGGTTTCGGGTCCGATGGAGAAGCCTGCTCCCACCACCTGGGCCACATCATGGATGGTGCCGCCGAGGAAAACCCCCGAGTCTCGGGCATCGAAATGGAACAGTTGGGCAAGCATCGGATAAACGACCATGGCGATGGTCGACAGCACCGTCACCGACAGCACCGTGAAGACCAGATCCCGCTCCGATTTCTCATGCCGAGGCAGAACCGCGGCGATGGCCATGGCAGCCGATGCGCCGCAGATCGCCACCGATCCTCCGGTCAACAACGCAAAACGCCAACCACGACCGACGCAACGGGCTATCAGAAGGGCAAAGGCGATGGTCAGTATGACACCCGCGACCACCAGCGCAATAGCGGCCGCCCCCAGGCCTGCCAGCATGTCGACACTGATTCTTGCGCCCAGGAGCGCTACGCCGATCCGCAACACGGAACGGCTGGTGAAAGCGATGCCCGGTGCGGTTCGTGTGCCTTCCTCCGCCAGAAAGTTCAGGGCCAACCCCAAGAGCAATGCCAGCAGCATTGCCGGAGCGCCGTAATGTTCGGAGAGGAATTGGGCGGTTACGGCGACCAGGAAGGAAACCGCAAAGCCTGGAAAGAACGATCGTGCGGCATCAAAGCCAGGAAGGCGCGAGGTCAGGAACGGCATGTCATATTTTGCGGTGCCCTCACAGCGCCGCCTCCGGGGATACTGGAATTGGGTCGCTCAGAAAATCGTCCAGCAACAAATTGAAAATCTCGGGTTTTTCCTGATGCACGTTGTGAGCGCTGCCCGGGATCACGGCCAACGCGGCAGCAGGGATTACGCGCCAAAGCATCTCCGGCTGCCGCCAACCATAGGAACGGTCCTGATCGCCCCAGAGCACAAGCGTCGGTGCCTTTATCCGGGCGAGTTGTTCGCGACCGTCCCAATTTTCCATTGCGGTAAGAGCGGCCAGCGCGGCCGGAGCTTTGACGCGCGCGGCAAGATCGAGGCATGCGTCATAAGCCGGGGCGCTTTCACCGGCCAGAAACCAGCTGGCAACGATGGGACGGATAGCGGGTTTGACCCCATCGATCTGGATCCGCGCTTTCGAGGCGGTGATCGGCTCGAACCGGTCGGGCAGGGCGCCAAGGGGGCCAGTGCCGTAAAGCACCAGCCGCCTGACGCGATCTGCGGCCTGAACGGCGATGTCCTGCGCGATCATTCCCCCCATCGAATGCCCGACCAGCATGAACGAACCGACGCCCTGCGCGTCGAGATCATTCAGCACGTCGCGTGCGAAATCGGCGATGCGGTCGGGCGCCATCGCGTCGTTGCGGGTGCCAAAGCCCGGCAGGTCGGGCGCGACAACGCGAAACCGATCGCGAAATTGCGCGACCTGATGATCCCACTGTGCCGCACCGCCCAGATAGCCGTGCACAAGAACAAGCGTCGGTTTCGCGCCGTCCACGGATCAGGTACCCCCTGCGACGTGCGGATCGCCACGGTGCAGGGCTGCGTATTTCTCGACCCGGATGTCGGCGGTTCGGGCATGCCCCTCCATCCCTTCGAGCCGCGAGATCCGGGCTGTCGCCTCTGCCAGCGGTAGCACGGCTTGGGGCATGGCACGCTGCCAGGTCACCAGCTTCATGTATTTGTGCACCGACAATCCGCCGGTATAGCGCGCAGCCCCCGAGGTCGGCAGCACGTGGTTGGTGCCCGACGCCTTGTCACCGAAAGCGACGGTGGTTTCCTCGCCCAGAAACAGCGAGCCATAACAGGACAGCCGCCCCAGCCACCAATCGAGGTCGCGCGCCTGCACGTGCAGATGCTCGGGCGCGATCCGGTCGGACAGCGCCGCCATGTCCTCTGGGCTGTCGCACAGGAAAATCTCGGCATGGTCGCGCCATGCGGCTGCGGCATTGCGGCGGTTCAACTCGGGCAGCGAGGCGATCAGCGCCGGGACCCGGTCCATGACCCTTTCGGCCAGTGCGCGGTCGTCGGTGACCAGCCATACAGGGGAATTGTAGCCATGCTCAGCCTGACCGACCAGATCCCATGCGACGAATTCGGGATCGGCGCTGTCATCTGCGAGGATCAGGCTGTCGGTGGGGCCGGCAAACATGTCGATGCCGACCTGACCAAAGAGCAGCCGCTTGGCCTCGGCGACGAACTGGTTGCCGGGACCGACGAGGATATCGGCTCTGGGCAGTCCGAACAGGCCATTGGCCATGGCCGCCACGCCCTGAACGCCCCCCATCGCCAGAATGGCGTCGGCACCGCAGAGATCGGCGGTATAGACGATGGCGGGATGCACGCCCTGACCCTTTTGCGGCGGCGAACAGGCGACGATGTGCCGGCATCCGGCGACTTTTGCTGTCGTCACCGTCATCATCGCCGACGCGATATGCGCATAACGCCCGCCCGGCACATAGCAGCCGGCCGCATTGCAGGGGATGGCGCGCTGACCGGCGAACAGGCCCGGTCGCACCTCGATTTCAAAGTCCCCGATCGTGGCCTTTTGCGCTTCGGCGAATGTGCGGATGTTTTCATAGGCGTAGCGGATGTCATCCTTGAGCTGCGCACTGACCTGTGCGCCGGCCGCGTCGATCTCGTCGCGGGTCAGGATCAGGTTGCCGTCGTAGCCGTCAAACCTGTCGGCATAGCGGCGCGCGGCATCCTCGCCCTCGGCCGCGATATCGGCGAGGATGGCGCGAACGGTTTCGGTGATATCCTCGGCATCCGTGGTTGCGCTGCGCGCTGCGGTCTTGAGCTGGGTCACAGCCATCATGTGCTTCCTTCTGGTCGTTCTGTTCGTCTGATTGCCCGATGGCGCTACATCTTGCCCTTCCACGGCACGAGGCGACGCTCGAGAAAGCGCATCAGCATGTCGAAGGCATAGGCGATGGCGGCAATGACAAAGATGCCCATGATGACCGTCGAGGTTTGCAGGAACTGCGACGCGCTCAGAACCATGTAGCCGATGCCCTTGGTCGCAGCGACCATCTCGGCCGCGACCAGCGTCGTCCAGCCAAAGCCGATGCCGATCCGCATGGCGGTCAGGATCTCGGGCATGGCCGAAGGCAGGATGATGTGGCGCATGACCTGCCAGCGCGTGGCTCCGAAGGAATAGGCGGCATGGATCTGTTCGATGGCGGCCGAACGGACGCCCGCCCGCGCACCAAGCGCGATGGGGGCAAAGACCGACAGAAAGATCAACAGAACCTTCGAGGTTTCGCCGATCCCGAACCAGATGATCATCAGCGGCAGATAGGCCAGCGGCGGCACGGGGCGATAGATCTCGATCGGCGGATCGAAGATGCCGCGCATGATCGGGCTCATGCCCATGGCCAGCCCCAGCGGAATGCCGATGATGCAGGCCAGCACGAAGGCGCCGAAAACCCGCGCGGTCGAAATCAGGATATGCTGCCAGAGCGGCGTGCCGGTAAAGCCGTTGACCCAGACATCAACGAATTTCTGTACGATGGATTGTGGCGAGGGCACGAACAGAGGCTTTACCAGCCCTGCTGCGGTAATGGCCCACCACAGAAAGATCAGCGCCGCGATGGTGGCAAAGCTCAGCCATGTGGTATTGCCCTGGCCGGGAACGCCATAGGTTTCCCCGGGCTTTGTCGGACGGGAGCGCGCAAACCCCGCGAGCGATCTGCCGCGCCCCTTGCTGTCATTTTGCGAGACGGTGCCTTGATCGCTCATGCGGCCTGCTCCTCGTCGGCAAAGATGATGCGCAGCACCTCTTCGCGAAGGTCGATGAATTCGGACGACGCCTTGACCTGACGGGCGGGTGCGCCGTCGAGAAAGCGGCGCGAGAAGGGCAGGTCGAAGCGATGGGCGATCCGACCGGGACGCGGCGACATCACGATCAGCCGGGTGCCCATGAACAGCGCCTCTTCGACGCTATGGGTGATCAGGAACACCGTTTTCCCGGTGCTTTTCCAGATGTCGAGGATCAGTTCCTGCGCACGTTCCCGCGTCAGCGCGTCAAGCGCGCCCAGCGGCTCGTCCATCAGCAGGATTTTGGGATCACAGGTCAGCGCCCGCGCGATGCCGACGCGCTGCTGCATGCCGCCCGACAGGGCGTAGACCGGCGATTTCTCGAAGCCTTTCAGACCCAACAGCGCGATGAAGCGATCTGCGACCGCATAGGCCGCCGCGCCGCCACCCCGAAGCTTCAGCCCGAAGGCGACATTGTCGCGGACATTGAGCCATGGCAGCAGCGCATGCTTTTGAAACACGACAGAGCGGTCGGCGCCCGGTCCCGAAACCTCGGTCTTGTCCAGCATGATCTTGCCCGATGAGGGTGACAGAAACCCTGCTATCAGATTGAGCAGGGTCGACTTGCCGCAGCCAGAGGCCCCCAGGGCCACGACGAAATCATGATCCTCGACGGTCAGGTCGATCTTGCTCAAAGCCTCGACGGGCGCCCTGCCGGACTGCGCCGGGTAGATGACCGAGGCTTCGCATATTTCCAGTGCCATTCGACTGCCTTCCTTTCCCCGCGCCCTGGCCAAGCCGGAAGCGCGGGCTGGTTGGATGGATTTACTGCGCGCTCGTCAGGTATTGGGACGTCACAAAGGGGGTGTAATCGTCGCTTGCGCTGTCGATGCGGCCGGCCGCTTTGAGAAACTGCGCGGTGGATTTCAGTGCGTCGGCAATGCCCCCGCCCAGCCATTCGGGCTTTGCCTGCTCGGCGATGGGCAGGAAGGAATAGCCTTCAAGGATCGCCGGAACCTGCGTCGGGTCGGCACCGGTATAGCTGGCGATCACCTTGACAGGCTCGCTATCGGCGGTCCATGCGGCCTTGTTTTCCAGATAGGCCTTGTTCGCGGCATCGACGGTCTGGATAAAGCCGGTGATCCCATCCGTGTTCGCGGCGGCGAAATCCTTGTTCACCACCCAGGCGTCGAAGGTCGGATATCCCCAGGCGGCCGTCTCGTCAGCTCCCACCAGTCGCTTACCGGTCTGTAGGATCTGCTCCTGCACGGGCTGCCAGATGAAAGCGGCGTCGATGGCTTCCTGCTGCCATGCCGCAGCGATCTGATCAGGCGGCATTGACATGATGGTCACGTCATTGCTGCCGAGCTGGGCGTGCTCCAGCGCGCCCATCAGCGAAAAATGCGCGGTCGAGCCGACCGGCACCGCGATCCGCTTGCCCTTCAGATCCGCGAGGGTCTCGATCCCCGCGCCATTGCGCACGATCAGGCTCTCGGCATTGCCGATCACCTGCGCCAGCATGAACACCTGCAGATCGACCCCCTGCGTCGCCGCAATCGCCATTGGCGAGGATCCCAGTTCGGCGATCTTGATGTCGCCGGACGCCATCGCGGCAATGACATCCGCGCCCGAGGCGAATTTGCGCCATTCGACATCCCATCCGGTCGCTTGCGAGAATTTGCCCTCGGCCGCGGCGACCTGCATCGGGGTGGGGTTGCCGAAATGGCCGATGACGACGGTTTCGGCACCGGCCGCGCCGGCCAGACACAGCGCCATGACGCCCCCGGCCACGCAATTGCGAAGTTGTTCAAACATGTCTTGGTTCCCTGTTGTTGATTAAGTCCATGGTGCGCCGCTCATGCTGTGGCGGTCGCTGCCTTTTCACCTTTGTCGGGATCGCTCGTTCCGCCAAAGGCAAACCCGATGATCGCCTCGACCAGCATGTCCAGCGTGTCTATTGCTTCAGCTTTTTCCGCCGCCGCATGGGCGATCAGCGAAAACTCCGTGCAGGCGACCAGTTGCACCCGCGCGCCCTGGGCGGCCAGATCGGCTGCGGCGGTTCCGAGGATCGCGGCGGCTGCATCCGAAGGCCCCGCGCTCTTGATGTCGCGGATCGCTCTCAACAGTGCAGGCTGGTCCGAGGGATAGGCCGCACGACCACCGTGCCGTGCCAGGGCTGCGTCGAAAATTCCGATCTGCCGCAGCGCGGGCGACCCCAGCACCCCGATCGGCGCGCCCTCCGGGGCTTTCGCCATCGCCTGTCGCGCTGCCAGATCGACCATGTCGATAAAGGGGATGGAGACGGCCTCGCGGATCACCGGCGCGTAGTGATGCGCGGTATTGCAAGGCATCGCCAGCGCCCGAGCCCCGGCCCGTTCCAGTCCCCTTGCCATTTCGGCCAGCACCGGCCCCGGGTCCTCGCCCCGACCTTCGATCAGGCGGGCGATCCGCGACGGCACCTGCGGGTTCATGTCGACCAGCAGCGGAATGTGATCGGCATCGTCCCTGGCGGGCGTCGCCCCGATCAGCCGCGACATCAGCGCCACGGTGGCCTCGGGCCCCATGCCGCCAAGGATGCCGATGCGCCAAGGCGTGCTCATGGCCGATTCTCCGGCATCGGCTTGCCGGCGCAGGACACGATGATCCTTGCGATATGGTCGCAATCCCCGAGGTCGAAGGTCAGCGGCAACCGCACGTCGAAAAGGCCGGCCAGGGTTGCATCGGTCCGTGGCAGCGCCTGCGGTTCGACATAGCGCCAGCTCTGATGCGCCGAAGTGAAGCCCACCGGCTCCCGATCCCCGAACCATTTCAGCTCGACCCCAAGCGCGGCCGCATCCCGGACGAAGGTGCGCGCTTCCTCTGGCGTGATGCCGGGCAGGCGGAACTGGATCGAACTGCCGACGAATTCCTCTTCGGGCGGCCGGTGCGGCAGGACAATCCGGGCGCATTCCGCCAGCACGGCCGCCACCGCCTGATAGCGTTCATTCCAGCGCCGCACCGCATCCTCGATGCGTGCCAGTTGCGGGCGCAGCAGCGCGGCCCGCAGGTTGTCCATGCGGGCAGAGGTGTTCGGCATATCCAGCCGCGCGTCCCGAAACCAGGCATCGCCCGGTGCCGCCCCATGCCGGGCGTAAAGCATGTAGGATCCAGACAGCAGGATCGCCCGCGCCATGAAGGCCGGATCGTCCGAGACCAAAAGCCCGCCTTCGCCCGAGTTCAGATGCTTGTAGGTCTGCGTGCTGAAGGCGCCGGCCAACCCGAACGAGCCGCTGCGTCGCCCGCGCCACCTGGCACCCATGGTATGGGCGCAGTCCTCGATCAGCGGGACGCTTTCCGCTGCGCAGATGTCGCTCAGCCGGTCCATGTCGCAAAGATGGCCACGCATATGCGAGGCCATCACCGCGGCGGGCCGGTGGGCGGCGATCCTGGCTTGCAGGTCGTCGAGATCGAGGCATAGGTTCTCGTCGATCTCGACAAGCACCGGACGCGCACCGACGGCAACGATCGCGCCCGGAACCGGCGCCAGGGTGAAGGCATTGGTCAGCACGACATCGCCCGCCCCGATCCCTGCCGCGCGCAGCCCGATCCGCAGGGCCGCGCCGCCCGATGCGCAGGCAAGCGCATAGGCGCTGCCCTGCCAGGCGGCGGTTTCCCGTTCCAGCACCGACACCTGCGAGACCTCGTCCGGGGCGGTGTTGTAGCGATGCAACCGGCCCGTTCGCATGACCTCGACCGCTGCGGCGATCGCATCTTCGGGGATCGGTTCCTGCTGGGTGAAGCTGCGCGAAAAAGGCCGGATATCCATTGCTCAGGCCGCCTCGGAGCCGACGCGACGATCGGTAAAGTCGAAGGCGGCGCTATAGCCGAACAGAGCCGCAGCACCCCCGGTGTGCAGAAAGACCAGTCGCTCGCCCTTCTTGAAATGGCCCTTGCGGATCAGGTCGATCATGCCCGCCGCACCCTTGGCCGAATAGACCGGGTCCAGAAGGATGCCTTCGAGTTCCGCGAACATCGCGATAGCCTCCAGCCCGCTTTCCGTCGGGATACCGTAACCCTCGCCGACGTAATCTGTGTTGGCGACGACATCCTCGCGGCGAACCGCCTCGGGCGCGCCGATCTTCAGCGCGGTGGCCTGAGCCAGATTGAACACGTTCTCTTCCTGCTTGGGCTTTGGCGCGCGCACCCCGATCCCCAGCAGCGGGACCTGCGCGTTCATCGCTTTCAGGCCGGTGATCAGCCCGGCCTGGGTGCCTGCGCTGCCCGTGGCGTGGACCAGATGGTCGATCACCAGGCCGCGGTCATTCGCCTGTCCGACCAGTTCGAAGGCGCAGTTCACATAGCCGAGCGCCCCTGTAGCATTGGAACCGCCGCCGGGAATGGCATAGACCTTGCGGCCCTGGGCGCGCATACGGTCGGCGACCTTTTCCAGTTCGGCATTCATGTCGAGCCCGCCGGCGAAGCATTCGGTCGTCGCGCCGTGCAGGTGATCCAGCAACACGTTGCCGTTGTAGTTGTAATTGTCGTCCTTGCTGCCGGTGCGATCCTCCAGCAGGATATGGCAGTCGAAGCCCAATTTGGCGGCGCAGGCCGCGGTCTGGCGGGCGTGGTTCGACTGGGTGGCGCCCTGCGTGATCACCGTGTCGGCACCCTGCGCCTCGGCCTCGGCCATCAGGAACTCCAGTTTCCGCGTCTTGTTGCCGCCCGTCGACATGCCGGTGCAGTCGTCGCGCTTGATCCAGATTTCCGGTCCGCCCAGCTCCTTGCTCAGCCGGTCCATCCGTTCCAGCGGTGTCGGAAGATGAGCCAGGGAGATCCGGGGAAAACGAGACAGCAGCATGGATGTCATCCTTGTTTAGAGCGCTTGATGCATGATCAATTGCAGAAAAACGCATTGCAAATGCGTAATGTGGCGCCTAAAATGCAAGTATCGTCTTTTGTGAGGAAGTATGCGGCTTGAATGGCTGGACGACATCCTTGCCGTGGCCGATACCGGATCCATGATTCGGGCGGCCGAACGGCGCTTCCTCACGCAATCGGCCTTTTCGCGCCGGTTGCGAATGATCGAAGAGCAGTTGGGAGTCGAGCTGTTCGACCGCAGCCGCAAGCCGGCCGAACTCAGGCGCTCGGTTCTCGAGCGCTGCGACGAGATGCGCGGCCTTGCGAGATATGCTCGAAAGTTGGTGACGCTTGATCAGGCGGCAGCTTGAATGTGGCGGACGCCGTCGCGGAACTCAACCCCGCTGATGACCTCTGGCA
>NZ_QPJL01000039.1 GCF_003337565.1 Paracoccus lutimaris
CCCCAGCTGGTTCAAGCCGGGGCAAGGTTGCACATGGGTCAATTCTCAATGACAATTTCCGCTGTTGCCGGGTCAAATCTCAGTGGCAATCAACACTTGGTCTCGTTCGAGCCCTCCGGCATCGCCTCGAAGGCATCCTTCCAAGCAGGATCTGCCAGGAAACGACCGACGGATGCCGCAACTCCATCCCAGCCAGCGTGCCTGTTCACCTCTTCGGCCATGAAGTTGAACAGGAATTCGCCGTTCAGGCTCCGCAGGAACTCAAAAACCTTGGCGGATTCAACATTCCAGCCGGTGGGATCGATGAATGTGAAGGTGAAGCCGTCCCGGCAGGCAGCGCGTATGCCGTCGAGGTTGTCTTCGAACTGGCCTGAGAACACCTGAATGTCGAACTCCGGCTTTTCGGCTGCGAACTCCCGCAATTTCGCGACGGATACAGGGTTCCGTTCGCAGAACCGAAAACGGACCTTGAGGCCGGGACGTCCCATATCGAGCAAAGATCTGCGAACCGTTTCCAGTGTTTCGATGGCCTGAGAAAACGAAGCGTCGGAATACCTGTTGGTGTCAGATACCCGCCAAGGACCTGCGAAGGCGTCCACGAAGTTGAAGACCGGCGATCTGCCTTGGAAAAGCTTGTAGGCTGCGGAATCGAGATACTTGTTGAGAAACAGATGCTTGATGAAGGACTGCTCGCGCCCGTGATAGTTTTCTATCCTGGGCGGCATCAGGCATCCTCGGGCTGCAGGGCGCGAATGATGGGTTCGGGAACGATCTGCCAGGGAAAGCCATTCCACTCTTCGCCGTCGAGAAGGCGCCCGCCGGATTTCGGTCTTGCGCCGCCCCACTGCTTGAAGAAGAACGCGACGTCGTCACGTCCGCACATGTCCCGGATCTGGCGGACCCAGCTTTCGTCCATGGGCCGAGCCCGAGGCCCGCTTTCCCCCCCGACGATGGCCCAAGCGACGCCATGCAGATCGACATTCCCGACCGGTCCGAGCAGCGGCTCGAACGAGATGAAGCGTGCGTCGGAATTGATCTGCTTCAGGTGCTCGATCCGGCTCGCGTGCGCGGCGTCCTCGACAGAAACGCCGAGCCAGATGTGCCGAGGGACCGGCCCTCCATGATACCGCTTCCGAACGTAGTTGCGCATGAGCGAGCTGCGCTTGGTCAGCACCTGGTAGGCGTGCCAGTCCGCCAGCTCCATGGCGTCAAACACCGCGTCGATGAATGTACGGTCGATGTCCTTGTGGAAGAGGTCGCTCATCGAGTTCACGAAGATCATCCGCGGCTTTTTCCAGAGTACGGGCTGCTTCAGCCTCGACGGCCAGAGTGTCAGGTCAAAGCCCTGCTCGTAGGGGTGTCCAGGGATTCCACGCCAGTGCTCTGCGAACCGCTCGGCGTAGCAGTTGTCACAACCGGGACCGACCTTGGTGCAGCCCGTCACCGGGTTCCACGTCGCGTCCGTCCATTCGATGTCTGACTTCTGGGCCAACTGCTCGCCTCACACTTTTTCACAACGGTAACACGCGGTTGACTCAGCACAAAGCACGAACAGCGGCTGGGGTGAGATTGGTCCGAGCTGCAGCCGAACCCCCGCGCAACGGGTCGCGTTCGATCTCTGTTCCATTCGCCATCCAGATGGATTCTCCAAATCGCGTGCATCACGGACTTCGAAAGATCACTTTAAAGCAATGACTTAAAGCTGTTCACCGGAAGCGCGGCGGTTAACAGGTGCGGAGAATATCGGCCCGGAGAGAACGCTTGTGCGCCCTTCGGGACGTGGGCCGTTTAACAGCCCCACCCGCATAACCCTCGAAAACAACGGAAAAATCCGGCCACAGCCGGATCGGGAGAACGCTTTCGCAAGGGCAAGTGGCGGAGGGGATGGGCCTACTGTCGAACCTTCTCTTGTGGATGCCGCTCTCATTTGCAAGGAATTTCTGAACTTTAGGCATGTGATCGAGTGCGGACTCTTGTCAGGCCTGTTCACGCGGCCCGATAGATGCCGCTGGCCGAGATGGTGATGCGCGGACCGGGGCCAAATCTCCAACAGCGAGCTCGAAGCTCTGAGAAGGTTTCTGGTTTGCCCAACCCGGATCATGTCGATCATGTGCCCATTCGGTTCATGCCTTCCTCACAACTCTGCGGCCCGGCTTCGCTGTCTGCTGCCGGATCAGGCAGCGCAGGCGATCACCGGATCGCGATAGTCTTCATCGTGCGTGAGCATCGCCCAGATGCCGCGCGCCATCTTGTTGGCCAGAGCAAAGGCCGCGACCAACGGCGGCTTGCGTTCCAGCATGCGCACAAGCCAGGGGTTTTGAGGTGCGCCACGGCGCAGGGCCCAGCGGACCACCGCCATCGCGCCGGTGACAAGCAGTCGTCGGATGTCCCGCTGCCCCATCTTCGATGTTTTCCCCAACCTCTGTTTTCCGCCAGAAGAATGTTGCCGCGGTACCAACCCGAGCCAGGCGGCAAAATCGCGGCCACGCCGGAACTGGTCCATCGGCGGCGCGAAGGTTTCGACCGCGAGCGCGGTGATCGGTCCGACACCCGGCATGGTCTGCAACTGCCGGGGTATGGCGGCCGCCCTGGACGCGGCGGCGAGCTTTGCCGAAACTGCGGCGAGGCGGGACGTCAACAATTCTATCTGTTCCAGAACCATGCGGCAGATGTCTCGCGCCAGGTCTGGCAGACCCGAACCCGGATCATCGACCACCTTCGCCAACCGCGGGATATACCCGACCCCTTCCGGCGCGACGTGCCCGAATTCATAGAGGTGCGCGCGCAGGGCATTGATCGCCTCGGTCCGCTGCTTCACGATCTGCTCGCGGGCGCGAAACGCCACCGCCCGGGCCTGCTGTTCTGCGGTCTTGGGTTCGACGAACCGCATGGTTGGACGCGTGGCCGCCTCCGCGATTGCTTCCGCGTCGGCGGCATCGTTTTTCTGACGCTTGATGAACGGCTTGACGTAATGCGGCGCAATCAGCCGCACGCTGTGCCCGTAGGCGGACAATTCCCGCGCCCAATGGTGCGCGCTGGGACAAGCCTCCATCGCCACCTCGCATGCCGGATGATCCGACATGAATCGCGCGAACTGCGGTCGCGCCAGCTTCTTGCGGAACACGACCTCCCCGTCCGCTGCTGCTCCGTGTACCTGGAACACGTTCTTTGCCAGATCGACGCCGATGATGGTAACCTCTTCCATGGATGCCCTCTCCTACAACTTGTGTTTCGACACCACGAGTTTGGCACATCGCGATGCCGTCTGGGGAGAGCGGCATCCACCCCATCTCCACATTAACATATTGATTATATTCACCAAATTAAGACGCGCTTGAACTCGCACTATGACGGCTGGGAAGATTGTCCCGCTTCTCGACCTCACAGTCGGAAGCGCAGGGCAGCATCATCTCCGCGGTGAGGCCGCTTGTAGCGCCGGGGCGCGGAGAGGTCAGATGCAGGCGTGATCCGATGCGCTCGGCGATGGTGGCGACGATGGCGAGGCCGAGGCCGCTGCCTTCGGCGCTGCTGCCGGCGCGGGTAAAGCGGGTGGCGAGACGGGCAAGCGTTTCGGGAGGGATGGGCAGGCCGTCATTGGACACACGCAGGATGCCCTCTGAGGTGAGCGTCACGTCGACCGGTTTTGCCGGATCGCCGTGGCGCAGTGCGTTGTCGATCAGGTTGCGCAAGATGATGGCCAGCGCATCCGGGTCGAGGTCGGACAGAACCGCCGCTTCGGGCAGGCGAAGGCGGATGCGCTCGTCGCCCGCGTCGCGGCCCTGTTCCTCGACCAGTATCCGCACCACGGGGCACAGATCGGCGGCGCTGTCCCGGCGCAGCCTCGCCCCCTCGGCGCGGGCAAGCTGCATCAGGCGCTCGCTGACCCGCAGCAGGCGTTTCAGCGCCGCCTCCATCGCGGCCGCGCGCATCCGCGCGGCCGGGTCCGCCGTCTCGGCCTGAAGACGCTGTGCCTGGGCGATGGCGCCGGCCAGCGGGGTGCGCAGCTCATGCGCGGCGTTGGCGGCGAAACTCCGCTCGGCCTCGAAAGCGGCGGACAGGCGGCAGAGCACATCATCGAGCGTGGCGGCGATCGGGGCGAGTTCCGAAGGCAGATCGCCCGCGGACACCGGCGACAGATCCCGCGCGCCACGCGCCGCCAGCCGCTCGCGCCAGCGTTGCAGTGGCGCAAGTCCCGCCCGCAGCGCCAGCCATATCGCCGCGAAGGCCAGCGGCACCACCACCAGAAGCGGCAGCAGCAACATCCACAGCGCCTCGCGCGCGATGCGGGCGCGGTGGGCCAGCGGCTCGGCCACGGTCAGGCGCACCGTGTCTCGCAATGCGGCGATATTGTAGAGGCGAAGCGTCGCCGTGCTGCGGAGACCCGGCCCGTCCCAAGGCGGAAACCCGGCCGGATCGACAGCATGCGATTGCAGCAGCACCCGACCGGCCGGGTCGCGCAACACATAGGTCAGGAACTCGTCATGCGGAGCGATGACGCCCAGAATGCGTGGATCGTCCTCGTCATTCTCGTCGGCCGGGCCGCGACCCAGCACATCGTTGACAGCGAGAGGCAGCAGGCGTTCGGCGCTTTCCTGAAGCGCCGAGTCGAACAGCGCGTCCAATTCACGCCGCATCAGTCCGGCGGTTAGCAGGGCGGTTGCCAGCCACAGCGCCACCAGCGCCAGCCCCAGCCAGAGCGCCAGCCGGCCCCGCAGGCTTGCGGGCGCCCTCATCCGCGACCCAGCCGATAGCCGAGGCCGCGCTCGGTCTCGATGACGCTGGTGCCCAGCTTCTTGCGCAGGCGGCTGACATGGACCTCGATGGTGTTGCTTTCGACCTCGGCGCCGAAAGCGTAAAGCTTGTCCTCGAGCTGTGCCTTCGAGAACAGTTGGCCGGGATGGCCCAGCAGGGCCTCGAACAGCGCCCATTCGCGCGCCGTCAGCGGCACGAGCCTGCCGGCGCGATGAACGCTGCGCGCGGCAAGGTCGATTTCCAGATCGCCATGCTGGATCAGCGGGTTGGGGTTGCCGGCATAGCGGCGCGCGACCGAGCCGATCCGCGCCGTGAGCTCCGCGAGATCGAAGGGCTTGATCAGATAGTCGTCGGCCCCCGCGTTCAGGCCTTCGATGCGGTCCGAGACCTGATCGAGCGCGGTGAGGATGATCACCGGCGTGGCATTGCCGCGCCCGCGGAGCGCGCGCAGATAGGGAATGCCACGCCCGTCGGGCAGCATCAGATCCAGCAGCACCAGGTCGTAGGGGATGGTTCTCAGATGCTCGCTTGCCGCATCGAGCCGATGCACCCAGTCGGCGCTGTGACCATCGGCTGTGATCTGGTCGCGCACCGCCGCGCCCAGCACCGTGTCGTCCTCGATCAGCAGGATGCGCATGGTGGTTCCCTCTCACGGCTCGCTTCCGGATTGCCCGCCGCAACTGACGGCAGCCTTACCGTAACCGGGGCGCCGCTTCAGTTTGCTGTCAGCTTTCCATGCCATCAGGGTGCGAACGAGTTGGCAAGGAGGAGTGTGACCAATGCGCAAGGCGCTGACAATGCTGGTTCTGGCTCTGGTGTTGCCAGCGGGCGCGGCACTGGCCGACGACGATTGCCGCGTCCCCATGGCCGACTGGCAACCGCGCGAGGCGGTGACGGCGTTGGCGCAGGAGCGGGGCTGGACGATTTCGGGCATCAAGATCGATGACGGTTGCTACGAAGTCCGGGGCACCGACGCCGAAGGCCATCAGATCAGGGTCAAGATCGACCCCGGCAATCTCGATCTGGTCGAGATGCGCATCCGTTATCGCGACAGGGATGGACGACGGTCGGGCCCACCGGAAGGGAACCATGACTGACGGGGCACACGCACCCGACTCCTCAAAGCCTTGCGCTCCGCCGGACACCGGCGGGGCGCTTTCGTTTCATGTACCACCGTCGGCACCTCCCCTCGGTTCGCCCGCCGCCCTGACAGCAAGCTGAAGCAGATTCCCGGCGGGCGTCAGCACCCCGTCAGTCACGCCCTCCAGGTTGGTCACATCAGGCAACCCGAACCGAGGAGAAACGCCATGAAGACCCTGCTCACCGCCGCTGCACTTGCCCTTGCGATCCCTGCCGGGGCGGCGCTTGCGGACACCCATTGCGACGTGCCGACCGCGAACATGCAGTCCTGGGAATCGCTCATCCAGCTGACCAAGGATTTTGGCTGGTCCATCTCGAAGATGGAGCTCGACGATGGCTGCTACGAACTCAATGTCATCGATCAGGGCGGCAATCACCTGGAGATGATCGTCGATCCCCAGACGCTCGACGTCATCGACGGCAAGGTCGAGCGCTGGAGCGACGGCACCAGGCCCGAAAAATCGAAGTGATCCCGCCAGTGCTCCGCGGCCCGGTTGTCGCGGAGCCATTTCAATCGGGCGCCAGCCTTCAGATCGGTGATCGGGAAGGTCGCCCCACACACACTTCAAAAGGATGAACTGACCATGAGGATTCCGTGGATTGCCGCCGCTTGCCTTTCGGCGCTGCCGGCAACGGCTGCGCTGGCGGACGATGACTGCCATGCGCCTCGTGCCGCCTGGCAGCCGCGCGAGGCGGCCATGCAGGCCGCGAGCCGCCTTGGCTGGCGCGTCGAGGAAATCGAGGCCGATGACGGCTGCTGGGAGATCGAGGGCCGCGATGCCGAAGGCCGGCGCATCAAGGCCAAGCTCGACCCCGCCACGCTGAACGTCGTCAAGCTGCGCCACCGCGACGGCGGCCGCGACCGGCGGCGCGAGGACGTGCGCGCACCGGCCGCCCCGCTGGCCGCCCCACCCGCCAATCCGCTGTTCCAGAACGGCAAGCCGCCCGTGGTGCAGGTGAACTGACACCCCCAATGAAGGGAGATAACAAGATGAAATCCGCCATTGCAGCATTTGCACTGACCTCGGCCCTCGTGGCGCCCGGCCTCGCCGCAGCCCGGCCAGTCACCTTCACCACCACGCTGAACAACTACGGCGGCGATGGTGCCTATCTGGCGCTTTATCTCACTGACGCGTCCGGCGCCTATGCCGGCACGCTGTGGATGGCCGGGGGCAAGTCGAAATATTACGATTCGCTTGCCGGCTGGTATCGCGCCACGGGTGGCGATCCGGCGCAGATTGACGGCATCACCGGCGCCAGTGTCGGCGCGGGCCGGACGCTGGAAATCACGCTCGACCTGGCCGATGCGCTGTTTGATGCGGGCTATGTTCTGCATGTCGATGCCGCCGTCGAGGATATGCGCGACAGCCCCGATGACGTGGCGGTCCCCCTGACCACGCAAGGCGCTGGCAAGACCACGCAGGGTCGTCGCTACGTTGCCAGCCTCAAATACGACATGTGACGGAGCCGACCGATGATCCGTGTACTTCTCCACCGCTGGCCGGGGCTGGCCGGCCTGCTGCTTGTCACCCTGCTTGCGGTGAGCGGTGCGGCGCTGTCGGTCTATCCCGCGATCGAACGACTTGCCTCGCCGCAGGCGGCCGGTGGGCTGAGCGTGGGCGACCTCGCCGCCCGTGTGCAGGCCGAGTATCCAGGGGTCGAGCAGATCCGCGGCGCGCCCTCGGGACGCATCACCGCCTGGTGGTTTCAGGATGGCACACCGGGCGCGGCGGTGATCGACCCGGCGACCGGACAAGGGGTGGCTCCGGTTGACGCAAGCCCTGCCGAGCGCTGGCTGGTAAACTTGCATCGGCAGCTTTTCGCGGGCGATACCGGCCGGCTGGTCATGGCGACGGGTGCGGGGGTCATGCTGCTGCTGTGCGCCTCGGGTGCGGTTCTGATAGCGCGGCGCATGGGCGGCTGGCGCCGCTGGTTCGGCCGTACGCGCGGCCGGCTGGCGGCGCGGCTGCATGTCGAAATGGCGCGTATCGCGGTGGCGGGTCTGGCGCTTTCCGCGCTGACCGCGCTGTGGATGACGGCCTCGACCTTCGGGCTGCTGCCCGATCAGGCGAGGGCGCCGCTCTTTCCGGCCACGACCAGCGGCCAGACCGGGATCGCCCCCAACCACATCGCGGCGCTTGCCGATCTGCCGGTGGCCGCGCTGCGCGATCTGAGCTTTCCCGACCCGACCGATCCCACCGACGCCTTCACGCTGAAGACCGACCGGGGCGCTGGCTATCTCGATCAGGGCACGGGCGAGGTTCTGGCCTGGACCGATGCTCAGACATTGTCGCGGGTCACGGAAACCTTCACGATGCTGCATACCGGGCGCGGCGCGGCGGTCATCGGTCTCGTCCTGGGTCTGATGGCGCTTTCGGTGCCGGCACTGGCAGTGAGCGGGTTTGCCCTCTGGCTGGCAGGCTGGCGGGCACGCCCGCGCATCCGCAGAAACGCTTCGGCGAGCCGGGCCGAGACTGTCATCTTCGTCGGCTCCGAGGCCGGCAGCACCTGGGGCTTTGCCGCCACGCTGCACCGCGCGCTGAGCGAGGCTGGGCAGTCCGTCCATGTGGCGCCCATGACCGCCTTCGATCCCGCACGCTACCGGGCGGCGAAGCGCCTGCTGATCCTTGCCGCCACCTATGGCGACGGGATGGCCCCGGCCTCGGCCAAGGGTTTCATCGAGCGGCTGGAACACGCGCCGGCGCTTTCCGGCGTACCGGTCGCGGTGCTGGGCTTCGGCGATCACAGTTTTCCGGCTTTCTGCGCCTTTGCCGACGAGGTCGCGCAGCTGCTGACCGCGAAGGGCTGGACGGAACTTCTGCCGCCTGACGCGGTGGACCGCCAGTCGCCGCGGGATTTCGCCCGCTGGGGCCGCGCGCTCGGGCGGACACTCGGTCTTGAGCTGGAACTGGTCCATCAGCCGGTCCAGCCCGCCACCGAGGCGCTGACACTGGTCTCGCGGCGCGACTACGGCGCGCAGGTGCAGGCCCCGACCGCGATCCTGCGTTTTGCCCTGCCGCGCGCGGGGTTCTGGCAGCGGCTGACGAGGCGCGGATTCGCGCAGTTCCAGGCTGGCGACCTGCTGGCGGTGCTGCCCGAGGGCGCGCCGGGTGTCGCACCCATGCCGCGCCTCTATTCGCTGGCCTCAGGCAGCCGCGACGGCTTTGTCGAGATCGTCGTGCGCAAGCAACCCGGCGGACTGTGTTCGGGGCAGCTGGTGGCGCTGGAGCCGGGCAGCACCATTCGCGCCTTCATCCGCCCCAACCCCGGGTTTCACTCCGGCCACGGGCGCGCCCCGCTGATCCTGATCGGCGCCGGCACCGGAATCGGACCGTTGGCGGGCATGATCCGCGCCAACCGCCGCGCCCGGCCGGTGCATCTGTTTTTCGGCCTGCGCGCCCGAGACAGCGACTTCTTCTTTGCCGAGGAGCTCGCCGGCTGGCAGCGGGACGGCCGCCTTGCCCGGCTGACCACCGCCACCTCGCGCGGGCCGCGCCCGTACTACGTCCAGGACGCGCTGCGCCATGAGGCGGCCGAGGTGCTGGCGATGATCCGCTCGGGCGCCCGCATCATGGTTTGTGGCGGGCGCGCGATGGCGGAGGGCGTGACGGCTGCATTAACCGATATCCTTGCCCCGGCGGGTCTGACGCCGGCGGTGCTGAAAGCCGAGGGACGCTATGTCGAAGATGTCTTCTGATCCGGTCCGCCATGCACTCAACGGCCCGACCATGGGTACGCGCTGGCAAGCCGTGTTCCACGCCGCGCCCGGCTTCGATCCGGACCCGCTGCGCGCGGCGCTGCAGGCCGCCGTGAATGAGGTGGACGCACAGATGTCCACCTGGAAGCCCGACAGCGCGCTGATGCAGTTGAACCGCGCCCCGCTGGATGAATGGTTCGCCATCCCGGCCCGGCTGGCCGAAGTGCTGCGGCTGGGGCTGGAGATCGGCCGCGCCTCGGGCGGCGCTTTTGACATCGGCATGGGCGATGCCGTGCGCGCCTGGGGCTTCGGACCCGACGCGGCCGAGGCTCGGGCGATCCGCGCCGCCATGGCCGCGCCCCGGCGCCCCGCGCATGAGGTGCTGGATATCGACGGCCAGCTCGTGCGCAAACGGGCTCCCATTGCGCTCGATCTCAACGCCATCGCCAAGGGCTACGGTGTCGATCGTCTGACCGAAACCCTGCGCGACCACGGCATCACCGCCGCGCTGACCGGAATCGACGGCGAGATGCGCGCCACCGGGCTGCGCCCCGACGGCAGCCCGTGGGCCGTCGCGGTCGAAGCCCCCGACCCGGAGCGACGCGCGGCGCATTCGATCCTCGCGCTCGAGGATTGTGCCGTCGCGACATCCGGCGACTACCGTCACCGCGTCGAGGTTCGAGGGCAGAGCCTCTCGCATACCATGGACCCCGGGCACGGCGCACCGTTGCGCGCTTCCGCCGCCTCGGTCACCGTCCTTGCCCGCAGCTGCGCCAGGGCCGATGCCTGGGCGACCGCGCTGATGGTGCTGGGTCCCCGGGCAGGCGGGGACCTGGCGGCGCGCCTGCGCCTCGACGCGCTGTTTCTGATGCGCGAGGCGGAGGGCATCCGACCCCGCGCCATCGGCGCCCTGTTCGGCGGCGACGCCGCGCCCGGCTGAACCGCGCCTGACGACCCGCTACCCGGCCTCGCGCACCGGTTCGGGGCGCGTCAGATCGCCGCCGTCGCTCTGCGTCGCCATCGCCGGCAACGTCTGGGCGACCGGCGACAGGGGCGCGTCAGCCCCGCGGCTTCGGCCGGCGGATCGGGTCCGAGAGCAGCCTGAGCCCGTTCAGCACCACCAGCACCGTGCCGCCCTCATGGCCGATCACCGCCAAGGGCAGCGGCAGGTCGAAGAAGAGGCCGCCGGTGACCAGCAGCAGCATGGCGCCGATGGCGAAGACCAGATTCTGGCGGATGACGGCGGAAGCGCGGCGCGACAGGCGGTGCGCGTCGGCCAGCCGCTCCATATCCTCCGACAAGAGCGCCACATCGGCCGCCTGAAGCGCGACCTCCGAGCCGGCGGCGCCCATGGCGATGCCGACATCGGCGCGGGCGAGCGCGGCCGCGTCGTTGACGCCGTCGCCGACGAAGGCGACCTTGCCGTCCCGGGTCAACTCGGCAATCCGGCGCACCTTGTCCTCGGGCAGCATCCCGGCATGGATCTCGTCAGGCGCGAGCCCCAGTTCGCCGCCGATCCGCAGCGCCACCGGACGGCGATCCCCGGTCATCATCACGATGCGGCGAACCCCGCCCCGGCGCAGGGCGGCCAGGGCGGCGGCCGAACTCGGCCTCGCCTCGTCCGCGACGCAGACGGCGCCGAGAACCCTCTGGCCGCGCCCCAGATAGACCACGGTCTGCGCCGTATCCGCCAGCGCGCGAAGCTCGTGCCGGTCGATCCGGGCGCCCATCTCCTCGGCCAGATAGGGGTTGCCGGCCCAGAGGGGGCCGTCCTCATCCCGCCCGAGGATGCCGAACCCGGGCCGCGCCGTTGCGTCCACGACCTTCGCCACCTCAAGCCCGCGCGCCCTGACCTCGCGGGCGATGGCGGCGGCGATATGATGTTCGGACCCCGCCTCCAGTCCGGCCAGCAGCGACAGGAACCTGGCCTCGTCGCCGTCGAGCGCCACCACCCGCGTCACCTCCGCGCGGCCGGCGGTCAGGGTGCCGGTCTTGTCGAAGGCGAAGGTGTCGACACTGGCCAGGGTTTCCAGCGCCGCCCCGCCCTTGAAGAGCACGCCACCGCGCGCCGCCGCCGACAGCGCCGACAGGATCGCGGCCGGGACCGAGATGACGATGGCGCAGGGGCTGGCCGCGACCAGCAGCGTCGCCGCCCGGTAGAGCGCCTGTTCCCAGTCGCGCCCCAGTCCCCAGAAGGCGGCGAAGGCGATCACCGCGCCCACCATGACCGCGACGGTATAGCGCTGCCCGAACCATTCGCTGAACCGCTCGGAGGGGGCGCGGGCGGCCTGCGCCTCGGTCACCAGCCGGATCATCCGGGCGATGGTGCTGTCGCCGACCGTCCTGGTGACGGCCATGTCCATCACGCCGTCGAGATTGACCGTTGCCTCGAAGACCTGCGCGCCCGCCTCCTTGGATACGGGCATGGATTCGCCGGTGATGTTGGCCTCGTCGACGCCGCCGCGCCCGGCGGTGATCACACCGTCGGTCGGCACCCGGGCGCCGGGCCGCAGCACCACCACGTCGCCGACGGCCAGTTCCCCGGCGGCGACTTCCTCGACCGCGCCGCCCGCGGTCCTGCGCAGCGCCGTCTCGGGGCGCAGCGCCATCAGCGCCTCGATGGCGCGCCGGGCCCGGCCGAGCGCGCGCTCCTCAAGCGTGGTGGAGATGCTGAACAGCGTCAGCAGCACCGCGCCCTCGAACGGCGCGCCGACGACCGCCGCGGCGATGGCGGCGGCGATCATCAGGAGGTCGATGTCGAGCACATTCGCGCGCCAGAGTTCCGAAACCGCGCGCCAGGCGGTCGGCAACCCGCCCGCCAGATAGACGAGCGCCAGCCCCGGAGCCAGCAAGGCGCCAAGAAGCTCGTGCGCCGGCCACCGTCCGGCCACGGCCATCGCCATGCCGAGAACGGTGGCGAGCGAGAGGACCAGCGACAGGTCCACGGGCAGGGATCGCTTCATGTCAGGCTCCGGGCTGGCGCAAGTGCTGGCTGGGTTCGAGATTCGTTCAGGTGGGCTTCTTGCCCCGCAACGCAAGCGCCGCGATGGCGGTCCAGATGCCGGTGCGCAGGATCATCGCGCCCATGGTGCGCGCCTCCCAGGCGCCGTCCGTCAGGACATGCCAGAGGAAGGCGGCGAAGATCAGCGCTGTCGCCACGGCAATTCCAAGCGCCAGCATCGGCGCCCAGGCCCCGCCGCGCCAGAGTCCGATCCCGGCCAGGACATAGGCAAACCCGGCACCGAAGTTGAACCATAGCACGAAGGGCACCACCGCGCCCATGTCGACGCCGCCGAAGATCGCGCGACCTCCCGAAACGATGGTCAAGAGGCCGAAGATCACGGCGACGGCCGCGGCGACGGTCAGCGAGAGGGGGCGGCTGCTCATGGGGTTCCTCCGGGTCAGGCGTCGGCGAGGCGGCCGTCGCGCAGGTGGATCAGGCGGTCGAAACGGTCGAAGATCTTTTCGTCATGGGTGACTGTGACGATGCAGGCCTCCTGCTCGACGGCCAGCTTGCGCAACAGGTCCATCACCAACCCGGCGCGCGCGCTGTCGAGCGCGGCGGTCGGCTCGTCGGCCAGGATGATGCGGGGCCGGTTGGCGAGCGCGCGGGCGATCGCCACGCGCTGCGCCTCGCCGCCCGACAAGAGCGCCGGCTTGACCTTCGCCCGGTGGCCAACCTCGAGATAGTCCAGCAATTCACGCGCCCGTGCCCGGCCTTCGTCGGCGGGCCGCTTGGCGAGGTCGAGGACGACGGCGACATTCTCTTCGGCGGTCAGGAACGGCAGGAGATTGTGCGCCTGGAAAATGAAACCGATCTTGTCGAGCCTGAGGCGTCGCAGGTCGCGCCGCAGCCATCTGCCGTCGAACACCGGCTCTCCGTCCAGCATCACCCTCCCCGAGGACGGCGCAAGGATGCAGCCGATGATGTTCAGAAGCGTGGTCTTGCCGGAACCGGAGGGGCCAAGCAGCGCTATCACCTCGCCGGCGCGCACGGTCAGATCGACGGCGCGCAGGGCATCGACGCGGGTCTCGCCCTCGCCGAAGTACTTGGCCACGCCCGAGACCGCGATGAGGGTGTCGCCAAGCGCCATGTCAGCTCCCGAGCGCGGTGGCTGGATCGACCTTCATCGCCGCCCGCACGCCGAGCGCCGAGGACAGGAGGCAGACGGCGGCGATGATGCCGGCCAGCACCATGACGTTGAACGGCTCCAGCACCACGCGACGGGGGAAGTAGTCCTTGACGGTCAGGATCAGCGCCAGCCCGATCCCCCAGCCCGAGGCGCCGAGGATCAGCGCCTGCTGCACGATCAGCGCGATGATGGTCCGGTCGGGGGCTCCGATCAGCTTCAAGGTGGCGATCTGCTTCAGCTTCTCCATGGTCATGGTGTAAATGATCAGCGCGATCACCACGGCGCTGACGGAAAGCAGGATGCCGAGGAACAGCCCGATCTGGCGGCGCGCCTTGTCCACCACCGAGGCCAGCAGCAATTCCTCCTGTTCTCCTTGCGTCATCGCGGCGAGGTGCTTCCACTGGCGCACGGTCGCGGTCAGCAGATCGACATCGGCGCCGGGCGCCATGCGGGCGATCACGGCGGCGACCGATGCGGACTTGACTGAAACTGCGCCGCGCGCGGTCTGCACCCGCTGGGCCGCCGGGTCGAGTTCGGTTTGCAGCGCCATCGCGTCGGCCAGCGTCACATAGACCGCCGGATCGCCGCCCGAGTTCATCGCCCCTTCGACCAGACCAACCACGGTGAAGCGGTTGCGCCCGAGCCGGATGGTCTCGCCCGGCGAAAGGCCGGTCTTGCGGTCGGCCACCATCTCGAAATGACTGGCGCCGATGCCGCGCCCCTCGGCGATTGCCTGCGGCCCGCCGGGGCGGCCGGGCTCGTAGCCGACGACGTAGAGGCGCAGCGTTTGCCCGCCATGAGGCGCCTCGACGTTCTGGTAGTTGACCGCGCCGGCCTCGGCCACGCCGGGCATCCGCGCCACCGCATCGCGCGTATCGGCGGGAATGCTGGAGGCTTCGGCGAAGGGGCCCTTGGTGCCGGCCTCCACCACCCAGACATCGGCCATGGGCGCCTTCACCACCGCCAGCGCGTCCGAGACGAGGCCGTTGTAGATGCCGATCATCGCCAGCACGACCGTCATCAGCAGCCCGAGCCCGAAACAGGTCAGCACGAAGCGGAACAGCCCGTGGCGGATGTCCTTGAGCGCGAGGTTCATGGCGCCTCCCCAATGCGCGCGCGCCGGCCCTCGGCCGCGCCCTTCGGCACCCGGGCGACGATCATGGCCCCTTCGGGGAGGCCGCCGATGACCTCGACCCGGCCGCGATCGTCGCGGGCGCCGAAGGTCAGTTCCGCGCGGGTCAGGCGCCCGTCCACAACCGTCCAGACCGTGCCGCGATGCCCGTCGAAGCCGGTGATCGCCAGTTCGGGCACCATCAGCGCGGTTGCGCGGGTGCCGGTCAGGATGCGCACCTCGGCCTGTTCACCGAGAAACATCTCGGCGGGACAGTCGGCGCAGGTCAGCCAGACGCGGCGTTCCTCGTTCACCCGGTCGCTTTCGATGCCGATGCGGGCAATGGTGCCGCGAAACTCGGCCGCGGGCTGCGAGCGCAGCCGGATGGTGCCGGGCTGGCCAAGGGCAAGCTGGCCGGCGCGTTCCTCGTCGACATAGGCCTGAATCCAGACGGTCGCGGGGTCGATCAGGGTCAGGACCGGATCGCCGGCCTTGACCACTGCTCCCGCCTCGGCATGGCGGGCAACGACCAGCGCATCATAGGGCGCGATCAGGCGGTGATGGGCCAGCAGGGTTTCCTCCTGCCGCAAACCCGCCGCCGCATCCATGCCCTGGGCCCGGATCACCGCGACATCGGCCTCGGCTACCGCCAGATCGGCGCGGGCCACATCCTCGTCGCGCTGCGCCTCCTCGGCGCGCTGGACCGAGGCGACATCGCGCTGCGCCAACCCCTGCTGGCGGCGGTTCGCCGCCTCGCTCTGCGCGAGCACTGCGCGGGCGCGCACGACTGCGGCATCGGCCTTGGCGAGATTGGCCTCATTGGCCGCCACCGCAGCGCGGGCGCGAGCCACGCGCGCCTCCTGTTCGTCGGCGTGCAGGCTGGCCATTTCCTGACCCGGTGCCACCCGGTCGCCGGCATCGACCGCCAGCGCCGTCAACGCCCCGCCGACCTCGAACCCCACGCGGCTGAGGATGCGCGCCTCGACGGTGCCAAGCCCATAGATGCGAAGGGCCACATCGCTTTCGGGCTGCGCGACCGTTACCGTCAGCGGCCTTTCGGTCAGGAACAGAAAACCAGCCGCGATCGCCAGCGCCGCAAGGAACCCGAAAAGCCAGACGCGCCGCATCGTCTATTCCCTTTCCGCGGCCAGAAGCCGCAATTGCACTTCGAACAGCCGCAACCCCTCACCCTGCAGGTCGAAATCGCGCGCACCCAGCGCCCAGCGGATCGCCACCCCCTGCACCAGCGAGGTCAGCAGCACCGCCGCATCCACTGTCTCGATGTCGCCGCGCAGAATGCCCGCTTCCTGCCCGGCGCCGACCTCGCGCGCGAGCAAGCCGCGAAAGGCCGTCAGCAAGCCGTGAAACGTGGCGCGCAGTTCCGCGTTGGTGACGTTCAACTCGCGTGAGAACAGCAGCATCGGCAGCGCTGGCGTCGCGGCGATCTGCGCGAATTGCGCCGCGATCAGCGCGCGCAACCGGACAATCGGCCCATCGCCGCGGCTGAGGGCGTCCTCCCAAGCCGCTGCGAGCCCTTCGGCGACATGTTCGGCGACTGCCTGCCACAACGCGGCCTTGGTGGGAAAATGCCGGAACAACGCCGCCTGCGTCACCCCGATTGCCGTAGCCACCGCCCCGGTCGTCACCCGGTCCGGCCCGATCCTGTCGGCCAGAGCGAGAACTACGGTGACGATCTCGGCCTTGCGCCGTTCTGCTGACTTTCGCATGGACGTTGATAAGTGAGTAAGTAATTACATACATCTGATTGACGGAAGCATGTCTGTCAAGATGCGAGGTCCGCAATCCGCTGATCTCGCGCACCTCGGCACCTTTCGGCCTCAATGCCGGCCTCGATCGGGCGCGCGCGACAGACGCGCCAGCACCTGCCATCATCCCTTGCAGCGAATCCCTTCCGCTCTTCGCAGCCGTGAATCGGACTGGCAGTCTATGCCTACAGATCAGAAATCCGTCTCCAGGTAGACCCCGGCGCAGTCGTAGGCGACAGCGGCGGCCGTAGCGCCGTTGTTCATGTAGAGGCGCGGCGACAGGAACTGGGTCGCGGCGGGCAGGTCAGCGGTGATCTCTTGTTCGAACACCGCGCCGGATACCTCATCCACCACCCGCACCCAGACGGAGCTGCCATTCGGTGGCGCTGCGATGTAGAGGGTCAGCACCCCACCCGTCGCAATGGCGAAACTCGCCCCCATGTCGGTCAGGGTCGGTGCGCCGGCGCCGTCGTTTGCGACCAGCTGCCAGCGGGTGTGGGTTCCGCGCTGGAAGCCGATGCCGATGCAGTTGATGGCGGCGGCCAGCGTCAGGGTGGTCGCCAGTGCGGCGGTCGATCCGTAGAGGCCGAAGAATCCCATGCCGGTAGCCTGCAGCGTCGTCAGCGAAATCCGCGTGACGAAGGTCCAGCCACCCAGCCCCGCTGCATTGCCGCGCCAGCACGCCCAGCCTGCGGATTGTTGATTGCCACTGAGATTTGACCCGGCAACAGCGGAAATTGTCATTGAGAATTGACCCATGTGCAACCTTGCCCCGGCTTGAACCAGCTGGGG
>NZ_QPJL01000040.1 GCF_003337565.1 Paracoccus lutimaris
CCCCAGCTGGTTCAAGCCGGGGCAAGGTTGCACATGGGTCAATTCTCAATGACAATTTCCGCTGTTGCCGGGTCAAATCTCAGTGGCAATCAACAGCAAGACAACCGAGCGGGATTGCACCTTTGCTGCCTGACTTCGGCCCGATCTGGCAAGCTCTCGCCGTGCAAGCTTTTCGGTAAATCGGGGCAGGTTGCCTACTATCTGCCTATTCGCGCCAAACGCCCCAAGGGCCACCCTCGCGGGATGGCTGGCAACTTCTTGCTTTTCTTGGGATTTTTGGCTCCGGCGGTAGGGGCCGGAGTGAAGGTGCAGCTAACACACTGATTTATCGATGAATAAGAGCCTCTTGCGAAATCAGCTCAAAAGGTCTTGTCACCATAAACATGCAGCACCTGGTTTGGACTTTCAAGGCCTGTTCGCGGGATGGCGCCTGAGAACTGCTGTCACGTGATATGATCGGACCCCGTTTATCCGGGATCTGCAGCCAGCAAGACCTTGATCGTCTCGGCACGTGCCATGGCATCTTGCGAAATCGCGTCCATCACAAAATCCGGCACCTGATCCTGCACCGCCTCGCGCGCACGGGCGAGGGCAGGGCCGAGGCGATCCACTAATTCCGCAAGCAGAGCCAACGCACGACCCTTAGGCAGACCGCTGGCGCGCGCTTCATTCTCGAAATGGCGCGGGACGATATCGTCGATGCGGTAATGACCATCCACGGACATCGCCATGCGATAGCGCTTGCGCTGCAGCCGCCCCGCCTGCACGACAGGGGCAATGCTCAGGACATCATATAGCGGTGCCAGGCGGAAACGCCCTCGGCGACCAAGATGCAGGCTGAAGTTCTTGGCATGCCCATCAGAGGCTCCGATCAGATAAAAGAACATCTGCGCGCGCAGAAATGCCTCACGATCAAGGATCGGCTCGTCGGATTCGCGCAGCAGTTCCATGATCTGCCGAATGCTCGGACCACCCGAGCGCTGATATTTCTGTGTCGAGGCAAAACCGAGCGCCTGACAAAGATCCTCTTGCGGCAGACGCGTCAGCACCGCACCATTCCAGCGCCGGTCAAAGCGTTCGACCGCCAGCGCGCTGATGCCGGGCAGGGTGATCCGTTCGACCGAGGCCGCAGGCAGGCCAATCTCTTGGGCAAGGGTCATGCAAAACAGTTCGTTTTCAACGCTGTCGCTCAGGTCGATCTGGTCCGGCCCCGGCAGAACACCCATCGGTGTCTTGAAGATGTGACTGGTGGGCGTGATCCCGCGCGGCTTTGCCCAGCGGTCGCCGATCCTGAGGTAAGCGGTCTTTTCCTGCGCGCCGGCAATCGAGATCCTGAAATCGTCGTCCGGCCCTTGCGCCAGAGGGGCCATGGCCAGCCCCCGCAGATCGGCTGCCATCTCGGCTGCGCTGATCACACGATAGGCCATGTCCTGCGCTTCGGGCATCTCGCCTTGCGGCAGAAACTGCAGCGCACCCACGCAGTCTCGTCCCAGCACCGACAGCAGCGAAAACACGTCCTTGTCTGGCGCCGCGACCCGCTCGGCGATCTTGGCGCGCAATTCGCCCTCGGCATCTGGCAAGAGGTTGTCGAAGGCGGCAAGCACCAGATCCCCCCGTTGTGCGCCCTGCACCAAAGGCAGGACGCTGGCGACCGGAAAGGCATCTTCGCTCGCCAGCCACGCCGGGGAATAGCTGAAGCCGATCCCGCCATCCGCAGCCTTGACCAGCGTGCCGACGAGGATGTGCCCATGCCAGACGCCGGTCCTGGCCTGCCTTGCGCCTTGCCGGACGCGCTGCCTACGTGCCATGCCCGGGCGTATCCGCTTGTGCTGCGCGGGTGGTCATGCACAACTCGCCGCCGAGGGGCTCGAGCAACCGCAGATAGACATCAAGGCTCACCGAGACGACACCGGTCTCGATGTCGGAAATCGTCGATTGGGCCGTGCCTGTCGCCTTGGCGAGTTGGTTTTGCGTGAGGTTGCAGGCCTTGCGGCGCGCGCGCAAAGCGGCACCTGCCTGCCGCAAGCTGCGGATGCTGGTTGGGGGCAAACTGTCCATGCGGATGTATATAGCCCATGCGCGATATGATTTAAATATCCCTTATGAGCTATTTTTCGTGAATATCGTTTGTTGACGATAGCGGCCGATGGCGAAAATTCTCTGCGCTTCGGAGCGAGCGGTGATCTGAACCTTCGTTGAGCAACGAACGCTGGCTTATCGGGATGGCCGCCTGCGCCTGACCGCAGACGGCTGGGCGCAGGGCTGGACCGAGGTTTTCCCCGAGCTGACCGAGGAAGAGCGCCGCCTGGCCGAACTGCCCGGCTTTACCGCTGAACAGCGCGACGCGTTCATCCTGGCCGATCCGGTGCTGAACGACGGCCTGCCCGCCCATACCGGCCATGCGCCCGAGTCCGATCCGGTCGGAAATGTGATCTCGACGCCGATCACCGAGGAAGAATATGCCCAGATCTTGGCCCGGGCCCGTAACGAGCCGGGCGTCGCCTCTGGTGCGGGCCAGCAGGTCGGGGCAGACTGGTTGAATGCAGGGATCCGCACTGGCGCCATGCCAATCCCTGCGTCCGTGGCAGAGAGGCTGGAAGGCCGCCGGTTTGGCAGTTTCGATGCCTATCGGCGGGCGTTCTGGAAGGCGGTCGCGCAGGAGCCGGAGTTGATGGGGCAGTTTGACAGGCGCAGTCAGGAAGCAATCAAGAAGGGTTTTGCACCATCGACACCCAAATCGGTTCGGGTTCGTAAACGTGATCGATGGGAGTTAGATCACATAAATCCACTATGGAATAACGGCGAACTGTATGGTGCTGATAACCTTCAGATTATGCCACCAAAATCGCATATAGAAAAAACACGTGAGGATATGAAGGGATACCGGAGTTGATCGACTACATGAAGACAAAATCAATCTCTGAGCTTACCAAGCAAGAGTTTTTGGATTTTGTTGTATTTCTTGGAATGGCGCCTGGAAATACGGAGGCTGAAAATAGCCGCTGGAACAGGAAATTCGAAGATTTGGCTGAACACCCAAGCGGCACTGACCTACTTTTCTATCCAGAATCGGGAAAGGAATCGGACGAAGCTGTTGTCGATGAAGTCGAGCGCTACCGCCACGAAAACGGCCTTCCCGGTTTCAAGGACAGCGATTTCTGATCTGATTTACCTCCTGCGCCAGGGCCACCAGAACGGAAACATCGCGCCGGCCGATGCAGAAGTAAATCAGTGCCCACTGGAAACCGGGCTCATGGCCGCGGAACGAAAGGAAGCCAGTCATTGCGCAATGATGGCGCGCGTAGGCACGCTTGGAACCAGTCCTGACGGGGCCTCCTCTTTACCAGGCCTATGTCGTGACAGCGCGATTGCTTCGTCATGCCGGGCGCTGCATAGCCAATTGGCTATAAGTTTATAATATGGCTCATGAGCTATTTCCGTGAGGTCTGTGCGGTTTCTGGCAGGCCTTGCGCCTGGCAAGAAGCCTCCAGCAGGTATTGCAGGACCTCAGATTTCCAGCGGGGGCAGGGCGCGGACAATCTTTATCGTTTCGAGACTGACGGTGATCACCCGGCGTAGGAGGTCGAAGGGATAGCGCGGATCGCCGACGGTTTCATTGGCATAGTCGTTGGCATCGTTGATGATGCCGCTGTCCTTGTCCTGACGGATGGCCTGGCGTTCCATCACCCAGTCGATGGCGGGTTTGCCGTTGACCACATAGTCATAGGCGGCAAGAGGCACGTCGATCAGAGTGATATTGGCGTTGTAGTGGATGACCGAGCGGTCCTTGCCCTTACCGAAGGCCATTTTCTCGATCCGGAAGAACTGCTTCGGGTCGTCGATGCTGGCCAGTGACAGGTCGCCCTGTTTGATGGTCACGGGGTAGGGCTCGACGGTTTCATAACCGACATGCAGATCGCCGAGGGCGCGACCGGCCTGGACGAAGGCCCAGAAATCGGCGGGCTTCTTCACGCAGGGGATGCGGGGCAGTTCCTTGGTCAGGTTGTCGGCAAAGCGGCGGCGGTAATCCTCGGAATGCAAGAGGCCATAGGTGTAGTAGAAGATGTCATCCCTGCTGATCGCCTCACCCGGATAGGCCACCTGGAAATGCTTCAGCCCCGCATCGGTGATGCCGTGCCGGGTGCGGTAGGCGGGTTTGTCGTCCTCGACCACCGAAAAGAGGTCATCGCTCGCATCGGTATCAACGCGGTCATAAAGGGTCAGCGGGAAGCATTGCGACCCATCCATGGCTGCCACATGCAAGCTGGGGATATCGTTGAGCAGGAGCACGGAAAGACCCGCGCGTCCGCCCGTGCCGGACAAGGCAATCACCTTATTCTCAAGCCCAGCTTCCGGGAAGATCGCCGGGATCTGATACATCCTCTCATTCAGGCGGCGGCTGAAATAGAGATGCTGACGGAAAAATGGCCGGTAAGTCGCGGTCACGATCTGACCCTCCTCGAAAGCCAGAGGCTTTAGACGGGCAAGGTGGTTTTTCAATCCATCAGACCATGAAATGTCGCGTGGCGCGTCTCGGATGAACTCTTTGGCTGCTGTGGTGGCTTTGACTGCTGCGAAATCGGAAAGCTTGGTGTTATAGTAATCAACCGTGTGCTGGATTTGCCGTTCCAGCCGGGTTTTCGAGGAATTGAAGCACCAGGCATCGCGCTGTGTTTTTAGGCCCGCCGAATAATTCTCGAACAGAACCTTGGCGTCCTTGTCCTTCTTGTCGCCAATGCTGATATAGCCCGCCACCGAGTCATCGCGCTGTTTCAGCCAGTCGCCATGGGCATCGGGCACCACCTCTTGCCAGCCGTCTTTTGCGGTGATGCCCCGGATCGAGCGGAAGCCCGCGATGATCTTCAGCTTGTCTTCGCGGCTCAGGTAATCGCCAATGTCGTGGTAGAAGACTTGTCCCTGTTTTGCCGCATTGGGGTTCTTGACGAAAAGCGTAACCACGATAGGCGCGCGGCTGCCTGCGCCGAAAATCTTGCCGCCTTCGCGTCGAGATGTCTCGCCGCTGGTGCGCTGGTTGCCGCGTAGGTGGAAGACGTAGATCGCGGAAAACTCCTCGACCAGCGACTTGCGCATGCCATCGCCGGTATTGGCGTCGATCCACCCGCCATTGGTCACATAGGCCAGCACGCCACTGTCACCCAGACGGTCAGCGCCCCAACGGATCGCACGGATATAGCTGTCGTAAAGCGCGTTCTTGTTGGTGGCGGTGGAGCGGTCGGCGAAGGTTTCGCCGATCCTGCCATCAAGATGCGGATAGTTGATATGGTGCGAGACCGCATAGGGCGGGTTGCCCATGATGACGCGGATGTCGAGGTCCTGCTGGCGGCGGCGGCGTTCCGAGTTGTCGGGCATGACGAGGGCCAGTTCGTCCTTGCCCTCGGACATAGCAAAAGTGTCGGTCAGCAGGATGCCGTTGAAAGGCGCGTAACTTCCCGAGAGCCCTTCATAGACGGACTCGATGTTGATCGCGGCAATGTAATAGGCCAGCAACACGATCTCATTGGCGTGCAGCTCATAGCGGAACTTGTGTTCCAGCTGGTCGGGCTGGATCAGGCCCGATTGCAGCAGGCGCGTTATGAAGGTGCCCGTGCCGGTGAAGGGGTCGATAATATGGACGCCTTTGGAGCCGAGGGTCTGGCCGAACTCATCCTCCAGCACATCATTGACGGAACGGATAATGAAATCGACGATCTCGACAGGGGTGTAAACGATGCCCAGCTTATCACGGGTGCCCTTGAAGGCCACGCCGAAGAAGTTGTCGTAGAGCTGGCGGATCAGGTCCTGCTTGGCGGCAGGATTGGTGATGCCCTGCGCCTTCAGCCGGACCGAGTGATAGAATTCGTCAAGGTCGCGGCTTTCCTTTTCCAGATGCGCGCTTTCCAGCACATCCAGCACACCCTGAATGGCGCGGGATACCGGGTTTTCGGTCGTGAAGCTGTGGCCCTCGAAAAGGGCGTCAAAGACGGGCCGCGTGATGATGTGCTGGGCCAGCATCTCGATGGCCTCGGATTCAGAAATACCGCCGTTCAGGTCATCGCGAATTTCGGCAAGGAAGCGGTCGAATTCCGCGCGTGCCGGGCCGGGCGTTGACAGGATCGCCTCCAGCCGGGTGATATGGGCCATGGCGATGTCGCGCAGGCTGGCGGCCCAGCGGTCCCAGTATTCGCGGTCGCCGCATTTTCTGACGATTTTCGCCATGATGGCGCGGCTGAAATCATCCAGGATCAGACCGGGAAGGTCGGGCTGGCGGTCGTCCTCGATGACCGCATCGCCATCACGGGCTGCACCTGCGATGTCGGCGCGGGCGGCTGCGGGGCGGGCGGGCAGGGTTTCGACCGTCGCGGTGACCGAGGCCAGTTCCTGATCGCTGATGATCTGGATCCGGTCGGAGACATCCTGACCCAAAGCCATCTGATTGATGGTCGCGTCGAAGCGTTCGTCATGGGCGCGCAGCGCGTTCAGAATCTGCCAGACGACCCGATACTTGTCGTTGTCGTTCAGCGCCTCTTCCGGGGATTTACCGGCCGGAATACCCACGGGCAGGATGACATAGCCCATCCGTTTGCCCGGCGCGCGGCGCATGACCCGGCCGACCGACTGCACAACGTCGATCTGGGATTTGCGCGGATGCAGGAACATGATCGCATCCAGCGCGGGCACGTCCACGCCTTCGGACAGGCAGCGGGCGTTGGTCAGGATGCGGCAGGTCTGATCGGAAGCTTCGGCCTTGAGCCAGTCCAGCAATTCGCCGCGTGTCTTGGCGTTGAAGGTGCCATCGACATGCCGGGCCTCAACCCGAAGTGGCGAATTCTGATATTCTGATATTCTGATATTCTGATATTCTACAGCTATCTTCTTGATGTTGCAAGGTTAAATATTCATTATAAGCGTCCGAAACCGCAGAAAATTCTTCTTGCACCAGCATGGATGACCGGATGTCGCGGCAAAATGCCAGCGCGCGGCGCATGGGCTGGGCGTCGGCACCCAGGTCGTCGCGGATGTCCGTTTTGGTCAGCGCCTTGTAGCAGCCAAGGATGCGGGTCGCGTCGTCAAGGATCAGCCCCGAGGTCGGGTCCTCAATCCGGCTTTGCACGGATTTTGCCACCAATCCTTCGTCCATGGCCAGAACGATGACCTTGTAATCGGTCAGCAGCTCATTTTGCACGGCCCAGCCAAAGCCGCGATAGAACAGGGTCGGACCAAAATCGTCCTCATTGTCCATCGAACGCAGTGTCACGCCAATGTCGCTGGCCCGCGATTTGGCGCCATCGCCATAGATGCGGGGGGTGGCGGTCATATACAGCCGCTTGTCGCCGCCGATGACCTCATCGCGGTGGATGCGGATGAAATTGCTTTCTTCCTGCCCGTCCAGCGCGGCGCCGGTGGTGCGGTGGGCCTCGTCGCAGATGATCAGATCGAACCGGCCCATGCCATGCACGTTCTGCGCATCCGATACGGTCTGGATCGACTGATAGGTGGCGAAAACCACGGTCATTACGCCGGGTGCGGCATCGGCAACGCCCGCTGCCAGAACGCCTGCATCGGTGGTGGCGGGAAAGGCCAGATCCAGTGTGCTGATTTCGGCGACCTCATCCCGGGCAACCCGTCGCTTGCCGACCTGCGTGTCCGAGCAGACGGCAAAAGATCGCAACGCTGTCGTGCTGTCATGACTCCATTCGCGGACTGTCTGCGCCATCAAGGCCAGCGAGGGGACAAGGAACAGGATCCGGCCATCGGCACCGACCAGATCCTCGGCGATCTTCAATGCGGTAAAGGTCTTGCCCGTCCCACAAGCCATGATCAGCTTGCCGCGGTCATGGAGGGTCAGCCCGGCGCGAACAGCGTCAAGTGCCTCGCGCTGATGCGGTCGCAGATCTTTTCTAGGTTCCAGAACGATGTCGTGTCGGGCGGCGAAGCTGTCCCATTGGACCGGAGAGGCCCGCATCTCGGACAGGCCGATCCGACGCACCGGGATGGTCTGTCCGATCAGCATGTCCTCGGCATTGACCGACCATTCGCCTTCGGTCGAATCCATGACGATCCGGTCGGTGAAAGGCGGCCGGGAGGATGCGGCAAGGAAGGAATCAATATCTGCTTTGGCGATCTTGTGGCGCGGGGCGTAGAATTTGCACTGGATGGCGGCAAAACCAGCATGTCCTCGCAGTCTGGCGACAAGATCAATGCCGACATCCTTGCCATTCCAGCCGTGATCCGCAGCCCAGTCAGCCCAGGTCTGGACCTCGTCATAGCGCTGTGCCTGAACGGGGTCGTGCAGCAGGAAGGCTGCGCAAAGGCGTTCGTAATAGGTGCCCTTGTCACGCTCGTTTCCGGCCGCTTCGCGGTAGCTTTCAAGAAGGGAATCAAGCGGAAGGGTCATGGAAAATCGCTGTTCTGAAAGGGCTGCGGTGACCATATGGGCAGAATGCGGGGGCGACAATACGGATGCCCCGATCATGATGATCCCCAGTCTGCGTGGCCGGGACGCAGTTGCCAAGAACGCGGCCTGCTGCGGTGAATGTTCTCGTGATATGAAAGCCCTGCCAATCGAGGTCAATTGTGATCGGTGTCAGTCACCGGCGCAGGAACTGGCGTCGATTGCCGGGATGATCCGGGAGCTGTGCCGTATCCTCCCCTGACGGTGCTTCCTGTTGGCTGAGAGGGGCCGGATGCGTCGAAATGGTGATCGCCGTCACACTTCCGCTCCCCTGATCATCCGCATGGCGTCATCAAGCACGGTCTTCTGAAACTCCTCTCTGATCTGGCCGTCGAGGGAGAGGATTGTGATCTTGATCTGGAGCTCGGCGCGGTTGTTTGCCGGGGTCTGGGCGATCTTGGTCTCTATAGCGTCAATGCTTGTGCTGATGTCGGTCATGGCGGCGAGGTGGGCGCGACCGGTTGGGGTTGCGAAGCCAGCGGTTGCGGCGCGGCGGTCGTGATTGGCGTGGTGGGACCAGGCGCGTTGCCAGTCGGCGAGGGCGGTGGTGAAGATATGGCGCGGGGTTTGGGACCGGGGTTGGGGCATGGGGCGCCTCGCCGTTGCTGGAAGGGATGATGTGGAAGAAAGCCGGGCCTCCCCGGGGTTCTGGAGCCTTTATCGCTGCGCTGGTGGGGGCGTGGCCACTGCCGGGGCGGCATTCTTCAGCCTGTTCGGCAGGCCGGAGGCTGAGAAGCGTCGGGCGATGAAGACCCGCTTTCCGGCTCGGGCGCTGCGGCCACGACCTCGATCGTCCTGACCTGATCGAGCCATTTTGCCGCCTCCTGGCCGGAGAGTTCGCGGCGGGTGACGAGGGTTTGGGCCATGTCCGCGAGCAGGGCGCGATGCGGGGTGAGGATCTGCAGGGCTTGAGTCTCGGCGACTTCGATGCGTTCGCGCAGGCGCTGGCGGATGGCCTTGTCGTGCAGCCAGTGGGTGGTCTCGCCTAGCCAGAGCGGGCCCTCGGCGCCGAGGCCGAAGCGGGTCTCGATGGCCAGCGCGATGCGGGTCGCGAGCGCCAGATCGGAGTCGTCGGGGCCGCCGGCGCCCGAGGTGACCTCACCGAAGATCAGCCGTTCGGCGGCGCGGCCGGCCATGAGTTCGGCCAGCAGATCGGTGTGATCGGCGATCAGGCCGGCGCGCGGGGCGCGGCGGATGCGGGTCTGGCCGCCGGCGCGGTCCAGCGCTATGCGCTGGATCTGGCCATGGCCGAGGGCCGCCGTCACCAGCGCATGGCCGCATTCGTGGATGGCGATGCGTTGCGTCATCGCGGGGTCGTCATCGGCGCCGAAAGCCGCGCGCAGATCCTCGGCCATGATCTGGCGCCCGGCGCGGCGGGCCTGGCCGCGCAGGTCGCGCAGCGTGGCGTCGAGATCGGCCATGCTGTGGCCGACGGCCTGTTGCGCCAGCGCGCTGATCTCGGGCTCCGGCAGGGTCAGATGACGGCGCAGCACGCCCGCCAGCGCGACGGCATCGGGCAGCGGCACCGCGAGGCGCTGGTCGAACCGGCCCGGGCGCAGCACCGCCGGATCGATCAGATCGGGGTGGTTGCAGGTCGCGACCACGACGACGCCCTCGTCGCGCGCGATGCCGTCCATCAGCGCCAGAAACGCATTCACCACCATGACGCGGTAATTCTGATGCGGGCCGCGATCCGTGCGGGTGCCGACGGCGTCGAGCTCGTCGAGGATCAGCATGGCGGGGGCGCGGCGGCGGGCCTCGGCAAAACTCTCGCGCATGGCCTTGAGCATGTCGCCCAGATGGCCCGCGGCCTGCCATTCGCCGAAACTGGCCGGGACGGCAGCAAAGCCCGCAGATCGTGCCATGGCCTGCGCGAGCCAGCTTTTGCCGGTTCCGGGCGGGCCGTAAAACAGCGCGGTCCGGGACAGCTCGTTCCAACCGAGTTCGCCCGCGCGCCAGAGCTGCAGATCGGCGACCATGGCGCGGGCGGCGCTCAGCGCCGGGCTGTCGCCGGTGATGGCGTCGAGGTTGGGCTGGTCATGCTGGGCCAGATTCTCGGCCGCGCGCAGGGCGGACAGATTGCGGGCGACCTCGGCTACCGTGGCGCCGCGGAGCGCGATCAGCAGGTCCGCCATGCCGGGGTGAAAGCGGTTCATGGCGATATGCAGCGCGGCGATGTCGCGGGATTTACCCGCCGGATGGGTGCGGGCCAGCAGCGCCTGCAGGACCTCCGCGTCGACGGGGGCGAAGTCGATGATCTGCATGCGGTCCTGCAGTCGGGGCTCGGGCAGGGCGCCGCCCGCCAGCACGATCAGCAAAGGTGCGGCGCTGTCGAACCCGATCATCAGCAGCCGCGTCAGATCGGCAGGGCGATCCCCGCTGCCGATGGGGATCAGGCGCAGGCAGCGCGGCGGCAGGCGCCGGGTCGGAAAGCTGTCCAAAGGCTTTTGCTCGCGGATCTGCCAGATTGCGGGCACAATGCAGGGCAGGATGTATTGCAGCGCGGGCCAGTCTTCGGGCGGGACGCCGCGCAGCAGCGTGATGGCGTTCGGCGTGATCGCGGCATTGACGGCGGCCTGATTGCCGAAGCTGGCGGCAAGGCGCAGGCCCGTCAGCAGCGTCCGGCTGGTCAGCATGGGCGGCGTGGGGTTTGCCATGCGGGCCGGGTTATCGTCGGTGGCATCCGCATCGGATTCCGGTGAATCCTCGTGATCCTGCAGGCGTTGCAGGAGCTTATGGGCGAGATAGCTCCAGCCGGGTTGGGCGGGTTTGGAGGCTTTCTTCGGGGCGGATTGCGGGACGGGCTGATGCTGGGTCATGGGCGGTTCCGGGACATGAGAGGATGGTCCGCGCTGCAAACGGGCGATGCGGATAATGGTTGGGGCGCTGTCAGTGGCGCGGAGACGGACGGGATCGAGAACGGGCGGGCTGGTGCCGTGGAGGCCGTAGCCGCTGGCGCCGCCGTTCGGGTCGTGATGCGAGAGACAGCAGGCTGGTCGTCGGCTCTTCTCAGCCTGACTGTGCGTCTGCCTCTGCCGCGATACGGTCGAGTTCGGCCTCGATCATCGGCAGCAGGCCCGGGCGATAGATCTCACGCACCACATTCATCGCGCCTGCGAGTTCGGGGGCGGGCACCACGGCCTTGGGATGGGCGCTGGTCAGACGACGATGCGCGGCCTGTTCCGCCCCGCAGGCCAGATGGCCCGAGGCCATCGCCAGCACCCGCAGCACCTCGACCTGCGCATCTTTGGCCAGACCGAGTTGATGGCGGTGGCGCTTGACCGGATGGGCGCTGTAGCCCAGCTTGAGATAGTGCCGGGCGGAACGATCCGTCGTCGCGGGCAGACAGATGCGGAAGAGATAAAGGAAGCTTGGCTTCGCATTCCAGCCCCGGCCGCAGCCGGCGCAATCGCATTGGCCCCAGAGCATATTGGCCTGCGCGATGCGCTGCACATGGCCGCAGTGATGGCGATAGAGCCGGTAGTTCGGTCGCCCCGAAGGACAGTGCCCGAGCCGTTCCCAGCCAAAGCGCCGCGCCTCGCTGGCCTCACGCTCTGCGTGGCAGGTCTCGCAGCGCAGCCCGGTCTGGCCCTTGGCGACCCGTTCGATCAGCTCGAACTGGCGCGCCAGAACATGGTCGCAGGGCGCGCGGAAACGGCCATAGCCGCGCCGATCCGGATCGGGGCTGAGGAAGGTGACCCCCGCCGCTGTGGCTACTGCGCTGCGTCGGGCGGCCAGGCAGTTCGGGCAGAGCGGCTGGTGGCGCATCAGCGTGAACAGCTTGGCCGTGACGCCGCCACCGCAGGTCCGGCAGCGCAGCTGCAGGTGATGGCGGTCGCGGATGCGGGCGATGAGGTCAAAGCCCTTGGCGGCGGCGGTTGCCTGCCAATGTGTATGGATCGGGCCGGGAAAAACGGGCGTTTGGTGTGTCGAAGGCATGAGGGATCCTCCCGTGAGGCGGGATGCGTGGAAGGCGCAGGGCTGCGGCGAGGTGCAGCCCACGGCGGGGAACCTGGGAAGGGTGGCAGTGTGGCGGCGCGGTGCGCATCAAGGCAGTGCGCGAAGAATCCGCCGCGTCATTGCTGTGCAGACCAGAACCCGGCGGGCCGAACTCTTCTCCGGGCCGCGCGGGTTCAGGCCGTCGAAGGTCGGGTGCTACACGCCGGGCGCGGCCTGCATGACCTGCGGATACGCGTCGGAAGCCATCGCCATAGCAGCATCGGCGGCCGGAACATCCTCGGGCATAATCTCGACGCAATTGCCGTCGACCACCAGCGCATGGTCGGGCAGGGCGGCGAGCTGCGCCAGCGCGCGCCGCGCCTCGGCCAGCATCAGGTTCACCCGCAGCGCCAGCGGATGCCGGCCCGGGCAGCGCAGCAGCGCCCCGGGCGTCGCGACACGCGCGTAAAGCTGCGCGAATTCCCCGGCATCCTCGCTGAGCACCAGCGCCCGGGTCAGACGCGCAATCCGCAACAGCGGCCGATCCTCAAGCCGTTCGGCGGGCGTGTCACACAGCGCATCCAGCGCCGCCCCGACTGCCGCCCGCGCGGCCTCGGCATCGCGCAGCCAGTGATCGCAGGCCGGATCCCAGCTGCCGGAATGCTCCAGATCCCGCTCGGCCTCGATCCACGCCCCAAGCGCCCGCTGCATCACGCCAAAGCGCCGCGTCACCGCGCTATGCGTGAAACCTGGAACATAGGCTTCCAGAACGCCAGCAGAATGAATAGATTGGTAAACAGTCATGGTCGATCTCCTACAAGGTTGACCTGATTAGGGCCGACAGAAGTGTTGGTAGCACTTCTTCGGTCCGCATATTCAACATATGCTCTATGACACCGGTTGTCAATATTCAGCATATCGTTTAATCGATGGCTTATGTCAAAACAGACCATATTCCCCGTGAAAAAGCTTGTGAACCTGACAGAAGATCAGGCGCAACGGATCAATGATTTCCGTTTCGAGAACCGGATTGCATCAGAAAATGAAGCCATCCGGCAACTGATCGAGCTCGGGCTCCGGGCTTCGGTGGGACCGGGTTCCTGAGCGCCCTAAAGTGCCTCATGCAATGGCTGGACCTGACCGCGCCATCTGCGGATAAATAGTCCGGTCGCCGAAGACCGGGCAGCGCGAAGCTGCCGCCGATGCCAAAATCAATCAGGACCGATCATGCGCACTCGTCTTGCTGCCCTTCTCGCCCTCATGATCGCCACCGGGTGCACGGTCGGGTCCGGCGCCGTGGTCAAGGGGGCCGGGCCGGACGACCTGCTGAAACTGCGCGAAGGCCCGGGCCTCAATCACAAGATCATCATCGGCCTGCCCGACGGCACGCGGCTTGTCCGCCAGAACTGCGTGACGAACAACGGCAAGCTCTGGTGCAAGGTCGCGCTCGCCGACAGGCCCGGTGTCTCGGGTTATGTCTCAGCGGAATATCTCGCGCTGAGGTGAAAATGGCGCCCGCCACTGCCGCACGCGCACGATTATATCGCGCCGCCCGTCCGCGCCGCAGCGGCATCACTCCACCTCGATCAGTTCGTCATCGTCGAGCGGTCGTTGCAGGTGACGGGCCTCGGACCAGGCGGCGCTCAACCAGGTCTGGATATCCGCAGCCGAGGTCAGGATCACCGGCATGGCCTTGGGATGGATGCGCCCGACCACGCTGTTCGGTGCGCAGGTCAGGAAGGCAAAGAGTTGGTGATCGCCGGGCCGGGGCGTCCTCGCCGAGCCCCGGGTGCCCTGCCAGCCCGTCCAGATCCCGGCAAAGAAGAACAGCGGCCGCGTCCGGTCCAGCGCGAACCAGTGCAAGGGCTTGCGCCCGGTCACCGGGTCGGGCCGCTGGCCGTATTCCGAGAAGGCCGTCGCCGGCACCACGCAGCGATGCGCGACGCCAAGCCAGCGCCGCCAATGCGGGCTGGCGGTGTTGCGGATGTTCGTCACGCCGCTGTCCGGCGCATCCGGCGCCTTCAGGAATTGCGGTGGCGTCGGCATCCCCCAGGTGAGCCGCGCCAGTTCGCGACCGCTGCCGGTGTTGCGCAGCACCGGCGCCGGGCGGTCCGGATAGATATCCAGCGAGGGTTCAAGATTGCCGACACTGTCGGACATCGCCCCGGCAATGTCGCGGATCGCCTGCTGGTTCGTGGTCAGATTATACAGGTTGCACATCGGCTTGCCTCCTCCGGCCACGGCATGCCTGTCGATATGGGCCCGAATGGCGCCGATCACAAATCCCCCGGTGGCGATTGACTCACGGCTTAAACCGGAACAAATGGGGAACACAATGCATTGAGTCCCACCCCGACAGGAGCCCGACACTGCCATGTCCGCGCCTCGTTCCGATCCGGCTCTCGTGGCGCTGCGGCAGCGGATCGCGGCGATCGAGGGCGATCACGCCCCGCCTTTGGCGGCGCTGCCCTTCGGCCTCTCTGAGCTTGACCGCCGCCTGCCCAAAGGCGGGCTGGCGCTTGGCTGCCTGCACGAGGTGGCGGGCGGCGGCAACGGCGCCACCGATGGCGCGGCGGCGGCCTGTTTTGCCGCCGGGATCGCCGCGCGCCTGCCGGGGCAGGTGCTCTGGTGCGTGACGCAGGCCGATCTGTTCGCGCCGGGGCTGGAACAGGCCGGCCTGCCCTCGGGCCGGGTGATCCATGTCGAGGCGGGCGACGACACCTCGGTGCTGGCCTGCATGGAGGAAGGGCTGCGCCATGGCAGTCTGGCCGCCGTGGTGGCGGATGTGGCGCGGCTGTCGATGACCGCCTCGCGCCGGCTGCATCTGGCGGCCAAGACCTCGGGCACCACCGGCATCGCCCTGCGCCGCTGGCGCAGGCTGTCGGACGCCAGCGATTTTGGCCAGCCGACGGCGGCGATGACGCGCTGGCGGGTCTCGGTGCTGCCGTCCTCGCCCTTGCCGGTGCCGGGGCTGGGCCGGGCGCGCTGGCTGGTGGAGCTGCTCCGCGCGCGCGCCGGAGAGTCGTTCGATCTGGAACTGGAGGCATGCGATGGCACGGGTCATCTCGGTCTTCCTGCCGATGTGGCCGGTGGATCGGCTGCGGCGGCAGGATGGCATGCCTTCGGATAGGCCGCCGGAAAGGCCATTGGTGCTGGCGGGCCGCATCGGCAATCGCCGCCTGCTGACGGCGGTGGATGCGCTGGCGGCGGGGCTTGGCCTGCGGCCCGGCATGCCGGTCAGCAAGGCGCAGGCGCTGGTGCCGGATCTGCGGATCGCGCCTGCGAATGTGGCCGAGGATCTGGCGAGCCTCGAACGGCTGGCCTTCTGGATCCTGCAGCGTATCGCGCCCATCGTCGCGGTCGATCCGCCGGACGGGATCGTCATCGACGCGACTGGCGCCGCGCATCTGCATGGCGGTGAGGACGCGCTGCTGGAGGCGCTGACCGGGCGGCTTGCGCTCTCGGGCGTGACGGCGCGGGCGGCGGTGGCGGGGACATGGGGCGCGGCGCATGCCATGGCGCGGTTCGGCGGCGAGCTGGCCGACATGCCGCCCGAGGCGCTGCGGCTGCCCGCGGCCACCGTCGCCGGCCTGCGCGATATGGGCTTTGGCCGCATCGGCGATCTGATGGTGCAGCCACGCGCGCCGCTGACCCGCCGCTTTGGTCCCGAGCTGATGCGCCGCATCGACCAGATGTTCGGCGATGCGCCGGAACCGATCGATGCCCTGCGGCCGGCAGATGTGATCGAGACCCGCCGCGCCTTTGCCGAACCCATTGCCGCGCCCGAGACCATCGCGCGCTATATCGGCAAGCTGGTGGCGGCACTTTGCGCGCAGCTGGAGGCGCAAGGGCTTGGCGCTCGCCGCCTGGACCTGATCTGCCACCGCACCGATCGCGAGATGCAGACCGTGCGCGTGGGCCTGGCCGTGGCGCAACGCGATCCGGCCCGGCTGACCCGGCTGCTCTGCGACAAGATCCCCGGCATCGCCCCGGGCTTTGGCATCGAGATCATGACACTGGCCGCGACCATTGCCGAGCCCCTAGCCGCGCGCCAGACCAGCACGCTTGCCCCCGAGGCGCCGGATCTGTCCGGTCTGATCGACATTCTGGCCAATCGCGTCGGCGCGCAGGCGATCTACCGCATGGCGCCCGTCGACAGCGATGTGCCGGAACGCTCCATCCGGCGCATTCCGGCACTGGCCGAGGACAGCGGTGCGGGCTGGCCGCATCACTGGCCGCGTCCGTCGCGCCTGCTGCCGCGCCCCGAACCCATCGACACCATGGCGCTGCTGCCCGACCAGCCGCCGGTCTGGATCGCCTGGCGCGGCGTGCGCCGCCGCATCGCCCGCGCCGATGGCCCGGAACGCATCTTCGGCGAATGGTGGACCCGCGAGGCCGAGCGCATCGCCGTGCGCGATTACTTCCGCGTTGAGGATGATGCCGGCGAACGGCTGTGGATCTTTCGCGCGGGCGACGGCGAGGATGCCGCCACCGGCTCGCATCGCTGGTTCCTGCACGGGATCTTTGGATGAGATATGCCGAGCTTCAGGTCACCTCGGATTTTTCCTTCCTGCGCGGG
>NZ_QPJL01000041.1 GCF_003337565.1 Paracoccus lutimaris
TGCCAGAGGTCATCAGCGGGGTTGAGTTCCGCGACGGCGTCCGCCACATTCAAGCTGCCGCCTGATCAAGCGTCACCAACTTTCGAGCATATCTCTCACAGCATTGGCTGGGGGTCTTTGCTGAAATCGCAGGTGACAGGCCCGTGACCCAATACGGCAAGGCGGATGGCCTTCGCGCCAAGGCGGTGCTGATGAAGCTGCCCCCGAACGTCGCCAAGTCCAAGGTTCTGCGGGGGCTGTCCTATGCCGATGCTGCCGCCAAAGCCGAGGCACTGGGCATGGCCCCCATGTCCATCACCAATTACAACAAGGCATTGCAGCGGATCGGCTCGTTCTTTCACTGGGCCGAAAGGAATACGGTCGGCACGGTCACCAATCCTGTTAATGGTCTGAGGCTCAAGGATCCCATCCACGCCAAGGACAAGCGCGACCCCCTGACCCCAGAGGAACTGGGAAAGCTGTTCGGCAGTCCGGTCTGGCGGTCCTGCCGTTCGGCACGTTTCAGGCATGAACCCGGCAATGTGGTCATGAATGGCGATTGGCGGTTCTGGTTGCCCCTGTTGGGTCTGTGGTCAGGTGCCAGATCCAACGAATTGGGCCAGCTATTGCTGTCCGACATCAAGGACGAAAATGGCGTGGCCTATCTGCATGTCATTGACGACATCGAAGGCAAGCGTGTGAAGACCGCATATGCCCGGCGCAAGGTCCCGATCCATGATCAGTTGAAATCGCTGGGCCTCCTGTCCTTCGTCGCTGATCGTCGTCGCGTATCAAGCCCCGAAGACCGCCTGTTCCCCGATCTGCGGGTTGGGGCCAAGGGCTATTACTCGCACAACGTGACCAGGTTCTTCTCGGGCTATCTGGAAAAGACCGGGATCAAGACTGCGAAAAACTCATTCCACATCCGCGATAGCGTCCAGCAGAGCGTCTTGCTGGATCAGCAGTTGATAATCGAGGCACACCTGATGCATGGCGGCTGTCGCCTCTGCTGCCAGTCGGGCGGTTTCCTCGTTGTCGGGGGGCGTCCAGTTGTCCTTGCGATCCCGATACCAGTCCCCGGTCACGGTGCGAAACCTGTCAGCCTTCAAGATGATCCACCGCTTTCGCATATTGTCCACGGTGCCCTTGCTGGTGCCGGTCAGCTTGGCAATCTCCTGCTTTGAGAAAGCATGCTCTGCGCCTGCGGGCGGCACCTCTCTGACCAGCTTCCAAGCACTGTTGGTCCGCTCCTCACCAGTCTGAGGCAAACCGTGCCGCCCATTGGTTTCGAGCGTCATGCGCAGGGCCTCATGCCGTGTCCCGATGAACATGGCGCAGTTGATCTTGCGATTGGGTGCGACCTTCTCGCATGCCTTGATGCGGTGCCAGCCGTCGATAACTAGGGGTGGGCTGTCGGGATTGTCGCTGTCCCGCCAGATGACCGGCTTGGAGTTGAACTTCACCCCGTCCCGAAGCGCCCGGACATAGCGGGCAAGGGTCTTGCCGAAGAGCCATGGCAAGCCGCGGGTCGATGATCAGCGGGTGCTGAGCAGGATAATATTCATCAATCGCAATGGCTTGCTGTGGTGCGACGCGCCTCGTGAGTATGGCCCGCCAAAGACGCTCTACAACAGATGGAAGCGGTGGAGTGACATAGCCGGCGCCATTGCGCAGGGTCATGCGCGGGTTCAGAGGAAAATGTCCGGTCCGATCCCGCGATCAGGCATTCCCCGTCGGGGGAATGCCATCAGGCGTTCATTTGCGCTGCAACTCAGCCGAAATACCGCACGCGGAAGGCGTCGATGGCCACGGCGATAAAGATCATCACCCCGCCGATCATGCCGACATAGAACGAGGGCACGTTGATGATCGCCAGCCCGACCTGAATGACCGTCAAGAGCAACACGCCCCCCAGGACGCCGCGCACATTGCCGCGCCCGCCAAAGACGCTGACGCCGCCGATGATCGGCGCGGCGATCGCGTAAAGCAGATAGCTGGAGCCCTGGTTCGAGGTGATCGCCATCTGCCAGCTTGCCAGCAGGAAACCGGCCAGCGCCGCCAGAAAACCCGAAATGGTATAGGTGATGACCTTGACCCGTTCGACCCGGATCCCGGCCGAGTTCGAGGCGACCGGATTGCCGCCCACCGCATAGATCGAGCGCCCCAGAACCGTGCGCTGCAGCATCACTCCGATCACCACCAGCGCGGCCAGAAACACCACCGGCATGATCGGCCAGCCGCCGATCGTGGCCTGCCCGATCCAGACATAGCCATCCGACAGGTTGGTCAGCGTCTTGCCCTGCGTCAGCGCCAGCAGTGCGCCTTGCAGGATGATCATCATCGACAGCGTCTCGATCAGCGAGACCATCTTCAGCCGGGTGATGCAGATGCCGTTGAAAAACCCGATCAGGGTGCCGACCGCCAGCCCGACCAGCATGGCGAGAAACCACGGCAAGCCCAGATCGGAATAGGCCAGCGCCCCCACCGCCGCCGAAAACCCGGCATTGGCGGGGATCGACAGGTCGATCTCGGCCACCAGCAGCGGCAGGGCTACGGCAAGGCCCAGCATGCCCAGCACGGTCGCCTGCACCATCACGTTCTGCAGGTTGAAGACGGTCAGGAAGAAATCGTTGAAGGTGCCAAAGATCGCCACCAGCGCGATCAGCCAGATCCAGACGACATTGTGCAGCACCCAGCCCAGCATGGCATGGCGGTTGAACTTTCCGGCGGTTTGGCCGGAGGCCTCTTTGGCGATGGCGTTCATGGCAGATTCCTTATGCGTGCGCGCGTCATGCCTGTACCGAGGCACGCAGCCGCTCGACGGTGATATTGTCGCCCGTCAGGGTTTCCTTGATGGCGCCATTCTCGAAAACGCAGACGCGGTCCACGGCGCGCACCAGCTCATCGGTATCGGTCGAGACGATGATGACCGAAACGCCGCGGCTGCTCAGTTCGTCGATGATGCGCAACACGTCCTGCTTGACGCCCACATCGATGCCGCGCGTCGGCTCGTCCACGATCAGCAGGCGCGGATCGGTGGCCAGCACCCGGCCCAGACAGACCTTTTGCTGGTTGCCGCCGCTGAGCGTGTCGACCGCGTATTCCGGCCCCGGCGCCTTGACATCCATGGCGCCGAAATAGCGCGCGACGACGGCCGCCTCGGCCGCGCGGTCGATGAAGCCCATCCGCATCCGCGCCGGCAGCGAGGACATGGCGATATTCTGGCCGATAGACATCTGCCCCACCGCGCCGTCGCGGCGACGGTCGTCCGACAGATAGGCGATACCGGCGTCAAAGGCGGCGCGCGGGCTGCCCGGCAAGTCGCGCTCAGTGCCGTTCAGCGTGATCCGCCCCCGCGCGGGGTAAAGGCCAAAGATGGCCCGCGCCAGTTCCTTGGCCCCCGCACCCGGCAGGCCGGTGAAGCCGACGATCTCGCCCGGGGCGATGTCCAGCGCCGGCAGCGCCAGGTGCTGGCCGCGCAGCTCGCGCAGGGCGACGGCGGGCGCCTTGCCGGCATGGTCGCGGCGCTGGCGCTGGAACAGCTTCAGTCCCCGCCCCAGCACCAGTTCGGTCAGTTGCTCGGAACTCATCGCGGCGACGTCATCCGAGCCGCCGGCCAGATTGCCGTCACGCAGCACCGAGACCGCATCGCAGATTTCCAGAATCTCGTCATTGTAATGCGAGATGAAGATGAAGGTGACGCCCTCGGATTTCAGACGGCGCATGAAATCGAACAAGAGCTTGCGGTCGGCGACGGTCAGGGCGGCGGTCGGCTCGTCCAGAATGATGACCTTGCCACCCGAGAACATCGCCCGCAGGATGTTCAGCTTGCGCCGCGCCACCGCGTCCAGCCGCCCGGCCAGCGCGCCCGCGTCGATACCCGAGCCCGCAAGCATGCGCGCGGCGTCGGCACGCAGCGCCTTCCAGTCGACAAAGCCGCGCCGGGCCGGCCAGATGCCCAGCATCAGGTTTTCCGCCGCCGTCATGTTGTCGATGATCATCGGCTCTTGCGTGACCAGAAAGACGCCCGCTTCCTCCATCGACTTGACGTCGACATGATCCAGCACCCGCCCGTCCATGGTGATCCGCCCCGACGAGGGCGTGCGCTGGCCCGAGATGATGCCGACCAGCGTCGATTTGCCGGCGCCGTTCTCGCCCAGCAGCCCGTGGATGGCCCCGCGCCGGATCGACAGCGTGACGCCGCGCAATGCCTGCACGGCGCCATAGGTCTTGGTCACATCCTCGACCTGCAGGATGGCATCGGTCGCGGCCAGATCGCGCCGCTCATGTATCGTCATCTTGCACCTCGGCAGGGTTGCGATGGCCGGGGCGGGTGAGGCCCGCCCCGGCACCAGAGGTCAGCTATAGGGGATGCCCCATTCCTTTTCGGCGACGGCGCCCCAATGGCGGGCATCGGCGGCATTGTCGCCATTGATGACAAAGGCCGGAATGATCAGCGTCGGGCCGGTATTGCCGGCGACGATCTCACCCTTTTCCCAGAAGTATTTCTTGTTCTCATAGGTGCCCAGCGGCACGGCCTCGCCTTTCAGCGCGTGCTTGACGATCAGCTCGACCGCGATTTCGCCGTAAGCGATGGGGTCTTGGGACACGCAGGCATCCATATAACCCTCCTGGATCCATTTCAGCGCCACCGGCTCGCCGTCGATATTGACGAAGATGACGTGACCTTCCTCGCCGACCTTTTTCCAGCGGTCCTTTTGCTGCAAGGCCGTGACGATCCCGCGCGAGGGCGAATCCGAGGGCGCATGTACCGCGTCCAGATCGGGATATTCCGACAGCGTGGACAGGGTCACCGCCAGCATCTGTTCCAGCTGCCCCTCGGTCGGGCGGGCCAGATAGGTGATCTCGGGGTATTTGGCAAAGACCGAATCCATGCCCTCTTTCCGCAGCCGCCACGCGACCGAGGCCAGCGCGCCAAAGCAGTTCAGCACCACGCCCTTGGGGCTGCCATGCTTCTTGACCAGCCGTTCGATGATCTGCTCGGCGGCCATCACCCCGCCCTGAAAGTTGTCGAAGCTGACGGTGATCGCCACATCGCCGCCATCGGCGGGGGTGTCGATGATGCCGACCGGAATGCCCTTTTGATTATAGCGCCGGATCGCCGAGACGATGGCCTGGCTGTCGATCGGGTCCGAGATCAGCGCCGAGGGCTGCGACAAAAGCAGGCTCTGCCATTGTTCCAGCTGGCGGGTATTGTCGAAATTCGCATTCGTGGCCTGAAACTTGCCGCTGGCGGCGGCCACGGCGCGTTTGACCGCCTCTTCCTGGATGACGAAGAAATAGTAATCCAGACTTTTGTTCGAATAGGGGATCGACAGGCCCGCCTGCGCGAATGCGCCCGGCCCCATCATCGCCCCCAGTCCAAGCGCCGCGCCCCCGGCCAGAAGGCTGCGACGGCTTACGCCCACCCGTTCAATCATGACATCCCTCCCAGATGCTGTTTCTGAATGTAGTATTACTAGATACGCAATGATTCGGTCAATAAGTTTGAAGGCCCGCTCGCTGGATTCCGATCCGAGAGCACGAAATTTTCTCTATTATATTCATTAGTTTTTGGGCAAATACGGAACAGAGGCCGGCCTGCGCGGAAACTCCTCGGCGCAGGCTGCTCGACTGTCGTGTAAAAAGTTTTACTAGATCAACGCATCTTCACATAGGACGTGCCGTCAAAGCAGCCGACCACCATTCCGGCGGCCTCGCGGGTGAACAACCCGTTTTCGACCACGCCGGGGATCTGGTTCAGCGCGATCTCCAGCGGCGCGGGATCGGCGATCACCGGGCCGCAATGGCAATCAAGGATGAAATTGCCGCTGTCCGTCACCACCGGCTGGCCGTCACGCATGCGCCGGGTGATCGTCGCCCCCTTGATGCCATGGCGGGCCAAGGCGCCGGCCACCATGCGCTCGGTCTGTTTCCAGGCGAATTGCACCACCTCGACCGGCAGGGGAAAGCTGCCCAGACGCTCGACGATCTTGGTCTCGTCGCAGATGCAGATCATCTGCTTTGACGCGTGCGCGATGATCTTTTCCCAAAGCAGGCAGGCGCCGCCGCCCTTGATCATGGCAAAGCGGTGGTCGATCTCGTCGGGGCCATCAACGGTCAGGTCCAGTTCGCCGATCTCGTTGGGGTCGGTGATCTCGATGCCGACCTCGCGCGCCACGTCATTGGTCGAGCGCGAGGTGGTGGTGCAGGTCAGCCGCAGCCCGCCCGCGACATGCTTGCCCAGTTCGCGCACGAAGAAATGCGAGGTCGTGCCCGAGCCAAGGCCAAGCTTCATCCCGTCATGGATGAAATCGGCGATCACGCGACGGCCCGCCACTTTCTTGGCTTCGTCCTGCTGGCTCATGCTTGTGCTCCTGTGCTGCGCGTCCCGCGCGGGTTTCAGATCTTGTCGGTCTGCCAGCTGTCCAGCGCCGGCAACTGGTCGGGGAATTCGCTGCCGCTGGCGATGGCGATGGCGGTCACCAGCATATTGGTGACCAGATGGTGGTTCAGCCGCGAGGCGAGGGGCGTCATCAGCTCGGTCTGGTCATAGGGCCTGACCGCGATCACCACGTCCGACACTCGCGCCAAAGGGCTGTCGCCCGCCGCGACCGCGACCACCCGCGCCCCGCCCGCGCGCGACGCAATGGCGATCTCGACCATCTGCTTGGTATGGCCCGATTGCGAAAAGATCAGCGTGACCTCGCCCGGACGCGCGCCCTCGGCATGCATCCATTGCCTCTGCTTGCCCAGAAGCGCCTGACAGCGCATGCCCAGACGCTGGAACTTGTGTTCGGCATCCAGTGCGTTCACCTCGGAAATGCCGGTGGCATAGATCCCGGTCCAGCTGGCCGCCTGCAACAGCCGCGCGCCCTCGGCCACCTCGTCTGGGCGCAGATCCTCGGCCAGACGCTGCACGGCATTCAGCGAATTGCGGCAGGTCTTGCGTACGATATTGTCGATGCCGTCCTGCGGCGTGATCTGCTCATAGGCAAAGGGCGCCGAGGGCACGAGGCTTTGCGCCAGATTGAGCTTGAAGTCCTGATAGCCCTCGAAGCCGAAGCGACGGCAGAACCGCACGATGGTCGGATCGCTGACCGAGCAGATCTCGGAGAGTTTCGCCATGCTCATATGGATCACCTCCGAGGGCGCGGCACCGACATAATCGGCCACGCGACGTTCGGCGGGGCGCATGTCCTCGCGCTCTTGCAGGATCCTTTGCAGCAGGCTGACGGTCATGGCGCTCTCCTATCCGGCGGCGGTGGCATTCCGCCCCTGCTGCAACAGATCGCCCAGACGGGTCAACCGATGGCCCGGCGCGACACTGACAGCGGGGCCGCTGCCCCAGGGCACGACATAGAAGGGCACGCCTGCGGCCTCGGCGGTGGCGCGGTCGATATTGGTGTCGCCGACATAGACCCAGCTTCCCGGCGCCAGCCCCATCGCATCGGCCACGGCCAGCAGATGACCGGCATCCGGCTTGCAGGCCGGGACCGCATCGGCGCCGATGGCGGCATCGAAAAACCCGGTCAGGCCAAGCTGGTCCAGAACGCTGCGGGTGACCGCGTTGTTCTTGTTGGTGCAGATTCCCAGCCGCAACCCCGCCGCACGCATGGCCTGCAGATCCTCAAGCACATGGTCATAGAACCGCGTGCGCCCCGCCGGATCGTCCAGATAGGCCCGCAGATAAACCTGAAAGGCGCGCTCGACCGCGGCGTTGTCATAGGGGATGCCCAGATCGTCCAGCAGGTCCGTGATCAGCCGCCGGGGACCCTTGCCGGTGAAACGCTCGACATGGCGCGGGTCCAGCGCCGGCCAGCCATTGGCGGCAAAGCCCGCGCTCAGCGCCGCGGCGATGTCGGGCGCGCTGTCGATCAGCGTGCCGTCAAGGTCGAAGATGATCGCGGAAAGGGCGGGCATCGGGGCGATCTCCTGCGGTTAGCGGTCAAAAAGGGCATCGTTCAGGGCGGCGAAACTGTCGCTGAGCGCCGGGTAAAGTCCGCGATAGATGGCATGGGCGCGGGTGTGGACGGCGGCGGTCTGCGGGTCGGGCCGCTCGCGCGTCAGGGCGCGACAGCTTTGCGCCGCCGTTGCCGCATCCGGCCAGACGCCGACCGCCAGCCCGGCGACCAGCGCCGCGCCGAAGGCCGCGCCTTCGGCGGCACCCTCGGTCGTCACCACGTCGCAGCCGAACATGTCGGCCTGAATCTGGCGCCACAGCGCTGACCGCGCCCCTCCGCCCGAGGCCTTGATGACCCGCCCGTCGATCCCCATCGGCCGCATCAGCGCATGCATGTCGGCAAAGGCATGCACGACGCCCTCCATTAGCGCGCGAGTCAGATCGGCGCGGCGGTGGCGGGCGGTCAGGCCGATGAAGGCTCCGCGCGCGCTGGGATCCGGATGCGGGCAGCGTTCGCCGTTCAGATAGGGCAGGAACAGCAATCCGCGTGCCCCGGCCGGGCTTTCGGCGGCCTCGGCGGCGAGGGTCTCGAAAGATGGCGCGTCGGCGCAAAGCGTGTCGCGATACCAGCCCATGGCGCCGCCGGCGTTCAGCGACACGCCCATGCAATGCCATTTGTCGGCGGCGACATTGCAGAACACCTGCAACTTGCCGTCCGGGTTATCCTGCGGCGCATCCAGCGCGGCGGCCAGAATCCCCGCCGTGCCGATGGTGGTCTGCAATTCACCGGGGCCGATCACGCCCGAGCCGATGGTCTGGATCACGCTGTCGCCGCCGCCGCCCGCGACCGGCACGCCCTTGGGCAGACCAAACAGCGATGCCCCCGCAGCCGAGACCCGGCCGGTGATCTGTTGCGATTCAAAAACCGGCGGCAGCAGGTCGGGGTCGATGCCTGCCGTTTCGATCAGCCCCGTCGCCCATTGCCGGCGGCGCACGTCGAAAAGCCCGGTCCCCGAGGCATCCGAGACCTCGCTCGCCACCTCGCCGGTCAGGCGCAGGCGCAGGTAGTCCTTGGGGTTCAACATCAGGGTCATGCGCGCGAACAGGTCCGGTTCGTGCCCCTGCATCCACAGGATCTTGCCGCCGGTATAGCCGATCAGCATGCGGTTGTTGGTGGCGGCCAGCAAGCCCTCCAGCCCGCCCGCCGCCTCGGTGATTGCCGCGCATTCGGCGCCGTTGCGCTGGTCGTTCCACAGGATCGCCGGGCGCAGCACCCGATGATCCGCGCCCAAGGGCGTCAGCCCGTGCATCTGCCCCGAAAGCCCGATGCAGAGGATTTCCACAGCAGGCGCGCGGGCCACCGCCCTGGCCACGGCCTGACGCGCGCCGTTGATCCACAGTTCCGGGTCCTGCTCGGTCCAGCCGGGGCGGGGCTGGGACAGCGGATAGGTCGCGGTCTCGGCCGCGATCACCGCGCCATCCGTGCCGATCAGCAAGGCCTTGCAGCCCGAGGTGCCGATATCGATGCCCAGCAGCGCCTGCATGGCCTAGCCCCCCACGCCGTGATGCAGCCGGACATGCTTGAAGTTGAAATATTCCAGCAGCCCCTCGCGCCCGTGTTCATAGCCGACACCGCTTTGCTTGCGGCCGCCATAGGGGGCGTTCATGATCCCGGCATCGACGGTGTTGATGGCGACATTGCCGTAATCGAGCCCCGCCGACAGCGTCTGGATATCGGTCAGATCGCGGGCATAGACATAGGACGCCAGTCCGTAGGGCGTGTCATTGGCCAGCCGCACGGCCTCGGCCAGATCGTCATAGGGCGCGACCCCGACGAGGGGGCCAAAGGTTTCCTCACGCATCACCAGCATCTCATGGGTGCAATCGGCCAGAACCGTCGGGCGGAAGAAATGCCCCTTGGCATAGTCCGCGCCCTCGGGCGCCTTGCCGCCGGCGATCAGCCGCGCGCCCTTGTCCAGCGCGTCCCGAAGATGGGCGCGGGTCTTCTCCAGCGGCTCGGCTGAGGCCATGGCGCCCAGATCTGCGGCGGGATCGGTCAGCCCGTTCGCGACGCTCAGCGCCTCCGCCGCGCGGCCCAGCCCGGCAAGAAACTCGCCATAGACCGAGCGATCGACATAGATGCGGTTGATCGCGATGCAGATCTGGCCGCAATTGCGGAAGCTGCGCCGCGCCGCACCCTTGACCGCCGCCGCGATATCGGCGCTGGCGGTCACGATCATCGGGCAATTGCCGCCCAGCTCCAGCGACAGGCGCTTCACCTGCGGGCAGCTTTGCTGGATGTGCAGCCCGACCGCGCTGGAGCCGGTAAAGGCGATCTTGTCAACCTGCGGATGCTCGACCAGCGCCTGCCCGACCTGCGATCCCTTGCCGGTGAGCACGTTGACGACGCCCGCCGGAATGCCGGCGGCCTGACATTTCGCGGCAATGGCCAGCGCGGTAAAGGGGGTCAGCTCGGCCGGCTTGATGATGATGGTGCAGCCGGCGGCGAGGCTGGCGCAGAGCTTCCAGCCCACCAGCTCTGCCGGATAGTTCCAGGGCGTGATTGCGCCGACAACGCCGATCGGTTCGCGCACCACCAGGCTTTGAAAGCCGGGCTGGTCATTGGGGATGATCTCGCCATGCACGCGGGTCGCCTCTTCGGCGTAGAAATGGCAGGCCTCGGCCAGCTTGAGGATCTCGCCCCGCGCCTCGTTCACGGGCTTGCCCTGTTCGGCGGTCATGATCCGGGCCATGGCATCGGCATCCGCCGCGATCAGATCGCCCAGCCGGTGCAGGGCGACGGCGCGGGTCTTGGGCAATTGCGCGGCCCAGGGGCGAAAGGCGCGGCGGGCGGCCTGAACGGCGGCCTCGACCTCAGCGCCCGTCGCGGCGGCGATATGGCCGATGACCTCGCCGGTGGCGGGGTTTTCGACCGGCAGGCGCGTGCCTTGCCCGGCCCGGAAAGCGCCGTCGATGAACAGCATGCCATCCAGCGCTGCAATCGATTGGGTCAAGGTCTGATCTGCCATCTGCGCCTCTGCCGCCTGCCTTTTGTGAAACTTGCCATATCGTCAAAATATAGAATTACTACTTTTTGGCAAGCGACAAGTTCGCGGCTGCCAACCCATCACGAGATCTGCGATTATGACAATGATTATGATATGTTTAATGCAAAATTATGGCATGGATATCCGGCCTTCCCCCTGGGCATCAAAAACTTCATCTTGACCCGATGTGACGTATGAATGTAGTTAAACTATGCAATCAGGAGACAAGTCCATGTTGCCGAACGCCCCCGAAACCGCGAAGCTCGTCGGCCGTGTCTGGCGCCCGGGTATAGGTCCCTGCGTCGTCATCCTGCGCGATGCTCGCCTGATCGATGTCACGGACAAGGTGGTGTCGATGGCGGATTTTCTGGATGATGATCCGGCGACCCGTTTTGATGCCTTGCAGGGCGAGGATATCGGCGCGCCCTCCGATTTGGTGCTGGACCCGGCGGCTATGGGCTATCACGCCGACCGGCCTTGCCTGCTGGCGCCCTGCGACTTTCAGGCGCTGAAGGCCTGCGGCGTCACCTTTGCCCAAAGCATGGTCGAGCGGGTGATCGATGAGCGCACATCGGGCGACCCGGCCCGCGCCGACGAACTGCGCCAGCGCATCGGCGCGCTCATTGGCGGCAGCCTGTCGAAGATCCGCGCAGGCTCGGCCAAGGCGGCCGAGGTCAAGGCGGCGCTGATCGGCGAAGGGCTGTGGTCGCAGTATCTTGAGGTGGGCATCGGCCCGGACGCCGAGGTCTTTACCAAATCGCAGCCGATGTCGGCGGTGGGTTACGCCGCGCAGGTCGGCGTGAACCGCATCTCGGCCTGGAGCAACCCCGAACCCGAGGTGGTGCTGGCCGTCGACAGCCTTGGCCATATCCGGGGCGCGACGCTGGGCAATGACGTCAACCTGCGCGATGTCGAGGGCCGGTCCGCCTTGCTGCTTGGAAAGGCCAAGGACAACAATGCCTCGTGCGCCATTGGGCCGTTCATCCGCCTGTTCGACGGTGCCTTCACGCTGGCCGATATCGAGACCGCGACGCTGGCCATGGCGGTGACCGGCACCGACGGGTTCCAGATGTCGGGCCGCTCGAACATGGCCGAGATCAGCCGCAAGCCCGCCGATCTGGTGGCGCAGACGATGAATGCCTCGCATCAGTATCCCGACGGGTTCATGCTGTTTCTGGGCACGATGTTCGCGCCGACCCAGGACCGGGCCGAAAAGGGTTCGGGCTTTACCCACAAGCAAGGCGATGTGGTCGAGATATCGACCCCGCTTCTGGGTACGCTGCGCAATACCGTCGTCCATTCGGACGAGGCTGCGCCTTGGACCTATGGCATTCGCGCGCTGGCGCGTAATCTGGCCGGGCGCGGCCTGTTGTAAGCGCGCAGGGCTGAAGAAAGGGAGAGCGATGGATTACAAGGCGAAACAGGATCTGACGGGCAAGCTGGCGCTGGTCACCGGCGCCGGGCAGGGAATCGGTGCCGCGATCGCCGAGGCGCTGGCCGCGACCGGGGCCGAAGTGATCTGCACCGACATCCTGCGCGAGCGCGCCGAGGCGACCGCCCGCGACCTGACCGCCAGGGGCTTTGCCGCGCGGGCCGAGGCGCTGGACGTGACGGACAGCGCCGCCATCGACGCGCTGGCGGCCGCCCTGCCGCCGCTGGACATTCTGGTCTGCAATGCCGGAATCGCCGTCAATACCCCCGCAGAAGAGATGACCGATGCCGAATGGGACCGGGTGATCGGGGTGAACCTGACCGGCGTTTTCCGCACCTGCCGGGGGTTCGGGCGCGAGATGCTGAAGGCCGGGCGCGGCGCGATCATCAATATCGGCTCGATGTCGGCCGAGATCGTGAACGTGCCGCAGCCGCAATGCCATTACAACGCCTCGAAGGCCGGGGTGCATCACCTGACGAAATCGCTGGCCGTCGAATGGGCCAAGCGCGGCGTGCGGGTGAACGCGGTGGCGCCCACCTATATCGAGACGCCGCTGCTGAAGGATCTGGAAAGCAAGCCGGGGTTGGTGTCGCGCTGGCTTGAGATGACCCCGGCGGGACGGATGGGCCAGACGCATGAGATTGCTTCGGTGGTGCAGTTTCTGGCCTCGGATGCCTCGAGCCTGCTGACCGGCGCGATCATCAACGCGGATGCCGGCTATACCTGCATCTAGGCTCCAGACTCATTGATCTTCACAGCCAGAACATGACTGTTGCGGCGAGGGCGACGGCGGATAGGAAGGTCTTGGCGGATCTGTCATAGCG
>NZ_QPJL01000042.1 GCF_003337565.1 Paracoccus lutimaris
GCCAGTAAAGGTTGCTCATCATCACCCCCGTCAGTTCGGGAGCTTGAATCACGCAGGCAGACCAGCCTCAAGCCGATTAATGGGTCCTGACCCTAGGGCCTTGAACCGCATCTTGCGGCCGTTGACCCGCAGTATGGAAAAGACCTCGTCGGCCTGTTCATTTATAACGTTCAGGCAATTGGCGCGGGAATTGGCGCGGTTGACGTGCACCAGCCGGTTCCGGGTGCCGGTATCCAGAAGCTTGCGGCGCGCGGCCTCGAGAACCTTGGAAACAGTTTTCTCTTTATTTTCAAACATCACATTCGTTCCGGTTGCGCCAAATCCATTTGGGCGCGAAGCTGCCTCAGGTGTCAAGGCATGGCCGGTCTGCCTTAGTGGGGGAATCAGTTGATAAGTAGGTCATTTGGGTTTTCGAGATTGGTTTTCATTGCAACCGCACGGCCCGGAACTCTCCCTTTTACTTGCGGCGCTCTATCGTGAGGCTCGATCCACTGCTATACGCCCACCCTCTGACCGGCGCAGTGATGCCCGTCACGACCGACCTTCTGTCCGAGACCTACATCGCTCCGCGTGCCGAGGCATGGGATATCGGAGGAACACTTGCAGACCCCTCAGCACCCTGGGCCGAAAGCCTGCAAATTGCACCCACAGAAACGCAAGATGCGGTCGAACGGGCCCTGCGCGGGGTGATGCAAGCGACACCCGGCCTTGATCCGGCGGCAGTGACGCCAGATCGCCTGCCCTCATCACGGGCGAAACTGCATATGGAAGCCCTGCGCAACGTCTGGGCCGAGACCGGCACTCTGCCCGAGGATCTGGCCGTTATCCGCCATGTCTTATCGTGCACCGCGGATCTGGGTGTTGCCCCTCTGCCTGTTCTCGACCTTGGCGACGATCCATTTTCGACCCCGGCCGAGGCCGCTTTGGCCGCACAGCTTTGCCGCCACCACGGATCAGCGCCGTCCGCCCGGCTTGAGGCCTGGCGCGCCAGTCAGCCGCAAGGGGCAGCGGCGGGCGCCATTTCCCATGTGCAGCGCAATCTCCTGGGAGGCGCACCGACCGTGGCAAGGGATGCGACGCTCAGCTTCTTCGCGTTGCGCGACAGTCTGGCCGAGGCGCAAATCGCCGCCGCCCTCGCCCGCCGGATGCTGGAGGACGGCCGCGCCGCTCAAGCATCTGACATTGCCCTTCTGGTTCCTGAAACACCGACACGCCTTGCGCATCTGGCCGAAGCTTTCGCGGATCAGGGTGTGCCCCTGTCCGGCCTGCCTGAATCCGCTGGCCTGCGTGATCTGGCGGGCGAAGTCGCGACATTGGCGCTGCGATGCCTGCGCCTGCCCGCGCCTGCGATGGCGCTGGCCAGTCTTGCCGTCCTGCCCCTGATGCCGTGGCCCACAGGCACCGGGGCTGCCTTGGCGCGCGATCTGATGCGCGGGAACTACCGGCCTAGGGCGGCGGACCTGCTGCAGGACAAGGCCGCCACGCTTTGGGAGGCTTTGCGGACCGGCGCGACCACGGGCGCACAACTGGCCTTCAAGCTGGGCCTGCTGGCCGAAAGCCTGACCGCCCCGCCCGGGCTGGAACCAGCCCGCACCGCCGCGCAGGGCCTCTTGCGCCGTTTGCAAGCGTCGGTGGGCGATGGCGCGCCGGACTGGCAGGCGTTGTCCCGGCTGGCAACACTTTCCACCCCGTCAGCCCCACCCAGCCTGCGCCTTCTCGACGGCGTAAGCCTCCTGCCCGCGTCGGACCTGCCATGGCGCGGGGCGCGGCATCTGATCGTGACCGGCTTCGCCGCAGGGGCCTATCCATCGGGCGTTCCCACGTCGCCGTTCTTTCTGGACAGCGAAGTCGCCCTGATCCGCGACACCCTTGGCCTTCACCTGCCCAGCCGGGAGGCGGCCCTGCGCCGGGGCCTTGCCCTCTTCGCGCGGCAGATCGCGGCGGCCTCGGACAGCGCCACCTTCCTTTGCCCGCAGCGCGACGGCATGGGCCGCCCGCTGGCCCCGCCGATGACGCTGTCGCTGATCGCGCGCCTGCTGGAAGGGGGCGAGAAAGGGTTGGTGCAGGACATGACCGCGCAGCCCGCGGTCAGTTGGCCAACAGGCCACCATAGCGTTCCGCCCCTGCCCGCTCCTGCCGCGCCCCTGCCCGAGGGTGGCATGGTCCACCTTGGCCGCCGCGACCTCCTTCGCTTGCATGAGGACGAGGCGGGCCGTGGCAAGCCCCAATCCCCCTCACGGCTGGAATCGCTGCTGGTCAGCCCGCTTGCTTGGTTCCTGGGCGAAACCGACGCAACCGACATCCCTTGGGCGCCCGAAACGCTTGACATCATGCTGGCGGGCACCCTGGCGCATCACGTGCTGGAACACGTCTTTGCGCCAGACGCGGCCTTGCCCGATCCGGCCGACCTGCCCGGATTGACCGAAACGCATCTGGCCCAAGGCATCGCCCGCCATGCGCCGTTTCTGGCCGCTACCGAATGGCAGTTGGAACGCGAAACCCTGCGACGCGAGGCATTGCGCGCCGCACAGGTCTGGCATGGCATCCTAGGCGAAACCGGGGCGCGCATCCTAAAGAACGAGTTCCGGCTGGAAGGCAACGCCCACGGCATCGACATCCGCGGCCGCGCCGATTGCATCCTGCTACTGGGCGACGGGCGGCTGGTCATAGTCGACCACAAGAAAAGCGGATCGACCCGGCGACGCATGCGCATGCGTGCAGGCTGGGACCTGCAGATCGGCCTCTACCGCGCGATGCTGGCCCGCCCGATCAGGGCCGAGGGCGACGGGCTGGACCTTGTCGCCGGGCAGAGCCCAGCGATCGCCTATCACCTTCTGAACGACGGGACCGTCCTGGCCAGCGGCCTTGATCCCGCCCCGGGCGGGCGGGTGGAAGGTGTGGAGGGCGACATCTCGGCCAAGGCCGTGGCGCTGTTGCAGACCCGGCTGGCCGAGGTTGGGGGCGGATCAATCCGCCTGAACGGCACCGAGGATGAAGCGGCCTTCGGCAAGACAGCCGCCCTGACCGCCTATGCGCTGGATGCGAGCCCCCTTCTGCGCCGCTTCATGGTCGAGGGGTTGTCGATCGACCTGCAGCCCGACGAGGAGGAGGAGGCGCCATGACCCTGACCATCGTCCCGGCAGGCGCGGGCGCGGGCAAGACCTACCGCATCCAGACCCAGTTGACCGAATGGGTCAAGGACAAGGTTGTGCGCCCCGACCGCATCCTTGCCGTCACGTTCACCGAGGCTGCCGCCGCCGAACTGTCGGGCCGCATCCGGCAAAGCCTGCTGGCCGCCGGGATGGTCGAGGACGCGATGGCGGTGGAGCGAGCCTATGTCTCGACCATACACAGCCTTGGCCTGCGGCTGATGACGGAACATGCCCTTGCTGCCGGTGCGACCCCTCAACCCCGCCTGCTGCACGAGGCAGAGCAGGACCTGCTGATCCGCCAGGAACTGGCACGCTGCCCGATCCTTGATGAGATAGCGGCCGATCCCGATCGTTTCGGCCATGCTGCTACCTTCTCCACCAGTACCGAAGACGGGCTTCGGCGCCGCGTGCTGGACATGATCGCGCTTCTGCGCGGCCTGGGCGGGGCCGGTCTGTCCGACCGTCTGGCGCCCGAAGGCTGCGCCCGCATCCGTGCCCTATGGGGGCCGGTGGCCGCCGATCCCACGCCGATCCGCGACCGGCTGAGGCAGGCTGTCGCGACCCTGCTGGACGCCCATCCCGGGGGGGCATTGGCCCGGGGGCTGAACGCAACAGCGGAAAAGGAGTTCCGCCGCGATCTGGGCCGCCTCCGCGCAGCGCTGGAACCGGGGCGTCTGGACCGGGACTGGAAGCTGTGGAACGATCTGCGCGGCCTGCGGCAGACCAAACGCGGCGCCCCCACACCACCCGGCTATGACGCGCTGGCCGATCAGGTGATGCAGGCGGCGGCGGGCGTTGTCAGCCATCCCGGCCCCCTTGCTGACGCCTGCACCAACCTGACCGCGCTGGTCACAGGCGCGCAGGCGATCATGGCGGGCTACGCGGCGCGCAAGCGCGATCTGGGCGTGATCGACTATGCCGACATGATCTCGGGTTGCGAGGCCCTGCTGCGCGAACACCCCGACGTGCTCGCCTCGGTTCTGGGAGAGATCGATTGCGTCATCATCGACGAATTCCAGGACACCAACCCAGTGCAGTTCGCGCTTCTTTGGCAACTGGCGGCAGGGGCGCCGCGCTGCCTGCTGGTGGGCGATGCCAAGCAGTCGATCATGGGGTTTCAGGGGGCGGACCCTCGCCTGTCGCAGGCGCTGGCCGACGCCAACCCCGGCGCGGTCTATCCCCTGCGGCAGAACTGGCGCAGCGATCCGCGCCTGATGGAAGCGATCAACGCCATCGGGGCGGGTCTGTTTTTCGCGGCCTACACGCCGCTTGCCCCCACGCGGGTTGAGACCGGCCAGCCGGTGCTGGAGGTGATCGCGCTGTCGGCCTCTCGCGGCACGCGCAAGGCGCCGAAACTGCCTGATCACACCGCCGCCAGAATTGCCACGATGCTGGAGGCAGGAGAACAGGTCACGGATCGTGCAACGGGCGCCTTGCGCTCGGTCCGGCCCGGCGACATCGCTGTGCTGTGCCAGCGCCACGCCGAGGCCGCCCGCTATGCCGAGGCGCTGCGCCGTCTTGGCCTGCCGGTGCAGATCAGCGCGTCAGGCTGGCACGATGCTCAAGCCGTGCTGGTCGCGCGGCAAGCCATGGCGCTGGCCGCCGACCCGCAGGATGCGCACGCCGCCCTTGTGGTCCTGACGCTTGGCCCGGCCGCGCTTCCCCTTGATGAAGCCTTGCGCCTGCTGGCGGATGGCGCTCTGGCCGACCATCCAGCGCTGCACGGCATCCTTGCCCTTGCCGCCGCAGCGCCGGGCTGGACGGTGACCGACCTGTGCCTGAAGGTAACCGCCCATCTACGCCGCTGGGCTGAAGCCCTGCCCGATGCCGCGCAGGCGCTGGCCGACCTGGCCCGGCTGGAAGCGTTGGCCGAGGAATTCGACACCTCGGACCCCGGCATGATGGCCGCCGCGGGGTTTCACGGACGGGGGGCGCGGGTGTTCCTGGGCTGGCTGGCCAGCCGGTTGGAAGAACGCGATTTCAACCGTCACCCAGACCCCGGCGCAGGCGCCGTGCCGGGGATCGAGATTGTCACATGGCACGCGGCCAAGGGCCGGGAATGGCCCGTGGTCGTGGTTTGCGAACTGGACTTTCAGGTGGGGGAACGGGAAAACACCACCCGCGCCCTGTTCACCGATTTCTCGGACCTGTCGCGCGTGCTGGACACGGCACAGCTGATCCATACCCCGCGCCTCTTTAACCCCGAACAGCGCGAGGTCTTCTTGGCCGACCGCCAACCCGCCGCCGAAGCCGAGGCGCGCAATCTAATTTATGTGGCCCTGACGCGCGCGCGTGACCGGCTTGTGATCGAATGGCCAGCGAAGGCGCTGGACAAAGAGGCGAACTGCCTGACCTTGCTGGCGCAGGCGGGCGTCAGCCTCGGGGCGGGCCTGATTGTCGGCGGACAGGAGTTCCCGGCGCGCATCTGGCGCGATCCTGCTGGCGAAGGGGTGGAGCAGGTCACTGCGGCTGCTCAACCGCTGCTCCGGTTCGGCGCGCCTTCGCCGACACCCGTCAAGGCCCGCACAACGCCCTGGCGCAGGCGGCCTTCCAGCCTGACCGAAGGCCCCGATCTGCCTGCGCCGCCGCAGGTAATCCCCCTTGGCCCAAGACATGGCGCAGGTCGCGCGCAAACGGCAACCGAACGCGGCACGGTCTGGCACCGAGCCTTTCGTGTGATGGCCAGCCGCCCCGACCTAGCCGACAGACTGCCTGCCGCCACTGGTCTTGATGCGGCCACGCTCGCCGCGATCACCGGACAGGTTGCGGCGCTGAAGGAATGGCTCGCCCGCGAAGGCTATCCCGACCTGCACCTCGAAGTGCCGATCCACGTCACCCATACCGATGGCTCGGAAACCGTGGGTATCCTTGACGCCGTGGCCATGGGTCCGGGCAGGATGTTGGTCATCGACCACAAGACCGGGCCCGCTCCGGACCCGAAGGCGCGCTTTGCCACCTTCTGGCCGCAGCTTGCCGCCTATGCGGATGCCCTTCGTTTGACCTTTCCCGCCCATCAACTGCGTGGCGTCGCCATCCACTGGATGAACGAGGGCAGCCTCAGCTTCTTGCGCCTTGAGCCGGAGGTCGTGGCCTGATGTCCGCCCTAGCCTGGATTGACTTCGACCAGACCGACCGCGACCGCGCGCGCCGGATCATGGACCTGTTCGGGGTTGAGGACTCCCGCGATGAACTGGGCCTCGGCTCGATCCGCGATGCCCTGTCGGACCTGATGTTCCCGGGCACCAGCACGATTCAGACGCGGCTGCGCTACATGTTCTTCGTGCCTTGGCTCTACCGGATGGCCGCCCGGTCTGGCGGGCGGGCAGATCAGGCGCGGCAACTGGAAATCCAACTTATCACGGCCCTCTTGCGCGGCGGCGAGACCGAAAACGTCATCGGCAGCGAGGCGCGCGACAGCTTGAAGCGGCTGCCAAGCGATGTCTATTGGGCCGGTCTTCTGGCGCTGGGCATCCGCACCCATCCCGGCAGCCGAGCCGAGATGCTGGCCGCGGGTGACGCGCCGGGCCTGTGGTCCCCCGGGCTGCCCGTTGCGCCGGATGACCTGCTGGACAAGGCAACCTTCCGCCTGACAGCCGAGGAAGGCAGCTTCCTGCGCGACCGTCTTGCCGTTTCCGCCCGCGACAGCCTGTTCAACGAGTTGGCGCAGGCGGGTGACCGGGCGGAATCAGATGCGATCTGGCTGCACCCGATGCGCGCCACATGGAGCCCGCGAAACATCTCCATCGTCGATCAGGCCGAACGCTTTGCCCGGGTGATGAACGGGGCAGCGCTGCTTTACAACCTGATGCTCGCGGAACGGGCCGCCGCCATGCAAGGTGCGGAGGGGGGCCACTGGCATGATTTGGCCACCGACTATCGCGCTCGGCTAAGCGCCTGGCAGGCTGAGGCCCCCGCCAACCTTGCCTCAGGCTGGAGCCTGGCGGGGCTCTGGTCGCTGACCTCGCAGACCATTCACAGGGTGGCCCCCCAGACCATGGCCTTCGTGACCGACTGGTCGGCCCTCGTCCAGCGCGGACAGCCGCTGGCCGATGCCTCAGCCGCCCGAGCCCTGATCCTGCGGCGGGAAACCCGGCTGAAGGGGCCCAAGGCGCGGCTGACGAATGATGCAGCGCTGGCGCGTTGGGGTGGTGCCTCAGGTGCGGCAGTGCTGGCTTATCGCTGGCCAGTTGTGCAGCGCCATCTGCGGGACCTTGCCGATGCCGTCTAACAGCCCGCTCGACCCCGAAAACCGTGCGCTTTACGGCGAAATCCTGCGCGCCCCGCCGGGATACGAGGTCGAGATGGCCTTGGCCACGACCTATTCGCTGGATTTCGAAACCGCGCTGGTCATCCCGGCGACGATGGCCTTTCAGGCGGCCGAAAGCCGGGCGCAGGTACTGGACACGCCACTGGCGCTTCTGGACGGGCTGGAGCGGCTGGCCGAGCGCGTAGCGATCTTTTGCGAGGCCGGGCGCATCGCGGCCCAACCGCGCGCCGCCAACCGCCTGACCGCGCTCTTGGAAGACACGGTGACCGAGGTCCTTGCGCCGCAGGGTGGCGCGTTTCACCCCAAGATCTGGGTGCTGCGTTTTGTGCCCCTGACCGGCACGGGGCCGGTCCGACTGCGCTTTGCGATCTTGTCGCGCAACCTGACGACCGACCGCAGCTGGGACCTGTCGCTGTCGCTTGACGGCGAAGTGACCGAAGGGGTGCAACCCGACAATGCCCCGATTTCCGCTCTCCTCCGCGCCCTGCCCAGCCTTGCGCGGGGACGCCCGACACCGGCGCGCAACCGCAAGATCGCCGAGGCGCTGGCCCGAGACGTTGATCGCACGGTCTGGACCCTGCCCGAAGGCGCTCGACGCCTGCGCTTTGCGGTCAATGGGTTAGGGCAGCCCACTTTCCGGCCAAAGGTCGGCAGAGCCATGGGTATCATCTCGCCCTTCTTGTCGCCCGAAGCATTGGTCCAGTTGACCAAGGACCTTGACCCCACTGAATGCTGGCTGCTGAGCCGAGCCGAGGAACTGGCGCAAATGCCGCCTGACGTGCTGGCCCGCTTCGGGCAGGTGATGGTTCTGGACGACCTAGCCGAAACCGAAGATGGCGAGGAGTCAGAGGCGGCGTCCGCGGCCCTGGGCCTTCATGCCAAGGTCTTTGTGACCGAACGCTACCCAAGGCCTGAGTCGACCACGGACCTCACCGTCGGATCGGGCAACGCCACAGCAGCCGCCCTTCTGAACGGCAGCAACGTCGAGGTCTTTGCCACCCTTTCCGGCCCCTCGCGCCGGATGGGCTGGGTTGCCGATCATATTGCGCCAGAACGGCTGGGCCGGTTTCTGCGGCCCTGGCAGGCCCCAACAACGGCCTCCGCCCCTGATCCAGCCAAAGCGGCCGAAGCGCGCCTTGATGCGATGCGCAAGGCACTGGCGGCGGCTGACCTGACCTTGCGCTGCACCCCGGCCGAAGACGGGCGGATCGGCCTGACCCTGACCGCACGCGGCAGCGTAGCCCTCCCCGTCACTCTGCGGGCAGAGCTTTGGCCACTGACCCTTGGCCCAAACTACGCCCTGACGCTGACAGCGGCGCTCGGCCGCACTGGCCTGCATCTCGGCCAGTTCGCCCTGGCCGATGTAACGCGCTGGCTGGGGCTTCGCCTCACCGATCTGGAAACCGGGGCCGAGCTGGTCTTCACCCTCGGCACCACGCTGAAGGACCTGCCCGAGGCGCGCACCGCCGAGATCCTGCGCAGCATCATCGAGAACCGCGAGGCTTTCCTGCGCTACATCCGTCTGCTGCTGGGCGATCCGCAGGCGGCGGGCCAGATCATCCTGCAAGGCGGCAAGGGCGGTTTCCTGGGCTTCGCAGGCTTTGCCGACGATGCCCCGATCCTTGAGGACATGGTGCGTTCGCTTTCAGGCGACGGCCGCCGCCTGCGCGATATCGAACGGCTGATGGCGCGGCTGGGCGATGCCAAGGGCGCAGATGGGGAACCGGTCATCCCGCCCCGCTTCGCCGCCCTTTGGGAGGTGTTCCGCAGCGTCCTGCCAATGGAGGCGCGCCGTGGCTGACGACCGCTTTGACCCCGGCCCGGCCCTGGCACCGCTGAAAGCCTTTCAGCGGGCCACGGTGGATCACGTGTGCCGCCGCCTGCTGACCGATCCCGACGCCACGCGCCAGTTCCTGGTGGCGGACGAGGTGGGGCTGGGCAAGACGATGGTCGCCCGCGGCGTGATCGCCCGCACGATAGAGGCGCTGTGGGACAAGGTCCCGCGCATCGACATCGTCTATGTCTGCTCGAACGGCGCCATCGCCGCACAGAACCTCGCCCGGCTGAACGTAATGGAGCGCGAGGCGCAGGTGCTGCCGACACGGCTGACCCTGCTGCCTTTGGTGCTGGGCGGGGAAAACAGTCTGCGCCACAATAGGGTGAACTTCATCAGCCTGACACCAGGCACGACTTTTGATCTTAAGTCCTCGGGCGGCTGGGCGCGGGAACGGGCGCTGATCCTGAGGCTTCTGGAGGGGCAACTCGCCCATCCAAAGGGCGCGATCCGCCTGTTTCAGGGCTGGTCGGGCGAGCCGGGCTGGGAGCGAGAGCGCGCGCGGGTTGCGACGGAAACCGTTGATCCCGAAATCGCAGCGCGGTTCCAGATCGCCGTGGCCAAAAGCCCCGGCCTGACCGCACGGATCGACGACCTTTGCGCCGAGGTCGCCAGGCACCGAGCGGTCGACGGCGACCTGCGCCAGGCCTGCACCGCCCTGATCGGCGAACTGCGTGGGATGCTGGCGCAAGCCTCAGTCCAGTCGCTTGAACCTGACCTCATCATTCTCGACGAATTCCAGCGCTTTCACGATCTGCTGCATGGCGACAGCGAAGCCGCCGATCTGGCGCGGCAGTTGTTCAACCATGTCGACGGCGCGGGCAACATCGCCAAGACACTGCTTTTGTCCGCTACGCCCTACCGGATGTTGACTCTGGCAGGCGATGCGCCCGAGGAGGGCGATCATCACCGCGATTTCCTCGACGTCCTGGAATTCCTGTTTGGAGCCGAGGACGGTAAGCGTCGCCGCGGCGAGATTGCGTTGGAGATGCGCCGTTTTCGTCAGGCGATGCAGGCCCTGCCCGCTGGGTTCGAAAACGCCCGCACGCTGCGCGAGGGAATCGAAGGCCAATTGCGCCGTGTCATCGCCCGCACCGAACGCGTGGCCGAGACGGCGGATCGCGACGCCATGATCCGCGAACTCCGCCACGAACTTGATGTGACCGCGCCCGACCTGATCGAGGCGCGCGCCATAGCGGCCGTGGCCGCCGCCGCCGGGGCACCGGGCACGGTGGACTACTGGAAGTCCTCACCCTGGCTTCTGAACCTGATGCGCGGCTACAAACTGGCCGACCTCCTGAAGGAGCAAGCGAAGTCTCCCTCGCCCGCCCTTCGCGCGGCCATGAAAACGGCGATCCCCTTGCAGATCGATCCGGAGGCAGTCGAAAGCTATGCGCCGCTTGCCCCCGCCAATGGCCGTATGCGCAAACTGGTAGACCTCGCCTTCGCGAACGGCATGGCGCGCCGCCTGTGGATTGCGCCATCGCTGCCCTACTTCGGCACCAGCCAGCCTGTCAGCAAGATGCTGATCTTCTCGGAATGGACGATGGTTCCCGACGCGATTGCCGGGTTCCTGTCCTATGATGCAGAGCGGCAGATGGGCATGGGCAAGGGTCACACCTACACCGACCCGCCAACCACCCGGCCCTTGCAATTCCGCCGCGCCCAAGGCCGTCTCGCAGGTCTGCGCGCGCTGCAGCTCGTCATCCCCTCACCGCGTCTTGCGGCCATGGCCGATCCGCTGGCCCTGATGCGAGTGGAGGGGCCCTTTTCCGATCTCGACACGCTGCGTCAAGCGGTCCGCGCGCGGTTGCGGCCTTTAGCGCAAGACCTGGCGGAACAGAGCGCCGAAGCAGGGGATGGCGGCTGGGATTGGAGCAGCCCGGCCGCCCTCGATGTCGTGAACCCAGACTTTGCCGCGTGGCTTGCAGGCTCTGGCCCGCGGGGAGAGGGGGACGAGGAAGCGTGGCCCGATCATCTGGTCGAACTGCTGCAAGTCGCATCCCAGCCGATCGGGCAGAAAGACGTCGACCAGATCCTCAACCATCTGGTGGATGTCGCGCTGGGCAGCCCGGCCACCTGCGCCTTGCGCGCCCTGTCCCGTATCGCACCCACGCTGTCGCTGAACGATCCCGCGCTGCTGACGGCGGCGACGAAGGTTGGCATGGCCTTCCGAACACTGTTTAACCAGCCCGAAACTCAGGCTCTGCTGCGCGCTGAGGGCGATATCTACTGGCGGGCGGTCCTGCGTCATGCGGCCGAGCACGATCTGCAATCTGTCCTCGACGAATATGCCCATGTCCTATTGGAAGCAGAGGGCCAAGTCGGTCATCCGGCTGTCAAAGCCATAGGGGTCATCGCCGAACGGATGGCCGAGGCCCTGTCCTTGCGACCGGCCCAGATCGAACTGAACCACTACGCTCTTCGGCGTGGCCGTATCGCACAGACGCACCCGATCACCCTTCGCGGTCGCTTCGCCATGCGCTTGGCCCAGAAGGGCGAAGATGAGACCGGCGTGAACCGGACCGGTCTCGTCCGTACGGCCTTTAACTCCCCGTTCAAGCCTTTCGTTCTGGCCTCGACCTCAGTCGGGCAGGAAGGTCTGGATTTTCATCCCTACTGCCACCGGATCGTCCACTGGAACCTCCCCGGCAACCCGGTCGACATGGAGCAACGCGAAGGCCGGGTGCATCGCTACAAGAACCACGCTGTCCGCCTTAATCTGGTCGCAGGACAATCTCCGGCGGCGCTGGGCGGGCAGAATACTGATCCTTGGGCCGATATGTTCAGTGCTGCGCACGGAAACGCTGGGCGCTCTGGTGATCTTGAGCCTTTCTGGGTGCTCGACGGCCCCACCAAGGTCGAACGCCATATCCTGTCGCTCCCCTTCAGCCGTGAAGAGACGCGGCTCTCCTGGCTGAACCGTTCAGTGGCGCTGTATCGGCTGGCATTCGGTCAACCGCGGCAGGACGATCTACTTGCCTTGCTGGATCAGGTGCGGGACGAGATTGCGCCGGAGGCGCTCGCTCAACTGCAGATCAGCCTTCGTCCCGACTGAGCGTGTTCTTCTGAGGTTTTAGCGCGTTCCTGATCCTGTGGGGCTACTATCCCACTGTTTTCGCACGTGAAATTCGTCCGTTTGTTGACCTATTGTTGACCCGTCGTTTGGACAGCAAAAAGCCCCGCGTTGAAGCGGGGCGCATGTTGTTGATAACATTGGAAGATTTTGGTTGCGGGGGCAGGATTTGAACCTGCGGCCTTCAGGTTATGAGCCCATGGAAGGGCAAAACCGAATAATCAAGAAAACCAGCGACTTACGATGCAAGCCTTTGTTCTGGCGTGATTTTCGTCCTCGCAAACATCAGCGTTCGCACGGATTCACACGCAAGACCGGCACGAAGCCTACAGTCGCAGGTTGATGTGGTGTTGATGTAGCCCTCGCGCCCTCCCCCGCAGATCATCATCGCAGACTGTCTTGTCGCCCTTCATTTCCGATGTTCCTGCAGCCCAAGCTCGACCCACATCCAGCCGAAA
>NZ_QPJL01000043.1 GCF_003337565.1 Paracoccus lutimaris
CTTTCCTCAGCGAACGCGGCGAGGAGCGTTGCCAGCTCGGCCTCAACCGCTTGTTCGATCAGCTTGCGCGCACCCTCCCGGATGAGGTCCGTCAGTGGATCCGGCGAAAACCCCGATGGATCGGGCAGCGTGCTGATGGTAGTCTCCGACATGTGGCATATCCCTTTCTCGGCTGAGAATTGACGGCGTCTGAACACCGCCATGATATGCCGCCCCTCAGGGCATCACCAACTTTCGCGCGTTACTCCGGCCTTGCGGAAAGTCTGCGCAGGCTGCGCAGCGATCTGGTGCGCGGTGACGGAGAGCAGACCCGCATCGTGATTGCTAGCCAGCACGCGATCACGACCGCCATCGCGCCGTTGCTAGTTCAGACGATCACCGAGCCCGCCCATGTCGACATTCGCCTGCGCTCGGCCAACCGCGAGGATTGCTATGCACTGCTGCTGACGCGGCAGGCGGATTTCATGCTATCCTATAGTAGCGAACGCCAGCCACTGATCTTCGACCCGGATTTCATCGAGACCTGTGTGCTGGGGCGCGAGCGGTTGATCCCGGTCTTTTCCAGCCGCGAAGCGAGGCGTCTCGAAGCGGCGCTGGTCAGGCACGAAGTGCCGGTCATTCTTTATCCGACCGATGTGTTCCTGGGCAAAGTGGTCCGGGACGAAATCTGGCCGGGTTTCGATCTCGACATGTTCAAGCCCCATGCGGAAACCGCCCTTACGCCGGCGGCGCTGCAATTCGCGCTGATTGGCAGCGCGCTTGCCTGGATTCCGCGCTCTCTGGCTCTGCCGCATCTTCAGAAAGGAGATTTGCAGGACTGGAGCGAGACATTCGGCTTCTCCGAACTCTTGCTGAGTCTCGCTCGGCTGAATGGTTCTCGCAGTTCACATGCGGAAGCGGCCTGGAACGGTCTCGCTGCGAAAGGTCCGCGTCTGTTGGAACCTTTGGACTGAGCGCTTCATCCAGCGCGCCTGTCTCCGGACAGGGCACGGCTAGAGATCGTGCAGCCATACAGCATTTCCGGCGCAAAGCTTCATCGCTGTCCGTTCATACGCGAAGACTTGACCTCCGATGCTGGTCGTAGTGCGCGATGGCAGCCGTGCCTGACCACGCAGACCAATTTGCAGACCAATGTGAAGAAGCCTCAGAACCTTGCCCGACGTCGCAACAGCGGCATTGCACAGGAAAGGTCGTAGCCTTGAAGAAAACCGATCCCTTTTTGCTGCTGATGATCGGCGCAGTCGCGCTGGCGACCGTCATGCCGGCTACCGGAGCTACTGCCGGCCTTGTGGAGACGCTCGGCACGGCGGCCGTGGCGCTGCTTTTCTTTTTGCACGGCGCTGCACTGTCGCCGCGCACTATCCTGGATGGGCTCAAGCGATGGAAGTTGCATCTGTTCATTCTGACGACAACATTTGCGGTCTTCCCTTTGCTGGTTCTGCCGCTGAGATTGCTGCCCGCCTCGATCCTCCCTCCGGATCTGGCGCTCGGGTTCGTCTATCTGGGCGTGTTGCCCTCGGCCGTGTCATCCTCGATCGCCTATACTGCCATGGCCAAGGGCAACGTGCCCGCCGCCGTATGCAATTCCGCCGGATCGAACGTATTCGGGCTTTTGCTGACGCCGCTGCTGATGAGCATGTTGATCGGTTCGGCGGCCAGCGAGACGATGGATCTTTGCCAGACTCTGGCGGACGTGTGCCTGCAGCTTCTTCTGCCCCTCGGCCTGGGCCAGCTTGCCCATCGCTGGCTGGGTGGACCGTTGCAGCGCAACAGCCGATGGTTGTCGGACTATGACCAGTGGGTGATCGTTCTGATCATCTATTCCGCGTTCTCTCAGTCCGCCACGGCAGGGCTTTGGCAGGTGCTGCCGATTAGCGGATTGCTGTTGGCAGGGGCATTGTGCCTGGTGCTGCTTCTTGCGGTGATCGGCTTTACCATGACCGGGGCGCGCAGGCTGGGCCTGTCGCGCGCGGACGAGATCACGGCGGTTTTCTGCGGCTCGAAGAAAAGCCTGGCTTCCGGCTTGCCGCTGGCGCAGGTGCTGTTCGCGGGCGCCGCCGGCTTTGGCATGATCGTTCTGCCGATCATGCTTTACAACCAGATCCAGATCATGGTGGGCGCAATGCTGGCGCGGCGCTATGCAAGCGACGGCCTAGGCGCTTCAGGCCTGCGTGCGCGCGTCGTCGATCCATGACAGGAAGGTCTGCCTGGCCTTGCGGCGGCCTGCGTCGCGGGGCGTCAGGTTGGACTGGGTCAGGTAATAATCGAACTCATCCAGAACCGAGATATCCGACAGCTGAACCAGGTGCCCGGCGGCGAGATCGGGCTGGATCATCGCCAGCGAACACAGTGCGACGCCTTGCCCGGCCAGCGCCGCAGCGCGCAGCAGGTTGAAATCCTCGAAGATGCTGCCCGGCAAGCGCGTCGGTGCCGACAGACCGGCGCGGGCAAACCAGGTCTTCCAACCGGAAAGATCGGTGTCATGCAGAAGCCCCAGTTCCAGCAGCCGCTCGGCCGAAGCCTCGGTCGGGCCGTCCCCGACCAAGGCGCGGCTCGCTACCGGCATGCTGCGCCCGGACAGGAAGGGTTGGGACAGGATGCCTTCACCGGCGGGCTGTGCGTCGGCGAACGTGAAGGCCACATCCGTCGAGGTGAAGTCGATCTCGTGGCCATGATGGGCATAGATCACGCGAAGCTGGATGTCGGGATGCAGGGCCCGGAAAGCGGGCAGGCGCGGGATCAGCCAGCAAATTGCCACCGAGGGAATGGCCGCGACCACCAGGGCCCCTTCTGACGAGGCCGGGCGGGCCCGGCGGCACGCCGCATCGATGCCGTCAAAGGCCATGGTCAGGTCGCGCGCCAGAGCGACGGCGCGCGGCAGCAACTTTGGCGACCGACCCTTGCGATCGAACAGGGGCGCTCCAAGCCATTGTTCCAGATGCTTGATCTGGTGGCTGACCGCCGACTGGGTGACGTGCAGATCCTCGGCGGCGGCCTGAAAGCTGCCGGTCCGCGCGACGGCCTCGAATGCGCGCAAGGCATTGAGCGGCGGTTGCGACATGAAGGTCTTTCATGAGAAAATCTAAATGCAGGTTTATAAATGATCCTTTGACCGTTGCAAGTATCGGACGCATTTTCGCAGGAAATCTTGTGCGAGGAGGAATGGGATGACCGAACGCGAAAGACTGCAGGACTATGTCGGCAACGGGCGCAAGGCCAAGGGCACCTTCTCGGATGCCGAGATGCAGCGCCGTCTGGACGACATCCGCAAATATATGGCCGCCAACAAGATCGACGCGGCGCTGTTCACCAGCTATCACAACATCAACTATTACGCCGATTTCATGTTCTGCCAGTTCGGGCGGCGCTATGGCTTTTTCGTCGATCACCAGCACGCCACCTCGATCAGTGCCGGCATCGACGGTGGCCAGCCCTGGCGGCGCACCTTTGGTGGCCGGAACCTGACCTATACCGACTGGAAAAAGGACAATTATTTCCACGCCATCCGCCAGATCATCGGCGCCGCGAAACGCATCGGCATCGAATATGACCACGTCAATCTTGACACTCTGGCGCTGTTGAAATCCGAATTCCCCGGCGTCGAATTCGTCGACGTCGCCGCCCCGGCCATGCGGCTGCGCATGGTGAAATCGGCTGAGGAAATCGCCCATATCGCCGAAATGGCTCGCATCGCCGATGTCGGTGGCGCCGCCTGCGTCGAGGCCACCGCCGTGGGCGTGCCCGAACACGAGGTCGCGCTGCACTCGACCGCCACCATGGTCCGCGAGATCGCGAAATCCTGGCCCGAGGGCGAGCTGATGGACACCTGGACCTGGTTCCAGTCCGGCATCAACACCGATGGCGCCCACAACCCGGTCACCGCGCGCAAGATCGAAGCCGGCGACATCCTGTCGCTGAACTGCTTCCCGATGGTGGCGGGCTATTACGTCGCGCTGGAACGCACGCTCTTTGCCGAACATGCCAGCGACGAGCACATCCGGCTGTGGGAATTCAACTGCAAGGTCCATGACCGCGGCAAGGAACTGCTGGTGCCCGGCGCCAAATGCAGCGAGATCGCGGCTGAACTGAACGAGATGTATGCGGCCGAGAACCTGCTGCAATACCGCAGCTTCGGCTATGGTCACAGCTTCGGCGTCCTCAGCCACTATTACGGCCGCGAAGCGGGGCTGGAGCTGCGCGAGGATTGCGACACCGTGCTGGAGCCCGGCATGATCGTCAGCATGGAGCCGATGATCACCATCCCCGAAAGCCTGCCGGGCGCCGGCGGCTATCGCGAACACGACATCCTCGTGATCGAGGACAAGGGCAACCGCAATATCACCGGCTTCCCCTATGGCCCCGAGCATCTGATCGTCAAAGGCAAGGCCAAGGCGGCCTGACCCAGACCACCGGCGGGGCGAAAACCCCGCCGGTTTCGCTTTTGCAGGCGAAAAAGCCTGTCCGGCCGACCGGGAGGGTCGCGCCGCTGACGATGATCGTCCCCATCATCGGTTCCCATGGGAGGAGACCATGACCACCATGACCATCCCCGCTGCGGCGGGCTCGGACCGCACAACCGACGCTCAGGCCAGCCCGGCCGTCCTGCGCAAGGTTCTGACCGCAAGCTTCATCGGCAATTTCGTCGAGTGGTTCGACTATGCCTCCTACGGCTATTTCGCCACCGTGATCGCCGCGGTCTTCTTCCCCGAGATCGCGCCGCAGGCCGCGCTGCTGGCGACCTTCGCGGTCTTCGCGATCTCATTCGTCATCCGCCCGCTCGGCGGCATCGTCTGGGGCAGCATCGGCGACCGCATCGGTCGCAAGACGGCGCTCAGCTGGTCGATCCTCATCATGTCCGGGGCCACGACCGTCATCGCCCTGCTGCCGTCCTATCACCAGATCGGCATGCTGGCGCCGGTGCTGCTGCTGGTCGTGCGCATGGTGCAGGGCTTTTCCGCCTCGGGCGAATATGCCGGGGCGACGTCCTTCCTGGCCGAATATGCCCCGCCGGCGAAACGCGGTTTCTACACCAGCATGGTTCCGGCCAGCACCGCCGCCGGCCTGCTGGCCGGGTCGCTGATGTCGGCGGCGCTGTTTGCGGCGCTGGACACCCAGGCGCTGCAGGGCTGGGGCTGGCGGTTGCCGTTCCTGCTGGCCTTTCCGCTGGGGCTGGTCGGGCTCTATATCCGGCTGCGGCTCGAGGACACGCCGAAGTTCCGCGAACTCGAGGCCCGGCACCATGTCGAGGCGACGCCAACCCGCGAGCTGTTCATCACCTATCGCAAGCCGATCATCCGCGCCTTTGCCGTCACCTGCCTGAATGCCGTCGGCTTCTATCTGATCCTCAGCTATATGCCGACCTATCTGATTACCGAAATGGGCATGGAGGAAAGCGCCTCGTTCCTGGCCAACAGCATCGCGCTTTTTGCCTATATCTTCCTGATCTTCCTGATGGGCATGCTGTCGGATCGTTTCGGCCGCAAGACGGCGCTGATCGCGGCCTCGGTGCTGTTCATCGTCCTGACCGTGCCGCTGTTCGGAATGCTGGACGGCGCCAGCTTCGCGATGATCGTGCTGATCCAGGTGATCTTCGGCGCGCTGCTGACCGTGAACGACGGCACGCTGCCCTGCTTCCTGACCGAAATCTTTCCGACCCGGGTGCGCTATTCCGGCTTTGCCTTCAGCTTCAACACCGCCAATGCGCTGTTCGGCGGCACGGCGCCCTTCGTCGCCACCTGGCTGATCGGCGCCACCGGCAGCAAGACCGCCCCGGCCTGGTATCTGGTCGCCGCCGCCGTCGTGGCGCTGGTCGCCATGCTGGCCGCGCGCGAAACCGCCGGCAAGCCGCTGGAGGAGTGACGGCGACGAAGCGTCCGACGATCAATCGTTGACAGGCGAGAGCCGGCCCCCGTGGGGTCGGCTTTTGCATTCGCGGAAACCGGCGTTATCGGTTGATGACGCCCGGTTGATTGCAGGCCCGCGCAGGCAGGAAGGCCGCGGCAATGTCTTCCAGATGCAGCTGCATCGCATCAAAAGCGGCATCTCCATCCCCCGCGGCTATCGCCTCGACGATCCGCTGATGCTGATCGCTGTGGCTGGTCTGAAACGTCTCTGGCGCCAATCCGCGATAGCTGCGTTCCCAATCGCGTTGCCATGCGGCATGGCGACGGGCCGATGACAGCCACGCCATCGTTCCCGCGATGGCTGGACTGCGTGTCATCCGTGCGATCGCATTGTGAAAGGCGCTGTCGGCTTGCTCGCATTCGGCAAATCGCTGTGCGCGGCGCCCCCCGTCAACCAGCAGGTGCAGCTCCCTGATATCCGCCTCATCGCGGCGTGTTACTGCCTCCCTGGCTATGGCAGGTTCCAGAACAACGCGCGCCCGCAGCAGATCACCTGCCGATACCTCGGCTGGAAGCGTGGCAGAATGCAGCGACAGTGCGCGGGGTGGGGGACCGGCAAAGGTGCCCTGTCCGACATGGCGCCAGATCAGCCCCTGGCGCTGCAAGCGCGCAAGTCCTGCGCGCAAAGTCTGCCTGCTACAGCCGATGTGCTGCGCCAATGCGCGCTCGGGCGGCAGGCGGTCACCGATCTGCAAGTTCTCAAGCAGGCAAAGAAGCGCAGAACCGACATCAGCTTGATGCACCACGATGCTCCCTTGCCCAAACGCGATCGTCTCGATTTCTGATCACATTAGTTTCTCTCATTTCATCTTGAGCAAAGCTCCTTTGACGCCGTGCCCAATCCGGGCTTTTCTTCTCGGAAAAAAGGAACAATTCGCCACGCCGGCATTGGTCGGGCGGATGATAACCACATCCAACACGGGAAATCATCATGAAAAGAACTCTCATCCTTGGCACTGCGCTGGCCATGACAGCAACCGCCGCAATGGCCGAACAGATCACGGTGATGTCCTGGGGTGGCACCTACAGCCAAAGCCAGGTGGAAGCCTATCAAAAGCCCTTTACCGCGGAGACCGGCATTGGCGTCCTGTCGCTTGACAGCGACAACCCGGCCATTCCGCTCAAGGCGCAGGTCGAGGCAGGCAATGTCACGACCGACGTGGCGGATATCGAATATGCCGATGCCATTCGCCTGTGCGATGAGGGGCTGCTGGAACGGATCGACCCGGCCATTCTGCCTGCCGCCCCCGACGGCACGCCCGCGACCGAGGATTTCCTGCCGCAGGGGCTGAGCGATTGCGCGGTGGGCTCGATCGTCTTTTCGACCATCTACGCCTATGACCGCAGCCGCTATGGCGACAACCCGCCCAAGACCATCGCCGATTTCTTCGATGCGGAAAAGTTTCCCGGCAAGCGCGGCCTGAAAAAGGCGCCCAAGGCGTTATTGGAGATGGCGTTGATGGGCGACGGCGTTCCGGCGGATCAGGTCTATGAGGCGCTGGCCACGCCAGAGGGGCTCGACCGCGCCTTCGCCAAGCTGGATACGATCAAGCGGGACGTGGTCTGGTGGGAGTCGGGCGCACAGGCTCCACAGCTTCTGGCGGACGGAGAGGTGGTGATGACCACCGCCTATAATGGCCGCATCTTCAACGCCGCCGTATCCGAGGGCCGGCCGTTCGAGATCGTCTGGGACGGTCAGGTCTATGAGTACAACCTGTTCTCCATTCCCAAGGGCGCACCGCACAAGGATGCCGCGCTGAAATTCATCGCCTTTGCCACCGGCACGCAGCGGCTGGCCGATCAGGCCAAATGGATCAGCTATGGCCCGGCGCGCAAATCCTCGGCGCCTCTGGTCGGGCTGTATCAGGACGGCAAGACGGAAATGGCCCCGAACATGCCAACGAATCCCGACAATATGAAGAATGCGCTGGGATCGTCCTATGAGTTCTGGGCGGATCATGAGGCCGAATTGTCGGAACGCTTCAGTGCGTGGCTTGCGGCCAGCTAAGCGTTTCGGTCCTGGCGTAACCAGAACTGACCGGTCCCCCTGGGAAGCCGGTCAGTGCGTTCGCACATCCCTGGAAGGGGGATGCAGCGCCCCCCGTTTCCCCCTTATACGCATTCTGCGATTGCGATCTTGCACCAGTTCATAACTGCCGCTTCCTCGGGTTGCAGTTGAACCGCCATGCCCGAGGAAAACGTCTCGAAGCTGGCAAGATTAAGGCCGTTGACGCCAAGCAGAACCGGGATACCTCGCGACAGCGCCTCGGCGATAAGAGGTGCGAGTCCGCGGCCGTCGGCCTCCTGCTTGCCAAACTTGTTGACGATCATGAATTGGGCGTGCGGCAGGGCCGCCGCGGTTCCGACAACGGCCCGTTCCAGTGCATCGGCATCCAGTCGGCAGCCGCGCGCCAGATTGCCGCGATCTTCGCTGATGCGCAGGACCGGCCCGTCGGGCAGGACCAACACGTCCATGTCGCATCGCACCCGGTCGCTGCGCTCGATATTGGTCTGTACCGTGCCGGCAAGACGCAAGCCTTGCGCCCGCAGGCGCGCGGCGATCACTGCCAGAAATCGATCATTGGCACCGCGCCCGGGTAGGCTCACATATGCAAACTGCATGGAGGTTTCCTCTCCTTTGTGCCCTAGAGAGATGCCAAGGCCATCCGGTCGGCTTTGCCGACCGTGCCAAGATTGGAAATATCGCTCAATGCACTTCACTCAGGATCTTCTCGAAGGTCTTCTTGGCCTTTCCGGGCATCTTGGCTTCAAGGAAATCGGCGGGCGCCTCGGCGCCATCGACCTGAATCACCATCACCATGCCCATGCCCAGATGCGGCTTGCATTTCACGCCGATCATGCCGGGCGCGGTCAGTTGGACGTCGATCTCCTCGTTCAGCTTGCCCTCGAACGGCTCCTGCCCTTCGGGAACCATGCCTTTGATGGTTTCAGCATTGTGCCCCTTGTCGACCGCGATGAACTTGACGGTATCGCCGGTTTTCGCCGCGATGAAGTGGGGCTCAAAAACCATCGCGCCGGCCTCGCCCTTGTTCAACATCTTGACTTCATAGGTCTCGGAAAAGGCCGGAAGCGATACCAGCGACAGCAGCGCGGCGGAAAGCAGTGCATATTTCATGACTTGTCCTTTCATGTGATTCCCCGACCGGAAAGCAAGATTAGTGCCACAGGATCGCGGCTTCTTTCGCGGTGGGCCGGTGGCATGTCATGCTGCCAGCTCGCAATCATTTCTTCGGCGCGTCCGAAGCGTTTTCCATCAGGAATTGCGTTACCAGCGCCGCCTCGTTCTCGTCCAGACCAGCGCGAGGGAACATGGATGGGGTGATCCCCTTCCATTGGTTCTGGGTAAAGTGGGACACTTCACGGGGTCCATGGCATACCGTGCAGCGCTCATAGAAGATTTTTTCACCCTCGGTCGCGTCTGCGAGCAGCGCTTCCATGATCGTTGCGACACGGTCAAGACCAAGAACTTCCTCGTCGATGGCAGCGACCTCGTAATCCTCGATGATCTCTGGCTTTTCATAGGCGCGGTTCGGCCCTTCGGCGTCCTCGCACTTGCGCATCCGGCACAGAACGGTGTTTGCAGTCGTTGCCTGCGACAAGCCCGAAGACCTCTGTGTCGAGGTCAGGAAGTTCACCAGGCCGGAGTTGCATCGCCCCTTGCTGTCCAGCGAAGGCCAGCAGCCTTCATAGACCGATACCACGCCCGGCCGGATGTCGTCGGACAGGACCGCACCCACGATGATGCTGCCGCGGTCGTTGAACATCTCGACCAGATCACCATCGGCGATTCCGCGCTTTTCGGCATCCTGGCGGTTGATCCGCACCGGCTCGCGTCCCTGGATCTTGTAGAGATCGCGCAGGCGGGCAGACTGGTCCATCTGGCTGTGCAGCCGATACCACGGATGCGGACTGACGACGTGGACCTGATCCTCCTCGGCATTGCCCAGATACTCGTGCTTTTCCATCCAGATCGGATAGCCGGGGCAGTCGTCCAGGTTGAAGCCGGCGATTTCCTCGCAATACATTTCAATCTTGCCGGATGCGGTATGCAGAGGATTGGCGGCCGGATCTTTGTAGAAATCGCCGTGGCGGGTCCAGCGCCGGGCCTCGACAGGGGCGGGTTGGCGTGCATAGCCCTTGGTCCAGAACTCGTCGAACGGCGTGTCCTTGGCAGCGGCCGACCTCTCATAGGCGGCCTGAATATGGTCGATCAGCTCCAGCCCGTCGGTGAACTGCTGCCAGATGCCCATCTTGTCGGCCAGACCTTCGAAGATGTGATAGTCCGAGCGGCTTTCTCCCACCGGCTCGATCACCTGCTTCATGGCAAAGATCTTGTCGTTGGAATAGGTGCCGCCGACGCTGATGTCGTCGCGTTCCAGCGTCGAGGCTGCCGGCAGCACAATATCGGCCCAACGGGTCGCAGCGGTCCACCATACGTCGATGCTAAAGACGTGCTCGACCTTAGTAAGGGCACGGATCAGCCGATTGGTGTCCTGCTGGTGGCTCATGAAGTTGTTGCCGGCGTTGAAGACGATCTTGATGTCTGGATAGGTGCCTTCGTTGCCGTTGTAGGTAAATTTCTCGCCCGGGTGTTCCAGCATCTCGGTGATGCGGCTGGCCGGGCAGATGTTCTTGACCCAGTTGCGGCCCTGCGACAAGCCGGTGGGGGTGGACTTGCCCGATTGCGGCATCCCGCCGCCCCCGTAATGCCAGGAAAACCCTACGCCTTGGCCAGGCTTGCCGATCTTGCCGGTCAGCGCGGCAAAGTTCACGATGGCCCAATGGGTCATTTCGCCATGCTGAGCGCGTTGCAGCGACCAGGCACCGGCGATCTGGGTTTTTGATACGGCCAGCAGCTCGGCCAGTTCGCGGATCTTGCTCGCGTCGATCTCGGTAATGGCGGCAGCCCATTCCGGCGTCTTCGGCACGCCGTCGGTATTGCCTTTGATATAGGCGATCCACTTGTCGGCCCCAACCGTATATTTGTTCATATATTCTTTGTCTTCCAGGCCCTTTTCCAAGACGTGGAACGCCATGGCGCTGAACAGGGCGACATCGGTATTGGGCACGATGCTGATCCATTCGGCGTCCAGATAGTCGTCCGACGCCGTACGCTGCGGGTTGATCGAGATGAAACGGCAGCCGTTGTCGCGGATCTCGCCCCAGGGTGCATAGATCTGGTGGTCGGCCACGGTGTATTCGATACGGTTGTTCTTGATCGGGTCGCAGCCGACCAGTACGAAGACCTCGGTATTGTCTCGGATCACCTCCCAAGCAGTCTGTGCGGAGTAGACCTCCATGTCGCCGATCACGCGCGGCAGGCAGATCTGCGAGGCGCCGGCCGACCAGTCGCCCTGAGTGATCGTGCAGCCCCCAATCAGGTTGAGGAACCGCCCCTGCATCACGTTAGGGCGGAAGTTGCCGGCATTGGCCCAGCCGCCATAAGAGGAGCTGAAAATCGCCTGGTTGCCGTATTCGGACGCGGTGTCCAGTAGTGCCTTGGCCATCAGGCTGTAAGCGGTGTCCCAGTCCACGCGGACATAAGGTTCCTTGCCGCGCAATTGGGGTTTGATGTCACCTGTCTGCCAGTTGTCCAGATAGGATTTGCGGACCATCGGATATTCGATGCGTGAGGCGTCATAGGTACGATCCGCCACACCGAAAAGAAGCATCTCGTTGGGCTGTCCGTCCAACTCGGGAATGGCGTTCACCCCGATGAGCTTGCCGTCCTTCACAACGGCATTGAATGGGCCGTAATGGGTGGCGTGGAAAATTCGGTCCGGGAACGAGTTTGGGTCGATCGAGGCAAGTGCTCTGGTTCCGAAAAGGCCCACCGCACCAATCGCTGCAACGCCACCCTGTAGGAACGCCCGTCGCGTGGGTTGGAAAACAGTCATAACGACCTCCGACTCGCTTGCTTCTATCGATATCGCATATTGACCTGATATCTGATGAAGATGTCAACGGCGGAGACAAAACCGGCCACGGGGCGGCGCAAAACCAGGCCAGTGGCGGGGATTGAGCGCCATGGCGCGCGCGCTCGCCAGATAGCT
>NZ_QPJL01000044.1 GCF_003337565.1 Paracoccus lutimaris
CTTTCCTCAGCGAACGCGGCGAGGAGCGTTGCCAGCTCGGCCTCAACCGCTTGTTCGATCAGCTTGCGCGCACCCTCCCGGATGAGGTCCGTCAGTGGATCCGGCGAAAACCCCGATGGATCGGGCAGCGTGCTGATGGTAGTCTCCGACATGTGGCATATCCCTTTCTCGGCTGAGAATTGACGGCGTCTGAACACCGCCATGATATGCCGCCCCTCAGGGCATCACCAACTTTCGCGCGTTACTCCAAAGCCGCCAGAAGGCTTGTGAAATGTTCTGAAATACCAGATCGCCAATTGGCGGGCGAGTTTGAGACCGCTCAGAGCACTTGAGTGATCATCGGTATTTTGATGCGCTGCCTGGTTGCCTGCGATTCGCAAGCTGTGAAGTATTTCAAGGACTTGTTTTGGAAGGTTGCACTCGATCTTGAGTAAACGAAGCAGGTCGGCAAGGTTGTCCGACTGTGCAACAAAAAGACCCAATCTGCTTGCCGTAAACTGCGCAACCAATTCCGAAAACTGCCGCAGCTTAATATTGCATGTGTTCGGGTCTTCGGAAAAATAGCGTTCCGCAAGGGTCCCCAGCCTGTAAAGCTGGGGTTCGTGGGGTTGCAAGAATCCGAAATTGGACTCGTTCGGTTTCATGCTATGCCGGAAACCTCGGCTGAGCATGACGGTTCATCAATCCTGCCCACTCCCACCCACTGCACCTCCGAGCAAACTTCTTGCCAGATAACCTTTACAGCACAATCGTCGTGCAACAAGTGGTTGCACGGCCTGCAAGGCATTGAACCACAATCATTCGGACAGCGCTACCTCCAGCCCAGCTTGCAGGCTGCGCCTTACTCCCCCACCACCCTCAGCCTCGGCTTCAGCATCTCACCCACGGCGTTCACCCCTGCGCGGAGGGGCGCGTCGATCAGGTGGGCGTAGCGCTGGGTGGTGCCGATCTGAGTGTGTCCGAGGAGGCGCCCGATCATTTCCAGCGATGCGCCGCCGGAAACCAGCAGCGAGGCGAAGGTGTGGCGCAGGTCGTGAATGCGGACGTCGGGGATCTGCGCGACCTTCTGCATCTTGGGCCAGAAGCGCTTGGGATCGCCGACCGGCTGATCGGGCACGTCGCCGGGGAACAGGAACGGGCAGCCCTTCGGCACGATTTCTTTGCGCAGGCGGATCAGCGCGACGGCCTCATGCGAGATCGGCACGCGGTGGATGCGGCGCTGTTTGGTGTAGGCGGCCTGCTTGGTCCAGATGGCGAGGTCGAGGTTGAACTGGTCGAAGGTGGCGGTGCGGACCTCGCCCAGCCGGGCGCCGGTCAGCATGCAGAGGCGGATGATGCTGGCGGCGCGCTGGTCTTCATCGACTGCCAGGGCGTTGGCCAGGCGTTCGATCTCCTCGAAAGACAGGAACCGGTCGCGGGCGACCTCGGGGCGGCGGCGGAACCCGAAGGCCGGGTTGTCGGTGCGCATCTTCCACAGCATGGCGAGATTGAACATCTTGCGCAGCATTTCCCCCGCCCGGTTGGCGCGCACCGGCGTGGGCTTGGGCGGGGCCAGTTTCTTGCGCCGCTTCTGCGTGGGTTTCTTCTTGGACGGCCGCGCCCGACCGGCCGCGATCTTGGTCAGTAGCCGATCGACGTCGGTGGGCGTGATGTCGGCGACCTTCCGGTTCTTCCACTCGGGCAAGACCAATTTTTCCAACATGCTTTTCTGATCTGAGGCGTTCGTCTTGGCCAGCTTCGGCAGGTGTTCTTCGATGAACCGTTCGGCCAGTTCCTTGACCGTCGGCGCGCCACGGGCTGTTTTTCGGGTGTCGAGGGGATCGTCCCCCCGATCGATCTCGCGGATCAAGCGCTTCGCTTCATCCCGGGCGGCCGTGACCGACCATGTCGGCCAGACCCCGATCGTGAAGCGCTTCTGCTGGCCCGCGATGCGGTAGATCAGTACGAAGCCTTTGCGGCCGGTGGTGTAGACGCAGAGCCCGAAGCCGGGGGTATCCTCATCGAAGAGGACATATTTCCGGCTGCCGATTTCCGCAGCCTTTACAACGCGTTCAGAGAGTTTTGCCTTCATGTTACGCTCCTTTCACCCGCAGTCAGCGACGACCCGCGGCGCGGAGCAATGTCTCATTCGGGCCAAAGCGGCGCAGAGGCGGAAACCGGCGGAAAGGTCCGGGGAATTACGCCGGTCAAGGCGGCGCTGGGCGGGCTGCGCGCTAGTCGGGCTTGAGCCTTTGCCATACCACTTTGACTTTCTTGCGAATTGTGGACGGATCGGGCGCTTCACCCCAGTTCGGGTCGTCCATGATCCAGTCTTGCATGACTTCCACCAGCTCGGTCTGCGTGTCGGGCAGGCCGTCGTGGAAAATCCGGCAGCACATCTCAACGTAGAATCGCTCCCAACTGTGCCGCGTGGGTGCGCCCGGCCCGACCACAACCCGGCGCACAAGGCTGTTTTCCTCTTCAAAACGTTCGATCTCGGTCGTTCGGATCAGAACGTCGGTCGATAGAACCCTGACGCCTTCGGCCGGATGGACGATCGATAACGGCTTATCGCTGCCAGGAGGTCGCGCACGGCGGATCATGACAAAGCGCTCCGCATCACCGGCATCGCGGAAGAGCGGCCGAACATGGCCTGCGCGGACAGCAGCGTAATCAGCCTCCTCACCGCCTTGGAATTCCGCCTCTGTTAGCGAAACCATCAGCTCCAGCTTCCCGCTCATGGCCCAATCGATGATCTGCAACGGCGCCCGCTCCCACCGGGCGGCCAATTCGCTGACAGTCAGGAACTCCTTGGGCGGAAACCCCATCACCTGCCTCCGGTCACCGCCTTTCTTGTTGGACGCCCCAAACACAGAGGGGGCGCACCCCGCCCTTCTGGGCGCGGTGACGTTGTGGCGAATCTGTTGTGAACTGCTCCCCTTCAGATTGTCACAAACCTGTCGCCAAGCAAGCCGGTTGCAGCACGCGTTTTGCGGGTTGAACTACGATCCAGCGTGACCGGCGTAATTCCCTTTTCCTTTCCGCCGGTTTCCGCCTCTTCGCCGGTCCCTGCCCCGTGCTTGCCTCTTCCTGCCGATGACCGGCCCCGATCCCCGGGGCGGCGGCGCGAGGAGAAACTCATGGATACCAATCCCTTGAAAGACGTTGGCGCCGATCCGGCGCTGCTGGATGGCTGGCTTGATCGGGCGGAACTGGCCCGGCAGCTCGCCCTTTCCGTCGATACGTTGCAGCGCTGGGAGACCCGGCGCGTGGGGCCGCCCTGCGTCCGTGTCGGCCGCAAAGTGCTCTACCGGAAGGAGGCCGTCCGCGACTGGCTGAAGGAACAGGAGGCCCGCAAGACCGGCCAGCACAAGGCCGTGGCCGGGCGGCGCTGACATGGGGGTGCCGATGACCAAACTCACCCCCGAGGGCCGGTTTCCTGTGTCGGCCCTGATCACTGAGGCCCAGCGCGAACTTGACCTGCGGCGCCAGTTCTACTGGGCCAAGGTCCGGGCCGGAAAGATGCGCCAGGACGACGCGCATCTGCGGATCGCGCTGATGGAGGCGATCGTCAAACGCCTCACGGTGACGGCCGCGCTATGAGCCATCGTGCCACCAACTGGGCGATCCAGCAGCGCGGGCTGGCGCCTGCGACCAAGCTCGTCCTCTGGCATCTCTGCGACCGGCATAACCCGGACTACGGGTGTTTCCCGTCGCAAGACCAGTTGGCGGCCGATGCCGAAATCTCCCGCGCCAGCCTCAACACCCACCTCGACAAGCTGGAACAGGCCGGGCTGATCCGCCGCGAACGGCGCCACTCCGAGGGCGCCCATCGGCGGCAATCGACCCGGTACTTCCTGGCCTTCGAGCCGGAGTTTTCGGCGCAGGCGGAACTGCCGCTGACGTCCGAAAACCGGCCCGACCCATGTCCAGAATCCAGACATGGAAATGGGCAAAAGCCATGTCCGGATTTCGCGAAAAGCCATGTCCAGAATCTGGACACTAACCTTGTAAGTAAAGAACCAGTAATTACTACCGCGCGTGACGCGGGCGCGACGCGCGAGGCCCGGACCGAGGTTTCGGCTGACGATGAGGGCCCCGATCTGGACGCGGCAGATGCCGCCTGTCTGGCCGCCTGCGGCGAGGGGATGACCCAAACCGCCAGGGCGGCGATCACTGGCACCACGGCCACGATCGGCGCTTGGTTGAAGGCGGGCTACGACCTCGAACTCGACGTACTGCCGGTGATCGGCGAGCGCACGGCCAAGCCTCGGGGAAGCCCGATCCGGACGTGGGATTACTTCAGCCAGGCGATCGCAGCGCGCCATGCCAAGCGGATCGCCCAAGCGGCAAAGGCAAAAGGTGCTGGGGAAGCTGGTGCTGGCCCTGCCGTTGCACCCGGCGGCCCAGCCGTGAGCCCTGTGGATCGGCTGGCCCGCCTGGCCGCCTGGCTGAACTCGGGGGCCTATGTGCCGCCCAGCGCCGTCACGAACTCCCAGCGCGATGCCCTGCTGCGGGCGGGCCTCGTCACCGAGGCCACCCTGCGCACCCACCAAATCTACTAACCCTGCCCCCTGACCCGAAGGAGCCACCATTGCGCCTGACGCCCCGCGAGATCGAGGATCGCCTCGAAGAAGCCGCCTACACCCTGCGGAACCTGCCCGAGAAAGACCGCCCCCGCGGCTACGGCAACTCCTGGCCGCCGGTGGTGCACGATGCCAAGCACGCCTACGGCTACACGCCCGAACGGCCGATGCGGGTGATCCCCAGCGCGGCCGCCATCAGCCGGATGGAGGAATGCTTCGACTGGCTCTTGATGCTGAACCCCGAGGATGCCCGGATCGTCTGGCTCAGGGCCGAGGGTGCCCGCTGGCGGCAGGTCTGCATCAGGGCCGGGGTGGTGCGATCGACCGCCTGGAGGCGCTGGGTGGCCGCCCTTCTGACCATCTCGAAGAAGCTGGAAAAGCTCGATAAATCAAAGGGCAAAGCCAAGGGCGCAAAACCCCTTACCGCAACCACTCGCACAACCCCGCGCGAAAGCGGCGCGGAAACGGACGACAACCGGCCCGATCCGTCGAACTTCGGGCGCGACACTTTCCCGGGTTTTGACGCATAAAGAAGGCAAGATGGCGAAGGGTGCAGGCGATGGATCGCTTCATTCCAAGCCCTCACCCCTGCTCCCGCCGCCGCTCCCGGCTGGCCCCCCGCGTTAGGTTCTCCCGGAAGGGAGACGTATGCGGGGGGCCTAGGCGCGTCTAACCGCTAGTGACAGAACAAAAATCTGGGTCCGCGCCCTGGGTGCGCGCTTTGGGTGCGCGGGTGCGCACCTGAGGCCGCAGCCCTAGGCCGCCCCCTCGGAAAGGCCCCGCCCCGTGCTTCAGATCGACATGCTCCCGGTTGACCGGCTGGTCCCCTATATCCGCAACGCCCGGATCGCAGGCGGCGTTGATGGCGAGCAAGCGGGGTTGTGTCGGTCAATCGCCGATCAGGGCATTGATGTCCTTGATCCGCAGGATCAGCACCATCGGGTCCACGGGCGATGGTTCCAAGCCCGCGGCCACGTAGAACGCCTTCGCCCGGTCGTTCAGCGCGTGGACGAGCATGGCGGCAACCCCGACCTCACGCGCTGCAGCGGCAACCCGCAGGACGGCGTCGCGCAGAAGGGCGCGGCCGAGGCCGTTGCCCTGTTCGCTGGCATCGACAGCCAAGCGCCCCAGAACGATGACCGGCACGGGGTCAGGCATGTTTTGGCGCAGCTTGCGTGGGCTGAGGTCGTGACTGACCGATCCAGCGGCCAAGGCATAGAACCCCACGACCCTCTGCCCACGGCACAGGACGTAGGTCCGCGAGGCGCCAGAGGCCTGATTGGCCCGCGCCTTGCGCCTGATCCAGGCATCGAGCGTCGGTGCGCCAGAGGCGAAAGCCTCGACGTCGTGATGATCGGCCAGAGGAACGGGAGCCTGCAGCGCGCCGTCGGTCATTTGTCCCAAGGCGCCGGGGTCGCAATCAAGCGGCGCAGCCGGTCGTTTGGCGCATGCGGCGCGTCCAAAGCAGCAACGAAAGCGGCGAACTGTGTCGCGTCCAGCCGGAACGCCTGCCGGTCCATCAGAGCGTCCTCGGCGGCCTGCCTGCTGGCGTCCATCATGAACTCGGACCGGTTCTTGCCGAGACTGGCGGCTGCGCGGTCAATCAGGTCCCGATCCCGCGGCGTGACCCGCAGGTTGATCAGCGACCGGCGCTGGGCTTCGTCTTGGGGTGTGACTGCGACCATGGTTCTGCTCTCCGCTTGCAAGACCAATGTAAAGACAACCGCTTTACAAATCAACCTGCAGCCGTATGGAGCGATCCGGCGCAGAGCGGGTGGGTCACGGAGGGCTTTCGAACACGAGTTCGGGCAGGACCACCTCCCACTCGTCGCGGCGGAGCAGGTGGTGATACTCCTCGTCCCCATCCTCACGCCGCCAGTGCAGGATGGCCGCAACCTCGCCGCGCAGGAAGGTGGTGCCCTCGGGTGGCGCGAAAGCGCGGGAGAAGCGGGCAAGGGTCTGGCCGTGGGCGTTCTCCATCCTCCAGCGGTCGCCGTCACGGATCAGATGGACGGGGTCGCCAGGGCGCGTTGCGGCGATGGCGGCCAGCGACGGATCACCGGGGCGAAGGCGCCCTGCAAAGGAAAGGTCCACCAGCTTCGGATCGGGCGGCAAATAGCGCAGGCGGGCGCGCGGCAGGGCGGCGGTATCGGGAGTGACGCGGCGGGACAGGACAGCGTCACCGGGCTGCACGAAGGCATGCCGTCCGTCAGTCAGTACGGTCAGCGTGGACCGCGCCCGCGTCATCGCGACATAGAACAGGCGGCGAGGCGCATCGGCATCCTCGCCGCGCGACGGGCGATCCCAGCCACCGTTCAGGATGGCGACATGATCAAATTCCAACCCCTTGGCGCGATGGGCGGTCATCAGCAGCAGACCCCGCTGTTCGCCGCGCGCATCCCGGGCCCATTCGCCGAACCATTGGACAATATCGGGGACCGGGGCAGCCTTTTCAACCAGTTCGCGTGCGAGGGTGCCAGTGCCTTCGCCGATCAGGTCGGTCCAGCGGGATTGCGGCTGCACGTTCAGGATGGCGACTAGATCAGAGATGGTCAGCAGTCGGGTTCGATCTGCCAGCAGGGCACGGATGAAGCCCTGCATCTCGCGCATGCGCCAGAGATTGAGCGGCTTCTCATTCGCCATGTCGATAGGAATACCCAGCGCCTCGGCATAGGCACGGACAGGTTCCAGCCGCCGCCAGTCGCGGGCGATCACGGCGCAGCGACGCCAGGACCAATCCGGGTCCAGCCTGGACAGGCGCACCAGTTCGTCCAGTGCAGCCACCGCCTGCGCGGCATCGCCTCCCGCGTCCAGCAGGCTGACCCGCCCTTGCGCCACCGGGTCCAGCGCTGCCCAATCTCCCCCCGGCATCGCCTTGGCACGGGCGCGGTTCACCGTGATGTCGTGACCCGCCTTCATGCGCTGAGCAGCGGGAGCGATCACGGCATTGGCCGCCGCAATGATATGGGCGGTCGAGCGATAGTTCTCGGTCAGCCAGACAGGCTTGGCGGAGTAATCGGCTTCGAACCTTCGGATGAAGTCGATACTGGCCCCGGCGAAGGCGTAGATGTTCTGGTCATCGTCGCCCACGGCAAAGAGGCTGATGCGCAGGTCGTCCTCAAGCGACCGCCCCGCCACGGCGCCGATCAGGGCGTATTCCTCGGGGCCGATGTCCTGATACTCGTCCACCAAGAGCCAGCGATAGCCCTGGATCAGCGTCTCGCGCAGGGCCTCGGCCTCGGGCTTGGTAAGGCCATCGCCGCGCAAGAGGGCCACCGCCTGCATGACGATCCCGTCAAAGTCGCGCGGGCCCTCGTGGTCACCTGCAAAGCTTGCCCCCATCAGCCGCATCGCCAGCGCGTGGCAGGTCGACACCGTCACCCCCGCCGCGTCATCCCAGATCAGGCGGCGCAGGCGTTCGCGGATCTCGGCGGCGGCATGGCGGTTGTAGGTCAGCACCAGAATGCCGCGCGGGTCTTCGCGTTTCACTCGGATGAGGTAAGCGATGCGATGCACCAACACGCGCGTCTTGCCCGACCCCGGCCCGGCCAGCACCAGCACGTTGGTCTGTTCGCGATCATCACGGACAATCTCGGCCTGCACCGGGTTGTCCAGCGCATCGACAATCGTGCGCCATGAGGTGCCCGTCGTCTGGCGCCGGATTTCCGTGCCGCGCCCCGGCAGCCATCGGCGCAGGAAAGCGTCGCGGTCCAGCACGAAGTAATCTTCCGACAGGCGCTGGGCCTGATCCATCGCCTCCAGCCCCTTTTCTGCATAGGCGGCCATCACATGGGTCTGGATCGTTGTCTCGCCGTAGTGCTCTTCGAGGGGTGCAAAGTGCTGCACGGTGAATGGCCCGCCCTTGGGATTCAGATGCACCGTGATCGCCGGGCGGAACACCGTCAGGCCCCGACCCAAGGTGGCCACCTGCTGTTCGTGCAGCCACAAGAGCGCACGGTCCATCAGGCGGGTCATGTCCTTGACCTCGGCCCTGAGCAGCGCGTCGCTGTTCAGCGCATCCAGCATCGCGCCAAGGGTGGTTTCGACCTGAATATCCTTGCCGCGCGTGCCCTTAGAGACCTTGCCCGTCAGATGAGCGAGAAGTGCCTGCGCCCCCTGCCGCCGCAGTTCAGCCGTCCGGGCGACCACAAGCCATGACCGCTCCAGCCGCACGAAGATCGTGTTGCGGCTGACCTTGCGCAGCGTCAGGTTGCCCCTGCCGCCATCCTGATCGCGCCCGTCCTGCGCCATGCCGCGCAAGGCCGTTTCCACCAGATCGGGCCGCACCTGCACATGACCCTTGTCACGCAAGGCCTGGCAGGTCTCGGTGAGATTCAAGGGTTGCGCCTCGGCTCCTTCGGCATCCGGCACCGCCTCTTGCATCAGGGCAATCAGGTCAGCCTCCATACGGGCCGCGTAATCCAGACGGCGGGCCGAGGCATCCTCTACCCCCTGATGAACATAGACGGTGATGCCCGTGTCATTGCTGGCGATCCCCAGCGCCTCAAGATCGGCAAAAGCCCGGTGCAACTCGCGCCCTGACAAGCCGCAAGCGCCCGTTAGGTCATCTGTCGAAACCCCGGCATCGACAGGCGCGTTCATCACGTGGCGCACAAGGTCCATCAGTTGCGTGCGCCTGACACCGGTGATCTGCGCCTTTTCCAAAATCGCCGCCGCCTCATCCACCGACCGGATGCGCAGCGATGACGGAAACACCTGCACCCGGTTCTCCTCGCGGGAAAGCAGCGTCGCTTCCTCCAGCCAGGCCACGGCGGTTTTCACGCGGGTGTCGTCGGTGGTCTTGTCGCGCTCGAACTCCTGATCCTTCTCCTCGCGCACGATCTCGCCCGGCGTGGCAACCACTTCGCCCGACTTGTGCTTTTCCATCCGCCTCAACGCCTTCAGGATCGCGCCGATCTCATGCCGGGCCAGACGCGAGCGCGCCGACAGCGAGAATTGCCGCTCCACATCCTCGGGGCTGAACAGCAGCACACAATTGGCGGTCGCGCGATCCCGACCGGCGCGCCCTGCCTCTTGCAGGTAGTTTTCCAAGGAGCCCGGAATGTCGCCATGAACGACCAGCCGGATATCGGGCTTGTCGATCCCCATGCCAAAAGCGTTGGTCGCGGCGATCACCCGCAACTGGCCGGTGCGAAACGCCTCTTGCACATCGCGCTTTCGGTCAGGCGGCAGACCCGCGTGGAAGAAATCCGCCGCCAACCCCTGCCCTTTAAGGAACTCCGCTACCCTTTCCGTCGCCCCACGGGTTGCACAATAGACCACAGCCCCCGAGGCGCCTTCGGGCGGAAGGTTCGCCTCGATTGCCGACAGGATGTCGGTCAGCTTGGTCGCCTTCTGCGTGGGCAGCACCGCGAAAGACAGGTTGGTGCGCACCGCGCCCCCATCCAGTAGCATCAGGTCCACCCCAAGGCGCGTCTGGAAGTGGTCACGGATGTCACGCACCACCTCGGGCTTGGCGGTGGCGGTCAGGCAAAGCACCGGCGCAGGCGCATCGCCAGAGAATTCCTTGATGAAGCGGCTGACATAGCGGTAGTCGGGCCGGAAATCGTGGCCCCATTTGCTGATGCAATGCGCCTCGTCCAGCACCCAAAGCCCGACCTCGCGCTGTTGCAGCACTGTACGGATCGACGGTGACCGCAATTGTTCGGGCGAGATCAGCAGCATCGCCGCATCGCCCATACGCACCTTTTCCAGCGCATCGTGGCGTTCCGGCAGTGACAGTATGCCGTTCACCGTGACCGCACTGGAAATCCCGGCCCGTGCCAGCCCCTGCACCTGATCGGCCATCAGAGCGACAAGGGGCGAGATCACCACCGTAAGCGCGCCCGTCTTGTCGAACCGTGACAGCGCCGGGATCTGGTAGCAGACTGATTTCCCCGTGCCGGTGGGCAGTATCCCCAGCACCGATTTGCCTGCCATCGCTTCGGCGACGATGCGCTCCTGCAAGGGGCGGCCCATCTCATCGACGGGTTGCGGGCGGAACGACGGAAAACCGAACCAGCGTTCCAGCGCGGCATTGGGGTTGTTCTTCTCAACACACCAAGCACAACCCGGATCGCCGCAATTGGTGTCGCGCAAGTGCCGCACGATCCGCCCGGCCTGCGGAAACTGCAGCCGCACCCAGGGCGGCATGACCGAGTCCCCACCCGCCACCGAAATCCATGACAGCGCATAGGCCATCGGCCAGCCGTTGCGCGGATCGGACAGGCGACCTAAGGTCTGCTCCAGCCGATGATTGCAGGCGCGGCCGTCCAGCAGGCGGCAGATGGCGGCATGGGCAGCAGCTTCACCCGGCGCAGGACCGCGCAAGGCTTGGAACAACGCATCGAACCCGGCCGAGGCCTCGCCCCGCGTCGTAAGATGGTGATAGGCAAGCACCGCATCCGGCGCCTCCTGCCCCAGCCGGGCGAAGGCCGCGATCTGATCGGCCAGCACCTGCAGCGCCAGCCGCGCGTCCTGTTCTGGGTCATTCACATGCCCGACCTGCAGCCGCCCGTCCTGATAATGCTTGACCAGATGATGGTACGGATTTCGCGGAAAGGCCAAGGGGTTCAGCCAGAGCGTATCAATGGGTGCCGCCGCCAACCCCGCCAGCCGCGCCCGGTTCGCCACCAGATGCGGCAGATCGTGCCGCAGGATATTGTGCCCCACTAGATGCGCCGCGCCGTCGCACAGCGCCTCCAGCCGGTCCAGTGCGGGCTCCAACGCTGCGCCTTTGTGAACCAGTGCCTGTTCTCCCCTTACCGCCGCAAAAGCAAAAAGCCGTGCAGACTTCGGATCGACCTCCAGATCAACCGAGATGCAGCGCGACAGGAAGGAGGTGACGTCATGGCTCAAGTGTCAAAACCGGGCGTTGTTGGCTGAATTATGCATCAACTGATTGATAACCTTGCCACTCATGGATGCAAGAAAGGGTTGTCGGGCATGGGTCTCTCGCTAGGCTCCAGACTCATTGATCTTCACAGCCAGAACATGACTGTTGCGGCGAGGGCGACGGCGGATAGGAAGGTCTTGGCGGATCTGTCATAGCG
>NZ_QPJL01000045.1 GCF_003337565.1 Paracoccus lutimaris
AACGACCAGCTGCGCCTGCATGATCTGGCCACGCTGGCCGCCCGCGCCCATGTGCCCACGGTTGTCACCAACGACGTCCTGTTCCACATCCCCGCCCGCCGCATCCTGCAGGATGTGGTCACCGCCATCCGCCACAATTGCACCGTCGAGGCGCTTGGCCACCGCCGCGAACGTCACGCCGATCGCTACCTGAAGCCCCCCGCAGAAATGGCCCGGCTCTTCGCGCGCTATCCCGAGGCCTTGGCCCGGAGCATCGAGATCATGCAGCGCTGCAGCTTCGATCTTGGCCAGTTGCGATATCAATATCCCGAAGAACGCGACGATCCCGCGCTGACCGCGCAGGACACGCTGGCGCGGCTGACATGGGCGGGCGCGGCCGAGCGTTATCCCGAAGGCATCCCGCCCGAGGTGACACAGGCGCTGAACCATGAACTGACCCTGATCGGCCGACTGAACTATGCCCCCTATTTCCTGACCGTGCACAGCATCGTCCGCTATGCCCGGTCGCAGAATATCCTGTGCCAGGGGCGCGGCTCGGCGGCCAACTCGGCAGTCTGCTATGTTCTGGGAATCACCGCCATCGATCCCAGTCGCAACGACCTGCTGTTCGAGCGCTTCGTCAGCGAGGAACGCCGCGAGCCGCCCGATATCGACGTCGATTTCGAACATGAGCGCCGCGAAGAGGTCATCCAGTGGATTTACAGGACCTATGGCCGCGACCATGCCGCGCTGACCGCGACCGTCATCCGCTACCGCGCCAAGGGGGCGCTGCGCGATGTCGGCAAGGCGATGGGCCTGCCCGAGGATCTGATCACCGCGCTCTCCTCGCTGATCTGGGCCTGGTCCGACGAGGGCGTCACCGATGCACAACTGGCCGAGCTGAACCTGAACCCCGCCGACCGCCGTCTGCGGCTGACCCTTGATCTGGCGCGGCAGCTGATGGGCGCACCGCGGCATCTGTCGCAGCATCCGGGTGGCTTCGTGCTGACCCATGACCGGCTGGATGATCTGGTGCCGATCGAGCCGGCCGCGATGCAGGATCGCCAGATCATCGAATGGGACAAGGATGACATCGACGCCCTGAAGTTCATGAAGGTCGATGTGCTGGCGCTTGGCATGCTGACCTGCATGGCCAAGGGGCTGGCGCTGGTGGCCGCGCACAAGGGCGCGCAATATGACCTCGCCAGCATCCCGGCCGAGGATCCGCGCACCTATGCCATGATCCGCCGGGCCGATACGCTGGGCACCTTCCAGATCGAGAGCCGGGCGCAGATGGCGATGCTGCCGCGCCTGAAGCCCCGGACCTATTACGATCTGGTCATTCAGGTCGCCATCGTGCGCCCCGGCCCGATCCAGGGTGACATGGTGCATCCCTAACAGCACAGCCCGCAAGCGGCGTTGATCTCGATCCAGACATCTCACGACGATTGGCCCTGACGGGCCAGTGCGCAAGGGCACACGCCAGCTATGTGGAAAGCGCGCGTGCCATGGCGCACACCCTCACCAACTGGCCTGGTTTTGCTCCGCCGCCATGGCCGATTTTTGCGCCGCCGTTGACAGATTCTTGCGCTGTGCCATCGGATCCCCATCGTTACCAACCCAAGGAACTTGCTATGGTCGGGCAGTTAATGCAACGGACCCCTACCAGATTGGCAAAGTCGACCAGCGAGCGGGAGGCGGTCGATCGTGTAGACCACGACAGCGTCGATCGACCCGTCCTCGATATTGACCATCAGGCGTTTCAGGCCGGGCCGCTTCAGCGCCGTGCCGGAGATGCCGCCGTCGTCAAACTGATCGCGGACAAGCAACCTGCGCAAGGGCAGGGCGCGGGTGACATAAGGGCGGAAGGCCACCGGCCCTCCGCCCCCGACTATTCTCAGGCTGAAAACGATGTTCTCAGAACCAGGTCTCGAATTGCAGGCCGACGGTCGTGCCCGAGGTGTCGGTGCCGTAGGCCTGTTAATTTTCGCTGAGAACTGACCCGGGTTGGCAGAGAATTTTCATTGAGAAGTGACCCATGTGCGAACTTCGCCCTGTCTGCGATTTGCAGGGGGCAATGGAGTGATAGACATGGCATTTTTGAGTGTAATTCGACGTTGGGCATTGCGAGAGGGAATGTCGATCCGCGAGATCGCGCGGCGAACCGGCCTCTCGCGCAACACGATCCGGAAGTATCTTCGTAGCGGCACAACGGAACCGAGTTTCAAGATTCCCGACCGGCCCAGTAAGCTGGATGCTTATGCCGAGAAGCTTTCTGGCTGGCTGCTGACGGAGAGTCGCAAGCCACGCAAGCAGCGTCGCACGATCAAACAGCTTCACCGGGATCTGGTTGTGCTCGGCTTTGCCGGTTCCTATGGCCGGGTGGCTGCATTCGCCCGCGCCTGGCAGGAAGATCGGCGGCGGGATCAGCAAACGACGGGCCGCGGCACCTTTGTGCCGCTGGTCTTTCAACCCGGCGAGGCGTTCCAGTTCGACTGGAGCGAGAACTGGGCGGTGATCGGCGGCGAGCGCATCAAGCTTCAGGTGGCCCATATCAAGTTGTCCCACAGCCGCGCCTTCCTGTTGCGCGCCTATCTCCTGCAAAGCCATGAGATGCTGTTCGACGCCCATTGGCACGGCTTTCGCGTGTTCGGCGGGGTGCCGGCCCGAGGTATCTATGACAACATGAAGACGGCGGTGGACAAGGTCCTGACCGGCAAGGATCGGCAGGTCAATGCCCGCTTCAGGGCGATGGCCAGCCATTATGTCTTCGAGCCTGAGTTTTGCAATCGGGCGGCGGGTTGGGAGAAAGGGCAGGTCGAGAAAAACGTCCAGGACAGCCGCAACCAGCTCTGGCAAACCATGCCGGCATTCCCGGATCTGACCGCGCTCAACGCCTGGCTGGAGCAAGGCTGCCTTGCCCTGTGGAAGGACACGGCCCATGGCACATTGCCCGGGACCATCGCGGATGTCTGGCATGCCGAGAGAGCCGCGCTGATGTCCCTGCCTCCAGCATTCGATGGCTTCATCGAGCAGAGCAAACGTGTGTCGCCGACCTGCCTGGTAACCTTTGAACGTGTCCGTTACAGCGTGCCGGCATCCTTCGCGAACCAGCGCGTCAGCCTGCGGGTCTATCCCGACCGGATCGTGCTTGCCGCAGAAGGGCATATTCTCTGCGAGCATCAGCGGGTGATCGTTCGATCACACCAGGCACCAGGACGGACAGTCTTTGACTGGCGGCACTACTTGGCCGTCATCTAGAGAAAGCCCGGCGCCTTGCGTATCGGGGCTCCCTTCGCCGAGATGCCGGATGCCTTCCGCCAACTCCAGCATCATCTGCTCCGGCGGCGCGGGGGCGATCGGGAAATGGCCGAGGTGCTGGCCCTGGTGCTGCAGCACGATGAACAGGCCGTGCTGACCGCCGTGGAACTGGCTCTGGAAGCCGGGGTTCCGACCAAGACCCATGTGCTGAATATCCTGCACCGATTGGTCGACGGCAAGACGCCCTGCACGCCCGATATCGATCCCCCGCAAGCTCTTGCCTTGCGGAATGAGCCCCGGGCCGATGTCGATCGCTATGACGGGTTGCGCGGCCAGAGCCGGGAGGCCCGCCATGCGTCATGATCCTGCCAGCGCGGCCGTCGTCATCATGCTCAAAAGCCTGAAGCTGCACGGCATGGCTCAGGCTGTCACCGACCTGATCGAACAGGGCGCCCCCGCCTTCAAAGAGGCGGTGCCGATGCTCTCGCAACTCTTGAAGGCCGAGATGGCAGAACGCGAAGTGCGGTCCATTGCCTATCATATGAAGATTGCCCGCTTTCCGGCCTATAAGGACCTCTCCGGCTTCGACTTCGCAGCCAGCGAGGTCAATGAAGCCCTGATCCGCCAACTCCATCGCTGCGAGTTCCTCGACGCCGCCCAGAACGTGGTTCTGATCGGCGGGCCCGGCACCGGGAAATCCCATCTCGCCACCGCCCTTGGCATTCAGGCTATCGAGCATCATCGCAAGAAAGTCCGCTTCTTCTCGACCGTCGAATTGGTCAATGCGCTCGAACAGGAAAAGCTGCAGGGCAAGGCCGGGAAAATCGCGGACAGCCTGGTGCGGCTCGATCTCGTGATCCTGGACGAACTCGGCTACCTGCCGTTCAGTGCGACAGGCGGGGCACTTCTCTTCCATTTGCTGAGTAAGCTTTATGAGCAGACCAGCGTGGCCATCACCACCAATCTCAGCTTCAGCGAATGGGCCAGCGTCTTTGGCGATGCCAAGATGACAACCGCCTTGCTCGATCGGCTCACGCATCGCTGCCACATCCTGGAGACCGGGAACGACAGTTTCCGCTTCAGGGCAAGCTCGGCCGCGGCAAAAAAGATGACAGAAGGAGGCCAGGACTTGACCGATACATGAGCAACAGAACATAATCTTCAGGCGGGTCAATTCTCGATGAAAAACCCGGGTCAGTTCTCAGCGAAAATTAACATTATGGCCACACGCTGCGCTATTTGGGGGCTGCGCGCGCGGCCATAACCTCAAAACAGCGCTTCTTCCCGACGTGCTATGGCACCGAGTTCACTTCGAACGCGATCCTGGAATGGGCCGAGAAGATGAAGGTGAAGTGGCACTACATCGCCCCAGGCAAGCCCATGCAGAATGGCAACTGCGAAGCCTTCAACGGCCGGATGCGTGATGAGCTGCTGAACGAGACCCTGTTCTTCGGCATCGACCATGCCCGCGAGGCTGTCGCTGCATGGACCCACAGCTACAACACCGAACGGCCCCATTCAGCCCTCGGATACCAGGCCCCGGCGGTCTTTGCCGCCCAACTCACCGCAATGGGCGATCAGCTTCGCGCACCTGAAACGCTCCGCAGATCGCCCATTGCTCCGTCGGCGCAACCGCGCCAAATTCAACCGCCGACTCTGGTCTCAGATGGATGAGCATCGGGGGTCACAGCACTGATCGCCAAGTTGCTGCCTGTCGACGCGCCCCGAACAAGACCAAAGTTTGTTCGGAACTGGATATTCCCCGTGCTAACCTGACCGACGGGGAGGACGGCGGCATGAGCGATCGGCAGCACGTCGAGGAAATCGAGCGGGTTCTGGGCGGCAGCCAGACCGGGCGGGACGGCTTCGTCTCGGCCTCATGGCGGCGCTGCGTCGAGGTCTATGGCATGGACCCCATGCGGCGCGACCCGGCACATATCGTCACGCAAAGCGAATTGCGCGACCATCGCAAGCAAGCGGAATGGATGATCGGCGCGGCGCGATCCAGCCTGCAAAGCCTGTTCCGGCAGGTCGCCGGTCAGAATTACGCGCTGCTGCTGACCAATGCCGCGGGCGTCTGCGTGGACTTCTTTGGCGACGAGCTGTTTCTGGACGAGCTCAAGACCGCCGGGCTCTATCTCGGCTCGAACTGGTCCGAAGAACTTGTCGGAACCAGCGGAGTCGGCGCCTGTCTGGTGACGCAAGAGCCAGTGACCGTTCATCAGGACGACCATTTCGGCAATGCCCATATCGCGCTCAGCTGCACATCGGCGCCGATCTTCGACAGCCTCGGCGCACTGGCGGCGGTGCTGGACATCTCGCTGCTGCGCTCGCCCACGCCCAAGCGCAGCCAGAATCTGGCGATGAGCCTGGTGACCAATGCGGCGCGACGGGTCGAGATGGCAAACTTGATGGCCGAAAGTCGCCGCGACTGGGTGCTGCGCCTGTCCGACAGTCCCGAGTTTCTGGACGTGGACCCCGAAGCGGCGGTGCGGCTGGACGATTCGGGTCGGGTGCTGGGCTACACGCACGGCGCAAGGCGACTGTTCCCCGATGGCTCTCCCGTCCTTGGTCGGCGTATCGACGAGGCGCTGGGCCTGACCATCGACGACCTGCCCGACCTGATGCGCGACCGCCCGACCGAGGAACGCATCCTCGAGATGCGCGAGGGCGGCGCGCTGTTCGGCCATGCCATCGCGCCGCAGGCACCACGCAAAGCGCTGCGCTTCGACCGTCGCGCCGGGCCGCTGGCCAGCCTGTCGGACGGTGACCCGGCGATGACGCATCTGCTGACCCAGGCCGCGAAACTCGCGTGCACTTCGGTGCCGCTGCTGATCGCGGGCGAATCCGGCACCGGCAAGACCAAGCTGGCCCATGCGATCCACATGACCGGCGGCGCCAGCGGCTTTCTGGCCCTGGACTGCGCCGGGGTGGGCGGCGGCGATCTGCGGCAGGCCTGTTCGGACCTGCCCGGCGGCGCCACCCTGCTGCTGCGCCGGATCGAGGATCTGCCGGCGGAAACCGCACCGCTTCTGACCGCCCTGCTGGACGGGCGCGCCGGGCTGCGTGTCCTGTCCACCACCTGTGCGGCCCCGGCGGCACTGGACCTGCCCCGACCGCTGTTCCATCGCCTTGCCGGTGCCATTCTGACCCTGCCGCCGCTGCGCCAGCGCCAAGACATCGGCTGGCTGCTGGACCGGATCCTGCGCCGGCGCACGTCGCAGGACATGCGCCTGTCACCCTCGGCCCGCGCGGCGCTGCTGGGCCGGCCCTGGCCCGGCAATCTGCGCGAGCTGGAGCAGGTGCTGGATGTGGCAATCGCGCTCTGTGAGGGGCGCGTCATCGACCTGCCGGACCTGCCGGTGCCGGTCGACCGCGCCGCCGCGTCCGGCGCCGATGCACCGGGCGAGCCGCTGGAACAGGTGATGGAGGCCTGCGGCTGGAACATGGCGCGTGCGGCGCGACGGCTGGGCGTGAACCGCTCGACCGTGCTGCGCCGGCTTCGCGCTGCCGGGTTGCAGCCGCCCGCCTGAAATGTTGCGCCCCGTTGCGCGCGCAACACGCTGCATCGCAGCGGTCGCTTTTACGGCCCGCCTCGCTTTGTCGTGATGGATCGGATGGGCAGACGCCGCCGATAGTCGACCTCGAACAACGCGCATGAGGAGGAGACGCGATGCTCGATTCTACCGTTACGAGCCGCACGCAGGCCGTTCTGGACCAGCTCAACACAGCATTGGAACAGGGGGATGTTGCCGCTGCTGCCGGGCTTTTTGCTGCCGACAGCTACTGGCGCGATCTGATCGCGCTGACCTGGAACCTGAAGACCGTCGAAAACCCCGAGGGCGTCGCCGACATGCTCAGCCATCAGCTGGCGCACACCCGCCCCGGCAATTTCCAGATCCAGAAAGGAGAGATCCCCGCCGAGGAGGGCGGCGTGATCACCGCCTGGATCACTTTCGAAACCGGCGTGGGTCGGGGCTGGGGCCTGATGCGTCTGCGCGATGACCGCATCTGGACGCTGCTGACCGCGCTGCAGGAACTGAAAGGCCACGAGGAAAGCCGTGGCGTCCGCCGCCCGATGGGGGCCGAGCATGGTGCCCGCAAGAACCGCACCACCTGGAAAGAGCAGCGCGAGCACGATGCCGCCACGCTGGGCTATGAAACGCAGCCCTATACCGTCATCATCGGCGGCGGACAGGGCGGCATCGCCCTTGGCGCGCGGCTGCGGCAACTGGGCGTGCCGACCATCGTTCTGGACAAGCATGACCGCCCCGGCGACCAGTGGCGCAGCCGCTACAAGTCCCTGTGCCTGCATGACCCGATCTGGTACGACCACCTGCCCTATATCAAGTTCCCAGACAACTGGCCGGTGTTCACCCCCAAGGACAAGGTCGGTGACTGGCTGGAAATGTATACGCGGGTGATGGAGCTGAACTACTGGACCCGCTCAGAAGTCGAGAAGGCAAGCTTTGACGAGGCCTCGGGCACCTGGACGGTCGAGGTGAACCGCGACGGCGAAAAGGTCACGCTGCACCCGACGCAACTGGTGCTGGCGACCGGTATGTCGGGCAAGGCCAATATGCCGAAATTCCCTGGCATGGAGGACTTCAAGGGCACGATCGAGCATTCCTCGCAGCACAAGGGCCCGGATGACTGGGCCGGGAAAAAGGTGGTGGTTATCGGCTCGAACAACTCGGCGCATGACATCTGCGCCGCGCTGTGGGAGGCGGATGCCGACGTGACCATGGTGCAGCGCTCCTCGACGCATATCGTGCGCTCGGACACGCTGATGGATATCGGTCTGGGCGGGCTTTACTCGGAACAGGCGCTGGCCAACGGCATCACCACCGAAAAGGCCGACATGATCTTTGCCTCGCTGCCCTACAAGATCATGCACGAATTCCAGATCCCGCTTTATGACAAGATGCGCGAGCGCGACGCCGATTTCTACGCCGGTCTTGAAAAGGCGGGCTTCCAGCTGGACTGGGGCGACGACGGCTCGGGGCTGTTCATGAAGTACCTGCGCCGGGGCTCGGGCTATTACATCGACGTGGGCGCAAGCCAGCTCATCATCGACGGCGAGGTCAAACTGGCGCATGGTAATATCGACCATTTCGAGGAAGACGCCGTGGTGCTGACCGACGGCACCCGCCTGCCCGCCGATCTGGTGGTGCTGGCCACGGGCTTTGGCTCGATGAACGGCTGGGCGGCCGATCTGATCAGCAAGGAGGTCGCCGACAAGGTGGGCAAGGTCTGGGGTCTTGGCTCAGCCACGACCAAGGACCCCGGCCCGTGGGAAGGCGAGCAACGCAACATGTGGAAGCCGACGCAGCAGGAAAACCTGTGGTTCCACGGCGGTAACCTGCACCAGTCGCGGCATTACTCGCTTTATCTGGCGCTGCAGCTGAAGGCGCGGATGGAGGGGATCGAGACCCCGGTCTATGGCCTGCAACAGGTCAACCACCTGTCCTGACCCTTCGAGATCAGCCTGTCCGCTCGCTGCGAGCGGGCAGGAGATTTCAACGAACAGCTCAATAGGAACATCATGTCTCTTGCAAGAAAGACCGCCCTTGTTACGGGCGGGGCGCGCGGTATTGGCCTTGGCATCGCCGAGCGTCTGGCCGCCGATGGCGCGAAAATCGCGCTCGTGGACCTGAACCCCGGTCCGCTGGCCGAGGCGGCCAGCCGCTTTGCCCCGGAGAAGGTGATCACCATCGCGGCGGATGTGACCGACCGCCAGCAGATCATCAACGCCATCGACCAGACCGCCGAACGGCTGGGCGGTTTTGACATCATGGTCAACAACGCCGGCATCGCTCAGGTCCAGCCCATTGCCGAGATCACCGAGGCCGAGATGGACCGGGTTTTCGCGGTCAACGTGAAAGGCGTGCTCTGGGGCATCCAGGCCGCCGCAGCGCGTTTCAAGAAAGACGGCACCAGGGGCAAAATCATCTCGGCCGCCTCGATTGCCGCGCATGAGGGTTTTCCCATGCTCGGCGCCTATTGCGCCACGAAATTCGCCGTGCGCGCCCTGACCCAGGTTGCCGCCAAGGAGTTCGCCGCCGATGGCATCACGGTGAACGCCTATTGTCCCGGCGTGGTCGGCACCGACATGTGGACCGAGATCGACGCGCGCTTCGCCGAACTCACCGGCGCCGAGAAGGGCGCGACCTTCGACAAGTTCGTGGGCTCCATCGCTTTGGGCCGGGCGCAGACGCCGCAGGATGTGGCAAGTCTGGTGTCTTACCTCGCCGGTCCCGACAGCGACTACATGACCGGCCAGTCGATCCTGATCGACGGCGGCATGGTCTATCGCTGAATCGCTCCTGAAAGGAAAACCAAGATGAAAGCAGCCCGTTGGCATGCGGCACGCGACATTCGCGTCGAGGACGTGCCCGAACCCAAACCCGGCCCGGGAGAGGTCAAGGTCAAGGTAGCCTGGACCGGCATCTGCGGCAGCGACCTGCATGAATACCTGGCCGGGCCGATCTTTGTGCCGGTAGGCCAGGATCACCCGCTGAGCCATGACAAGGCTCCGATCACCATGGGCCACGAATACTGCGGCATGGTGACAGAACTGGGCGAGGGCGTCAGCGGCCTTGCCATCGGCGACCGGGTGGCGATCGAGCCGATCTTTGCCTGTGGCACATGCCCCGCCTGCCTCGAAGGCAAATACAACCTCTGCGACAAGCTGGGTTTTGTCGGCCTCTCGGGCGGCCATGGCGGCTTTGCGGCCTATTCGGTGGTGCCCGCGCGCATGGTCCACAAGATCCCCGATGGCCTGTCGATGGAACAGGGCGCGCTGGTCGAGCCTGCGGCGGTGGCGCTGCATGCCGTGCGCCTGTCCAGGATCAAGGCGGGCGACACGGCGGCGGTGTTCGGCGCCGGTCCCATCGGCCTTCTGGTGGTCGAGGCGCTGCGCGTCGCCGGCGCGGCGCAGATCCATGTCGTCGAACCCTCCGAGGTGCGCCGGCAAAAGGCGCTGGAACTGGGCGCAACCACCGTCATCGACCCGATGGCCGGCGATGCTGTCGCCGCCATCCGGCAGGCCAGCGGCGGCGTGCATGTGACCTTCGAGGTGACGGGCGTGCCGCGCGTGCTACCGCAATGCATCGATGCCACCCGGCATGAAGGCCAGGTGCTGATCGTCTCGATCTGGGAAGGTGATGCCGCGTTCCACCCCAACACCGTGGTGCTCAAGGAACGGCAATTGCAGGGCACCATCGCCTATCGCAACGTCTATCCTGCGGTCATGGCGCTGATGGAGCAGGGCTATTTCAATGCCGAAAAGCTGGTAACCAAGCGGATCGCGCTGGACGACATCGTGACCGAAGGCTTCGAGGCACTGGTGGCCGAGAAATCGCACGTCAAGATCCTGGTCGAAGCGCCCGCGTAACACGCGCGACGGGGGCGGTCGCTGGCCGCCCCCAAAGCTTAACCCCCGTTGGCCAATGAGAGCCCGGGCCGGGCACCGGCAGTCGATCTGCTGAGGGAACGCCTGCCAGCGTCCTGTCTTGGACCTCGTGCCAACTAGGCGATGTATGGACGCAGGCAACATGTTCGATTAGTTTAGGTCATGTTGACAAATGGCGGAGCCAGAGCCTGATGCAGGCGATGTCAATGAAGCCGAGGAAACTGTCTGCAGTTTTGTCGTAACGGGTCGCCAGCCGTCGGCTGTTCTTCAGTTTGTTGAAACAACGCTCGACCATATTGCGCAGTGTGTAGATGGTCATGTCGACAGCGTTGCGCACCTTTCGGTTCTTTCGCATCGGGATCATTGGCAGGGCATTTCGGCCCTCGACATCTGCCCGAATTTTATCAGAGTCATAGCCCCTGTCGGCGACCAGAACTGCTGGCTGCGGCAGGTTGTCGGCCATCACCAGATCATAGCCGGTGTAGTCGGAATCCTGCCCAGGCGTGATCTCGGTTCTCATCGGGAGGCCAGCGCCGTTGACGCGGAGATGGATCTTGGTCGAAAACCCACCTCTCGAACGGCCAAGAGCCTCTTTCGGAGTCCCCCTTTTGCGCCGGCCGCATGGTGGTGGGCCCTGATCACGGTGCTGTGAGATATGCTCGAAAGTTGGTGACGCTTGATCAGGCGGCAGCTTGAATGTGGCGGACGCCGTCGCGGAACTCAACCCCGCTGATGACCTCTGGCA
>NZ_QPJL01000046.1 GCF_003337565.1 Paracoccus lutimaris
GTTCGTCCAGCAGTTCGTTCGAAATCGTCATCGTCCTTGCTCCTCTCAGGAAGCATGGACCAGATCACCGATACACAGAAGATCGGACACTCTCCGAGAAGCAGCTGCCGGCGCCTCAGCCGCGTCCCGGACGGCAGGCGTCCGGGACTCCGCGAATTAAAGAAGTCTCCGGTGCTTCTCGTCCCATAGGTGCAGCCTTGCGCAGCGGAAGCACTGCCATAGCGTTATGCGCCGCGTCCCCCGCCGCCATCAGGCTCCGTACTCAGTGATAGACAATCACTTGGCCCTCTCGCTATTTTTTCTTGTGATTACCAAGATTGGTCAAGGCTTTGCCCTTCGTGAAGTCGGCTGTTGCAACGACCTTTTCCTTCACCTTCTTGGGCTTCTTCGCTTCACGGTTGCCGCGTTGTTTGTCACCTTTGGCCATTCCAGTTTCTCCTGGTTCTGAATTCTTTAAGCGAATTGATCGGTGTTCATGTCCATCGAGAATGTGATTTCTCGTCCCGAGGCTCCCGCGCACAGGCCCCGTCCATTCACATCATTCCGCCCACTCCACCCATATCGGACATTTCGTTACCGGCGCCGCCCTCCTTGGGTTTTTGCGCGACCATCGCCTCGGTCGTGATCAATAGCCCGGCAATGGACGCGGCATTTTCCAGTGCGATCCGAACGACTTTCGTCGGGTCGATAACGCCGGCCTTCAGCATGTCGATGTACTCCTCGGCCTGCGCGTCGAAACCGAAGCTCCGGCTGTCGTTCTCGATGACCTTGCCAACAACGACCGATCCGTCGACCCCGGCATTTTCGGCAATCTGGCGCAGCGGTGCCTGGATCGCGCGCCGGACGATCATGATGCCGGCATTCTGATCGCCATTCTCGCCCTTCAGCGTCGCCAGCACCTTTCCGGCGTGAACCAGGGCCACGCCGCCGCCGGGCACGACACCTTCCTGAACCGCAGCGCGGGTGGCGTTCAGCGCATCGTCGACGCGGTCCTTGCGCTCCTTCACCTCGATCTCGGTTGCCCCGCCGACCCGGATCACGGCGATACCTCCGGCAAGCTTGGCCAGCCGTTCCTGCAGCTTCTCCTTGTCGTAGTCCGAAGCGGTTTCCTCGATCTGCGCGCGAATCTGCGTGACGCGCGCCGCGATCGCATCCTTGTCGCCAGCACCGTCGATGATCGTCGTGTCATCTTTGGTGATCGTGACCTTTCTGGCGGACCCGAGCATGTCCATGGTGACATTCTCCAGCTTGGTGCCCATTTCCACGGAAATCACCTGACCGCCCGTCAGCACGGCGATGTCTTCCATCATCGCCTTGCGGCGATCCCCGAAGCCCGGTGCCTTGACGGCCGCCACCTTCAATCCGCCGCGCAGCTTGTTGACGACCAGCGTCGCCAGCGCCTCGCCTTCGATATCCTCGGCCACGATCAGCAGTTGCTTCTCGGCCTGGATCACGGCCTCCAGCAACGGCACCATTGAGGCGAGCGAGGTCAACTTCTTCTCGTGAAGCAGGACGACGCAGTCATCCAGCTCGACGACCATCTTCTGGGCGTTCGTGATGAAGTAGGGACTCAAATAGCCGCGGTCGAACTGCATGCCTTCGACCACTTCGGTCTCGGTCTCCAACCCTTTGTTTTCCTCGACGGTGATCACGCCTTCCTTGCCGACCTTGGCCATCGCGTCGGCGATCTGCCGGCCAATCTCGACTTCGCCATTGGCCGAAATGGAGCCGACCTTGGCAATCTCGTCGCTATCGCCCACAGGTCGGGACATGGTCTTGATCTCGGCCACGACTGCGGCCACCGCCCTGTCGATTCCGCGTTTGAGATCCATCGGGTTCATGCCGGCCGCAACCGACTTCATGCCTTCCCGGACAATCGCATGGGCGAGTACGGTTGCCGTGGTGGTTCCGTCGCCGGCCTCGTCGTTCGTACGCTGCGCGACCTCCTTGACCATCTGGGCGCCCATGTTCTCGAAATGGTCCGAAAGCTCGATCTCCTTGGCGACGGTCACACCGTCCTTGGTGATGCGCGGCGCACCCCAGGATTTATCGAGAATGACGTTTCGGCCCTTGGGGCCGAGGGTGATCTTGACGGCATTTGCCAGCGTGTTGATGCCTTTCAGCATTCGGTCGCGGGCGTCGGTACTGAATCGAACTTCCTTGGCGGACATGGGTGTGAGTTCCTGAGACTGGGGTTGATGGAAAGGTTTCGGACTCAGGCGATCACGCCGAGAATGTCGCCCTCCTTCATGATCAGAACGTCTTCGCCATCGAGTTTGATCTCTGAGCCGGACCATTTTCCGAACAGGATCCGGTCGCCGGCTTTGACGTCCATCGGGATGCGTTCGCCGTCCTCGCGCCTTCCCCCAGCGCCGACGCAGACAACTTCGCCTTTTTGAGGCTTCTCCTTGGCGGTATCTGGAATGATGAGGCCGCCCTTGGTCGCCTCGTCGCCTTCAATGCGGCGAACGAGGACCCGGTCGTGGAGGGGAGTGAATGACATCGACGTGCTCCTTGTCGAGGATTGTCGGGCGTAAGTGCCTTTTTCGAATGCCCGGCTTCGATGCGCGCAAGGCGGCGACAACTTGGCGGGGCTATTCTTCGAGATTGCGGATCAGACCGCCGCGGTATTGCATCACGGGCGTCGAACGGAGTTCCCGCCAGCTATGATCGAATTGATCATTTCGGCGACGGCCCGGTGCATTTCCATTTCGAGTTCGGTGCCAACGGCATTCTCATGGGTCGCCGCGGCGTCGCGAAGAACCCCCACAATCTCGTGCTCCGGCAGCAACCCGCGATCGTTCAAGGCAAGCAGGAGCGCCTCGCAGATTGACAGGGCGGCCTGGCCTGCATGTTCGCTCGCGGTCGACATCTGGCGTCCCTTCCTTGGCATCGTGATCCCCGTGGAAGGCGAGTTTCAGATACATCCGTACTTCTCGCAGGAAGTGCTCTATGCTGGACTGATCCAGAGCAGTGTCCGGACCGATTTCCGCTCCTGGGTCACGGCACGCCGGGAGCCTTCATGACATCAGCCGAACACAGCCCCCTGACACGCAAGCTCTCCGCCTTCGTCGCCCTGTCGGAGGTCGAGCTGGCCGTGCTTGAACGACTGCATGAGCGTCGTCGCTCATTCGTCGCGGGGCGTGACATGGTGCATCAGGGGCAGTCGGCTCAAGCTGCGTACATTCTGTCGTCGGGTTGGGTCTGTTCCTACAAGCTCCAGGCCGACGGGACGCGGCAGATCGTGGATTTCCAGGTGCCGGGGGATTTTCTGGGATTGCGCAGCGTCCTGTTGCGCACGTCGGATCACAGCTTCGAACCCATCGTTGACATCGAGGCCGCCGAAGTGCTGGCGAGCGACCTTATCGATGCCTTCGCGCGGACGCCGCGCCTCGCGACCGCCATACTCTGGGCAGCGTCAAGGGACGAAGCGATGGTCGTGGAGCATCTGGTCGGGATCGGTCGGCGTAATGCGGAGGCCCGCATGGCGCATTTCCTGCTGGAACTGGGATCGAGGCTTGCGCTGGTCGGCATAGGCAGCAAGGAAGGATTCGACTGCCCTCTGACGCAATACCACCTCGCCGATACGCTGGGGTTGAGCGCGGTCCATGTGAACCGCGTCCTGCGGCAGCTTCGCGAGAGTGGACTGGTCACCTTTCGGGACGGCCGCGTTACGTTTCACGACTATGGCGGGCTGGTGGAACTTGCCGAGTTCGATCCGGAATATCTGGACCAGACTGGGCCGCTACTGAAATGAGAGGGCCGCCCTCCCTTGCTCGGCAGGCGGCCCCAGTGTTCACGTCAGACGCCGGAGGTTACGCGAGGGCGTGGGTCGCCGCATCGAGTTCCTTGTTGGTCTCGGCGTCGTTCTTCGCGGTGTTGGCCTTCTCGGCTGCTTGGTAGTGCTTCAGCGCCGCATCCTTCTTCGGACCAACGGGCGCCTTGTCCCATGCGGCCTTCACGGAGGTCATCTTTTCGGCGGTCTTGTTCTGTTCGGGAGTCATTGGGATTGTCCTTTCTGGACGCTCCGAGAATAAGAAGCGTGTCGACATGCCGTCCTTTTTGGGATCGGCACGCCCACACGCTTCTCGGGTACTCGGAAAAATGCACCACCGAATGTTCGACGGGCACGACTCAACTAGCCGATGTCAGCGCCACGCCGCACTGACGCAGGTTAGCCCCGGCGCCTGCGGCAGGTCGATTGCCTCTGCGCTTCTCAAGTCACCGCAGTTTGCTGGTGGGAAATCCTCAGCCAGCTGTCGTCATCGTTGAGGTACGTCGAGGCGCAGAGTGCCTTGTAGATCGGCACGTCGGCTTTCTCCGCCGAGACACGGTAGGTGAGAACGGCGATGTCACGACACCGCATCACGCGCCGTTCGGCCATGACGACGGAGCGCCAGCCTGTGTTTTCGCGAAGGTGGGTCCAGATCTGGTCGCCCTGGAGGATGCCGGGCGGATAGGGGAAGACCATGACGGCGTTGGTCGCTGTCGTCGCCCGCGCGTTATCGGCGCCACTGGTCCAGAAGTGCTCCTCCATGTCCCAGAGAACGCCCTGTTCGCGAGGCGATAGCGTGCCGGACATGTGTGCCGCATGTACCGGTCTGCCCATGGTTGCGGTTGAGACGGTCATTCGCCTGACCCCGACCCGCCGACCATGAACATCTGAAACAGTACAAAGATGATCGCGAGCACCGCCCAGATAGCTCTGCTTGTTCCCGGGCGGCCATCGGCCACCGTCGAGGCAGCGCGCTGCAGGGCACCTGACGTCGGTCCTTCGGGAAGCAGCTGGCTTAGGTCTCGTGCGATCCTGCCGTGGTCGCTGGCGAGCGCAGGAACGTCCCGAAATCGGGCAAGCAGGGTTCCCAATCGTGCCCGCGCGGCGTCGCGCCCCAGCGTGACCAGTTCAGCGGTTTCCTTCCATGGATCGAGGCCAAGCCGCGCAAGTGTGGAGAGCACAGTCACGGCATAGCCGTTCCGGTCCTCGCCGACGGAGGCATGGAGAAACCGATCGAACTCGGGCGGGTGCGGGTTGAGTACACTGGGGTCGGCCATTGCCAATCCTTTCATGGTTTGCAGGAACGCAGAATCGCCCCCGTTTCCCAAAGGATACGCGCAAGTCGGTCTCGCCGCCCTTACACAGGTCAGTGCGGGCGACTGCCCCCAGGAAGTTCGCAGCCGGTTCGGTGCCCGGGACTAACATGCGTCAGCACCAGCCGGACGATCCCAAAGTACAAGACACTAAATCGTTCGACTGGTCCGTCCCGCACTCCAAGGGGCCGTCAACAGTAGTGAGCGACGGATCTGTCAACATCGCGGAGACCAGGGATGAACATGCGGTCGACCAGATCGACGGTGACGTTTTCGAACCCGTTCACGTTGCCGGGATACCCGGGCGATTTGCCCGCGGGCGACTACGAGGTTCTTGTCGAAGAAGAGCTTCTCCAGGGGCTCAGCTTCGAGGCGTATCGTCGGACGGCGACCTACCTGACGGTGCGCGGAAGGGGCGGTCATGCGGGACGGACAGAGTTACGGGCGATTTCCGACAGCGACCTGAAAGAGGCGCTGAGCCGGGATCGGGCCGCGACTGAGAAGAACAATCACGGCGAGGCGGCGCCTTCTCCGCAGGAGGACTTGAAATGAATACTCCCGAATGGCTCAAGCCCGGCATCTATGGTGCGGTGATCGGTGCGGTTTTCGTCGGCGTGGTCGGTTTTACCTGGGGCGGCTGGGTGACCGGCGGAACCGCGAATGACAGGGCAATGGCGATGTCCCGGGACGATGTCGTCGCCTCCATGGTGCCGGTTTGCCTTGAGATGGCACAGTCTGACCCAGCACGGGCCGAAAAGCTTGAAACGATCCGGGCCGCGTCGACCTATCAGCGGCGCGATGCCCTGATGGAGGCGGGCTGGGCGACGGTGCCCGGAACAGACGCTCCGAACCGCGATATCGCGCATGCCTGCCTGGCAGCCCTTGATGTTGACGCGTTGCCGGAGCGCGCGGAAAGCGCGGTCGATGAAGGATGAACCGCGCCATGCCGATAGCTTCACCCGAGACCACCGACCTCGAACGGCGTGTGCTGGCTCATGAACGGATCCTGCAAGCTCTGATCGCCTACATGGCCCGTACCGAACCGCGTTTCGTGGACCACCTTCGAGAACGCTTCGTCGAGTCGATGAGTATGGCCCGGCACGAACACGACCACCGTGAAACCGATGATTATGCGGCAGAATTCATTCGCGCTGTGATGCTCCTCGGAGAAGCGCGCGTGCCAAAGGCGAAGGAGTCGGACGTGACCGACATGAAACCCGTGCTGCCGAAAAGCAGAGGAGCACAAGATTCTTCCATGAACCGGCCGACGCAGCGCAGTGGGGTTCAGGTGCGCGAAAGAAACGGCATCTGGGAGGTGCAGGTCGACGGCAAGTTCCGCGGCGACTACCACCAGAAGGAACATGCTCTTGCCGCTGCGGCCTTGCACAAATTGTCGCCCCGATGACCAGCAGCACCCACCCGACACTCCCGCAGGACTTCGCGATCCAGGTGGCTGAGAACGAAGGCATGCCAACGAGACCGAATTCCAGAGCCTCCCCGCTACCGGCCGCGCCCACTCGACGGCTGACCGGAACGCTCACGCTTGGGCTGTCGAGGACTCGCGCGGCAACCAACGGGCTCTGGTCCGCCAAGGAACAAGCTGCGATGAGACATCCCTTGGCGAGGCTGATCGCGCGGACGGCAGCCATAGCCGGTGTGATCGCCTCTTTCGCCTTTCCCGTGCTTGCGCAGGATGGAACCGGCCCAATGCCGGAGAACGCCCAGCCGCGCAGCTATGGCGGCGGATGGGTCTGCGACATCGGTTACCGGGTAGAGGGCGCCGAATGCCTGCCTCTCGATATCCCCGAGCATGCCTTTCCAACCGGGCGCTCCTACGGGACGGGGTGGGAGTGCAACCGAGGGTACGAGGAGGTGGACGGGACGTCCTGCAATCCCATCCCGGTGCCCGACAATGCGTTCCTGCGATCCTCCGGCTATGACTGGCAGTGTGATCGCGGGTGCCGGCAAGATCGCGAGGCCTGCGTTCCAATCATCCTGCCTGACAACGCCTATCTCACCGACGACACCTCAGGCTCCGGATGGACCTGCGAACGCGGTTTCACGGCCAGTTCCGGCGACTGCGTTCCGATTGCGGTTCCCGAGAACGGCTATCTCACCAATGCGGACTGCGGTGACGAATGGGCCTGCGAAAGGGGCTTCTCTGAAATCGATGGCCGTTGCGATCCCGTCGCGCTTCCGGCGAACGCCTTTCTGGACCCGGCGTCCTACGGGCCGGGATGGCGCTGTGAGCGGGGATTTGAGACCGTCGACACCGCCTGTGTCGCGCTCGACCTTCCGGCAAACGCGCATCTCGATCGATCCGGAAACACATGGCGCTGCGATCGCGGCTTTCAACTTGCGGATGGGGAGTGCGTTCATGGACGATAAAGCGTCCCGATCAGACCACGGCGACGCCCCCGGCATCCGGATGCGGATCGGGTGCCGTCTGAAATACCGGCTGACCCAACCGACACCCATCATCGCGGTGCTGAACGTGCACTACTCGCGCTTCGGCGACCTGGAGCGCGCCGATTATCTGGTGACCTCGCCCAGTGTGCCGCTAGAAAGCTATCGCGACGGGTTCGGAAACTGGTGTACGCGGATGATTGCGCCGGCAGGCGACTTCACGTTGTCCACCGACGGAATCTTCCGGGATAGCGGATTGGCCGATCCTGTCGCTCCGGATGCGGCACAGCTGGCCGTGCAGGATCTTCCCGCCGAGACGCTCGTCTATCTTCTTGGCAGCCGCTATTGCGATACAGACATCCTGTCCGAGGAAGCGTGGCGCTTGTTCGAGAGCACGCCGCCAGGCTGGTCGAGGGTGCAGGCGATCTGCGACTTTGTGCACACAACCGTCTCGTTCGACTACATGCAGGCTGATGCGACGCGCACGGCCTCTCAAACACTGGCCGGACGGCACGGTGTCTGCCGGGACTTTGCCCATCTCGCGATCGCCTTGTGCCGTTGCATGAACATTCCGGCCCGCTATTGCACCGGCTATCTGAGCGAATTCGGTGAACCGGAGCCCCACGCCCCCGACGATTTCGCGGCCTGGATGGAGGTCTGGCTCGACGGCCGCTGGTGGGTGTTCGATCCGCGCAACAACTCTATACGCATAGGACGGATCCTGATCGCCCGAGGCCGGGACGCAGCCGATGTGCCGCTGACCCAAACTTTCGGACCGAGTACCCTGACGCAGTTCGAAGTCTGGATATGGGACACAAGACATGACCCCGCCGGGACGGCACCTGTGTCTCGGAATTGAACCGGTAGCGTCCCATCGCAGGACGGAAGTGTTCGTTCGTCATCGGCTCGCGATGCCGGCCGCTCTGCCGGTGTTCCCGTCATGGCATCCCAAATCACCATCCTGGAGAACCGAGATGAACAATTCGATCAAGACGACCGCCGTATTCCTGCGACCGTTCGAGCTTCCGAGCTTAAACGAGACCCTTCCGCCGGGAGAATATGAGATCGAGACCCAGCTGCTGGAACCTGTGGACTGGATCGAACCGGGCACATGGACGTCGTCAGTGCTCGTCCGGCTGCATCCGCGCACCTCGCATCCCGGACTCAGCCGAACGCTCACCGTACCGCTCGCCGAACTGGAGCACGCGGTTGCCAAGGACAAGCTGACCGGCAAGGCGCTGACGGATTTCTTCCTCGAGGAGATGCTGGCCGATCCGATGACCCGCCTTGTCATGCAGGCCGACGGCGTGACCGAGCAGGACCTTCGCGCCCTCTACGCGCCCCAGTCCGACCAAAGGCAGGCAGAGCAAGACCACCCGTCTAAGAGGGGAGAGCCCCGCCGCGGGATAAGTACGGATGTTTCCGGCCCACGGTCCGGAAGCGCGCGCCCGGGCATCGGAGAATGACCGCCGTGTCGGGCGGATCGTTCGCCGTCCGCCGTTGGATTGGCGGGGTTCCGAAATGACCGATGACCCGATCGATCTCGACGGCCGCAGGTCCGTTGCCGGACAGCGTGCATCGGAAATGCGACGGCGCCCTGCGAACGGCCAGCCATCACTTGCGCTTCCGCAGCGACCACACCTTGAAAGCCTCGAAGATCAGATGCTCGCGGAGCCGGCGTGGACATGGGCCGAAGTCCTGAAAAAATGGCGGTTCCTTCTCGACCGTTACGCGATGACGCCCGAGGCCGGCGATGAACGCATTCAGAAACTCATCAAACGCGCGCTTGGCGACATGGATCGATTGAAAAAACGCGAGGAGCGGAAATGACGATCGAATCAGCGGAGGCCGATTTCGGGACGATCAAGGCGACGGCCGACGTTGCTGCCGCGCGGGTGTGCCTTAGGTGCAAGTTGACCTTCTGGAGCGAGGGGTTCGGCGAACGGATATGTTCCCGTTGCAAGGGAACGGTTGCCTGGCGCTCGGCCATTGACGAGGGCAGCGGGCAGGGCCGGCGGCGCTCGGGCGGTCGATCATCATAGGTCGCACCCATGCCATCTGTCACGATTACTCACACGACACAGTATCAATATGGAACCGAGGTCCCTCTCGGACCGCACAGACTGATGCTCCGTCCGCGGGAAACCCGGGATCTCATCCTGACGTCCTTCGACCTCGAGATCAGTCCGGTAGCCCGCATCGACTGGTCCCACGACGTTGCAGGCAATGCGGTCGCGACGGCACAGTTCGACGTGAGGACGACTATGCTTTCGATCCGATCATGCACCTGTGTGGACCTGCGCGCGCCCGTCTGGCCGATCTTCCCGATTGCCGCCGCCGCGGCCTCGTACCCTTTCGTTTATTCTTCCGACGATTGGACCGATCTCGGCGCCCTCGCCGTGCCGCAATATGCGGACGACGCGGGGCGGCTGTCGCGGTGGGTCGAGCATTTTGTCATGGCACGGCCAACGGATACGCTCTCCCTGCTGAAAGACATCGGCAACGGCATCACGGCAGGGATTTCCTACCAGAGCCGCGAGACCGAGGGCACGCAGGGGCCGCTGGAGACCCTCGACAGGGGCTGGGGATCCTGCCGGGACTTCGCAGTGCTGTTCGCGGAGGCCGTTCGGACGCTTGGCTTCGGGGCCAGGCTCGTGTCCGGATATCTGTTCAACCCGGCCGCGAACCTGGTCGGATCGTCGGACACCGGTTCCACGCACGCGTGGGTCGAGGTGTTCGTTCCCGGAGCGGGCTGGATCCCGTTCGACCCCACCAACAGATCGGTCGGCTCTAGCAATCTCATTCCCGTAGCCGTTGCGAGGAGGATCCAGCAGGTTGCTCCGGTGACCGGCAGTTTCCACGGTAGAGCCATCGATCTGCTTTCAATGGATGTCGCAGTGGATGTCCGAGAGTTCTGAATAGGCCGGAGCTCGCACTCTCCTCTATCCGGTCGGGACGGCCTTGGAACTGCTGCGACGGGTCATGGTCGTGGAGCCTGACGTCCGAACGACAAGAACGCGCGATGAAGTTTGGGCGTGCCGGAGTGACCCGGCCTCCGACACGCCCCGAATTGAACGCAGCCGCATGCGCGGCCGCGCGGCCGGCGAAAACTCTAGCCAGCTTGGTGCGAGCGGGTTCTCTGAGCCGTTTGCTTCGCGGATCGTCGTCGGCTGCATCCAGGTCGTCGGTCGAGCCAGGTCCACGCCTACGGCCAATTGGCAGAGGGCTGTGTGTAATGTTTTCAATGGCTTGACTTGGAGAAGGTTGTCTTTCAGGCCCGTCCCCTCCGCCAATCCCATCTAATATGTTGATGATGTTAAAGGATTTTTCCCGTTAGCATCCTCACCCTGACAAAATGTCCATAACGCCCCCATTTTGAGGGCACTACATATAGATGTCAGGACACATCATCGAGCGGCACGGCCGCTTTTCGTGGCTGTAGCGTGACACGGAATTTTGCAGTGTTTGACACGCAAAGTTGCAGCAGGCGAGTTTTCTGAAAATGGGCCTTTAAGGGGCATTCAAGACGGTTGCTGTTGATTGCCACTGAGATTTGACCCGGCAACAGCGGAAATTGTCATTGAGAATTGACCCATGTGCAACCTTGCCCCGGCTTGAACCAGCTGGGG
>NZ_QPJL01000047.1 GCF_003337565.1 Paracoccus lutimaris
TGATACCTGGAAATCGAGCCCATCCCGCGCCAGACGGATGATCGTCTTGCCGGACCTGTCTTGCAGGATCGACCAGCCCTCCAGCCCCTCGGACACCTCATGCGGCGTGTCCAGACCAAGGGCGGGCGCCATGCGCGGCACCAATGCGTCTAGAAGATCATCCGATGCCCGGAAATGCAGGCCGGTATCGGTCAGCGCCAGCAGTGCCTTGCCGGTGCGATCGACCCAAAGCGCCCGATGTCCGCTCGCAAAGTCGAGCTCGACCTGCGTCGGGCCGGCGAGATCGTCGATCTGCTCGGACACCGTATCAACCTGCGCCAAAGCTGATCCGACTGCGGCGTCGACGCCCGGGCCGGTCAAATAGCTGGCAAGTTCCGTTGCTGCATTGCCTGCGTCATGACGATAGCGGATAATGGAGTTGCCGGCGACGACCTGGAACTGCGCGCCCTCGCTGGTTGCAGCCAGCCCGGCTGCGATCGTCGAATAGACGTCGGCGCTGGCATAGACCTCTGCCCGGAAATCCTCGAGCGAGGCGATGGCCGCACGCGATGCCGCCAGCACCCGGGCCGCATCCGGCGTATAGCGGATTTCATATGGTGCGGCGGTCAGGGCCGGACCGCTCCAGGGATAAGCCAGCGTCAACTGGGTCGGTCCCTGCACGGATGCGACGGCCACATCCAGCCCGCCCGACCACAGGATGTCCCCGGCCTGGACCCCGGCTCCGGTCCAGTTGGTGCCGGCACCGGTCACGGTCACCGTACCAGGCGTGATCGAGATCAATCCGGGTTTGTAGGAGCTGGGCAGGGTCATTGCGGTACACCAAAGAGATCGTCGAGGGTTGCATCATCGACGCCGAGAGCTGCAGCTGCGACGAGGATGACAGGATGGGTGCGGCCAAAGCTGGCCTCAAGGCGCCAGCGTGTCAGGATTGTGCTGCGAAGATCTGGCGCAAGCCTGGTCAGCGCCGCGTCAAGACGCATTGGCATCTGTCCGGCCGAGAGCGCATCGACCTCATCCGGGGTCAGAAGGCCGCGTGCCATAGCCTCTAGCAGCAGCGCGCCTTTGGCGATTACGGTGGCGGTGCGGCGAGTGGCGAGATCCGCCATCCTCTGATCCGTCGTGCGCAGATCGACCCAAGCCGAAAGGCTTGGCAGCCAGGTCATCCAGGGCGCCGGCTGGGTGGGCACCCGGCTGGCCACGCCATCGATAACGACCGTGGTGTCAGGATCGTGCAGCCCCTCGATCATGCGCTCGTCCTCGGCGAGGTTGAGATTAGCGTCGCGCATCGGCACGTCGAGCGAACGGCGGATCATGCCATCAGGGCCGTAGACGGAAAACCTGACATTGCTCATTTGTAGAGCCCCAAGATTGTCATCCTGTACTGGCTGTAATCGGCTGGATCGCCGCTATAGGCATGGGCGATGGTATGGGTCCCGGCCTGGATGGCGATGGTCTTGATTGTGGTCAGCATCCACGAATAGGGCCCGACGGAAAACGATCCGCTGTCGACGGCCACGCCGTTGCGGGTGATGCTGTAGGTGCCGTCATAGCCGCTGGAGATGCCCCGAACCCGCACATTGGTGAAAATTGCCAGCTGCATCGGATAGCTGGCTGTCAGGCTCAGGCTGTCACCATTAACGGCCCAGAAGGTCGACACCGCCCCGTCAGCGATCTTGGCAGTCTCGACAGCCAAATCACCGATGAAGGCCTTGTCCATATAGACCTGCCCACCCTGAACGATGAACGGGACGTGTTGCGCGGCCCCCGAACCGCCGCCCGAGACGACGGCAAAACGGTCCGCGATGAAGGACACATGCGAGGTGCCGTCCGAACGGGCGTCCAGAAACATGGCCGCCGCCGTGGTATTGCCGCTGGCCGCCGCCTCGGCGCGCAGACCGATGCGGGTCTGCGATCCTGACGGGGCTGCGACGGCCGAGACCCTGAACAGGCCGGTCGCGCTCGTGGCATCGCTGCGGGCTTCTACCTGGGTGATGGCCTCGCTTTGCGCGACCAGCCCAGCCTCTGTATCCGTCACGCGGGCCGTCAGTGCCGTGACAGACGCCGCGCTGGCGCGGGTACCAAGATTGGTCTCGACCGATGTGATATCGGCGGCCATCGCGTCATCGGCCTGTATTCGGGCCAGTCTTTCCTGAGTGATCGCCGCCGCGTTGGTGGCATTGGCGGCCGAAACGGTCTGAACGTCCAGGGCAAGAGCGCTGTCGGCATTCGATCGCGCCAGCTGTTCTTGGCTGATTGCGGCTGTATTCTGGCCAACGGCTGTCGTCAGGGTAGTGACGCGCGTTGCGACGGCTTCGGTCTCGCTGACCGCGACGTTGATTTCCTCGGTGAATTGAGCCCGAGCCCGCTCGACCTCGGCCTCAGCCTCGCGCCGCACCCGCTGGTGGACGCTGTAATTGCCCCAGTCGATTTCGGCGATGCTGTCCCTGAGCGCATCAATCTCGCCGCGCAACCCGCGCAGGAACGGGCCGGTCTCGTCCATCCATGCGGTGGAGCGGTCGATATCGGCCAGGACTTCAAGGTCGAGGTCGCCCTTCGCCAGGCGGACGGGATCGGTGCTGACTGCCTCCCACCCGGTCCAGACCGTGCGGCGGTTGGCGATCAGCCGCGCCCGCACCTCATAGGCCATGTCGGGCAGGACGCCCTCGGCTATGGTGATGCCGCCGGCCCCGACATCCTGAGTGGTGCCGCGCAGCACGGCCTGCGTCTGGCCCGTATGCCTGATCTCCCAGCGCAAGCCGGCCGCGAGGATATCACTCGCCCAGGAGAGCGCGATAGCCGGCCGGCGGGCACCACCGGCGGCGTCATTGATGGTGATCGCCCGCGCGAAAAATCCTGACACCGATTCCGGCGCAGGCGGCGTCGTGCCGGGCGGCGTCGGGGTCGAGGGCAGCTCAAAACCCGGCTCCCAGCTGTAATCCAGCGGGTCGCACTCGCGGATCGACATCTGACGCACACCCGTGCGCGGATCCTCGAGGATCTCGTAGACCCCGAAATCCTTGCCGACATAGCCGTTCCTGGCCGAGCTCCAATCGACGGTATCGATCAGATCGACATGAGCCGAATCGGGCGGCAGGTTGATGATGTGGCGCCGGAAGCGGCGCTCGTCCCTGATCCACGCCTCCATGAGGCGCTGCACCTGCAGCGCGTAAGGGACCGCCGGCAGTGCCAGATTCGCCATCCGCCGGCCGAAGGCGTCGGCCGCCTCCCAGCCCGCATTGGTCCGGCGTGGCGCCTCCTTGGTCTCATAGAGCGCCTCGGGGTCGGGATAGCGCGCGGTGACCGCGTTATAGGTCTCCTCGATCCCCGGAAACGGGTCCAGCTCCTGCGATTTGCTGACGATCACATCGTCATCGCCAAAGCTGTAGACCGGCAGTGCCGGCGCCCCGACCACGATGCCCCAGCCATAGCCCATATCTGCAATGACGGCCGAACAGGCCTTGAAGATCTCTTCAAGGGCGGCGGCCGGGGGCTGATCCAGCGCAACCTCGATGCCGGCGCGATATGCCGGCTCGGTGCTGCCGTCGTCCCGTTCGATCGGGACGTCGCAGCGGTTCATGGCCGCAGTCCAGACCGCCCAGGGCAGCTCGGTCAGATTGGTGATATTGCCGCCCCAGACCTCTCCGCCCGGCAGAGGGATGCCGCGCATGACATTCCAGGCGATGACGGCGGCGTTTTCGGTCTGTTCCCAGGTGGTGGGGTCGGCCAGCCTGTGGGTGCCCACGCCGCCGGCCGAGCTGTCCTTGCGCGGATCATAGAGCGGGATCCCGCCCAGCTCGAAGCGGACCGACGGCACCGAGGTCTGGTCCTCGCGGTCCCAGCCAAAGGTCATGATGGCATAGCAGATGCCTGCGCCGACCATGTCGGCCGTCCAAGGCCGGTCGGGATGGCTGCCATAGCGATCCAGCATATAGGGATCGGCCTCGGTCTGGGTGCCGTCGTAGTATTTGACCCATACCAGCCCATTGTTTTCGCCGGCGACCGGGTGACCGAAAAAGGGGTGAAGCTCCTCGCTGAGTTCAACCCACTCGTCGCCGATCATCACCCGCTCGAGCGTCGCGCCGGGGACGCTGCAAAGCTCGATGACCTGCGTCAAAAACCGGTCCGACCGGCCATGGCTGTAGGGCGGGCAGATGGCCTGTCCGGCGGTGGCGTATTTGCCGAGGATGATCGTCTCGGGGTTTTCCTCGCCGCGGATGGTCGATGATATGGTGATGCCGCCGCCTTGGGCCGGCTCTGGTGCCAGCGCAGAGGTCAGCGCTGAGACCGCAACAGTGGTCAAGAGCTTGACCGCCAGACCGCCCAGGATGGTGGAAGCAAAGCCGGCACCGGCCCAGGCCGCGCCTACCGAGCCAGCACCCAGCACCGCAACGGTGCTGGCGAAGCTGAACATGCCGCCGATAAAGCCCGCAACGACCGCCATCAGCCCACCTTGAAGATACGGGTTGCAGGCACCAGCACGGCAAAGCCCAGCCGGCCATCAATGCCCAGAACATAGATGGCCGAGCCCTGCACCACGCCCATGGCTGGGCCATCCGGCGTCTCGACCACGGCGATGTCGCCCTCGCGCGCCGCCGACGCATGGATTTCTGGCAAGGTCGCCGCCGCCAATGCGACATGATCTGCATAGCCGGACTTGCGCAGGATCCTGCGCCCGCCGGCCATGGTCGTATACCGGCCGCGCCAGGACGCCGCGATGTCGATACCGGTCTGGGCCTCGATCGCGCCGGCCCCGAACAGGCAGCAGTCGTGCTGGCCAGGCGCGATCGGCCGGCCATTGATCGACTTGATCCATGCATGCAGCCGGGGTTGCCAGTCCGGCAGTCGGGTCAGCCGCCCCATGGTGTCTCTCCCTTGTCTGCAAGCGACGAATATTTTCGGAAGCCGTCATTCGCGGCGCGCGCCCGCATTGTGGCGTCCGAGCGATAGCGCGACACCGGCTTGGTGAGCGCTCGGCCGGCCGTCGCAATCTCGAAAGAGATATTGCCCTTTTCGCCCTTGGCCGGGGTCGGCAGCTTCAGCTTGTCCAGATAGCCGCGCAGGATCATGTGCGGCTCGTCGATCAGCGTTTCCCGCGCCGGATCAAACAGTGCGCGATGGACCTCGACGGGGCAGTGACGAGGATCATAGCCACGCACGGCCATCATCAGCTCCGGCGCCACTTGGCTGAAGGTGATGCGCTGGCTGCGCACCTTTAGGCCGGTCTGGCGGCGGATCGGGTCCATGCCCAGCATGGCGCCGGCACCGAAATAGACTCGGGTTTCGCCCCGGATGGTGAACTCGGCATGATCGGCACCGGTCCAAAAGCCGATGGTCTCGGTCGCGCCGCTGTCGCGGTTGCGGGCCTGCAGCCAGACCAGGACATGACCGACGAAGGCACTGCGGCTGGCGAAATAGGCGGCGGTGGCGGCAGGAAAGGTCCTCATCTTAGCGTCTGGATCCAGTCGAACGAGACCCCGACCGTCAGCGTGGCGTTGTGCTGGCCGGGCTGGACCGATCCGGGGACAATGATCGCCTTGCAGGCGGGCTTCAGGAGCGTGATCGTCGTGCCGGGCACCTCGCCGGCACGAATGGCCGGGCTAACCTCGACGGTCGCCTGCCCGCTGCCATTGGCCGTGGCCTGCCCGGCCAGGCGATGCAGGGCGTGGCGCACCGGATTTGTGCCATAGGCGAAGGCGATATAGTCGTGGCGGCGCAGGGCGTATCCGGACGGCAGGCCGGCAATGCGGATATCGCGCCGATTCGGCAGGGCCGCATCGAGCGTCGGCGTCGAGGCGCCGAGCAGGGATCCGTCCATGTCGAGGCGCGGCCCGGGGCGGCGCGGATCATGGCACATGAACGACGCGCCCGTCCGGCGCAGCACGTCGAGCCGCGACATGACCTCGTCGGCCTCGATCGAGGTCATGTCCGCCAGCGTGATCTTGCCGCGCCAGAGCCGGGTGCCGAGGTCGGCTGTCAGGATCTCGCCGCCGCCGGTCTCCGAGACCTCCATGGCCTCGGGCAGGTCAAAGACCATGTCCCGGATCGGCAGCACGTCCATGAACTGCGCAGCTGTAAGCGGAAAGGTAAAGGCCATCAGCCACCCCACCGGTCATTGGACACCTGCCGGATGCGCGTGGGCAGCGCCTCGCGGTCATAGAGCTCGATGCCATGGGCGACGCCGGCCGAAACCGCCTGCTGCACCATCATCTCGATCTCCCGATCGCCACGCGCGCCGCCGATATCGACGCTGACGTGCAGCCGATCCGGACGGCCTGTCGGCGCGGCCGGCTGGTTTCCCGGCACAGCCACGGGGGCTGGCAGGGACGACACGAAGCCGCCGGTCTTGAAGCCGCGCATGGCGCCCTTGCGGATGCCCTCGAGATTGCCGATGCCGATCCGCGCGGTCGCGGCCGCGTCGAAAACGAACTCGCCCTCATGGACGATGCCGGCGGCACGGTCCGGATTGCTGCCGCCTGTGGCGCCGCCCTGCTTGAAGAGCGGCACCCCGCCCAGCAGCGCGCCGCCGATGCCGACAACCGCGTTCAGGATGCTGCCGGCCTCGCCGCCGACCATGCCCCCGATGCCGGAAAGGAGCTGTCCGAAGACGCCCATGCCGTTGCTGGCCACGGCCGCGCCCTGTCCTGCCTGCTCGAGCCCGGCGGCGGCGGCACCTGCGCTGCTGGCCAGATCGGTTCCGGCTGTTTGCGCGGCAGTGCCGAACTGCGCCAGCGCCTGTTCGGCGGCGGCAAGACGCTTGTCGAAATGCTTTCCGGAGCCATAGACATTGGCATCATAGCCCGAGGGCCGCTCGAAGCCTTGCATTGCCCAGGTCGCGCTCGCGACGTCGGTCGAGGACATCAGGCGGCGCATCGGTCCCGCTTCGGTCGTCATCAGCTCGTGCCACGCGAACTCAAGCTGCTTCTGGATGTCGCCCAGGTTCTGCTGACCGCCGATGAAATCGAAGAGGTTGCCCTTGCGATCATTCCATTGAAACAGGCCAAAAGCCTGCGCCACGCCGTTCTTGTGATCGCCCTGGGCCAGCGGATTGAAGCCGCTTTCGGCGGATGCATTGCCCATGATCCCGGCGATCTGATGCGGGGCGAGACCCTTGGCGGCAAAGAACTGCCAGATCTGGGTCTGGATGTCGGCGGATCCGGGCAAGCTGCCATAGGTCAGGGGCGCGACATTGGTGTTGGCCGCGCTCAATGGTGCCAGATTGGCGTTCGCCGCCGCGCCAATTCCTGACAGGTTGCCTGACAGCACAACATTGGCTGCCGTCACCATCATCGACTGGACCGGCATGGCCGCCTGACGGGCGAGCGCCTTTTCGTCGACCTGCGAGCGGCCGCTGAAGCGGTCCATGATCCCCGACCAGCCGCCGACATCCGCCCATGTGCCCAGATTGGTGCCCAGAAGCGCGTTCTTCAGCGGGTTGCGGATCGCGAGGTCGAAGAAACCCTTCTCGATCTCGCCCAGCAACTCGCCCATGGCGCCCTTGATGTCGCCCCCGCGCAGCTTGTCCAGGACGCCATCGATGGCGCTTTCCCCTGCCGACTGGACGCGCTGCCAGGCATCGGCCTGCGCCTCGATCGACCGCGCCAGCTCATATTCCATCTCTGCGTTGCGCCGCGCCGCATCCGCATCCTTGCCGGACAGTCCAAGGCGCTGGATGTCTTGCTCTGCCTTCACCATGGCGAGCACCCGCGCACGCATTTCGGCCGTCTGCCCGACCAGAGCCAGCTCGAGATGCAGCTGCTGGATACGTTCGGCCTGACCGCGCAGGTATTGGTTCTGGTTCTGGCGCTGCTCCTCGGCGGCCATGGCGGCATAGGCCACCCGCATGCCTTCGATCAGGTCGAGGAGCTTGACCTTTTCCGCGCCTTCAGCCCGGGCGGCAGCAGCGATCAGGGGGCGCAGTTCCAGTTCCTCGCGCAGGAGGCGGTTGACGTCGGTCGCGCCGATCAGTCCGGCCGCGACCTGGTCGGCCAGATCGCGGCGGATCGCAACCTCGGACATCATGTCGGCGATCTGGGTCTGGGTGCCGGTCGATACTTCGGACATGGCGCGGGCGCGGGCGCGGATCGCCTCGGCATAGGCGACCTCGACCGACTGGCCATCAGCAATCCGGGCGCTGTATTCGCGTTGGAATTCCAAATTCGCCTTGCTGACCGGATCGCGAGCGAGCGAGATCTGGGCGTCATAGGCATCGCCAATGGCCGCGACCTGCACGGCGCGCATGGCCTTTTGCCGCTCCAGCGTGATTTCCGCCTCGGCCTTGGCGATGGCCTTGGCCTTGACCTCGCGGGCGTCGTCGATCGACAGGCTGCGGCGGCGGATTTCCAGATCGGCCTCGGCCAGCGCATTGATCCGAGCCTGCTCGTCGCGCGTGGCGCCGATCAGCGAGACCTGACGGTTGATGGCCGCGATCTGATCATCCTGCCCTTGCAGATATTCCCGCTGGGCATCCTGACGCGCCTTCGCCGCCATATCCTCTTTCGCGAAATAGGCGGAGGCCAATGCGCCCAGAACCTGCTTGGCCTTCTGGTCCTGCTCGGTGAAGCCAAGATTTTGCAGCTCGAGGACGGTATTGGCCCGCAGTTGATCCTGCTCGGCCACCCGATATTCTGCACTGTCCTGACCATATTGCAGCGCCACCCGCTCCAGCGCCACACGCTGCTGGAGTTGACGAACCATCTCGTCGGCGCGAGCATTGCCGGCGGCGTTCTCGTCCAGAGCCTTGATTTTCTGAAGTTCGCGTTGTGCCTCGGCAATCTGCAGAAGCCACGCCTCCTCTTTTTTGGTAACACCGCCATAGGCAGATGCAGCAACCTCCGCCGCCTGGCGCAGTTCCTTGACCGCCGCAATCTGTGCATCGATATTATTCGATGCGCCGGCCGCGGTGACCTTGTCCATCGCACCACGCACAGCGAAAGACAGCGGGCTGGCCTCTTCGCTGATCCGTCCCGATGTTGCCCAATTCGCCTCACCAAACAAACGCTGCAATGTTGCGAACTGATCCGATGCGCTACGCAGCCCCAGCAGCGAGCCACCATCCATGTCGCGGGTGATACTGTTCAGGGCGGTCTTTGCGTCGCGCCCGGCCGAGCGGCGCTCGATCTCCGCCAGCAGCGCCAGCAGCTCCTTTGCCTCGGCCGCCGAAGTGCCAAACTCCGCCCCCAGGTCAATGACCGATTGCCGGGCGGCGGTATTGGCATCCTTCAGGCGGTTCACACGATCCGCCAGATCGGCGAGAGCTTCCCCCGAGGTCTTGGTCTCCCCGCCAAGCGACATCAGCGCCTGGATGCCGGCAGCGCCGAAAGCGACGACGCCGATCGTGGCCAGACTCATGGGGTTCAGCAGCGACAAAAACCCGGTGGCGATGCCCTGCAGCGCCTGCTTGCCGCCGCCCATCTGCTGCATGACCTGCACCAGTTGCGTGCCCTGCTGCAGGCCGATCATAGCCGGGTTCGTGCCCATGGCAGCCGTCACGCCGATGTCGAAGCCTTGGGCCGCGACATTGGCGGTGTTGGCCGAGTTGACACCCACCCCAGCGCCGCCTGCAATGCCTTTCTGTCCGACCGGCGCTATGATGCTCGCGGCCCGGGTGCGCGCTTCGGCCGCCTCGCGAGCCGTAATAGCCCCCTGGCGCTCGGCATCGGCGATGCGCTCGAGCTGCTGCTCGTACTTCCGGCTGACCGCGAAGAGCGGGTTGAAAGACGCCCGCACATCATCGAGCGCCAGCTGATAGGCCGCAGACGCCTGCGCGGCGGCAACCATATCATGCGCCTGCTGGCCGACACTGAGGCTGAGACCTGCCACAGATCCGCGCAGGGACTCGGCCGCAGTCGCGGACTGGCGCCAGATCGCGGCCACCGGCGCCGCCTGCGTGGGCATGGCCAGCGGCGCGATCAGGGTCTGCGCGCGGGTCGCCTGGGCGCGCTTTTCGGCGGCAGCCAGATCGCCCTGGGCAAGTGCGGCCTTGCCGGTCGCTGCAGCCAGGCGCTCGAGCTCGGCCGCCTCTTTCGCCAAGGCGGTGCTGGTCTTGCCGGCCTCGGCCGAGACGTCGCGCTGACCCTTGGCCACCTCCGCCAGCCCAGCTTTGGCGCTGGCGATGTCCGCCCGGAAAACCATCGCGATGTTAAAGGCTGTGCTGGTCACTTGCCGTCCCTGTGCATCACATCGAGGGCCGCGCCCTCCATCACCTGCAGATCCGTCATCAGCTGATCGGGATCCGTCCATTTGCCCCGGCGCAGCACCACGTCGACCGCGCCGTAATCGAGACCCAGCCAGAGGATCGAGCCCGGAGCGGCGCTGATGCAGCGCCATTGCGTCTCGCACCCCAGCCAGGCCTCGATCGCCTCGGCATTGGCCCGCATCACCTCGAAAGCGTCGGGTGCTGCCGCCTCGGGCCGCTCGACCGTCACCCCCATCCGGGCAAACTGCGCGGCCAGATCATCGTCCATCTCGACCGGCTGACGGGCGTCGGTCTTTCCCAGCCGCGCAAGCGCCCATGCCCGCGCGGCCGCCTTCAGTTTCCCTGGCGCGCAGCCTCGCCGTTCTGGCTTTCGGCCAGGGCTTTCTGGATGCCCGCGCGGAACCAGGCATGCTGCAGCGCCTGTTCCAGCATCGCCGGCGAGAAGGGGACGATTTCGCCATTGGCATCGACGACCCCCTCCCAGTTGCGAACGACCCGCTGCACCTGCCGGATGCCGTGGGCCTGCACCTCGCGCAGGGTCGGCAGCGTGACGCTTTCTTCTTGCGCCGCCATCAGCTCATCCTGCGGCAGCGGTTCAAACTCGACCTTCAGCTCCTGCTCGATGATCT
>NZ_QPJL01000048.1 GCF_003337565.1 Paracoccus lutimaris
ACTAGCATTGACGCCATCATAACACGCAGAACATAACCACTGGGTGGGTCAGTTCTCGGTGACAATGCCGGGTCAAATCTCAGTGGCAATCAACATTCTGCATCTCTCGCTGTAAGCGACCGGAAGGCTTGACCGATGGCCCTCTTGGCCGTCTGACCAAATCCTCCCCCGCCTTCGCCTTCGATCAGTTCCACCGCTGCCGCTTCGGAGATGCCCGCCGCACCCGCGCAGGGGACGGCCGCTGCAGTTCTTCATGACGGCGGGCCAGGTCAGCGATCACACCGCCGCCGCGGCCCTTTGGGGCAGTCTACCGGCCGCAGAATGGTTGATCGCCGACAGGGGCCATGACGCTGACTGGTTCCGGGAAGCGTTGAAAGGCAAGGGGATACGTCCCTGCATCCCGGTCGGGAGTCGCGCGGCAAGGTTGCCCCCTACGACAAGCGGCGCTACCGCCGCCGCAACCGCATCGAGATCATGTTCGGTAGGCTGAAAGACTGGCGCAGGATCGCGATCCGCTACGACAGATGCGCCGGGACCTTCCTAACCGCCCTCGCCCTCGCAGCAACCGTCATCTTCTGGCTTTGAGGATCAATGTATCTGGAGCCTAGATCAGAGCGATTCAGAAGCTAGAAATCAATCACGGGATATCCGCGGAATCACAGCCGACATCCCAATATCGTCTTGGGGCTTTTACCATGCCCCGCACAAGCGAACCTGACCGACCGGCTCAGCTGTCCAGCTCAGTGTCCCAGTAGAGGAAGTCCATCCAGCTCTCATGCAAGTGGTTCGGTGGAAAGCGCCGGCCGGCCGCGTGCATTTCCTCGGGCGTTGGGCGGCGCGCCGGGCGGCGCAGGCGCATGCCGGAATTCTTCAGCGACTTGTTGGCCTTTTTCAGATTGCAGGGCGAACAGGCGGCGACGACATTTTCCCAGCTGGTCACCCCACCGCGTGAGCGCGGCACCACATGGTCAAAGGTCAGGTCGCCCCGCGCGCCGCAATACTGGCAGCAGAATTCGTCCCGCAGAAAAAGATTGAAGCGCGTGAATGCCGCGCGCTTCTGGGGTTTTACGTAATCTTTCAGCACCACGACCGAGGGGATGCGTATCGAATGCCTCTGGCTTCGGACCACCTCGTCATACTCGGCGATGATCTGCACCCGGTCCAGAAACACCGCCTTGATCGCCTCTTGCCAGGGCCAGAGCGACAGCGGGTAATAGCTGAGCGGGCGGAAGTCGGCATTCAGGACAAGAGCCGGGTTGCGACGCAAGCCCGATGGCTCGCGCACGAATTGGGTTCGGAAGTCTCCGTGATCGTCAAGCATCGGCCCTCGCTCTGCCTTGCCCGGAACTCGTCAAATCCTTAACGCCGACTATATATCGCGGCTGACGGCTGGCAAGTCCCCGAATATATGCTGCCGATCAAATAGCTGCGCGGCGTGACAGGCCGGTGACAGCGGCGCCCGTCTTCTGGCAGGATGGGGTCATGACACAAACCCCGCCACCGCTTTTGGGCACATTGGAATCGGCGCTATACGCCGAGGATCTGGAGGCGGCCGCGCGCTTCTGGACCAAGGTGATCGGTCTGACCGAGATCGCCCGCCTGCCCGGCCGGCATGTGTTTTTCCGCTGCGGCGCGCAGGTCCTGTTGGTGTTTCGCGCGGAAGCCACGCGGGTCCCACTCCGACCAGATGCACGCCTGCCAGTCCCCTCCCATGGCACGACCGGACCGGGCCATTTCTGCATGAGCGCCGCAGAAAGTACATTCGATAGCTGGCGCAAGCATCTGGAAACACATGAAATTGAGATCGAGGCAGATTTCATCTGGCCGCAGGGCGGCCGCTCGATCTATTTCCGTGATCCGGCTGGCAACTCCATCGAGATCGCCGACCCGGCCATCTGGGGCTGACTGAAGATCAGAAAAGGCGCCGGGATCAGCGCCGGGCGCGGGCGCGCACAGGGACGCGCTTGGGCGCTGGCATCACCAGACGCAGAACCATCAGGCTGGCCGGGATCAGGGCGGCAGTCAACAAGATCAGGTCCATGTCGGTGTCTCCTCAGCACTTGCAGAAAAAGTAAGGCCTGCATCAGGTGATGCAAGCCCCATTTCATTCAAAACCCTATGACCTTGCGGAAAACCGCTCTTTCAGGAAGGCCAGCGCCACCGACAACCCATCCGGCGAGATGCCATGCCCGGTGCCTTTCATCACATGGCCATAGACGGTAAAGCCGGCATTCTGCAGCGCCTCGCCGGCAATGCCCATGCTGTCAAAGGGCACGACCGGATCCTCGTCGCCATGGATGAGCAGGATCGGCGGCTTGGTCTTGGCATTGATCGGCTGTTCGGGATCGATCAGACGGCCGGAGAAGCCCACCACGCCAGCAATTTCCGGCTCGCGCTGCGGGGCGACGCTCAGCGCCATCATCGTGCCTTGCGAAAATCCGACCAGCGCCAGCCGGTCGGCGGGGATGCCTTCATCGACAAGAATTTTGTCCAGAAACGCGTTGATATCCTGAAAGGATTGAGCGGCAGATGCCTTGGCTTGCTCTTCTGAGGAACCATCCATCCACGGGATCGGGAACCACTGATAGCCCATGGGATTGTTGACGCAGCGCTCGGGCGCGTTCGGCGCATAGAATGCCGTCCGGGGCAGATGCGGCGCCAGCGGATCGGCCAGTCCCAAGAGATCGGCCCCATCGGCGCCGTAACCATGCAGGAACACCACCACGGTATCGGCTTTTTGCGGCCCCTTGCGTCCCGATTTCAACTCTCGCGTCATCTGATCCCCTCTCGGTCCTTGGCCACGCGGTAATAGGCCCAGAGCGCCCGCGCCGCAACCGAGCGCCAGGGCCGCCACGGTTCGGCCAGCCGGGTCAAGGCGGCAGGGCCGGGGCGCTCGGGCAGGTCGTAAAGCAGCCGCGCCGCCTCGGCCAGCGCAAGGTCACCCGCGGCAAAGGCATCGGCGCGGCCAAGGGCGAATTTCAGATAGATATCGGCGGTCCAGCGGCCAATGCCCGGCAGGGCGGTCAGACGCGCGATCACCTCGTCATCGGGCAGATCGCGCAGGCCCGGCCAGTCGATCCCGGCCTGCGAAATGCCGCGCAGATAGCGAATCTTGGGCCGCGACAGGCCGACGGCACGCAAGGCGTCCTCATCGGCTGCGGCAATCGCCGCCTCATCCGCCAGCCCCGCCGCCACCATCCGCCCCGAGATCGCATTCGCCGCATTGGTCGAGATCTGCTGCGCCACCACCGCATCGCGGATCGCGACAAAGCCTTCGTCCCAGCGCCGCAATGGCAGGGGCATCAGCGCCGGCAGCTCTCGCGCCCAGACCGGGCAGACCTGCATCAGATGCGCCGCACCCGCCTCAAGATCGGCCGGGTCGCGGATCAGCCCTGTCACGCGCCGCCCTCGTCATGAAGGCGCGCATCCTCCTTGAGCCGGGTCTCGTAGGCCATCGAGATATGGCGGCGCAACGCTTGCTCGGCCCCGGTCTCATCGCGCTTGCCGATGGCATCGACGATCGCCTGATGCTCGTCCAGCGTCACCGAATCGCGGCCCTTGGCGGCCAGCGTCGTCCCGGCCATCAGCGCCATCGAGCGATGCACAAGGTTCAGCTGCTGCACCAGATAGCGGTTATGCGAGGCCAAATGGATCTGGTGGTGAAAGCGGCGGTTGGCACGTGCCAGCGCCGCCGGATCGCCCAGGCTTGCGCGGTCCTCGTCGATCATGCCGGCAAGGACGCGAATCTCCTCGGGGGTGGCATGACGGGCGGCCAGCCGGGCGGCAAGCGCCTCCAGCTCGGTGCGCACGGTGTAAAGCTCGGCCAGCTGGTTGTGGTCCAGCGTGGCGACGATCAGGCTGCGCCCGTCGCGCTTGAGCATGGATTGCGTTTCCAGCCGCTGCAACGCCTCGCGGACCGGGGTGCGCGAGACGCCGAAACGCTCGGCCAGCTCGGATTCGACCAGACGGTCGCCGGGGCGGTAGATGCCGTTGTCGATGGCCGACAGGATCAGGGAATAGGCGTCTTTCATGCGCCGCACGATCCGCGACGGCCGCGACGATTGCAAGCACCCCGCAGCCGGTTTAGGCAAGAGCCATGGATTTTCAGCACATCACCACCTGGATCTTCGATCTGGACAACACGCTTTATCCACCCGAAGCCCGGCTGTTCTCGCAGATCGAGAAACGCATGACGGCCTATGTCATGCGCGAAATCGGCGTCCCGGAACCCGAGGCGAACCGGCTGCGCGACCATTACTGGCGCAAACATGGCACCACGCTGGCGGGGTTGATGACCGAGCACGGTATCGATCCCGGCCCCTATCTGCGCGAGGTCCATGACATCGACTTTTCCGGGCTGACCCCCGACCCCGGGCTGGCCGCCCTGATCCGCGCCCTGCCCGGCCGCAAGATCGTCCACACCAATGGCGACCGCGCCTATGCGCATCGGGTGCTGGAACATCGCGGGCTGGCGGTGTTCGACGCCGTCCATGGCATCGACGATGTCGATTTTCACCCCAAACCCGATGCGCGCGCATATGCCGCAGTCCACCAGGCCGAGGGTTTCGACCCCGCCCGCGCCGCCATGTTCGAGGACGACCCCCGCAACCTTGCCGTCCCGCATCTGCTGGGCATGCGCACGGTTCTGGTCGGCGACGGCCGCCATGGCCCGGACGAACTGGGGGTAGGTTACGACCACGGCCCGCATGTCCATCACCAGACCGCGAATCTGACGGAATTTCTGCGCGGCCTTGCCGAAAACCGCAGCGCCGCTAAAATCTGACCAACGCCATATCAAAATCCGGAGGGTCCCATGGGACAGGCCAGCCAAGAGGAGCTGCGCAGCGAAGCGCGCACCGCCACCCTGCTTTTCTTCTTCGCGCTCACCGTGCTGGTGCTGGGCGTGATCGCCTTCCTGCTCTGGGGGCTGCCGGCGCTGACCATGATCGGCCTTGCCGCCACCGCCGGTGTCTATGGCATGCTGGTTGCCTATGCGGCGGGTCTCTAGTCCGCAGATGAAGCTCGAAGACAGCGATATCCTGGTCTCGGGCGGCGGCATTGCCGGGCTGATTGCGGCTGCGGCCTTTGGCAGCGCCGGCCACAGCGTCACCTGCGTCGACCCGGCCCCCCCAGTGACCGAGGAAGCGGCGCAAGGCTCGGACCTGCGCAGCACCGCCTTTCTGCATCCCTCGATCGCGGTCCTTTCTGCCGCAGGCGTCTGGGAACGGCTCGCCCCCCATGCGACCGCGCTTCAGGTCATGCGCATCATCGACGCGGGCGGGAAGCTGTCGCAGGCACGGCTGACGCGCGATTTCGACGCCGCCGAAATCTCGGACCAGCCCTTTGGCTGGAACCTGCCCAACTGGCTTTTGAAGCGCGAGATCTCGGCCCGGCTGGCGCAATTGCAGAATGTCCGCTTCCTGCCCGGCACCGGCACCGCCGGCCTCCTGGCCCGCGACAGCGAGGCGCTGGCCACGCTGACCGACGGCACGCGCATCCGCGCCCGGCTGGTGATCGGCGCCGATGGCCGCAACTCGCCGGTCCGTCAGGCGCTTGGCATCGGCACGCGCACGCTGCGCTATGGCCAAAAGGCGCTGGCCTTTGCCGTCACCCATGAACGCCTGCATGAAAACGTCTCGACCGAGATCCACCGCTCGGGCGGCCCCTTCACGCTGGTGCCGCTGCCCGACCGCGACGGCAAACCCTCATCCGCAGTGGTCTGGATGGAGCGCGGCACGGAAACCGCCCGGCTCAGCGCGCTCCCCCGCGAGGCATTTGAGACTGAGTTGAACATCCGCTCGGCCGGGGTGCTCGGGCATCTGACGCAGGTGACGCGCCTGACCGAATGGCCGATCATCAGCCAGATCGCCGACCGTTTCACCGGCCCGCGCACCGCCCTGATCGCCGAGGCCGCGCATGTCGTCCCGCCCATCGGCGCGCAGGGCCTGAACATGAGCCTTGCCGACCTGAACGCGCTGATCGACCTCTCGGCCGGCGATCCGGGCAGCGCGGCATCGCTCGCGACCTACGAACGCCGCCGCCGCCCCGAGGCCATGGCCCGGCTTCTGGGCATCGACGCGCTGAACCGCGCCAGCATGATCTCGGCGCGGCCCTTGCGCGACCTGCGCGCCGCAGCCTTGGGCGGCCTATACGCCATCGCCCCGGTCCGCCGGGTGATGATGCGCGCCGGGCTCGGCGTCAGCTGACCTTTCTTCTTCACTCAAATATCCATGGGACCGCGCCGCAAAAGCCGCGCTTCCCATGGCGCGCGACCGCATAATCTGCCAGACAACCCGCCATGGCCAAACCGATCACCGCCTTCACCTGCACCGCCTGCGGCGCCAGCCACCGCAAATGGTCCGGCCGCTGCGAAGCCTGCGGCGCCTGGAACACAATCATCGAGGAAGCGCCGCTGTCCCAGGGCCCCGGACGCGGCCTCGGCACGCTCAAGGGCAAGGCGATCCCGCTGTCGGGCCTTGCCACACAAGAGGCCCCGCCGCCCCGCGCGCAATCGCGCATCGCCGAGTTTGACCGCGTGCTGGGCGGCGGGCTGGTGCCCGGCTCGGCCATTCTGGTCGGCGGCGATCCGGGCATCGGCAAATCCACCCTGCTTTTGCAGGCCGCCGCGGCCTTTGCCCGTGCGGGCCAGCAGGCCGTCTACATCTCGGGCGAGGAGGCCAGCGCCCAGGTCCGCATGCGTGCCCAGCGGCTCGGCCTTGGCGATGCGCCGGTGCAACTGGGCGCTGAAACCGCGCTGCGCGACATCCTGACCACGCTCGATGCCGAACGCCCCGATGTCGCCATCATCGATTCGATCCAGACGCTGTGGTCCGACCAGATCGAGGCCGCGCCCGGCTCGGTCGCGCAGGTCCGCGCCAGCGCGCATGAGCTGGTGACCTTCGCCAAGCGCCGTGGCACCGCCATCATCCTGGTCGGCCATGTCACCAAGGAGGGGCAGATCGCCGGCCCGCGCGTCGTCGAGCACATGGTCGATACCGTTCTTTATTTCGAGGGCGAGCGCGGCCACCAGTTCCGCATCCTGCGCGCCCACAAGAACCGCTTCGGCCCGGCCGACGAAATCGGCGTCTTCGAGATGACCGGCGGCGGCCTTTCCGAGGTCACCAACCCCTCGGCGCTGTTTCTGTCCGAACGCGGCCAGCCCCATGCCGGCTCGGCGGTCTTTGCCGGCATCGAAGGCACGCGCCCGGTCCTGACCGAGGTGCAGGCGCTGGTCGCCCCCTCGACATTGGCTAGTCCCCGCCGAACCGTGGTCGGCCTCGATTCGGGGCGCGTCTCGACCATCCTTGCCGTCCTTGAGGCGCGCTGCGCCGTTCCCTTTGCCGGGCTTGACGTTTTTCTCAATGTTGCCGGGGGGATGCGGGTCCATGAGCCGGCCGCCGATCTCGCCATTGCCGCAGCCCTTCTCAGCGCGCGCGAAGATGTCGCGCTGCCCGCCGATACTGTCCTTTTCGGCGAGATCAGCCTCTCTGGCGCACTCCGTCCGGTCTCTCAGGCCGAAAACAGGTTGAAAGAAGCGACGAAACTTGGTTTTTCACGGGCGATCCTGCCTGCGGCCACCAAGGTCGAGGGCGTGTCCGGGATGCGGGTCGACCGCGTATCGGATCTGACAAGCTTCGTGGGCGAGACATTCGGGGCCGGATGAGGCTGCGGGTGAACTGGCCGCAAAACGCGGAAAAACCCCGCGAAAGGGCGTGAACATGGACGGTTTTACCATTATCGACGGCATCGTTGCGGCCGTGATCATCCTCTCGGCGATCCTCGCCTATGCGCGGGGATTCGTGCGCGAATCCCTGGCGATTCTGGGATGGATCGGCGCGGCGGTGCTGGCCTTTATCTTCGCGCCGACGGTGCGGCCGATGGTGGCGCAGATCCCCGGCCTCAACAAATTCCTGGCCGATAGCTGCGAACTGGGCACGATCGCCGGCTTTGCCACCGTTTTTGCGCTGGCGCTGGTGCTGTTCTCGATCATCACGCCGCTGTTTTCCTCGGTCGTGCAGCGCTCGGCCCTGGGCGGCGTCGATCAGGGCATGGGGTTCCTGTTCGGGGTCGCGCGCGGCATCCTTCTGGTTGCCGTGGCCTTCATCGTCTATGACCGGGTGATGGCAACGCAGCCGGTGGCGATGGTGGACAATTCCCGCTCGGCCCAGGTGTTCGAGCGGATGCGCGGCCAGATGGACCAGCAGATTCCGCAGGACGCGCCGGGCTGGGTGGTCAGCCGCTATGAGCAGCTGGTGCGCAGCTGCCCCGCCGCCGGCGAGCCGGTCGATGCGGGAACCGCGACGCCCGCACCTGCCGCCGAACCTGCTCCTGCGCCTACAAACTAAGACTTATGATGGATTCGTGACAGAAAAATGCGCCCTGCCATGGCGGCGGGGCGTGACTTCATGGGTCGGACACCCTAGATTGACGCCGAACCAGAAAATTCTGCCCAAGCCCCAGAACCCCAAGAGTCGGTGATGATGCAGCCATTCCTTGCCCATCCCTTCGATTCCGACCGCCTGCATGAAGAATGCGGCGTCTTCGGCGTAATCGGAGTCACGGATGCCGCCAATTTCGTCGCCCTTGGGCTGCATGCCTTGCAGCATCGCGGGCAAGAGGCCGGCGGCATCGTCGCCCATGATGCCGAGCAGGGCTTCAACAGCGCCCATCGCTTTGGCTATGTGCGCGACAACTTCACCAAGCAAAGCCTGATGGAGACGCTGCCCGGCTCGCTGGCCATCGGCCATGTGCGCTATTCGACCGCCGGCACCAAGGCCGCGACCGCGATCCGTGACGTGCAGCCCTTCTTTGGCGAATTCGCCATGGGCGGCTGCGCCATCGCCCATAACGGCAATATCACCAACGCCATGGCGCTGCGCCGCGAGCTGATCGAGCGCGGCTCGATCTTCCAGTCCAGCTCGGACAGCGAATGCATCATCCACCTGATGGCGCGCTCGATCCAGCGCAATATTCCCGAACGGATGAAGGACGCGCTGCGCCGGGTCGAGGGCGCGTTCTCGGTCATCGCCATGACCCGGACCAAGCTGATCGGCGTGCGCGATCCCCTGGGCGTGCGGCCGCTGGTTCTGGGCCGCATCGGCGATGACGGCTTTGTTCTGGCATCCGAGACCTGTGCGCTGGACATCATCGGCGCCGAATTCATCCGCGAGATCGAGCCGGGCGAGATGGTCGTCATCTCCAAGGGCGAGGTCGAAAGCTCGCGCCCCTTCGGCCCCTCGACCGGGCGGTTCTGCATCTTCGAGCATGTCTATTTCTCGCGCCCCGATTCCATCATCGGCGGCCGTTCGGTCTATGAGACCCGCCGCCAGATCGGCGTGGAGCTGGCCCGCGAGGCCCCGGTCGAGGCCGATCTGGTTTGCCCGGTCCCCGACTCGGGCACGCCCGCGGCCATCGGCTATGCGCATGAAAGCGGCATCCCCTATGGCATGGGCATCATCCGCAACCAGTATATGGGCCGGACCTTCATCGAACCGACCGAGCAGATCCGCAACATGGGCGTCCGGCTGAAGCTGAACGTGAACCGGGCGCTGGTCGCCGGCAAGCGCGTGGTGCTGGTTGACGATTCGGTGGTGCGCGGCACCACCTCGCGCAAGATCAAGGACATGATCCTGGACGCGGGTGCCGCCGAGGTGCATTTCCGTATCGCCTCGCCGCCGACCGCCTGGCCGTGTTTCTATGGCGTCGACACGCCCGACCGCGACAAGCTTCTGGCCGCGCAGATGTCCGAAGAGGAGATGCGCGAATGGATCGGCGTTGACAGTCTGGCCTTTGTGTCGCTGGACGGGCTTTACCGCGCCGTGGGCGAGGCCAAGGGCCGCAACAAATCCTGCCCGCAATATTGCGATGCCTGCTTCTCGGGCGAATATCCGGTGGCGCCGTTCGACCAGCTTGAGCGCGGGTTCCGCATGAAATCGGACCTGCCCCCCAGCCCGGTGACCGGCCACGCGGCGGAATAACCGGATCCGCCGGTCGCGGCGCGAGGTATCGGAAGCGCAGAGCGGGCGTCATCGCCCCAGCTCGTGCGTTGCCGTGAAAACTTTCGAGGCAGACATCTAGCCGCTTCAAACGGGGAGTATACGCGCCTCGCGTTTATTCCCCGTTTGAATGTCTGGATCGTCGTGCAAAAGCACATCTGAAACAGCTATTTCAAACCTCGATACCGGATTTCTTTCCTCTCGCGGCGGTTGGCAATCCTCGACGCGCAGACCCGAAACGCGCTTTCAGCGCAGGGTGGAAAATACCTCGCCGCTCAGACTTGCCGAGAAGGACGCCGAGACCTCCGTATATTTCTCGGTGACGTAGACATTGGTGTGGTACATCTCACTATCTCCATCTTCACACCCTGATCGGCCCAGGCGGTAAGCGTGCCGACATGGGCGGACAGCTCGCCCGATGCCAGCTTCTTGTGAATATCGTCGATCATGGCATTGCGTCGGCTCAGCTTTGCGACCTTCTGCGCATTCTCGATGACGGCCTTGACCGCCTCCTGCTCGTCTTGCGACGCGGATTGACCGCTCATGAGCCTGATCAGCGCCAGTGCGGCCTTGGCCGCTCGGGACTCTGTGCTGACGGCCGGTTCGGCAGCAAGGCGGGCATCGACCAGATCCTCGACCGCGCGAGATATGCTCGAAAGTTGGTGACGCTTGATCAGGCGGCAGCTTGAATGTGGCGGACGCCGTCGCGGAACTCAACCCCGCTGATGACCTCTGGCA
>NZ_QPJL01000049.1 GCF_003337565.1 Paracoccus lutimaris
CCCCAGCTGGTTCAAGCCGGGGCAAGGTTGCACATGGGTCAATTCTCAATGACAATTTCCGCTGTTGCCGGGTCAAATCTCAGTGGCAATCAACAGCGGAGGTTCTGCCGCATGAACACCCCGATCTGCCCGAAGGCCATCCGCATCTGTGGGAACATGGAGAGGGCGGCCACAGCCACGCCGTGGTGATCGACGACCTGCATCGGCAATGGCCGCGCCGGCGGGCCTGACCGGTTCCTCATGGGCGATCTTGCCGTTTATGGCGGCCTGTTTCTGGCTGCCTTCACCGCTGCGACTCTGCTCCCTGCCCAGTCCGAGGCACTGGTTATGGGTCTTTTGCTGGCCGACTACGCGCCATGGCTGGTGCTGGCCGTAGCAAGCGTCGGGAATGTCCTGGGTTCTGTGGTCAACTGGTTTCTCGGGCGAGGGATCGAACGTTTCCGCGGCCGCCGGTGGTTTCCGGTGAGCTTCGCCGCACTGGCGCGGGCGGAAGGCTGGTATCTCCGCTACGGCAGATGGTCGCTGCTGCTGGCCTGGGCGCCGATTATCGGCGACCCGCTTACTATCGTAGCGGGCGTGCTGCGCGAGACCTTCCTGGTATTCCTGCTCCTCGTCAGCATCGCGAAGATAGGCCGCTACCTTATTCTGGCAGCAGCGACCTTGGGGTTCGGCTGACTATGGCTCTGTGTGTGCCTCGACTCGCAGTGCGAGCTGCGGCTTCTGACCTTCAATTCGGAGAAGGCCTGAAATGCTGTCTCCGTTCGGGGATCGGCGCTCGCTGCCCTTGTCCATCCCGAAACGCCGAGTTCACCTCGCCGGTTCTCGCTTCAGATCACGAACACCGGCGCGAACCCGCCACCTGGCGTCCTGAAGTTCGTGGTCTGACCTTGATAAAGGCGCGCGGCCACCAGAAGCACCTGCCCTTCGTAGGTGTACAGTCGCACGTCCATCTTGCGCCTCTGGGGTGTCTCGTCGATCTTGATCATGCGTTCGCTGGGGCGGACCAGCGTCTGGGCTACGTATCCGCCCTCCGCGATCTCCGCCCAAGCTCCTTTCGTCAGCTTGTCGCCACGATAGACCGCCTTGCCGCCATACCCGCCGGTCGGCTTGAAGAACAGGTCCCTGCGGGATTTCCAAAGTGCGTCAGCGTTATCGGGATTGACCAGGACGGTGCCTGGAACGGCATCAAGCAGGGCGCGAAGTCTCGGCTCCACGCCCCAGGCCTCCAGCGTCGCGGGTTTTGAAAGAAGCGAAAGGTTGCGCTTGTCGGCAAGGAGCGCGTGGTTGTGCGGATTCGGCGTCACAACCACCGCGCCGTCCCGGTAGGCTTCCTGCAATGCCTTGTGCTCGGGCTGATCGAAGGCGAAATCGGTGACCCGGTTGTAAACGAGGTCGATTCTCTTTCCATCGACGCTGAGCCGACCATCGTCGTAGCGAAGTTGGCTGGCATCGGCGATGACCGCGTCTACCCCTCGTGCCGCGAAAACCCGCCGCGCGAGCACGAATTCGGGATAAAGATACTGTTCCGTCGGATTGTCGTCGACGATGGCGATGCGTTCTGGCGCGCCCGTTCCACGCTGCCGAATCCATTCGTTCTGGAACATGCGGAACGCCGCGTCCTCAAAGGATAGCAGCGTCGGGGGGATGTCCATTTCGGCACAACACGCGCGCTGCGCCCTTGCAAGAAAGGCATTGAGAAATGCCCCGCCGGCGTTGGTATTGATCTCGATCAGCCGGGGGCCGTCTTCGCCAAGATGAAAGTCGTAGCCCATCAATGCCCCGATCGGACCGTGATCCGCCCGCGCGATTTCCGGCGCCCAGGAAAGGACCGCGGCTTTGTATGCCGCGAGTTGGGCGGTGGTCTCCACAGCCGCTGCGATCGCGCGCATCTCATCCACGGTGGTGGCCGAAAGGAACACCGGTACGTGCGAGAACAGATGGGCTTTGGGGCGGATGAACGTCTCGAAGAATGCCGGCTCACCGGCCTCGCGCTCCATCGCTTCGCGCAGCGATGGAAGGTCCAGTGTAACGCAGAAGCAGTTCTTGTTGAGCCGGTCCGTGCGGTCCTGAACCCGCTTCGATGAACTGGAGCCGGGATTGTTCATCGAGGGAAAACCCGAGGCGGCGCCAAGATCGAGCGCGCTTCAAATGCCAAGTAAGCCATGAATAATCCCACGAACATCCCTCCCAAAGGTTTCGCCATCAGGTCGATCCAAACATGCCGCTTCTGTTCGGCGGCCTCAACTGTGACCGGTGGGCCTCGGGAAATTGCACTGCCGGTCGCAGCGGCAGCTCCATCCCGAAGGTGCCATCAGTGTGGTTGCGACACATTCTCCTGGTAGGTCCGCTCGCGCTCTGGCCAGGTGCTCTTGATATAGGCGAGGACAGCCCGGATCTCGGCGTCGCTGAGAAGATCGGCAAACCCCGGCATGTCGCTCTCATAGCCGCCCCCGACGATGGCGGCCGTGCCTTCCCTGACGATGCGGAACAGGATGTCATCGGGATGGTGCCACGTGTGGCCGCCGGCATCGTGCGGTGGCGCCGGGAGACGCCCGGACGGAAGGGGTGTCTTCCAGTCCGGCTGCCCCTCCAGGTCCGCACCGTGGCAGGAGGCGCATTGGTCCGCATAGACCTGCCGCCCCTGCTCGACTTCTGCAGATGCCGCGGCGGTGGAGGTTGTCCGGGCCTGATGCCATCCAGCGAGGATCGCCAGGATCAGGCCGCCGAGGAGCAATCCGAGCCACAAGATGTTACGGAGTTCTTTACTCATGAGTTGCATGATTGGTGGCGAGGAATTTCTATTGGCTATATGCCGAGGATGAAGTTCTGCCAGAGGCGCGACGCTTGGGGCAATGGACATTCCCGTGACCAGCGCCTATCTTTCCGGGATGTTCTCGCGCCTCGTCACCATGCTGGCCGTGCTCGTGATCGCCTTCATGACGACGGCGACGTCTGCGCATGCGGCGCGCCTGAGCGCAGGGCCGGATCACGCGGCGCATGTCAGCGAGATGACGCAGGTTGCGACCGGCAGCGACCGTTCCTGTGACGGCGAACAGCACTGCGGATCGATGGATGCTGGAAGCTGTGAGTTGCTTTGTTCAGGTCTTTCGGTCTTTCTGACATTTCCGAGGGAAGACTCGCCCAGCGTTTACGCGCCTGCCAGCCATGCCCTGCCAACTGCTGAAACCGTCGCCAGTCGGGCACCTGGACTGAACGAACGACCTCCCAAGCTCCGACTCCTCTGATCGCGTCCGGGCCACGAGGCCCGCGGCGTCCTGTCGGTTTTGATGAACGGGACAGGCTGTCCCGAGGAGACGACCATGAATACCCTTTCACGACGCGGCTTCCTTGCCGCTGGCGCCGCCATGCTGGTCTATGCGCACCTACCGCGCATCGCGGCGGCGCAGGGCGCCGCCCCGCTGTCGCTGCGTGCCGCCACCCGGACGCTCGACATCGACGGTCGCGCCGCCACCGTCTGGGGTCTTGCCGGGCCGGCCGGACAGGGTCTGACACTTGATCCCGGCGCGCGGTTCCGGGTGAATCTGCGCAACGATCTCGATGTTGGCACGCTGATCCACTGGCATGGCCAGATCCCGCCCAACGCGCAGGATGGCGTGCCCGAAATGCCTTTGCCGATGCTCGCCCCTGGCGAGACACGCGCTTACGACTTCGCGCCGCTTCCCGGCACCTACTGGATGCACGCGCATGTGCCGATCTACGAGATGCGCCTTCTGGCAGCGCCGCTGATCGTGCGCAGCGCCGAGGATGTCGCCGCCGACCGCCAGGAGGTGGTGCTGTTCCTTCACGATTTCTCGTTCAAGGCGGCCGAGGAGGTGATGGCCGAGATCCTCGGCGGCCATGGGACCGCCGACGGTCACGGGGGCGGCCACGGCGCGGGCGTGGGCGGCATGGCGGCCATGGGTCAAGGCGCCATGGGGAACACGCCGATGGGCGGCATGGATCACGGCGCCATGGACGGCATGGCGATGGACCTTAACGACTACGACTGGGACGCCTATCTGGCCAACGACCGCACGCTGTCGGACCCCGAGGTGGTGCAGGTCGAGCGCGGCGGGCGCATCCGCCTGCGGGTGATCAACGCCGCCGCGGCGACGGTGTTCTGGATCGAGACTGGCGAAGCGCAGGCCCGGCTCGTCGCGGTGGACGGCCATGCCGTTCAGCCGATTTCCGGCACGCGCTTCGGCTTGGCCATGGGCCAGCGGCTCGATCTCGAAATCGACCTGCCGAACGCGGGCGGCGCCTGGCGGATCCTCGCGCTGCGGGAAGGCGCGCGCGAGCGCACCGGGCTGATCCTTGCCACGCAGGGCGCCGACGTCCGACGCATCGACACCATGGCGGAGGCCGAAGCGCCTGCCTTCGAAACCGACCTTGCCCAGGAGTCGCGCCTGATCGCCGCCGATGCCCTGCCGGATCGCCCGGTGGACCGCCGCCTTAGGGTGATGCTAGGCGGATCGATGCAGCCCTATGTCTGGACCATCAACGGGGCCGTCTGGGGCCAGCATCGCCCGCTTGCCGCGCGCAGCGGCGAGCGGGTCGTGCTGTCCTTCCACAACATGTCGATGATGGGCCACCCGATGCATCTGCACGGGCATGTGTTCCAGGTCGTCGGGCTGAACGGACGTGCGGTCCGCGGCGCGCTGCGGGACACGGTCTATGTGCCGCCGATGTCGATGGTCGATATCGCGCTGGACGCGGGCGAGGCCGCACGCTGGATGCTGCATTGCCACCACATGCCGCATCTCGAGACCGGCATGATGACCGAATTCGCAGTCAACGCATGATCGGGCAAACCGCCAAGGAGGCGTGAGAAATGGCCAGCAAGACAGATCACCATCACCACAGCCACGGCCATGTGCACGATCACGCGCATGACCACGCCGCCCTCGCGCGGGACGACACGCACAAGGTCAAGGACCCTGTCTGCGGGATGATGGTCGACCCGCACACGACCGCGCACAAGGCCGAGCATGGCGGCCGGCCGTACTACTTTTGCTCGGCCGGCTGCCGGGCCAAGTTCATGGCAGAGCCGGACCGTTACCTCGATCCGGCGACCGCGGCGGCCACGGCAGAGCCGGTGCCCGAGGGGACGATCTATACCTGCCCGATGCACCCGGAGATCCGGCAGGTCGGCCCCGGTTCCTGCCCGATCTGCGGCATGGCGCTGGAGCCGGTGCTGGTCAGTCTCGAGGCCGGACCCAACGAGGAACTGATCGACATGCGCCGCCGGTTCTGGATCGGACTGGCGCTGACGATACCAATGGTCGTCCTCGAAATGGGCGGCCACTTTCTTGGCTTGAGTCACTATATCAGCCAGCTGACCTCGAACTGGCTGCAACTGATCCTCGCAACGCCGGTCGTTCTCTGGGCCGGCTGGCCATTCTTTCAGCGCGGCTGGCAGTCGCTGGTTAACCGCAGCCTCAACATGTTCACCCTGATCGCCATGGGCACCGGGACCGCCTGGATCTACAGCGTCGTCGCCACAGTTGCGCCCGGTATCTTTCCCGATGCGTTTCGCCAGCATGACGGTTCCGTCGCGGTCTATTTCGAGGCGGCGGCGGTCATCACCGTGCTGGTGCTGCTCGGGCAGGTGCTGGAACTGCGGGCGCGAGAGAGCACCAGCGGCGCCATCCGCGCGCTGCTCGACCTCGCCCCCAAGACCGCCCGGATCATTCGCGACGATGGCATGGAGGAGGAGGTTCCGCTCGACAGCGTGCATGTCGGCGACCGCCTGCGGGTGCGTCCCGGCGAGAAGGTGCCGGTCGATGGCGAAGTGCTGGAAGGCCGCAGCGCCGTCGATGAATCGATGGTGACGGGCGAATCGATGCCTGTGACCAAGGCGGCCGGTGCATCGGCCATCGGCGGCACCATGAACCAGTCCGGCGCGCTGGTGATCGAGGCGAAGAAGGTCGGCCGTGACACTATGCTGTCGCAGATCGTCCAGCTTGTCGCCGAGGCGCAGCGAAGCCGCGCGCCGATCCAGCGCCTCGCCGACCAAGTGTCGGGCTGGTTCGTGCCGGCGGTGATCGTGGTCGCGGTCCTTGCCTTCATCGCCTGGTCGATCTGGGGTCCGGAGCCGCGCTTTTCCTTCGGTCTGATCGCGGCAGTTTCCGTTCTCATCATTGCCTGCCCCTGCGCGCTGGGACTGGCGACGCCGATGTCGATCATGGTCGGCGTCGGGCGGGGCGCACAGGCGGGCGTGCTGATCAAGAACGCCGAGGCGCTGGAGCATATGGAGAAGGTCAACACCATCATCGTCGACAAGACCGGCACTCTGACCGAGGGCCGGCCCGCTGTGACCGCCATCGTTCCGGCTGCTGGGTTCAGCGAGGACGAGGCGCTGCGGCTTGCCGCCAGCGTGGAGCGGGCCAGCGAGCATCCCCTGGCGCTGGCCATCGTCCGCGCCGCCGAGGAGCGCGGGATCGCGACGGCGCCGGTTGCGGATTTCGACTCGCCGACCGGCAAGGGCGCGCTCGGGGTGGTCGAAGGCAAGCGCATTCCGCTTGGCAATGCGAAGTTCCTCGCCGAGCAAGGCGTCGATGTCGCTCCGCTCGCCGATGAGGCCGACCGGCTGCGCGAGGACGGGGCGACCGCGATCTTCATGGGGGTGGATGGCCGCGTCGCCGCGATCTTCGCCATTGCCGATCCGGTCAAGCCATCGACGCCGGAGGCGCTGGCCGCGCTCAAGGAACAAGGCATCCGCGTGGTCATGCTCACCGGCGACAACTGGACCACAGCGAAGGCCGTCGCGCGCCATCTCGGCATCGACGAGGTCGAGGCCGAGGTTCTGCCCGATCAGAAAAGCGCGGTGGTGCAGCGGCACAAGGCGGCGGGCGAAGTTGTGGCGATGGCGGGCGATGGGGTGAACGACGCGCCGGCGCTGGCGGCCGCCGATGTCGGCATCGCCATGGGCACAGGCACCGATGTGGCGATGGAAAGCGCCGGTGTCACGCTGCTGAAGGGCGATCTGAACGGAATCGTCCGCGCCCGCCGGCTGTCGCAGGCGGTGATGGGCAACATCCGCCAGAACCTGTTCTTCGCTTTCATCTACAACGCGCTCGGCGTGCCGGTCGCAGCCGGAGTCCTCTATCCGTTCTTCGGCATCCTGCTGTCGCCGATCATTGCGGCCGCCGCCATGGCGCTCTCATCGGTCAGCGTCATCACCAATGCCGCTCGGCTGCGGAGGGTGAAGCTATGACGATGCCGGTGCCAAGGCCCTCGGTTTGCCCATCACTCCCTTGTGAGCCGGATGCGGACCGTGACGGCGAGACAATACATCCATGAAAAAAGGTGTGACTATGAGAAACGACAGCAACATCAGCCGGCGCGCCATTCTGGCCGCTGCCGGCGCGCTGCCCCTGCTGATGTCCACGGCCGGCTGGGGACATGCCGAAACGCTGCCGCTGGTGAGCGTTACCAAGGATCCGTCCTGCGGCTGCTGCGATGGCTGGGTCGCGCATATCGAGGCCGCGGGGTTCCCGGTGCGGGTTGTGGAATCCACCGACATGGACAGCTTCAAGCAGCGCCTCGGCGTGCCGGCCGAACTGGCATCGTGCCACACCGCCGAGGTGGACGGCTATGTGATCGAGGGTCATGTGCCTGCCGCGGCGATCCGCCGCCTGCTGGTCGAGCGGCCTGACGCGACGGGGCTGGCCGTTCCCGGCATGCCTGCCGGCTCGCCCGGCATGGATTTCCCGGGCGTCGATCCCGAGCCGTATGAAGCGTTCCTGTTCGGCCCGACCACCCGGAGCTTCGGGCGCTTCCTCGGTTCGCGGGAAATCTGAAAGGCGCCGCCGACATGAACGCCAGGCTCGCGGATGATCTCAAACAGCACCTCGCTGTGGCGGCCTGCCTCCGTCCGCGGGGCTGGCGCCCCACGTCGGGTGGCGCGCGACATGAACGCGACATCGCGCAGGGCCGGCGTGCCGCCGGCAAGGAAGGTGGCGCATGACCAAACGGGCGGGGGTCAAATTTCGGGCGAGTTGCGGCCGACTGCGCCGGTTTGCGATCTGCATCCTGCTGCTTGCCATCGGCGCACTGGTTCTGCAGGTCCCAGTCCATGCGAGCCCAACTGGACACGCCATCCACCAGCAACAGGCCGCTGCCCAGGCAAGCCACTGCACCCAGCATCACGCGTCGGACGACCATGGCGCCAATCAATCGCCAAGCTGCGTGAACACGGACGGTAGCCCAAACCTTGCGGATTGCTGTCAGACCTGCCTGACCGCCGCAGTTCCCGTCGCGCCGCCGGAGTTCGGCCCGCCCACGAGCGGTGAGGCTTTCACGGTTGTGCGCCCTGATCCGCACGACCGTTTCCCCGAAGGCATCCTGAGGCCACCACGTCCTATCGCTGCGTGATGCGCAGGGGATGGCCGCGAGAACGAATGTTGTCTCCGGCCGCTCCTGTGCAAACCCGAAAGACCAGCGAACAGAACGGAGAACCGCGACCCGAAACCCCGGGTCAGCGCTCTGGATCCAAAGGATGAAATCAATGAACCGAACCACAATAGCCCTTTCCCTCGGCGTCCTGGCAGGCCTGCCTGGCGCTGCCCTCGCTCAGGCCGGGCATGACGCCCACCACCCGGGAACCCCGCCCGCGCAAGTGCAGCAGGCTCCCGTGCCGACGCCTCCCTCAGGCCAGATGGCTGGTATGCAAGGGATGATGCCAGAGCAGTGCCAAGCCATGATGCAGGCGATGGCCCCGGAATGCATGAGCGCGATGCACCAGATGATGCAGGGCGGAATGATGCAGGGGATGATGGGCGCGCCGAACGAGGGTGCCGCCCCGGCCAACGAAAGCCTTCCGGAGTTCACCCGGGCCTACGTCGAAGCGATGAATGAAATGCACGGGCCGATGATGGACGGCGTCATGGCGGATGATCCGGATGTCGCCTTCGTCCGGGGCATGATCCCCCATCATCAGGGCGCGATCGACATGGCCCGGATCGTCCAGCAATACGGAAACGACCCGCAGACCAGGGCATGGGCGGACCAGATCATCGCGGCGCAGGAAGCCGAGATCGCCGAGATGCAGGCATGGCTGGAGGCGAAGGCCGGCGACGCGCCGTCGCCCTTTGCTCAGACCGGCGGAACGGTCTACTCCGCCAACGAGGGCGGCAATTCCATCAGCGCCTTCGATCTCGGCACGGGGGCGGTCGACACGGTTACGATCCCGGTCGCGCCTCACAACGTCGATCTGACGCCGGATGGCAAGCTTCTGCTGGCGGTCGGAGATCCTGCCGCCGAGGGGGATCACGGCTCGGACGGCCATGGGCATGGCGCGGAGGGCGCGGCCGAGGGTCTGCTGGTCATTCTCGATCCGCGGAACCTCTCGGCGCCCACGGCGACCGTGAAGGTAGGCTCGCATCCGGCCCATGTGGTCGCTGACCGGCAGGGGCGCGCATTTGTCTCGCTGGCCGGCGGCGACGAGATCGCCGTGGTCGACCTCGCAAAGGGAGAGGTCATCGGGCGCATCGCGACGGGGGATTATCCGCACGGCCTTCGCCTCAGCCCCGATGAGAGCCAACTCTATGTGGCTAATGTCGAGGATGGCTCGGTTTCCGTCATCGACACGCAGGATCTGACGGAAGTTGCGCGCATTCCGGTGGGCGCAGCGCCCGTTCAGGTCGGGTTTACCCCGTCTGGCGATCAGGTCTACGTCTCTCTCCGGGACGAGAACCGGGTGGCCGTCATCGACACCGCCTCCCGCGAGGTGATGAACAGGATCGACGTCGGGCCGAACCCGATCCAGATGGTTGCGACCCCCGATGGAGCCTACGTCTATGTGGCAAACCAGGGCACCGACGCGGAGCCTAACAACACCGTGTCCGTGATCGACACCGCGACCGGTCAGGTCGTGAAGACCCTCGCCACCGGCGGCGGCGCCCATGGGGTCTCGGTATCGACCGACGGGGCATTCGTGTTCGTGACCAACATCGCCGACGATACCGTGTCGATCATCGAAGTGGGGAGCCAGCACGTCGTCAAGACCCTACCGGTTGGTGATCGCCCGAACGGCATCGTCTACGGCGGATCGAGCCGGTAGGTAGTGAATGGCGCCGGAGGCAGTTCCGGCGCCGCTCTTATTCGTGGCACAGAAACATTTACACGATTCTGGAGATATGGAAAAAATGGGCACCATAGCGGCCTTGGCCGCGCTCGCGCAGGAGACCCGTCTCGATATCTTTCGGATGCTGGTGCAGGCCGGGAGCGAAGGGCGCGCTGTCGGGCATATCGGCGAGAGGCTCGGCCTGCACTCGACCACCCTCTCGTTGTTGATTGCCACTGAGATTTGACCCGGCATTGTCACCGAGAACTGACCCACCCAGTGGTTATGTTCTGCGTGTTATGATGGCGTCAATGCTAGT
>NZ_QPJL01000050.1 GCF_003337565.1 Paracoccus lutimaris
CTTTCCTCGGCGAACGCGGCGAGGAGCGTTGCCAGCTCGGCCTCAACCGCTTGTTCGATCAGCTTGCGCGCACCCTCCCGGATGAGGTCCGTCAGCGGATCCGGCGAAAACCCCGATGGATCGGGCAGCGTGCTGATGGTAGTCTCCGACATGTGGCATATCCCTTTCTCGGCTGAGAATTGACGGCGTCTGAACACCGCCATGATATGCCGCCCCTCAGGGCATCACCAACTTTCGCGCGTTACTCCATGTCGATCCCTTTCATGTTCATTCGGGCGCGGCGCCGCCATCATCCCGCGCAATAGTGCCGCGTCGGGGCGTTCTGCAGATCGGCAGCCCGGTCCAACAACCGGATGACCGTGCGCAGACTGAGCCGATGCGGCCGCATTGGAGCGCCTTCCAGCGCCTCGACCAGGGTGGCAAGCGCGGTCTCCGACAGGCCGCGCGCGCCACCCTGCCGCCGCGCAAAGCCGATAAGATCGGTCAGGGTCAGCGCCTGCAATCGCAGGGGTGGGCAACGGCTCAGCAGCGGCGCGGGCAGCCTGCTGCAGTCATTCGAGGTCATGACCCAGATCACCCAGCTCATGTCGAACTTCACCTGGTAGTGGGGGCAACTCCAGCGGCGGGCGGACAAGGGCTCCAGCAGCGGCAGCAGGCCCTCGGTCAGCCCGTAGGCGGTGCCCCTGTTCGATGTGATGGTGCCGGCCTTCTCGACCTCGTCCACGACGATGACAGGATGATTGCCGACAAGGGTCTGCAGCACGGTTTCGATCGGCCGGCCGGGATGGGCGCCGCCCCAGCCGCGCTGCGAGCCGACCACGCCGAATGAGGCGCTCTCGCCGGTGGCCTCGATCACGGTGACAGGGGCGGACAGCAACGCGCCCAAGCGCCTTGCCCAGTGGCTTTTACCGATGCCGGGCGGGCCGTCGAGCAGAAGGGGCGGCAGGCGCAGGCCCGGCCAACCCTCGCGGACCGAGCGGCGCATCGCCTGCCAGACGATCTCGGTCGCCGGGGCCATCCATGGCATCTCGACATGGAGGCTGGCCGCCAGCTCGTCGGCCCGGTGCTCGCTGGTGATCGCGACCAGCGCGACACCCTCGCGCAGCGCCCCCAGCCGCTCGCGGTCCTCGCGCTTGAGATGGCTGAGGCCGGACGCCGCCTCACGTCGCTCCAGCAGGCGTTTGGCGCGGCGGGTGATGGCTCGGGTGGTTTGCTCACCGATCAGGAGTTTGGGATCGGCCCCTTCGGGGTCCGGGTCGCTTTTCGGGCACGTCAGGCGGGCCTCGCGGAGCTTGCGCTGATGGTTAAGCAGCCGGTGCTCGATGTGGATCCGGGTCTCGTCGGGGTCGAGAAAGCGGGCTTCGATGAAGGGGACGCGGGACATGGGGGTTCCTTGCCTTGACGCCGCCGTGGCAGCGCGCAGCCATAGCGGCGGGAGCGCTGGCGACGTGTTGAAATCAGAAACCCGGGTTGTCAGCAGGGATGAACCGGCGTGGCGCAAGCGTCAATGGCGGCATTGGAACAAGCGCCAGAAGCACCGGCAGAGAGGCGGCGCTTCTGGCGCTTAAAGCAAGGCATTGATCTTAAATGATTACCGACAGAGCACTGCTTCCAATGGCAGCTTTATCGTTGCCAAAAAGGAAGCAAACCCCCGAAAATGGCAGTTTTATACCGACAGGAATAGGAACAATCAGACCGTATCCAGATACAGCTCGACCGTTTCCTCGTCGGAAAGCTCCGCCATGTAATGCAGCTCCTGCCGTTTGGTCATGACGAAGTTCTCGATCAGATGCGTCGAGAAGATCCGCTTGATCTGCGGGCAGGTGGCGAAGGCCTCAATGGCCTCGCCCCAGGTTGCCGGCAGTTGCGCCAGCCCCTGTTCATAGGCATTGCCGGAGATAGGCGGCGGCGGCTCGGCGCGGTCCTCAAGCCCGTTCAGCGCCGCGCCCAGCACCGCGGCGACGGTCAGATAGGGGTTCACGTCGCCCCCCGCCACGCGATGCTCGATCCGGCGTGCCTTGGGGCCAGATGAGGGGATGCGGATCGCCGAGGTGCGGTTCTCATAGGCCCAGCCGATGCCGGTGGGGGCGTGCGCGTTCGGGACCAGCCGATCATAGCTGTTCTCATGCGGCGCAAACAGCAGGGTCGAGCCGGGCATGGCCTCAAGGCAGCCCGCCACCGCATGGCGCAGCCGGTCCGAGCCTTCTTCGTCGCCATTGTCAAAGATATTGTTGCCCTGAAGGTCGAGGATCGAGAAATGCATATGCATGCCCGAGCCGCTCCAGGCGTCATAGGGTTTGGCCATGAACGAGCCGGCAAAGCCGTATTGCCGCGCCAGCCCCTTGACCAGCAGCTTGAAGAGCCAGGCGTCATCGGCGGCTTTCAGGGGATCGGCCTGATGCATCAGGTTGATCTCGAACTGGCCGGGCGCTGCCTCGGAAATGGCGGTGTCGGCGGGAATGTCCATCGCCTCGCAGGCGTCGTAAAGCGCGGTGAAGAAACGGTCAAAGGCATCCAGTGCCCGCAGGCTGAGCGTCTCGGCCCCGGTGCGGCGCTTGCCGGAACGGGGGCTGGGGGGCACGCGCAACTGGCCGCCGCTGTCGTCGATCAGAAAGAACTCCAGCTCGGTCGCGACGACCGGGGTCAGACCGGCGGCCTTGTAGCGTTCGACGACGCGGGCCAGCGCCTGACGCGGATCGCCCTCATAGGGGCGGCCATCGGGATGGAACATCCACAGCGGCAACAGCCCGGTCGGTGCCTCAAGCCAGGGCATGGGCATGAAGCCGCGCTCGGTCGGCAGCAGCATGCCGTCGGGGTCGCCGGCCTGAAAGACCAGCGGGCTGTCCTCGATATCCTCGCCCCAGATATCCATGTTGAGGACGGAATAGGGGAACTTGGTCCCCTCATGCAGGAGCTTGTCGGCAAAGCGTGCCGGGATGCGCTTGCCGCGCGGCACGCCGTTCAGATCGGCTGCGGCCACGCGGATCGTCTTGACATCGGGATGTTCCCGGAACCAGTCCATCATTCACCTGATCAGATTGGGGCGATAGCGCATCTTGCCGCCGGCGCCCGGCAAATGGCGGTTCAGCCGCCGGTTGAATGCCCCGAAGATCGCGGTCAGGCCCAGCGTCAGCAGGATGAAATAGCCCGCGACGATGGGATAGGCGACAAAGGGGTTAAAGGTCTTGTCGGCAAAATAGCTGGCGTAATAAAGGCTGTCGCCCTGTTGCTTGAAGGCCGGAAAACCCGAAAAGAACACCAGCGTGGTGGCGTGGAACAGGAAGATCGCCTCATTGGTATAGGCGGGCCAGGCCAGCCGCATCGCGGTCGGCCAGGCGACGCGGCGATAACGGGTCCAACCGGTCATGCCGTAGGCGTCGGCCGCCTCAAGCTCGCCCTTGGGCAGGTTCCTGAGCGCACCATAGAAGATTTCGGCGGAATAGGCGGCGGTGTTCAGGATCAGAACCAGAAGCGCCCCGGCCCAGGCCTTGGTCATCCAGCTGGTCTGCACGGTCAGGCCGAATATCTCGATCCCGGCGCGGGGCAGCATGACCAGAATCTGATAGGCCAGAAAGAACTGGATAAAGAGCGGACTGCCGCGAAACACGAAGATGAACCATTCGGCGGGCTTGCGCAGCAGGGCGTGGCGGCTGGTCTTGGCCACGGCCAGCGCATTGGCGATAAAAAAGCCGAAGAACAGCGCCAGCACGCCGAAATAGAGGTTCCAGATCAGGCCCGAGCCGATCAGCGTGATCTGTTCGCACAGGCTGAAGCCGGTGCGCGGCAACAGGTTTTCGCCAAAGCCGATGGCGCGCAGCCCGTAATCCTGAATGGTCTGCAGGCACTGGCTCATGTCGCGGCCTTTCGCATGGCCTCACCGGCCGCCGTTGCCTGACCGGCCGAAAGCCGCGCCCGGATGCGGTCGAAGATGCGCTCCGAGCCCCAGGTCATCAGCAGGTAGAACACCAGAATCGCCAGGAAATAGTAAAGCCGCCAGTCGGGATGGGGGTAGGAATAGGCGCTGGTCTTGGCGCCGCCCAGCTCGCGCGCCCAATAGACGATGTCCTGCACGCCCAGAATGAACAGCAGGGGCGTCGCCTTGATCAGGATCATCCACAAATTGGCAAGGCCGGGCAGGGCATAGGTCCACATCTGGGGGATCAGGATGCGGCGGTTCACCTGCCGGGGCGACATGCCGTAGGCCTCGGCAGTTTCCAGCTGCGCGCGCGGCACCGCGTTCATGGCGCCGTAAAGCACATTCGCGGCAAAGGCGCCAAAGACGACGGAAAAGGCCACGACGGCCAGAAAGATGCCATAGCTTTGATGCACCCATTCCGAGGCGGTCGAAAGCGGCAGCTTGGCCTCGGGGCAGACCAGAAACTCATTGCCCTGCCGGATCGGGACCGAGGGGTCGCAATAGGCCTTGGCGCGCAGCCATTCAAAGCCCTGATCCAGCGCGATGGGCACGAACAGAAAGAAGATGATGTCGGGCACACCCCGCACCATCGAGGCATAGATGCGCCCCAGCCAGCGGACCGGCGCAATGCGTGAACGCGAGGCCAGCGCGCCGCCAAAGCCGAAAAGCAGCGCGATGGGGGCGGTAATGGCCAGCAGCACCAGCACCGTCAGGAAGGAGAGATAAAACAGGATGTGCTTGCCCGAACTCAGGTAGCACCAGAGCCAGGCCAGCCCCTCAAGCGTTTTCGGATCGGCGCATTGGTCGAACATGGGTCACCACTGGAGGCCGCCCGGCACAGGGCCGGACGGCGGGTCGGTTACGGTCTGGCGATCAGAAAACGATGGCTTCTTCGCCGAACCATTTCTTGATCATGGTGTTCAGGCTGCCATCGTCTTTCATCGACTTGATGGCGGCGTCGAACTTGCCTTTCAGCTCGGCATCGGACTGGCGCATGCCGATGGCGATGCCTTCGCCCACCACGACCTTGTCCTGGCCATCGACCCAGACCAGTTCGCCATTCGATTCCTTGACATAGGGGGCCAGGAAGTCCTTGTCGGCAAAGACCGCCTCGGCCTGACCGTCACGGACGGCGGCGATGGTTTCCTCGCCGGTGGCGAATTCGCTCAGCGAGGCGCCACTTTCGGCGACAAAGCCGGCCTGAATGGTGTTCACCTGCGCCGAGACGACGCCCTTGATATTGGCATCAGTCGACAGCGCCGCATAGGCCGAGAGCGGCGGCGGCGTATAGGGCTCGCTGAACTGGATCGCCTTCTTGCGCTCTTCCGAGATGTTCATCCCGGCCATGATCGCATCATAGTTCGAGCTGACAAGGTTGGGGATGATCGAATCCCAGTCATTGCTGACCCAGGTGCATTCCAGCGCCGCACGCTTGCACAGCTCGTTGCCCAGCTCGATCTCGAAACCGTCCAGCTCACCCTTGTCATTGACCAGGTTGTAGGGAGGGTAGGCGCCTTCGGTCGCGATGCGGACCGTTTGCGCCATGCCCATGCCGGTGGTCAGTGTCAGCGCGGCGGCGGCAAGCAGCAGTTTTTTCATTTTTCTCTCCTGTTGGTCGTTCAGTCGGCCATGGTTGCGCTGAGGAACTGGCGCAGCCGGTCGGACCTTGGCGCGCCAAACAGCTGCGCCGGCGGTCCTTCCTCCTCAATCCGGCCTTGATGAAGGAAGATGACGTGATCGCTGACATCGGCGGCCAGCCGCATGTCATGGGTGACCAGAAGCATGGTGCGATGTTCGGATGCCAGATCCTTGATGACGCGCACCACCTCCTGTTGCAATTCAGGGTCGAGGGCGCTGGTCGGCTCATCCAGCAGCAGGGCCTTGGGCTCCATGCAGAGCGCGCGGGCAATGGCGGCGCGCTGCTGCTGGCCGCCCGAAAGCTGTCCGGGCCAGGCATCGCATTTGTCGACGATCCCCACCTTGTCCAGAAGCGCGCGGGCGCGGGCCTCGACCTGTTTGGGGTCGCGCTTCAGGACATGGACCGGCGCTTCCATGACGTTTTGCAGGATGGTCAGGTGCGACCACAGGTTGAACTGCTGAAACACCATCGACAGGTTCGTGCGCAGCCGCGTGACCTGGGCGCGGTCGGCGGGGACGCGCGCCAGCCCGGTACCTTGCCAGCGCACGGCCTCATCCTCGAACAGGATGTCGCCCTTTTGGCTGTCCTCAAGCAGGTTGCAGCAGCGCAAGAGCGTCGATTTCCCCGACCCGGAGGAGCCGATCAGGCTGATCACATGGCCGCGCGGGGCGGTCAGGCTGACGCCCTTGATGACCTCGAGCTGGCCGTAAGCCTTGTGCAGGTCACGGATTTCGATGACGGGCGTGGTGGCCGCGGGGGCGGGATGTGTGCTTTGGCTCATGCGGGTATGAGGCGATATTTGCTGCGCGATTGCAACGGTTTCGTGATTGCCTTTGCAGGCAGGTCCGGGACCCGGCGCGGCGCACCCGAAACGGGCCGGGATCGTGCGGCGGCGCTCACGTTTCGGACAGTCCCATGCCGTCCAGCGCCCTTTGCCGCGCCAGCCCCGAATCGCGGTCATTGATGCCCAGAAGGCCCGCGACCAGCCGCACCAGCGCTTCCTCGTCGGCGCTGCGCTGGCCGTCGGCATAGGCGACCTCCCACATGGCGCCAAGGACGTCATGGCGGTCGGCCAGATCGATGCGTTCCTTGATGGTGCGGGTGAAGCGCACGGTATCGGGGGCCTCGGCCTCGATCATCTCGGCGGCGGCGCGGCGTTCGGCGGCGGCGGCGGTGTCAAGCCCGCGCCGGCGCGCCAGCACCTGATCGATGCGCAGCTTTTCGGCGTCGCCATAGTGGTCATCGGCCCGGGCGATGCGCACGAGCAGCGCGGCGATCGCAACTTCGGCATCCTGTGCGGAGAGGGCCGCGGGCGGCGCGGGGTCCAGAAGACGGCTGAGAAGATTGCGGAACATGGCCCAACCTTACGGCATTTCACCCGATTAACAATATGCTGCCGCCAGTTTGTCAGGCGGTTTCGTAACCTTCGACAATGGCGATATCGGCGAGTGAACAGGGCAGGCGCAGGGCCAGCGCCGCCTGATATTCGGGGCTGTGATAACAGGCGCGGGCGGTCGCAAGATCGGCGAATTCGATCACCACGCAGCGCGGGCGCATCGTGCCTTCGACCACCTCCTGCCCGCCGCCGCGCACCAGAAAACGACCGCCATATTTCGCAAAGGCGGCGGCGTTCGCCTGACGATAGGCCTCATAGGCCTGCGGATCGTCGACGGTGACATGGCCGACCCAATAGGCTTTGGTCATGATGTTCCCCTTTGGCTCTGCGATGGACGGATCATGCGGCAAATGCCGGGCGACGCAAGCCGTACCGTGCGCCAATGGCGTTACGATGCGTGAAGCCGCGCCGACAGAGGATCATGCCTGACAATAGGACCCCAGGCCCGCGGCAATCGGAAATGGCAGGTCAGACGACGCTTGGCGATCGGTCTCGTCACCGGCAGTTTCACCGTGCCGCCCAGCCGTTCCCGACTGCGATCATGGTATGCAGGATGCTTTGGCGATGCGCAGTCCGATATGGCATCAGCCGGAAACTGTATGCGTCCTGACATCACCTTGATGCGGCAAGTTGCACGGCCGCTGCGAATGATGCCGAGAGCTCCCCCTCATTCTATTCATTTTATTTTTCCGGGTTCAGTCTGGCATTGAGATAGTTGAAGAAGCACTTCCATATGAAGTACGATCGGCTGGTCGTCGCAGATTGCCCGGTCGCGTGGTCTTTGAGAAAATCATCCAGTTTTCTGAAGTCTGCGCCGTTAACGGTGATGTTGTTGCCGGTCACATCTATATTCACGTCGACGTCATTGTTGAAAAAGTGTCTTTTGATAAAGCTGACAAAAAGCGTCAAATCCTTGCAAAATAATGTGCCGTATACAATATTGGGCTCGCAGAGTTCTTTGGGGATCGGATAGCTAAGGTTTATGCTTTGGTTGAATTTTCCCTGCGAGGGGGTGCCAAGGGGAAAGCCAAGCAGGCATAGTATAAATGTGCAATACCCGCAATGCGGCTGTTCGGTTTCAAAGTTGGCGGGGTCTACGGTATAAACCTCGCTTCCGTTTACGGTGACGTCGCTACCGGATAGCGTCAAGGTCACGTGTTTATTAGCGATAAGGTGCTCTATCGCGCACATCTCGGAATGTTTCTGGGCGCGTGTCTGGAATTTTATGACGTCGCCCTTCTTGTATTTTATAGACGTCTGTGCGCTTTGAGCGCTCTTCATGTCGTATGGTTTGAAATTTTTCCCTATTTTATTTTCCACCTTTTCGAAGCAGCGCGAGAACTCGGCATCCTCAACAGCATTCGGCGGGCTGGCGGGGTTTTTCAGGAAGGTTTTTTCTCTGAGGACTCTTTGTCTTTTGGGCGGTTGTTCGGAATCAGTCTCATTCTCGCGTTTTGATGGTACGGGATCTGGATTGTCGCTCATTGCGGAGCCTTTCGCGCGGGATCACGGCAAGACATGCAGTCAATACAGATGGCGACGCGGGCTGAACGGAAAAGCCGATGCCGGGCGCCGGCGGCACTGAAATGATACCACATGACCCGGGCGATGTCATGGCGCGTACGGACTGGTCGGTATTGGACAGGTGGTCAGACGCGCATTTGCGTCGGCGGCGCACCGGCATTGCCCGCGCGCCCGCGTCGCTCAGTATCTTTGCGGCACGTAAAGGTCCGAGGGCAGTACCTCGCGTTCGTAATCGGGGTTGAAGACGCGATCGGGAAGTTCGACCTCGGAATGGGGAACCTCGGTATAGGGGATCTGGGTCAGCAGATGCGCCATGCAGTTTAGCCGCGCCCGCTTCTTGTCATTGCCGGGCACGATATACCATGGCGCCTCGGGGATGTTCGTGCGCTCAAGCATCTCTTCCTTGGCTTTGGTATAGGCCTCCCAGCGGATGCGCGATTGCAGGTCCATGGGCGACAGCTTCCACTGTTTCAGCGGGTCATGGATGCGCACCAGAAAGCGCATCTGCTGTTCCTCATCGGTAATCGAGAACCAGTATTTCACCAGCCGGATGCCCGAGCGGATCAGCATGCGTTCAAAATCCGGCACATCGTCGAAGAACTGCTCGACCTGATCCTCGGACGCAAAGCCCATCACCCGTTCGACCCCGGCGCGGTTATTCCAGCTGCGGTCGAACAGCACGATCTCGCCCCCGGCGGGCAGGTGCGGGACATAGCGCTGGAAATACCATTGTGTCTTTTCTCGGTCCGAGGGCGCGGGCAGGGCGACGACACGGGCCACGCGCGGGTTCAGGCGCTGGGTGATGCGCTTGATCGCGCCGCCCTTACCGGCGCTGTCGCGGCCCTCGAACAGCACCACGACCTTTTCCTTGTGATAGGCGACCCAGTCCTGCAGCTTGATCAGCTCCGACTGCAGGCGCAGTAGCTCGCGGAAATACTCGGGGCGCGGCATCTGATTGGGATGGGTGTCGCGATAGATGCGGGCGATTTCCTGCGACAGGACGGCATCTTCCAGCTCAAGCTCGTAATCCTCGTCCAGCGTGTCCTGAAGCTCGGCCTCAAGCCAGTCCTTGGGCATTTGGTCCTGCATTCCGTCCCCTTTCGGTTCGTGCGGGGCATACCGCAACATTATGACAATTCGGTTTACCGGAGCTGTGTTCCCGGCGGCGGAGCGCCTCAGGTCAGAACAGCCCCGCACAGCTGCGGATGATGCCAAAGGCAAAGCCGCCGCCATCTGCGGCCGCGACCGTTCCGCACCAGCGCCCGTCGTTGGAAAACAGGCTTTTGCTGCCTTTCGGGCGATAGGCGACACGCTTACCGGTCACGTCGAACAGGTTCAGCGTGCCCGAGCCGTTCGGGGCGTAATAGCCCACGACCGAGCCGTCATCGGTAAAGATCACCCGCTTTTCATTGGCCGGGTTGGCGGGCGAATTGCCGTAGCTGCCAGAGCGGTTGGCGGCGCTGGCCGCGGAATTGGCCGCTGCATTGGGCGAGTTTTCCTGTCGCGATGGCGCGTTTTGCGGCGCGCCCGGACCAAGGTCAAAGGGCAGCTGCGTCTGGTCGATCAGAAACAGCGGCGCATCGGCCAGGGCGGGGCCGGCGATGAGGGTAAGGACAAGGGCAAGGCGCATGGGCGGGCTCCGGTCGGCATTGCCCGCGATTGTGTCGCAAGCCGCGCCGAATGGGCAAGGGGGGGCGGATCGTGGCCTGTTGACGCATTCTTCAACTTTTAGGTGTCAATGCGACTCGCATCGGCATTCCCCTGATAGTTTCCCTGTCAGTTCATTTGAGATATGCTCGAAAGTTGGTGACGCTTGATCAGGCGGCAGCTTGAATGTGGCGGACGCCGTCGCGGAACTCAACCCCGCTGATGACCTCTGGCA
>NZ_QPJL01000051.1 GCF_003337565.1 Paracoccus lutimaris
ACTAGCATTGACGCCATCATAACACGCAGAACATAACCACTGGGTGGGTCAGTTCTCGGTGACAATGCCGGGTCAAATCTCAGTGGCAATCAACACGCATGGATTCACGATGTGAATCCTCCAAGGTGGGAGTGCTGCTACAACGCCCTTCCCCACGCATAACGAACAAGCCAGCAGAGTGATCCCTACCGGCTTCGGATTTCCTCACAGTAACAGATTTCCCAACAAAACGGACAATCCGCTGTCATTAATGGAAGATCTATCTGGCACTTGCCATGAGATGATTGGTGGAGCCAAGGGGAGTCGAACCCCTGACCTCTTGAATGCCATTCAAGCGCTCTACCAACTGAGCTATGGCCCCACCGGAGGTCCAAGCAGCGCGTTGCGCCGCTTGCGTGGGGCGTCGTATAAGAGGGGCCGCCGGGGAGCGCAAGGGGAAAATTTCAACTTTCGGCAATGCCTAGATACCTGGCCGGAAAGCGGTCCTAATGCCTTGCCGCACGCCCCGTCTGCGCCGCAGCGGAAATGCCGAAATGCCGGAAAATCCGGCCCGGTCGTGCTACAGCTTTGCCGCGAATTCGCGTGCCGTCTTCAGGCGCCGCTACGGTCGCGCCAGCGGAAATGGATGTTCTCGCAATGCGCCGATTCCTTGAAGGCCTGATCCATCAGGACCATGAAGGCGCTTCTCCAGATCGACGGGGGCTGACGATAGACCCGCGAGCAAAGCGGTTCTGAATTCTGACCACCAAGCGCACGGTTGATGGCGACGGATGTGGTCCACCAGGCGTTCATCTTGAACCTCGGATACTAACTAAAGGCCTTTCACCATATGAATGTAACGCCTTGGAAACACCGGGCGTTCACATGCCTTCAGCATCGCCTTGAGATGCGGATTTGTCACCGTAGCTTTTTGGATAGTTCGGCCGCGCGATACACGGCCAGATGGTCGAAATTTTGGGCGCTCAGCCCGGTTTTCGGCCGGTGATCCGGCAGTCTGGCGCGACTCGGCCCGCAAGGCGCCCAAGCGTTGACGCCCTGCGCCGCCGCCCTTAACAGTCGGGGCAAGCGAAGGGGGCCCCGATGAGCGCGCGGCGCAACGAAAACCACCGAAAGGCGAGCCGATGACCGTCCCCGTCCAGGCGCGCGTTCTGGCCGCCGACGATCCCGCCGCGCTGGATGCGGCGATCGAGCTGCTGGCGCGGGGCGATCTGGTCGCCATCCCGACCGAGACTGTCTATGGCCTTGCCGGGGCCTCGACCCGGGCCGATGCGATTTCCCGCATCTATCAGGCCAAGGGCCGGCCCAGCCACAATCCGCTGATCTCGCATGTGGCGGATATCGCCATGGCCGAGCGCTACGTTCGCTTTGATCCGCGCTCGCGGGCGCTGGCCGAGGCATTCTGGCCCGGGCCGCTGACGCTGGTACTGCCGCTGCTGCCGGGGCCGGGGATCGACCGCGCCTCGACCGCGGGGGGCACGACGGCGGCGGTGCGGGCACCGCGCGGCTTTGCCCATGAGCTGATCGCGCGGCTGGGCCTGCCGCTGGCGGTGCCAAGTGCCAATCGCTCGGGCCGGATCAGCCCGACGCACGCCGAACATGTGCTGGCCGATCTGGGTGACCGCCTGCCGCTGATCGTCGATGGCGGCCCGACCGAGATCGGCGTCGAATCGACCGTGGTCCGGGTGCGACCCGACGGCATCGACATCCTGCGCGCGGGCGTCATCACCCCCGACCAGATCGCTTTGGCCGCCGGGTTCGATCTGCATGACGTGGCCGCGTCCTTGGGGGATGGCGGCGTGCTGATCTCTCCGGGCATGCTCAGTTCGCATTACGCGCCGCGCGCGCGGGTGCGGTTGAACGCGCATGAGGTCGCGCCGGGCGAGGCGCTGATCACCTTTGCCGCAAAGCGCCTGCCGGGGCAGGAACGGGCGGCGCTGGTTCTGGACCTCAGCCCCTCGGGCGATCTGGCCGAGGCGGCGCGCGAATTGTTCGGTCTGCTGCATCGTGCGGATGCGTCCGGCGCGGACAGCATCGCGGTAGCGCCGATCCCCGATCATGGCATCGGCACGGCTATCATCGACCGGCTGACCCGCGCCGCAGCCCCCCGTGACCAAGGCGGCAGGGGCTCGGCCTAACCATATCCGAAAAACCGTGATGGCGCAGGGCGGCGCAACTGGCCCTGCCCTATCTCATGGGGTACGGCTCTCAGCCCGGGATGCCTTCGGTAGGCCGCCTTCCGGCTCCAGATCGAAACCGTCGTGACCGCTGCCCGCCCCGCCGGCAAGGGCTGCGGCGCGTACCGCCGCTGCCACCTCGGCCAGCTGCGCGGCCAGAGGGTTGGTCTTGCGCCAGACCATGCCGATCATGCGCGAAGGGCGCGGCGCGGCCAGCCGGGCCACGGTGACCGGGGCCGAGCCGGCCTCGATGGCGATGGCCATTTGCGGGATCAGCGTGACGCCGATCCCCGCGCCAACCATCTGCACCAATGTCGACAGCGAGCTGCCCTCCATCATGTCGCGCGCGACCGAGGGCGACATCTTGCAAAAGGACAGCGCCTGATCACGAAAGCAATGCCCCTCCTCAAGCAGCAAAAGCCGCATCTCGCGCAGCATCTCCGAACTGGGGACGGGTTTTCCGGCATCCTTTCGCGGGCGCACCAACAGGAATTCCTCAGCAAACAAGGGCATCTCGACCAGCCCGGATTCCGAGACGGGCAAGGCGACGATGGCCGCGTCGAGCCGCCCCTCGGCCAGATCGTCAATCAGCCGCCGCGTCACCGCCTCGCGCGGGCGCAGGTCCAGATCGGGATAGCGCAGGGCCAGCGCCTGCACGATGCCGGGCAACAGATAGGGCGCGACGGTCGGGATCACGCCCAGCCGCAGCTGCCCGGTCAGCGCGTCCTGCGCGGCACGGCCCAGCTGCGCCAGCTCATCGACAGCGCGCAGGATGTCGCGGGCGCGGGCGGCAAATGATTCGCCCAGGGGCGTCAGGCTGATCTGGCGGGTGCCGCGTTCGATCAGCGCCGCGCCCAGAATATCCTCAAGCTCCTTCATTTGCAGCGACAGCGCCGGCTGCGAGATGGCGCAGGCTTCTGCCGCACGGCCGAAATGGCCATGCCGGGCAAGGGCTTCGAAGTAGCGCAGGTGTTTCATAGTCAATGAGTTCATAAGCTCTACATATCAGATGCATTAGAAAATGAAAATTTATCTTATTGCCGTGGCTTGCTATGGTTCCTTGGAAACCCGGTTCTGTCGCAGCTGCACGATGATGCGGCCGGCGGCAGGGCCTGCCTCGCAATATAGCCAGGATTGGAGAGCAAGATGGACGGAAACGAGATCAAACAGGCCGGCAAATGCCCGGTCATGCATGGCAGCGTCACGGCGGCGGGCCAGTCCAACGTGGACTGGTGGCCGAATGCGCTGAATCTGGACATCCTGCATCAGCATGACAGCAAGACCAATCCGCTGGGCGAAGGCTTCGACTATCGCGAGGAACTGAAATCGCTGGATGTCGAGGCGCTGAAAGCCGATCTGCGGGCGCTGATGACCGACAGCCAGGACTGGTGGCCGGCCGATTGGGGCAGCTATGTCGGCATGTTCGCCCGCGTGGCATGGCACACGGCGGGCTCCTACCGTCTGGCCGATGGCCGTGGCGGCGGCGGCACCGGCAACCAGCGTTTCGCGCCGCTGAATTCCTGGCCCGACAACGCCAATACCGACAAGGGCCGCCGCCTCTTGTGGCCGATCAAGAAGAAATACGGCAACAAGATCAGCTGGGCCGACCTGATCCAGCTTGCCGGCACCATCGCCTATGACGTCGCCGGGCTGAAAACCTTTGGCTTCGGCTTCGGGCGCGAGGATATCTGGCATCCCGAAAAGGACGTCTATTGGGGCGCGGAAAAGGAATGGCTGGCGCCGTCGGACAGCCCCCGCTACGGCGATGTCGACAAGCCCGAGACCATGGAAAACCCGCTGGCCGCCGTGCAGATGGGCCTGATCTACGTCAACCCCGAGGGCGTTAACGGCAAGCCCGATCCCCTGAAAACAGCCGCCCAGATGCGCGAGACCTTCGCCCGCATGGCCATGAACGATGAGGAAACCGTCGCCCTGACCGCCGGCGGCCACACCATCGGCAAGGCGCACGGGAATGGCAGCGCCGCCGATCTCAGCCCCGCCCCCGAGGCCGGCAGCCTTGAGGATCAGGGCCTTGGCTGGCTGAATAAGACCGGCAAGCGCGGCATTGGCCGCAACACCGTCGTCAGCGGCATCGAGGGCGCATGGACCACCAACCCCACCAAATGGGACAACGGCTTCTTCGACATGCTGATGAACCATGAATGGCGGCTGACCAAAAGCCCCGCTGGTGCGTGGCAATACGAGCCGGTCTCGATCACTGAGGCGGACAAGCCCGCCGATGTCGAGGATCCCTCGATCCGCTACAACCCGATCATGACCGATGCCGACATGGCGCTGAAGGTTGATCCGGCCTATCGCGCGATCTCGGAGCGGTTCCACAAGGACCCGGCCGCTTTCAACGACGCTTTTGCCCGCGCCTGGTTCAAGCTGACCCATCGTGACATGGGGCCGAAGCCGCGCTATCTTGGCCCCGATGTCCCGGCCGAGGACCTGATCTGGCAAGACCCGATCCCCGCCGGCCCGACCGGCTATGACGTGGCCGCGCTCAAGGCAAGGATCGCAGGCTCGGGCCTGTCGCTCTCGGACATGGTCACCACCGCCTGGGACAGCGCCCGGACCTATCGCGGCTCGGACATGCGCGGCGGTGCCAATGGCGCGCGCATCCGCCTTGCCCCGCAAAAAGACTGGGTCGGCAATGAACCCGAGCGTCTGGCCCGGGTGCTGTCGGTGCTGGAACCGCTGGCCGCCACAGCCGGTGCCTCGGTCGCCGATACCATCGTTCTGGCCGGCAATCTCGGCATCGAGCAGGCAGCGATTGCCGCCGGTTTCGATGTGAGTGTGCCCTTCACGCCGGGCCGGGGCGACGCGAGCGCCGCGCAGACCGACGCCGCGTCCTTTGACGTGCTTGAGCCCTTGGCCGACGGCTATCGCAACTGGGTGAAAAAGGACTATGCCGTCTCGCCCGAGGAGATGCTTCTGGACCGCACTCAGCTGATGGGCCTGACCGCGCCCGAGATGACCGTGCTGGTCGGCGGCATGCGGGTGATCGGCGCCAATTACGGCGGCTCGAAGGCCGGCGTCTTCACGGATCGCGAGGGCGCGCTGACGACCGACTTCTTCGTCAACCTGACCGACATGGCCTATTCTTGGGTCCCGACCGGCAAGGATCTTTACGAGATTCGCGACCGCAAGACGGGGGCGGTGAAATGGACGGCGACGCGGGTTGATCTGGTCTTTGGCTCGAACTCGATCCTGCGGTCCTATGCCGAGGTCTACGCCCAGGACGACGCCAAGGCGAAATTCGTGCAGGATTTCGTCGCGGCCTGGGTGAAGATCATGGACGCGGACCGGTTTGATCTGGCCTGAGGATTAGTCTCCAGCCTCATTGATCCTCGAAGCCAGAACATCACGGTTCTGCGAGGGCGAGGGCGGTTAGGAAGGTCCTGGCGCATCTGTCATAGCGGGTTGCGGCCCTGCGCCAGTCTTTCAGCCGACCGAACATGACCTCGATGCGGTCGCGGCGGCGGTAGCGCGGCTTGTCGTAGGGGACAGGCTTGCCGCGCGACCCCCGACCGGGGTGCAGGGGCGTATCCCCTTGTCCTTCAACGCATCCCGGAACCAGTCGGCGTCATGACCCCGGTCGGCGATCAGCCTCTCCGCGGCCGGTAGACTGCCCAGCGGGGCGGCAGCACCGGTATGGTCGCTTGTCTGACCTGCGGTCATGAAGAACTTCAGCGGCCGTCCCCTGGCCTCGGTGATGGCGTGCAGCTTGGTGTTCAAGCCACCCTTCGCGCGCCCGATCAGACGCCCGTGCTGGTCGTCGCCCCCCCTTTTTTCGCCCGCAGGCTCGAAGCCGTGCGGTGCGCCTTGAGGTGCTTGCGCGGGCATGCTCGAACCGATGGCGCATGCCCGCTCACATCGATCATGACCGTCTTGTGCTCGGCGCCCTCGGAGGCCAGCCCCTCCATCATCCTCGCGAAGACCCCCATGCCACCTCCTGGTGAAATGGTGGTTTGGCCGGGTCTTTCGTGAAATCGCGGAGGAGTCGAACCACTCGGCCATTCTGGACCTGAAGCGCGCGGCCGGATGCAACACGGACAACAACGAGATTGCCACCCGCTTCAGGCGGTTCCTGACAGATCGGGGCATCAAGCGAGATGCGGCCAATGTCGAAAAACTGTTCTCGGATTTCGGCGCAAAGGTGGGCCGGATATGATCGGGGAAAGCTGGGCGGCGGATACTTTGCGCCTGATGAGTGGACAGGCAACCGCTCTTGCATGCAAGACTTGGGGCAAGGCGTGATGCAAACGGGCGCAAGGCCGTGAGATACACCGCGGGTGAGGCAGCAACGGCAACCGGCCTGAACACCGCAACAATCACCAGAGCGATAAAAAATTCCGTATTTCAACCGCTAAGTCAGAAACAGGCGCGTGGCAGATCGACCTGTCAGAATTGCACCGTGTTTTCCGCTCTTTGCAAGCAAGCTCTTGCAGAAAGATCAATTGCAAGGACGCGCGAGGAAAGATCAGGAGGAAAGAAAAAGTGCAAACGATGTCTTGCATGGGGAAATTGAGACGATGCGCGAACGATTGGCGGCAGCTGAACAGCGTGCGGCTGCGGCCGAGGCGTTGGCGGAGGAGCGCGGGCAACGTCTGGATCAGCTTGCCCCCCTTGTTGCCCGGGGTCGCGCCTATCCCGATGACAGATACTCGACCGTGGTGGCGTAAGATTTTTTTGAAGTATCGCCGTCATGACGGAGCCAGGGTCATAACCCATTGATCTCATCATCTCCATCAGCTCAGGAACTTGAACCTCGCAAAAACGGTAGCCTCAATAAAATCAACGGGCGCTGTTACAGGCTCGCGACCTTGCGCACTGCGTCTGGTTCGGGAAGGTTCGGCGATACACCGCGATTCGTTTCATTGTTGAACGAAATATGCGCATATCTCTTTCGAATCTCCAATTCTAATATCTCAGCCTGATTAATGTCATTTCTGCACAGCGCACGATAATAGTTGTCCAGATCTTTATCTATCCCAATACTCTTGCCATCAATGGAATCGCCTATATTTGCACGAAATGGAACGCCAGCAGAGACTGCGCGATCATGCATCAGGCGCAAACTTACAAACTGAAGGCCGTGATCAGCAGTATTCTGAATTATCGTTTCAGAGGTAGATTCGAAATCCCCAGGAGCTCCTCGAATAATGAAATCCCCATCGACATCAATTTTGTCGTTACTCACAACATACTGCATAGATAACCCCCAGCGACTTTCGAAATATTTGCGAACTCCGGGATAGGCCATATCCGTAAAATAAAATGTGCTAGGTGGTGAATTGGGGAGGTAACCACCACCAATATCTGAGTGGGAGCCAACCATTTCTATGCGCTCACCGCTCATTGTCAATGTAAGCGGGAAATACCGACGAATTTCATCTTTAGCCGTGATGTGGACGATTATTTCAGAAACATTGCCGCTGGTATTCAGATATACGCCCTCATGGTTTCCGGTATTGCCGCCGCTCCCCATGAATGAAACCTTATCAAATAGCCCAAGGAACTTTGTGCGAATATTGGTTGAGCCATAAGAAAATTCCTGATCCTTTACACCATTCGCGAAATCACGGGCAGCAACCGCACCTCGGGAGAATCCGAATACGTCCAACCAGATATCACACGGCTGAATTCCGCCCGTTACTTTGCGTATATAACTCTCAAGTTTTACATATGATTCAAGAACGCGACTTTCGACGCCCTCGGGTCCAGCACCCCAACCAAGACCAGTACCAGTTGGCAATGCCACTATCCCGGCTGAGGGAATATGAACCAGCTTGCCGCCACTGATGACGCGGGGTTCTCGTGGCAAGCCGTACCAGCCTAAAAAATCGTCACCATCGCTATTTGCCCTGACTCCGATACCCCGCATGTAAATAGATGAATAGCTTACCTTTCTTGATTGGCCGTTGATGGCTTCGATTTTTCCTTGATCTGGAAGGTAAATTCTCTCGAGCAAGTCAACATTCGTATGCCAGGTCACGCCACCCACCGGAACGTGGTCACGAGAATTGCCAGTACCGTCAAAAAACATACCAACCCGGAGCAGTTCGCAGCCAACGGCGACCGTATCCACCGGGGCCGTGCCTGCTTCTTGTGCGGCAGATCTGGCTACGCTCTACGCCAAGCCGGGATCGGGAGAAGCGCCTGTTTCCATCATTTTTCTCCGCCCTCGGCACAACGCGAGGCTGGCACCGGGTTATCAATCAGATAGCGTTCTCGATTGCCCATCATGGATGAAAGCATCTCTTCATCGTTTGGATCCCTGGCCGCCGCCGCCAACTCCATCGCGACAATATCTTCGGGCGGCAATTCCTCGGCACATATTTCTCGCAGGGTGATGGGAGGGTATTGATCTGGTGGAGTTATAATGTTTCCGGAATTCCTCTTGCCAATAATGCTCGCAATATACTTGTTCATGGTCGTAACGGTCACATCGGCACCTGGTCCGTTCACAATATCTATTGTCGCATAGCCGGGAAGACTCTCAACGATTGATAATTCTGATGCCGCAACTGTAACGTTTGCGGTATAAGCTTTCTCGTTAACAATATCATACCAGAATACATTAAAGACAAGCGCATCCCCTTGCTTGTCAAGATACTCTATCCCTCCGCTTTCGCTTCGTCCCTTGAGGGACCTGGAGACAATCATACGATTATTCAATTCCATTTTGTTGACGGCAGGAACTGCAATATGCGAACTGTAATCTATGGAAAGAGTCTTAGGCCTTCCGTCAACCGCCGACATTCCGAGTAATGCAAGACACGCCAAGGTAACGCAAATTGGTGTAAGAATCTTGTATGTTCCCTTCATATCACTGCATCCACTTTTCTCACCGCCTGCCCGTCCAGAAAATTTTCTATCCTCTGGATTAATTCATGATCTGATTGCGCTGCATGTGCAGCTCTAGAAACCTCACCGTTTCCATAGCTTTCCAGAAAGTTCGGGCCCAGCATCGTCTCCCATGTACATAGCTTCGCCAGGTGATCACGACGCCAGAACCCAATTTTGAACCACTGATCACGCTTGTCGCGTAAACGTGAGGTCATTGTTGCTTCGGTTATTGTGACATGCGGGCCAGTATGCCGCCAAGTGATGCCGATGATTTCATCGAATTGCTGCTCGCGTCGTAACTGCCGCATAAACTCCCATACTGGCTGTGTCAAAATCCATCGTTTTTCGATCTTTAAGGGGCTGATGGCCTGAACTGTAGCAATGGCCTGACGGCTAGCCGTGACGATGGTCAGTGCACGCCCATGCATCAAAAAGAGCGGCCGAATGAAAGCCTGGATAGCTTTCTCATCAGATCGCAGAAACAGCTTTGTACTGATTGGTGAAGACCAAAATGCAAAGAAGAACCACTTCCCGCTTTCATCCTGAACGCGTGTGAACTTTCTGAAGTGCCGCCACATGTCATCCAGCGTTCCGTGCGCCCGGACATAGATGCCCGGT
>NZ_QPJL01000052.1 GCF_003337565.1 Paracoccus lutimaris
TCCGGGCGCAACCGGTGGCCATGAGATTGAACTCATTGGGGAATTGGCCGGAATTCTGGCTTTGTCGGAAGCAGACATGACAAAGCCCCCGCGTTCGGCGAGGGCTGGTGCTGGTCTTGGGTCGGAATCGGTGGTTGCGGGGACAGGATTTGAACCTGTGACCTTCAGGTTATGAGCCCATGGAAGGGCAAAACCGAATAATCATCGAAATCAGCGTCTTACGGGGTAAGCCTTTGTTCAGGCGTGATTTTCGCCCTCGCAAACATCAGCGTTCGCACGGATTCACACGCAAGACCGGCACGAAGGCCGCAGTCGCAGGTTGATGTGGTGTTGATGTAGCCCACGCGCCCTCCCCTGCAGATCATCATCGCAGACCGTCTTGTCAGCCTTCATTTCCGATGTTCCTGAAGCCCTAGCTCGCCCCACATCCAGGCGAAATCGTACTCGGCGATGGGGCCCTCTACATGCGCGGCGCTGCGGTTTTCCAGCATCTTTAGCCAGTCGATCACCTTCTCGCGCCCCGCAGCCGTCCGGACAGCCTGACGTGGTGACTTGCCGCCCAGCGCCGGGATCGGCGCGTCCAGCGTTTCGCGGTAGTGCTTGTCGAGGTGATCCCGCATCAGCTGGCGCGCGATCTCTGGCGGGATTTCGTCGGCTTCTTCGCGCGACCCTTCACGCCGTTGGTCTGCCCGCATCTGATCGACTGTCCGGATCGTGTTCAAAGGCGATTTCAACAGATCCCCGGCGGCCGCACCGATCAACGTCTGGACCTTGGCCGCGCGCTCGGCCGAGTTGACGGTCACGAGCAGCGTCTTGCCCTTCAATTCCAGCGAACCCAGAACGGTGGCGCCCTCCATCTGCGTGTCGAGCATGATGCCGCCGCCCGCCTTGCCACCGCGCCCCTTCCGCGTGGCCAGCCAGTTCCAGAACTTCGGTCCTTCCGGCAGGAAGCCCTTCACCCGGTCGAGCCGCTCCGCCACTGCTTTCTGCGTTACGCCGCTGGCAAGCGGGTACCGCAAATCGTGGAACAACACATCGTCGCCGTCCGAATTGGTGAACTGCGGCTGCGCTGGGGTGAGGGCACGGTCGATCTCGATGAACAGCCAAGCGGAAGTGAAGATGGGTGCGCAACCCAGAAGCTGCTCGCGGGTGAGCCGCAGCGCGTCTCGCTTCTTCAGCTTCAGGGCGTCGCGCAGCCCGGCGAACAGGAAATCCACCGCTTCGGAGCGGAAGGGTAACAGCGCGCCGGAGATGACATGGTGATCGCGTTCGGGCACCACCCGCACGGCGATCCGGTCCCATTGCTTCAGAGTGCGCGTGGCGGATTTCTCGCGCACTGTGACGGATGTGGCATCCGACAGCAGGTCGCGCAGCACCATCGATGTGCCAGGCTGGACATCGCTGACTTCGTACAGACTGACTTGCGCATCCCGCAGCGCGGTGAAATAGGCCCGGTTCAAGGCCGTTTCCTTCCAGCCGCGCCGCTTCAGATAGAGATCGACGATGTTGCCGTCCTCATAGTGCTGGCCAAGGAAATCCTCGAACCCGCAGCCCCAGAGGACGCCTGACCACTGCTCGCCTAGCAGGTCGGCCAAGCCGTCCTGATCGATCTCGAATTCCTCCAGCGCGGGCATCAGGTGTTCGGCGACAACATCCTGCAGCCGCTCGCGCCAGTCACCTTCTCGGCCGATGAAGGCCAAAAGGCCGGAAATATCGTTGCGTTCAGCCATAACCAGCCCTGTCTATGCCGGTCTAGCGACCGATCTTTCTTTGAATATCATCGCGCAGGGCAGCCATGGCCTCAGCGCGCACTCGCCACCCTGCATCGATTTGGCTGGCTTCAAATAGGCGTCCAGTGAGCCGCCGTGCGACGATGAGCTTCTCGCGGCCAAGTGGCAGGTCATCGAACAGCTTCTGGTCCTCGGCAATGCGGACCTGGCGCCGGTTCGGCAACCGAAGGCCGTTGTGGGTGACAGCAACTCCGGTGACGATCCGCGGCTGACCGGGCCGAAAGAGCTTGGTCTTGTGCCCATGAAGGTGCCGTTTGCCGATGGCCTTCCGAGCTTCAAACAGGAGGCGCCGCGTAGCCCCTGCCCCCGTGAATACAATGTCATCGACGTAGACGGTCATCTTGCAGCCGCATGCTTCAGCCAAGACCGAAAGTTCATGAAACAGGTCCTCGTAGGCGAAGTACGAGACAATTGGGCTGGCGCTGCTTCCTGTCGGCAGATGCCCGTCCACCATCAGCAGTTTTGCAAGCATTCCGGCAACATCACCCTCACAAGCCATCCTGTCGCGGAAGAAGTGATAGACAGCCTGAGCCCGCGCTGACGGATAGAACCTTCGGACATCGATCTTGACGCACCCGTCCTCGACCGAGTGTGCAGCAGCATTGGAGATGTACGACCGCCCCTTCTTTGCCGAGTGCAGGTAGGGCGGCGTGTCGATCCTCGCCAAGAGCATTGCGATCCTGCGATGCACCTTCGCGAGTCTTGGCCGCGGCTCCTGAATTGCGCGGCCGGACTTCTTGTCGATCCACCGCTTGTAGGGATCGGCATCGGCGAGAAGCGCATCCAGTTCTTCACGGGAAATCAGCAGACGATCGGCCAGCATCTGCGGGCTTGTCACCTTGTACAGGATTGACTGGTTGCGGTCGTGGCTCACCTGCCCGCCCCTCGATACTCGGAAATTGTCGCCGCCCAATCCAGCATCTTCAGCGCCTTGTCAGCGACATACGCCCGAATGGCATCGGCCTTTCCAGCACCCTCCACGCGCTCGGCAAACAGCATGAGCGAGGACATCGGAATATCGAAGGCCGTCGAATACTTCTCCAGAACGGCAATGGAGACGTTCTTTTCGCCGCTCTCGATCTCCGAAACATAGGATTTTGACAGCCCGACGCGTTCGGCCACGTCAGCCTGCGACAGGTCGTGGTAGACCCGAACCAGGCGAAGAGCTTCATTCAGCATTTTTCTCCCATCCTCAGCAGTTGAACACCTAGGAGCCGTCTCAGAAGAAGAGTCGCGCCAGATACACGATGGCTTTCACCATCCAGAACGCGACCATCAGGGTCCGACGTTTCCGAAGAACACGCCGAATCCAGCGACGGATCCACTGCCCGGTGCTCAGGGGCTTCACAGGTTCAGTACCCATGTCGCAACCTCCTGGGCTTCCTCGCCGGGACCATCCCGACGAGTGTGCCGCCTTCCCAAGAGGCAATCAGGGCAGAGGCTATCTCCTAGGTATCCCCGTGCCGCAACGCGAGCTGCGGACTTAAGTCGTCGGGTCGTCGTCGCGGATCGCATCGCGCGGATGCGGTCGCCACGCCCCGAAGTGGGTAGAGGCCGGAGCCTCCTCGATCGGCGAACCGATCAGCCTATGGCAGCTATCTCTCACCTGAGCATTGATCGCTAGATAGAGCACGTTGTTCGCCATTTCAAGCCCCGAGTTCGCCACCAGCGAACTGACTATGTCATATGTCCAACTACGCACTATATGTAGTGTTCGCAGGGCGCCCAAAGCGGATGATCGCCGAGGCCTTAAATGATATCCACAGCATCGTGCTGGCCACCCCCTTGCTCCGAATCGAAGCCCGCGTCAGGGTGCATCCTTGAGGAGAGCAGCCCTCAACCAAAAGCATAACAGGTCTATCGGAACACCCGTCGCTCTGACCGAAGGCGCCCCGGCGCCTCTCGTGTCGTTGCGCCCGATCACTTAACCCGTGCGCCCCGGCACGGGCTGCAGGCGGTATGAGTTCGGCCCGTCCTCGGTTCATGTGAGGATGATTTGTCATGGCTCTGCCGCCCCGCGTTTTCTACACCCTTCAGGAAGTCACGGCCCGCTGGGGCTGCAACATCGCCGACGTCGCAGGCTGGGCCGCGGCGGGCAAGTTCCACATCATGACCGGCATCGGCCTCGTCCGCTGTGGCGAAGAAATTGTCGCCGGTCGGGTCGCCATCTCGCCGATGGACCTCATGCCGTTGTTCCGCCGCTGCGGGACGGGCCCGACCGAGGGCGTGGTGCGCCGGATCATGACGGGCGACAAAAGCCAATGGCAGATCATCACCGATCCTGTCGGCGGGGTCACGGTGGCGGTCGCGGACATGATGATCATGGCCGATGAGGTGCATGCCTTCGAGGAAGAGAACGACATGGTGCGGCGGGTTGCGGCGGGGCCAGGTGCTGCCACACCCTATGACTGGGAGGGCATGAACATCGCCCTGATCGTGCGGATGCATGACCACGGTCTGCCAGCCACCCAAGCCGAGCTGATTGCCGAGATGCAGGACTGGTTCGCGGATCGGTCAGACGGCAAGAAGATGCCAGACAGCCGTTCGATCCGGCGGCGGATCACGCCGATATGGAGGGCGCTGCGACGGGAGGAAGCGTGATGACGAGGGTCCGCGCTGGCCCGGATCAGGCGGTCTTTCGGCCACTCTGATCGTCGGCGTCATGAACAAGCCGAGGCTTTGGACGGAAGGCACTGGCCACAGCGTCCACCCCGGCGCGCAGGGGCGAGTCCATCAGGTGGGCATACCGCAGGGTCGTCTGCATCTGGCTGTGCCCCAGAAGCTTGCCGATCATTTCCAGCGACGCGCCACCACTGACCAGCAAGGACGCAAAGGTGTGGCGCAGGTCATGAATCCGGACGTCGTGCAGCCCGCACTGCTTCTGGACCTGCGCCCAGAACCGCCGCACCTCCTGCACCGGCTGGCCGGGCGTATCGCCGGGAAAGAGCCACGGGGATCCTTTCAGTACCAGCAGCAGCCGCTGGCGCACGATGGCTGCGGTTTCGTCAGAGATCGGCACGCGGTGGGCGCGGCGCTGTTTCGTCATGGTGGGCGGCTTCGACCAGCTCATGTGTTCGAGGTTGAACTGTTCGAACCGGGCCTGCCGCACCTCGCCCAGCCGTGCGCCCGTCAGCATGCACATGCGGATGATGTCGGCGGCGCGCCGATCCTCGGCGGCATCGAGCGCGGCGGCGAGCTTGGATATTTCCTCTTTGGAGAGGAAGCGTTCGCGCGGCGTCTCGGTGCGGCGGTGAAAGCGCTGGGCCGGATTGTCCTCGCACCAGCCCCACTGGACGGCCAACGTGAACATCTTGCGCAACACCTCGCCGATCCGGTTGGCGCGGACGGGTGTCGGTTTGGCCCCCTGCAGCTTGCGCGCCCGGTTGTTGGGTTTTTCCTTGTGCGGCCGCGCCCTGCCCTCGGCGATCTTGGTCAGGAGCTTGTCGACGTCGGTCGGCGTGATCTCAGTCACCAGCTTCCGGCCCCAGACAGGTGCCACCATCTTGGCCAGCGCCGACCGCTGGTCGGCCGCGCTCCGCACTGACAGCTTCGGCAGATGCTCGGCGCAGTAGCGCTCGATCAGGTCGGTCACACGCGGGGCTTCGCGCTTCGCCTCGCGCTGGCCCAAGGGATCGGCCCCGGCGTCGATCTCGCGCCGCAGTTCCTTGGCCCGTTCCCGGGCAGCCGACACCGACCATTCCGGCCAGCGCCCGAAGGTCATCCGGCGCTGGCGCCCGGCATGGCGGTAGTCCAACGTGAAGGCCCGCCCGCCGCCGCGGTAGATGCAGGCTGCGAAGCCCCGGACGTCGGTGTCGAATATCTGATAGTCCCGCCCGGGCACCGGCTCGGCGTCGCGCAGCACTTTCTCGGTCAGCTTGATGCGTTCGGGCATGGCTTCGGTCCTTCTTGCATCCGACATGAGGCGTGGTTTCGCCTGACTATCAAGGCAAGCATGGCAAGTCGGGTGGCGGGGAGGCGGAGGGTGGCGCAAAGGGCGCCACAGCAGTGCCACCCCTTGTTTTCATGGGTTTTTCGGCGCTGCGCGGATCGATGCGCGACTGGGGTCGACATGCGCAATGGGACGTCTGAGGCCGCAGGCACGGTGATCGCGCTGTAAATTTGACTTTTAAACTGCCGCAAAGCGGCAAATCCTCAAGGAATTCAATGGGTGGCAGGGGTGCCATGCCGGGTGCCACCCCCTCTTTGCCCACCAATGCCGGTCAAACACGGTCAATCCGGCTGTTCGCTGGTGTTTGCGGCCTTGGCATCCGTTTCGCCCACCTGGCAGGACCGGCCGTAATTTGTCCACGCCATCCGACCACCATCGCAAACCCAAATAAAACAAGGGGTGGCACAAAGGCGGCATCCTTTCCGCCACCCTCCGCCTCGCCGCCACCCCTTGGGCTCTGCGCTCACTGGTCCCTGCAAGACGTCCCCGATGCTCGGGGCGAGGACCAGGAGACCCCGATGCCGCATCTCGGATCGATGCCAGAACCGAAGGACAAACCCCGCACGCTGCTGGTCGGCTGGATCAGCCGTCTCGACCTCGCGCTGGAACTCGGCCTTTCGGTCGACACCCTGCGCCGCTGGGAGGCGATGCGGACGGGCCCACCCTGCGTTCGGGCCGGACGCAAGGTCTACTACCGTCGCGCCGCTGTCGAGGAATGGCTGGAGGAGCAGGAACAGGCCGCGCCGCGCCGCCGTCGTGCCGGAGGGCGCCGGTCATGACCGTGCAACCCCGCAGTTCCGCCTGGCCCGCCGACCGCGTGGCCGAGGCCCGCGCCGTGATCGCCGACGTCGCGCATCACAGCGATCTCCTGATCAGGCTCGCCTGCAACGTGCTTGCCCAGCATGGCGAGACCCCAGGCGAACGTGCGGATGCCCAGCGCCTGCTGGTCGTCGTCGATGCGCGGCGGCCGGTACGACGTGCCCAGCGCGAAGACCAGGGGAGGGCAGTGCGATGAAACGGCGTGGCACCCCCGAGGCCGATCTTCAGCGCGCCGTCGTGCAGGCCTTGCGCATCGCCCTGCCCCGCACCGTCATCATCCACCACTGCGCCAACGA
>NZ_QPJL01000053.1 GCF_003337565.1 Paracoccus lutimaris
TTCCAGCCGCGCCGTTTCAGGTAGAGATCGACGATGTTGCCGTCCTCATAGCGCTGGCCAAGGAAATCCTCGAACCCGCAGCCCCAAAGCACGCCGGACCATTGCTCGCCCAGCAGATCGGCCAAGCCGTCCTGGTCGATCTCGAATTCTTCGAGCGCGGGCAACAGATGTTCGGCGACCACATCCTGCAGCCGCTCGCGCCAGTCCCCTTCCCGGCCGATGAAGGCCAGAAGGCCCGATATGTCATTGCGCTCGGCCATTGCCCCTCACTCACGTGATTGCCTGGAACGAGGCCGCGGGATTCTGCCTGGGGCCAATATCCCGCAGCCTGGCATCCATTTCTAGGTAAGACGCCGCTGGAGCGCCACACGATAGCTGTAGGGTGCCACTTCCTCGACCGTCACCATGTCCCCGGCGCGAACGCCATGCCGTTCGAAGAACTCCCGGATCCAGCCGCGCTTGCGGAAGAACTTCTTCTGACCATCGAGGTCGGTCATGACCACAGTGCCACCGCCGCAGTCCACGGCAATTTCGCGCTGGGCGGCCGAGGCACGGTTCGATCCGCCGATCGCATCAGCCGGAAACTTTTCGAAGAAGCTCCGGAGATAGATGTGGTTGTTGTCGATATTTCCCTGCGTGATTTCGGTCGTGCCGATGTGGCGCCCGGTGTGCTGGCGCAGGATTGCGTCCGACCGCATCGGTGCGGCGAGGGGCTCGTGGACAATCGCCACAGCGGCGCCGCTGCCTTCGATCAGGTCGAAATCCTCTTCGTCCGCAATCGTCACCCGGCCCGCCTGAACCGGGATCTGCGTGCGAGGGGGTTGAACCCCTTCGGCACGCAGGACCACTTCCGCTGCTGCGCGGGCATCCTCGCCCGCATCGTGGTGCTCGAACATGAGGCCCAGATGCTGCTTGAGGCTTGCGAGACCGTGTCCACCGTTGCCCCGAAGCTCGGGCCAGGCGGCGCGAGCGACATGGACGCTGTCGCGCCAGTCCCACAGTGGGACGGGCAGTCCGCAGTTGCCACAGGCGGCGGCGACGGCGCTGCGGTCAAAACCAGAGTGTTGGTAGACCGTCGCCCCGTTCAGTGCATCCCGCAGGACCGGCAGCACCTCAGCAAAGGTCGGGGCGCCCTGCACCGTGCGGGCACTGATCCCATGGAGATAGGTGAACACCCAGCGATCCACCTGCGGATCGACATAGGTCACCCAAGTCTCGATGGAATTGTCGGGGCGCACGCAGGCGACACCGATCTGGCAGATGCTGCCACGGTCGTTGTTCGCCGTTTCGACATCCAGCGCGAAGAAGCGGAACGGGCCCTCGGGAAAGGGCGTGACATTTGCCTGCCGCATGAACGCAGGCTTCGGCGCTGGCGCCGCGACGGAACCAACCATCGCGGAAAGGAAGCGCAGGCGCTGCCGTTCGATAGCCGCCTTTTCGCGGGCACCCCAGCCAAGGCGGCGCAGCGTGTCCTCGACTAGATCGACCGGCTCGTCATAGGCCTGCATGCGGCGCCGGTTCCAGGCGATGGCATGATCGGGCGCGAGGGAGAGCACCTCGGCCTCCAGCCGCGCGATGTCCGCCGTGTCGGGCAAGGGGAGCCAGACCGCGCGGCAGTGATCGACGACAAACTCGTTGCGCAGTGCCTTGGCGATGTCGCCATCGGCCTTGGTCAAAGCATCCGTCCGGTCGCGCCACATCCGGCCGGTGTTGTACATGGCAGAGAAGTAGTGGCTCATGCCCTCTGATCCGGTCCGATGGCGCTGGTGGATCCGTTCGTAGAATGTCTGTTCGGTCGAACTGGTCGAGCCGATGTAGCGCAGATCGCCATGGTGATCGACGAGGCCATAAAGGCCACGTGCATCGCGCGGCGCCTGAACGGTCGGGCGGGGCGCGGCTTCGAGCAGGGCGGACAGAAGGTCTTCGGCAGAGAAACGCATCATCAAACTCCGGATCACATCGACATCAACTGGCGGCGTTCGATGCGCTTCCAGTCGCGCCCCGAGACAATGCCCCAGTTGCCCGCCTCGTTCGGACGCCGCCAGCGGGGCGTGGCCATCTTCTGCAGGGCAGACAGCGCCTCGTTGAAGGAGGGGTACGAGACCTCCTCGCCCTTCGCACCGATCATGAACTTGCCGCCGCGCGCGAGACCGGGATGGAAATGGCTGCCGTCAGCGGCGACGGGGACGAAGACCACCTCGTCCGAGAAATCCGGGTTCGGCGCCTCGGGGGCAGCTTCATCGGGCTGCTGCCAGATCGAGGCAAAGAACTCCTTCCGCCCCTTCAGCCACAAGGCTGCACTGACGGCCGTCACCCGCTGGCCGACCTTTTCCAGTCCGCCGTCGCCGCTGGAGAGAATGTTCCGGATACGGCCTTCCGTGACGCCGCCGAACAGGGCGAGCGACTGCAGGTCGACCTCGCCCGCGCCGGTGTCCATCGCGTGGCGCGAAAGGGCAAGATTGATAATCCGGGCAATCACGCCCTGCGGTTCCGGGTTCGCAATCTGCCGGAACTGGTCAAGCTGCTGCGCCAGCGTATCAACCCAAGGCTTACGCGCATCGAACTGAACTTCCGCAGGAAGCACACCGTAGAGGCCATAGATGCCCGCGTTGTCGATCAGCTTCGTGCCCGTCCAGTGCGGCGTCAAAACCGGGTCATAAGTCTCGAACGCCTCGCGCCAGGTCTCACCCTCGACATCGGGACCATGCAGCATCGCGAAAAGATGCGGCGCGACGTCCTCTGCACCGAGGATCATCTCGATCACGCGGAAACGGGAGGCGAGAAGCTCAAGAAGCTCGGGTCCGTAGTCCCAGTTCTGCCGGTAGTCGATGTTATCGGCGCTGAAGTATCCGGCCAGTTCGCGGTGGAACCAAGTCTCGCGGCGCTGTTCGGCCGTCATGGTTTCGGGGGTCGGGGCGGGCATGTTCATGGTCTTGTCCTTCAAGCGTGCAGGCGGCGGATCATGGCGCGGAGGTTGTGGCGCGCACGGTGATCGGAGGGGGTAGAGGCCGCGATGAGGAACCCTCTCTCGAAATGAAGAGCGTAGTGACGGCCGCGCGGCTCGATGCCGAGCAAGTCAACACCTTCAGCACGACACAGCTGCTGATACTCTCTGACGACCTTACGCATGAGGCAATCTCCGTGAAATCATATTTGTTGACTCATGTATATAGGCGCCAACTTCGGTGCGTCAATACCGTGATTTCACGATTCACTATATTTGCCCTTCCCTTCAATGAGAGGCTCGGGGAGCCCGCTATAACTCTGTTATTACGTGTTTTTTTATTCACACTCCTTTCCCGCACTCAGCGATAGAAGGCGGTGATGAGCGACTTCACGCACCCACACCTCTTATCCACAGCTTCGTGCGGGCCACCCCCTTGCCCCGAATCGAGCGCCGGTGCAGGCTTCGCGCAAGAGGAGAGCAGCCCTCAACCAAAAGCATAACAGGTCAATCGGAACGACAGTCTTGGCAACGTCGCGGCGCTATGGCGCCTCTGTTTTCGTTGCTTCCGATCACTCAACCTGCGCGCACCGCGCGCGGGCGCGGGCGGTGTGAGCATTGCCATCCTCCGGTTCAGTAGAGGATGTTTCGACATGGCATTGCCGCCCCGCGTATTCTTCACCGTTCACGAAGTCACGGCCCGCTGGGGCTGCAACATCGCCGATGTCGCGGGATGGGCGGATGCGGGGCGGTTCCGCATCATCACCGGCATCGCACCAGTTCGCTGTGGCGAAGAAGTGATTTCAGGCAAGGTCGCCCTGTCGCCCTTCGATCTGCTTCCGCTGTTCCGCCGCTGCGGCACGGGCCCGAGTGAGGGACAGATGCGTCGAATTCAGCCGCTGAACCGGCAGGACTGGCTGCTGATCACCGATCCGCAAGGCGGCATCACGGTGGCAGTCGCGGACATGATGATCCTGGCCGAGGAGGTGCACGCCTTCGAGGAAGATAATGACATGGTGCGGCGGGTGGCGGCGGGGCCGGGTGCCAGCACGCCTTACGACTGGGACGGCATGACCGTTGCGCTGGTTCAGCGCATCCATGATCGTGGCCTGCCCTCAACCCAAGCCGAGTTGATCGCCGAGATGCAGGACTGGTTTGCCGAACAGTCGGATGGCAAGAAGATGCCCGACAGCCGCAGCATCCGGCGACGGATCACGCCAATATGGAGGGCGCTGCGGCGAGAGGAAGCGTGATGGTCAGGGTCCGCGCTGGCCCGGGTCAGGCGGTTTTCCGGCCGCCCTGATCGTCGGCGTCATGCACCAGCCGGGGCTTTGGCCGGAAGGCGCTGGCCACCGCGTCGACCCCGGCGCGCAGGGGCGAGTCCATCAAGTGGGCATAGCGCAGCGTGGTCTGCATCTGGCTGTGACCCAGTAGCTTTCCGATCATTTCCAGCGAAGCCCCGCCACTGACAAGAAGCGATGCGAAGGTGTGGCGAAGATCGTGGATGCGGACGTCCTGCAGCCCGCATTGCTTCTGGACCTGTGCCCAGAAACGGCGGACCTCCTGCACCGGCTGGCCGGGCGTGTCGCCGGGGAAGAGCCACGGCGATCCCTTCGGTACCAGCAGCTGCCGCTGGCGCACGATGGCGGCGGTCTCGTCCGAGATCGGCACGCGGTGGGCGCGGCGCTGTTTCGTCATGGTCGGCGGCTTCGACCAGCTCATATGCTCGAGGTTGAACTGCTCGAACCGGGACTGCCGCACCTCACCCAGACGGGCGCCTGTCAGCATGCACATGCGGATGATGTCAGCCGCGCGCCGGTCCTCGGCCGCATCCAGCGCGGCAGCCAGCTTGGCGATCTCCTCCTTGGACAGAAACCGTTCGCGCGGGGTCTCGGTGCGGCGGTGAAAGCGCTGGGCGGGGTTGTCTTCGCACCAGCCCCACTGGACCGCCAGCGTGAACATCTTGCGCAACACCTCGCCGATCCGGTTGGCACGCACCGGCGTGGGCTTCGCGCCCTGCAGCTTGCGCGCCCGGTTGTTGGGCTTTTCCTTGTGGGGCCGCGCCCTACCCTCGGCGATCTTGGTCAGGAGCTTGTCGACGTCGGTCGGGGTGATTTCCGTCACGAGCTTCCGGCCCCAGACCGGTTCCACCATCTTGGCCAGCGCCGACCGCTGGTCGGCTGCGCTTCGCGCTGACAGTTTCGGCAGATGCTCGGCGCAGTAGCGTTCGATCAGGTCGATCACGCGCGGAGCTTCGCGCTTTGCCTCGCGCAGGCCCAAGGGGTCAGCCCCGGCGTCGATCTCGCGACGCAGTTCCTTGGCCCGGTCCCGGGCCGCCGAAACTGACCATTCCGGCCAGCGCCCAAAGGTCATCCGGCGCTGTCGCCCGGCATGACGGTAATCCAGCGTGAAGGCCCGCCCTCCACCCCGGTAGATGCAGACGGCAAATCCCCGCACGTCGGTGTCGAAGATCTGGTAGTCCCGCCCCGGCACGGGCTCGGCGTCGCGCAGCACTTTCTCGGTCAGCTTGATGCGTTCGGGCATGGCTTCGGTCCTTCTTGCATCCGACATGAGGCGTGGTTTCGCCTCGTTATCAAGGCAAGCATGGCGCTGTAGGTGGCGGGGAGGCGGAGGGTGGCAGGAAGGACGCCAGAACCGCGCCACCCCTTGTTTTCTTGGGTTTACGGCGCTGGGCGGCTCGATGCGCGACCGGCGCCGACCTGCACAATGGGACGTCTGAGGCGGCAGGCGCGGTCATCACGCCGCAAATCAGGCCTTTGAAGAGCCGCGCAGCGACAAATCCTCAAGGAATTCAATGGGTGGCAGGGGTGCCGTGTCGGTTGCCACCCCCTCTTTGCCCTCCAATGCAGGTCAAAGCTGGTCAATCCGGGTGTTCGCCGGTGTTTGCGGCCTTGGCGTCCGTTTCGCGCATCTGGCAGGAGCGGCCGCAATCTTCTTCCGCCACCCCATCACCATCGGAAACCCCAACAAAACAAGGGGTGGCACAAGGGCGTCATCCTTTCTGCCACCCTCCGCCTCGCCGCCACCCCTCGGGCTCTGCGCTCACTGGTCCCTGCAAGACGTCCCCGATCTTCGGGGCCAGGACCAGGAGACCCCGATGCCGCATCTCGGATCGATGCCAGACCGACAAGACAAACCCCGCACGCTACTGGTCGGCTGGATCAGCCGTCTCGACCTCGCACTGGAACTCGGCCTTTCGGTCGACACCCTGCGCCGCTGGGAGGCGATGCGGACGGGTCCACCCTGCGTGCGGGCCGGGCGCAAGGTCTACTACCGCCGCGCCGCTGTCGAGGAATGGCTGGAGGAGCAGGAGCTGGCCGCCCCGCGCCGTCGCCGTGCTGGAGGACGCCGGTCATGACCATCCAGCCCCGCAGTTCCGCCTGGCCCGCCGACCGCGTCGCCGAGGCCCGCGCCGTCATCGCCGATGTCGCGCATCACAGCGATCTCCTGATCCGGCTCGCCTGCAACGTGCTTGCCCAGCATGGCGAGACCCCGGGCGAACGTGCCGATGCCCAGCGCCTGCTGGTCGTCATCGATGCGCGGCGGGGAGTGGCGCGCGCCCAGCGCGAGGATCAGGGGAGGGCTGCGCGATGATGCGCCGTGGCACCCCCGAGGCCGATCTTCAGCGCGCCGTCGTGCAGGCCTTGCGCATCGCCCTGCCCCGCACCGTCATCATCCACCACTGCGCCAACGA
>NZ_QPJL01000054.1 GCF_003337565.1 Paracoccus lutimaris
TCGAGACCAACGACGAGTGGGCCGTCGCGCGGCGATACATGAGCCTTGAAACGCTCGCCCGCGTCACCGACAATCCCAACGTCAGGCTGCCTGCCCTGGCTACCTGACAGACCCAGACCTCTCAGAAGGTCGACGCTCCTACACCACGCCGTGGGGCACTATCCCCCCGGACCGTCCCACGCCCAAAGGCAGGGCTTTTGCTGAGCACCCCCCGCGACATCATGCGTAGGCATCCCCGGCTGGTGGCCGGTATCCTTATGACATTTGCTATCACGATTTTCTTTGCCGCCCGCATGACGCTGTTCGCGATCTATTGGTCCGACCCCGCGCATCGGGATCAGGTCTTGCGCGGCTGGATGACGCCCGGATATGTCGCAAGGTCTTGGGACATCCCCCGCGGCGAGCTGCAACAGGCGCTTGGCGTCCTTGGCCATCCCGGCGCGCGCCAGACCTTGCAGCAGATCGCCGATGAAAACGGATTGCCGTTGGCCGAGCTGATCGCAAGGATCGAAGGGGCGATCGCGGCGCATCGTGCCGCCCAATGATCGAGGTTCTGCTGGCGCTGGTCCCGGTGGGTGGGCCTTGGATCGTCGGGACGGCGACGTTTCTCAGCTGCCTTGCGTTGCCCGTCCCTTCATCCTTGATCATGCTGACCGCGGGGGCCTTTGTTGCCTCCGGCGACCTGTCCGGACCGGTCACCGTCGCATTGGCGCTGGCCGGGGCGCTGACAGGCGATCAGCTTGGCTATGCGCTGGGGCGAGCGGGGTTTTCGGGAAAGACTGTCCCGACGATAAAGATGACGCAATTTCTGACGAAAGCGCAGATCCTGCTGGCGCGTCACGGTGTCTGGGCGGTCTTCCTCAGCCGCTGGCTGCTTAGCCCCTTGGGCCCCTACGTCAATCTGATCTGCGGGGCGACGCGGTCAAGCTGGTGGCGTTTTTCGCTTGCGGGCCTTGCCGGGGAAAGTCTTTGGGTGGGGCTGTATCTTGGCGCGGGCTATACCTTTGCCGGGCATGTCGAGGCGATTGCCGACATCGCTGGCAATCTCAGCGGCGCCTTGTCCGCGGGGGCGGTGACTCTGGGACTGGTGCTGGTGCTGCGCAGCGCGCTGCGGGCCACGGGCAGCCACCGGTAGGGGCTTGCCTCGTCATTCGTCCCCGCAATAGGCATCGTAAAGCGCGGCCATCAGTTGCTCCAGCCGGGGATCGTCGATCCGGTAATACACCGTCTGCGCCTCACGCCGGGTGGCCACCATTTCCGCCTCGCGCATCCGGGCCAGATGCTGGCTCAGCGCCGATTGGCTTAGACCCACGCGGTCCTGCAATGCGCCCACCGACATCTCGCCTTTGGCCAACTCGCACAGGATCAGCAGCCGCTTGGCATTTGCGAGCATGGACAGGCGCTCGGCGACATATTCGGCTCGCCCCTCCAGTGCCGCGATGGGTGTGTCCGAAACTTTTCCCATTACATTAGCCTTGACTGATTTAGTTATAACTAATATATACCCCATCGACCTGACAAAAGCAAGCCACCACCCAATTCACAGGAGTTTCGGCATGGGTCCAATCGTTGAGACTGATTTCACGCCCTGGGCCTCACTGGCAGGCGGTGCATTGATCGGACTTAGCGCCGTCATGGTGATGGCGCTTTTCGGCAAGATTGCGGGCATCGCCGGGATCACCAATGGCGCCCTTGGCGCGGTGTTGCCGATGGGGGTCGCGCCGCGCGATCGCGGCTGGCGGCTGGCTTTCATCCTTGGCCTGATCGCGGCGCCGCTGCTTTACCAGCTGTTCGGCGGCACGGTGGTCCAGACCGTCTCGGGCAATCTGCCCGGCATGGCGTTGGCCGGGCTGCTGGTCGGGGTGGGCACGGGCCTTGGTTCGGGCTGCACGTCGGGCCATGGCGTCTGCGGTCTGGCCCGGCTGTCGCCGCGCTCGCTGGCGGCGGTGCTGACCTTCATGGCGGCAGGCTTCCTGACCGTCTTTGTCATCCGCCATGTTCTGGGAGGGATCTGATGCGCAATCTTCTTGGTTTTCTGAGCGGGTTGATCTTTGGCTTGGGGCTGATCGTCTCGGGCATGGCCAATCCCGCCAAGGTGCTGAATTTTCTTGACCTTGCAGGGCATTGGGATCCGAGCCTCGGCTTTGTCATGGGCGGGGCGGTGGTCGTCACCTTTCTTGGCTATCGTCTGGCGTGGCAACAAGGCGCACCGATCCTTGCGCCCGACTTCGACGTCCCGACCAGCAGCCGGATCGATCGCCCGCTGATCCTGGGTGCGGCGCTGTTCGGTCTGGGCTGGGGAATCGGCGGCTTCTGCCCCGGTCCGGCCTGGACCGCTCTGCCTTTGCTTTCCCCCGGAATCCTGACCTTCCTGCCGATGATGCTGCTGGGTCTGTGGCTGGGCGCGGGTGGCCGGAACCTGCCTCTCCTGATCTCGAAAGGAGTCCGCAAATGAGCAAGTTGAATCAGCGGGTCGTGCGTCATTCGCCCTCGCGCGGGGCGGGAAGTCCCGATGTCTGGGGCATCTACGAGCCCGATACCGGCTCGATCCAATATATCTGTGCCGATCCCGAGACGAAGCAGGCCGCGCTGATCGACGTGGTCTGGAATTTCGATCCGAAGAATTACCGCTTCTCGACCGGAAGCATGGATCAGGTGCTGGATCTTGTGCGCGAGAACGGGCTGAGCGTGGCATGGGTGCTGGACACCCATCCCCATGCCGATCACGTCATGGCCTCGGCCCATCTCAGGGACCGCACCGGCGCCCCGAATGCGATCGGCGCGAAACTGCCCGAGATCGCGGGCATCTGGGGCAAGATCTACAACCTGCCCGATGCCTTCGATCCGGCGGCGGATTTCGACCGTCTTTTCGCTGAGGGCGAGAGTTTCCGCATCGGCAACCTTGAGGCCCGCGTCATGCTGTCGCCGGGCCATACGCTGGGGTCGATCACCTATGTTTGCGGCGATGCGGCCTTCGTGCATGACACGCTGATGCAGCCCGATGTCGGCACCTCGCGCTCGGATTTTCCCGGCGGCAGCACGGCGGACCTGTGGGAGTCGATCCAGGCGATCCTGGCCTTGCCCGGCGAGACGCGGCTGTTCGTCGGCCATGATTACGGCACGGCCAGCCGCCACGAGCCGCAATGGGAGGCCACGGTCGCCCAGCATCTGGCAGTGAACGCCCATGTCAAGGCCGGCACTCGGCGCGAGGACTGGATCAAGCGCCGTCAGGACCGCGATGCGACCCTGGCCCTGCCCGACCGCATTCTGGCGGCTTTGCAGATCAACCTGCGCGGCGGACGGCTGCCCAAGCCCGAAAACGACGGCCAGAGCTATCTGAAACTGCCGGTCAACCGCTTCTGACCGGTTCCTGAAAAGCCCCTGCGCCGGCTGGCGCAGCGGGCATGGGTTTGCCACAGCCCAAAACCTCGAAACGCAATGTCTCCGGGCGGGGCGACCCGCCGAAAGGCTGACCGATGCCGACGCGCTACCTTCCCTTTCTCGACTGGGCCCGCCGCTATGACCGCGCCACGCTGACCAGCGACCTTCTGGCTGCGGTAATCGTCACGATCATGCTGATCCCGCAATCTTTGGCCTATGCGATGCTGGCCGGACTGCCGCCGGTCGTGGGCCTATATGCCTCGATCCTGCCGCTGATCGCCTATGCGGTGTTCGGGACCAGCCGCACATTGGCCGTCGGCCCGGTCGCCGTCATCTCGCTTCTGACAGCCACGGCGGCCGGGGCGGTCGCGGCACCCGGCAGCCCCGAATATCTGGCCGCCACCGTCACGCTGGCGCTGCTTTCGGGGCTGATCCTGCTGGCGATGGGGATATTTCGCCTTGGCTTCGTGGCCAATCTTCTGTCCCATCCGGTGATTTCCGGCTTCATTACGGCCTCGGGCCTGCTGATCGCGACGGGCCAGATGGCCCATATCCTCGGGGTCAAGGCCCAGGGCGAGACCATGATCGAGCAGGCGGCCGCGCTGGTTCGCGTCTTGCCCGATGCGAACCTGCCAACGCTGGCGATCGGCGCGACGGCGACCGCATTCCTGTTCTGGGCGCGCAAGGGGCTGAAGCCCGCGCTGGTCCGGCTTGGCCTTGCGCCGGGTCTTGCGGCTTTGCTTGCCCGCACCGGCCCGGTCATCGCGGTGGCGCTCTCGATCCTTGCGGTTCGGCTGTTCGACCTGACATCGGCGGGGGTGCGCATCGTCGGCGAGGTGCCGCAGGGCCTGCCCCCGCTCGGCCTGCCGCCGATGAACCTTGCAGGCTGGGCAACCCTTGCCCCGGCCGCCTTCCTGATTGCGCTGATCGGTTTCGTCGAGTCAGTCTCGGTCGCGCAGACCCTGGCCGCCAAGCGCCGCCAGTCGATCCGCCCCGATCAGGAGCTGATCGGGCTTGGCGCGGCGAACCTCGTCGCGGCCTTCTCGGGCGGCTTCCCGGTCACCGGCGGCTTTGCCCGCTCGGTGGTGAATTTCGATGCCGGGGCCGAGACGCCCGCCGCGGGGGCCTTCACCGCCGCTGGCATCGCGCTGGCCTCGCTGTTCCTGACGCCGCTGCTGCATTTCCTGCCGATTGCGGTCTTGGCCGCGACGATCATCGTGGCGGTGCTCAGCCTGATCGATCTGGGCGCTATCCGTCGCATCTGGAAGTTCTCGCGCTTAGATTTCGCGGCTTTGGCCGGGACGGTCCTTGCGACGCTTGGCTGGGGTGTCGAGACCGGGATCATCACCGGGGTCATGCTCTCGGTCCTGCTGCATCTGTGGCAAAGCTCGCGCCCTCATGTCGCCGAGATCGGCCAGATCCCCGGCACCGAACATTTCCGCAATGTCCTGCGCCATGACGTGGTCTGCGCCCCCGAAATCCTCAGCCTGCGCATCGACGAAAGCCTGTTCTTCGGCAATGCCCGCGCCATCGAGGACATGGTGCAAAGCGCTGTCGCAGAGCGTCTTGAGGTCCGCCATGTCGTCCTGAACTGCGCCGCGGTGAACGGGATCGACGGCAGCGCCTTGGAAAGTCTCGAGCTGATCATGCATCGGCTGGCCGATGCCGGGATCGCGCTGCACCTGTCCGAGATCAAGGGCCCGATCATGGAGCGCCTTGCCCGCAGCGATTTCCTGACCCATCTCAGCGGCAGGGTCTTCCTGTCGCATCACGAGGCATTGGCAGAGCTCTCTCCTGAAACGACACTTGCCTGCGACACCGCCAAACACCGCCCCATCGACGCCGCCCGGGTTTTTCCCGCAAAATCCCGCCGCCCGGCCTGACGAAATTGTACCGCGCGACGATCATGCCAAGAAGGCTTTCACAATGGCGCAGGGTTTGCCTTGGGAGGGCGGTGATACTTTTGACGACTATTGCTGATGTAATCGCAGAAGTTGAACGATATGTCTGAACTTCGCTTTGTCTTTATTGACGCGAGCGATCGACCTAAACGGCACGGCGACAGTTGATTTCTGACGGATAGGAACACGGGTAACGTGCGGGGCCTTGCCTAAACACGTGGCGGACCTCATGAGCGACGAAACTTTCGGGATCATCTTTGGCATTGCGGCGATGCTGCTCGTGCTTTGGTTCTATCTTGTTGTGCCGGCCCAGATGGCCAGTCGTCGAAACCGAAGCCCGTTCCTGTGGGTGTTGATCAGCCTGTTTGGCTCCCCAATCCTCGCCATCCTCTTGCTTTTTGCGATGGGCGGGTGCCCACCTAATGGTCCCGGTCGCTGATTGGTACGACGTCGCCCTCTACCCTAATCAACGCCGCAAAGCCCCAACGCTGCATTTGAGCCCAACAGTAGCTTCGTCCGCATTTTTACTGCGGCTGAAAGTATCTCGCCGCACAATCTTTGTCCGACTGCTTCGGTCCGCATCGCCGCCGTCTCATCAAGGATTTCGCTGCGCGTTGTCTAAGTGGCTGCTTCGACGCAAGCGGCGGCGCAGCATTCGTCACGGCTGGGCGGCGGGTTAGGGCCGGGAGCGACGGCCGCCGCTGCCTGCCAGGCGCACGAACCGCTGCGTCACCGCATGACCGCTCCGAGCCCATGGACGAAGCCGCTCGCGCGGCAATGGCGCCTGTTGTGAAGGTTGCGCGCTGATCTGACCGTCGTGCATTTGGGAATGGACGATCCTGCCTGACGA
>NZ_QPJL01000055.1 GCF_003337565.1 Paracoccus lutimaris
TTTCGGCTGGATGTGGGTCGAGCTTGGGCTGCAGGAACATCGGAAATGAAGGGCGACAAGACAGTCTGCGATGATGATCTGCGGGGGAGGGCGCGTGGGCTACATCAACACCACATCAACCCGCGACTGCGGGCTTCGTGCCGGTCTTGCGCGTGAATCCGTGCGAACGCTGATGTTTGTGAGTGTGAAAATCACGCGATAACAAAGGCTTGCCTCGTAAATGGCTGAAATTTCTGATTATTCGGTTTTGCCCTGCCATGGGCTCATAACCTGAAGGTCGCAGGTTCAAATCCTGCTCCCGCAACCAAAATATACCAAATTATCAAACACTTAAGCGCTGCCCTCCGGGGTGGCGTTTGCGTTTCCACCGCCCATGGAAGCACTGTGGAAGCAAGAGGGGCCGAAGTCCTTCGTATCTCTGCGTAAATCGCACCGCCGTGATGGCCAGGTGCTTACCTCATGGTAGTGCAGACGTTCCTCGTGTACGCGATCACGGCTTGACCTCGCGCAAATACCAACTGAAGCTGATTAGGGCTAATCTGGCCTAGGCAGGATGATGTTATCATTCAGAATTTAGGTGAGCGACACGTGTCTTTGATCTCCGCGCCCAACGTTGCTGAAGGAAGTTGGCTGGTAGGACCACAGCCAAGCATTACGAAACGCCTCGACTCTCTCGACGGTGTCGCGTTCCTCGGGGTCGATTTCGGAACATCCACGACCGTCGTCAGCTTGATTAGCCGTGGCGATTCGGGGCGAGCGATCACTGTCCGGCCGCTCACCATTTCACAGCCAAGTCTGCATGGCGGCGTCGTTCGCGATGAGATCGTCAACAGCGTTCTGGCTTTTCGCAACGATACACTCCTCTTTGGTCGGGATGCCTACAACCTGCGTTCCCGCTCAACCGAAGGTCGCAACTCTTTTTCGTCGTTCAAGATGGGCTTGGGCCTCGACCTAGGTCCCGAATTTGGGGCAACTGTCCTTCCAGCCGGGCGAGTCCCGGGCATCACCATTGAGCGGCCAGCCGACGCCGCTCGCGAGTTCTTCAAACTGCTGACGCACGCGGTTCATGACGAACTTGCGAAATTGGGGATGACGCGGGGCGCTCGCTTCGCGTTTTCTGTGCCTGCGGCATTCCAAGCGAACCAGCGTCGCGACCTCATGGCCGCCATACGTGGTTGCGGGATTGAGGTAGACGAGAGCTGTCTTATCGACGAGCCCAACGCCGCGTTCCTAAGCTACATCCATGAGGTCGCTCGATCGCCAGATGGACAGGACTTGGTTGAGCGCGCTAAGCGCGAAAAGATCAGCGTTTTGGTTTATGATCTAGGGGCTGGGACCTGTGATGTTTCGCTTCTGGATTTCTCTATTGCTGGCGAGCGAGTGACGTCACGGAATCGAGCCATCTCCAAGTTTACCGCTCTTGGTGGGGATGACATCGATCACGAAATTGCGCGGCGCGTTCTTTCAGGCCAATTGCGGCAGGCTGACGGATCGGAAGTTGAGTTTACCGCACTCGACATCGAAGAGAAGGTGGTTCCGGCGCTCGCCCCGGCGGCGGAGAAACTCAAGGTGACGATCTCAAAGATGTTGGCCGACAAAGGAATCGGTCGCTTGGAAGAGGCACGGCGGTTACCTGACTCAGTGTTCGAAACACAGGCAGTGCCAAGCTTCAAGCTACGCGGCGCTGCCGTCGGCATTGAGATTCCGGCCCTGTCGCTGCATCAGTTCCTCGATATCTTGGTTCCATTTTGCGGGCTGCGGAGCGGTCCTGAGGCCGGCCGACACCTTGTAGGCCCCGTTCACGACGTCCTTGACAAGGCTTCGCTTGACCCAAGCGAAGTGGATGCAGTGCTGTTCATCGGTGGCAGTGCCCAGAATCCGCTGATCCGCGCGGCGGTTATGGACGCCTTCCCGCCCGAGGTGCGTGAAGTGGTTCCCCGAAACCTTCGTGCCCTCGTGTCTCAAGGCGCGGCCATTCATAGCTTGGGCCTGCACGCGTTTGGTTTCGACTTCATCGCACCGATCACCTCTGAGGCGATTTCTGTGATGGCACGTGGCAACGTACTTGAAACCCTAATCCCAGCCTCGACATCGGTCCCGACCGAAGCTCCCTTTGTGATTGAACTGTCGATCCCCGAGGACGGCCAGCGGCAGCTGGACGTCCCGATATGTTCTGGTGGCCGGGACAGGCTGGTTGGAATTGTGTCGGTCAAACCGATTGGCGCAAATGGTTTCTCGCGCGGCGATGCGGTGGTTGTCACTGGGCGGCTGAGCAAGGAGAAGCTTCTTGATGTCACCGTGGCGGTGGCGGGAAGAACGGCACGGGTGGAGATCATGAACCCGCTTTCGAATTCGGCGACATCGCCAGCCGAGTTGGCCATGTTGCGCGAAAAGCAGCGTTTCAACGAGTCGATGCTCCGCAACGGTGGCCGGCCAGAGGCGAGTGTTGTGAAGGCTTACAGCCAAGCCGCAGCCAAGGCGGGCGAGCACGAGTTGGCCGCTGATCTCCTCGTGGCACTGGAGCGGATCACTCCGGGAAGCGACCACGCGACCAATATCTGCTTCCACTACTCGATGGCGGGGCGCGATCGGGCAAGTCACGAATGGGCTGCGATTGCTCATCGGCGGAGGCCGACGGCACTAACGGCGCACAACCTCGCCTGCGGAGAACGGGACACAGCTGAAAAAGAGCGGCTGCTGCGGGAAGCGATTGACCGCGATCCAGGCTACACAGCATCGGCTACGATGCTCGCCAAAATGATTGAGAACCGCAATCCGACCGAGGCGAAGCAACTGCGCGAACGCATCGTTGCGGATCTTGAACCCGAGATCCACTCGACGAATACAGACCTGAAAGAGTTGAGGCGGCTGCGGGACGCCGCCGTTAGGACGGGCCGCACGGCCGTTGCTGAGCGGGCGGAGGTCGAGATCAATCGACGCGAGCGCGAAGTTGCGACTCGCGATGCTGTGTTCCGCGAAGAGAACCTCGCACAGGGTCGAGAAAGCGGTCGACTCCTCGGGCCGGAGAGTTGACGTGACTTGGTTCAAGGGGGCCAACGACCTGAGCCAGTTGCAGCTAAGTCTGGTCGAGCGGGTCGTCGACCGTATTCGCGCCACGCCGGGCGGCGCGGTTTTCTGGGTCCAAGGTGGCGCAGGCTCAGGTAAGACTATCGTGCTCTCTCATATTGCCCGGCGTTTGATGGCTGAGCAGCCCGGCTTGCATATTGTGTTCTTGACCTACACCCACGCTTTGGCAGGCATGATCCGGCAGGCGGTGAAAGAGTCGGGCACCAAAGCAGAGGTTTCGACCCACCTCCGATTCTTGAATTCACAACAGAAGCGCGTGGACGTTATCCTGCTCGATGAAATTCAAGACGTTAAGCGTGCGGACTTGGAGGCGTTGCGGCGTCGCTGCACTCACCTCGTTGCGGCCGGCGACTGTGAACAACGCATCTACGAAGTGATGAATACTGAGGCCGCCATCGACGAAGTCATCCGTTTCGAGAAAGGTCGCTTGCTTGAGCTTTTTCGAATTACCAAGTTCATAGTTCGCGCGGTGAGGACGGTCTTGCCCGGCACCCAACTCGCCGAGAACGACGTTCGCAAGCTGCGCGATGTCACCGCGGCGGTGAAGAGGTTCGACAATCCTAGGCTTGAGACGCGCTGGACTTACGACGAGGCCTTGGCGTTGGCACGTCCTAAGTACCCCTCGGCCATTCTCCTGCCGAACCATCGTGCTGTCCTCGATTTTTGCCGGGTATTGGCAGAAGATCTGGGAATTGCGACGACCGGCCCTAAGGTCGAGGTAAAGAATGGTCGAGTAGTGGACTATCGGGAACTTAACGCCCATTTCGAAGCTCACCGAATGCCAGTCCGGTACTTCGGCAATGGAATAGGCGATTTGTCGGATGCGGACGGGCGCCCGCTCGTCTTTATTATGACCTATCACAGTTCGAAAGGGCTCGATTTCGATGTCGTCCACATGCCCGGATTAGTTTCAACAATGCAGATCATTCCGACCCGAGCGTTGGAGGAAGCACCCGACCTTGATCGTACGCTGTTTTTTGTTGCGATGACTCGCTCGCGCGAGCGCTTGGTTATGAGCTATTCTGGAAGTCACGCGCACGCCTTCGTTGAGGGGCTTCCGCGAGATGCGGTGGCGTTCAGCGAACATATAGAAACGCCGGACGAAGAAGAGGATATCCTGTTTTGACGCGCCACGAAGCCGTTGTGCTCAGCTATCTTGAATGGGTCCGGCTGATTGGTGTCGGCGCAATCCGCCTCGACGAAAAGCGGATTGTCCGGTGGCGTCCGGAAGGAGCCGATCCGGCCCAAGTGGTTGCCGATCTCATGCTGGACGCGCCCGACCTCGGGACCTCCGCGACAAGCTTTATCCTTGCGATGCTCGAGCCAGAAGTGCTCGACCGGATACGAGAGGGCGGGATCTACCTTGGAAAGCGCCTAAATCTTGATGCTGTGCGCTCTTTCCACTCGTTCGGCGACACGGCATTGGCGGTCCACAGGCATGATGCCAAGTTAGCAGGTGTCGCGATCGATCTGACCCCACTCGCCGATGGTTGGGCGCCGTGGGTGGCGGCAGTAGAGGCGGCGGACCGTCGGGCTCGAGGCGAGGCGCTGTTGGCGATATTCGGAATACCGCGTTGCGACAACTTTTTTGGGGTTTTGGAACGGCTGACTGACCTTGAACGTTGCATTGCGCTTGATGACATCGTCCGCGCCCGCGACAGCATGTTTTTCGGCTGGGCTTGTGTCCTCAATGCTCAGAAAGTGAGCACTGGTGTGGCCCCAGTACTGCCAGTAGATGTCAGGGGCGAGGCCGAAGCCCTGCGACGCGACTTCAATGTCGATCAGCCATTCCTGGCTCGAGCTCCACGTCTTTGCGACTTTGTTGCAAGCTTGACTGCTGAGGGTGAACGGCCGACGGATCTCTTGGTGATGGCGTCGCTAAAACAACACGAGCGCTATGTCATCAAGCGGGAGGGCGCCGCACTCGACATCCCGAGCTTGGTCGACGACATTCGCTTTTTGGAAGCACTCAACGTCGGGGCTGCAGGGTTGCTCATCCAAGCACTCGGCGAGCGCCTGCCGGGCGAACTGATCCAGGCCCTGAAGGTTCGAGGCGTGATCCGCTTGGTCGCGTCGGACGGCGTGGCCACATTGGCATCGGACACATCCGTCCGGACGCCGGATAAAGTTGATCAAATAGAAGTTTCTCCGAAGATCAATCAGTCCTTGTCGCCGCAACCCATTGAAGCAATTAAGTCTGTTGAGGGACGCACGGTGCCGGCGATCATAAACGAACAGACTGCCCATGACCCCGTCGTGACTGCGCCCCTGCTTAATGACGATGTTCCGAGCATTTCTTGCGGCGAGGCTACAACCGAGACACGGCAAGAGGCCGAAGCGGCGCTCGACTCTCCCGCTCCCTCTGGACCTTCTTCGACGCCGAGCCGTCTCGATCAGAAACTGGAACCCCTCCCGACAAATCCAGAGTCAGAGAATCCATCAGACACTGAGGCATCACTTGGTTCCGAAGTTAGGAAGCCGGAGGAGGTCTCGGCTGGACCTAAGTCGAAGCCTGGTGCGACCAAGTCGAAATCCAAGCGGCCAAGGAAGCAGAAGGATCAGCCAAGCCTATTGGATATCCCCTAGGTGCCACTACCCCCCCGGAACTGCCAAGCAAGCATTTCTCATCCATGATCGACTTAAGGCCGACCTGGGTTGTTGATTGCCACTGAGATTTGACCCGGCATTGTCAGCGCAACATGATGATCAGCGCAGCACCCGCGGGATCATGACGCATGACGGGTTCCTTTCCGGGTGCGCAGCCCATCATAGCGCGCGACATTGGCC
>NZ_QPJL01000056.1 GCF_003337565.1 Paracoccus lutimaris
CCCCAGCTGGTTCAAGCCGGGGCAAGGTTGCACATGGGTCAATTCTCAATGACAATTTCCGCTGTTGCCGGGTCAAATCTCAGTGGCAATCAACATTTTTGCATTTCAGGGGCAGCTAGAACCATCCGAAACCACACCCGGATGGACCATGACCGCGAAGCCCCAGCCCGACAAGACCCTGACCGCCCGGATCGAGGTGTTCCGCCCTGGCACGTTCAAGCCGATGGCGGGCGATCCGATCACCTATTCGGCGGCCGACCTGCGCGCGATCGCCGATGCCTATGATCCCGAGGTCGCGCCGGCGCCGGTCGTCGTGGGTCATCCCGACATCGATGCCCCGGCTTATGGCTGGGTCGAGAGCTTCGAGTATGACGCCGACCGCGAGCGGCTGTTCGCAAACCTCCATCAGGTCGAGCCGACCTTCGCCGAGCTCGTGCAGGCCGGGCGCTTCAAGAAAGTCTCGATGGCCTATTTCGGGCCGAGCCAGGGGCACAATCCGGTGCCGGGCACCTGGTATCCCAAGCATCTGGGCTTCCTCGGGGCGGCCGCCCCGGGCGTGCCCGGTCTCAAGAACGCCCATTTCGCCGGGGCTTCGGGGGCGGCCTTCGAGGTCGCGTTCGGTGCTGCGGAAGAAAGCGCCTCGCTGTTTCGCAAGCTGCGCGACCTTCTGATCGAGAAATTCAGCCTCGAGGACGCGGACCGCGCGCTGCCGTCCTGGCAGATCGAATGGCTCGATGACCAGGCCGAAGGCCCGGACTTCCGCGCCTATGCCGAAAACCCCGCGCCCCCCGGGCCGACCCCCACCCCGAAACCTCCCGAGACCCAAAAGGAGACCCCTGTGACCAAGGAAGCCGATGCGGCCTTCGCCGCGCGCGAGTCCGAACTGTCCGATCGCGAAAAGCGGATCGCCGATCGTGAGGCGGCGATCACCCATACCGACAATGCGGCCTTTGCCGAAAGCCTCGTGCAGGACGGCAAGCTTCTGCCCGCGTCCAGGGACAAGGTCGTGGCGCTCATGGATGTGCTGCCAGGCCATGCCGCCGTCAGCTTTGCCGCCGGCGCCGACAAAATCACCCCCATCGCCGCGCTGAAGGAAATCCTCGAGGCGCAGCCCAAGATCGTCAGCTTCGGCGAGGCCGATCTGCCTGAAAGCGCAGCTGCCAGTTCGGCGGCCTTCGCGGCCGGTGGGCGTGAAGTCGATCCTGTCCGGATGGAAATCCACAACAAGGCGCTGGCCTACCAGAAAGCGCATCCCGGCACGTCCTATGGCGCGGCCGTGGACGCAGTGTCCTGAAGGAGAGGCAGATGCAGCATTATCATGACATTCTGACTGTTACCGTCCAGTCCAGCGGCACTTTCGAGGCCCTGAGCCTGATCGGCTATGACGGCGCGGCCGTGACCACGGCCGACGCGCCTGTCCTCGGCGTCGCAAGGAGCCCCAATACCGTGGTGGGCGACTATGCCGCCGTCATGACCATTGGCTGGGCGCGCGTCCGTGCTGCGGGCATCGTCACGGTCGGCGCCAAGCTGGTTTCCGCTGCCGGCGGCGGCGTCCAGGTCGCGGGCGCCACCCCGGCGAACGCTTTCGCCACCGCCCTGACGAGCGCCGCCGCCGGCGAATTCGTCGATATTCTCATCCGCTAAGGAGCCCCCGAATGTCCTCTCTCAACGTCCGCACCGCTGGGGTCGTCGATCCCATTCTGAGCACCCATGCCCGGGGCTATCGCAACGCCAACTTCATCAGCCATCTGATCTTTCCGCGCGTGCCTGTGCCCAACCGGTCAATGACGGTTCTGCGCTTTGGCAAAGACGATTTCCGGATGGCCCGGACCAAGCGCGCGCCCGGAGCCACCGTCAGCCGCGTGAATTTCGGTTATGCAGCCGAGACGATCGCGCTGGAGCAAGAAGCTCTTGATGCGCAGGTCCCCCGTGAATTCCTGCAAGAGGCAAGCAAAGCGCCGGGCATCAACCTGAGCCGGCTGTCGATCTCCCGGTTGCTGTCGAAGCATGATCTCAATCTGGAGTACGATACCGCCAAGCTGGCGCGCCTCCCGGCGAATTACCATGCCAACAACCAGGTGGCTCTTACGGCCGGTGATCGCTGGACGTCGCCCACCTCGACGCCGGATGAAGACATCGACAATGGCAAGGATGCCGTGCGCCGCATGATTGGCCAGGATCCCAACACGCTGACCTTGGGCCCTACCGCCTTCAAGGCCCTGAAGCGCCATCCGAAGATCAAGGAGCAATTCAAGTACACCTCGTCCAGTTCGATCACGGTGGCCATGCTGGCGTCGTATTTTGAAGTCGAGCGGGTCTTGGTCGGCAAGGCCGTCTACTTGCCCGAAAATGCTAACGATGACGCACCGGCCATCAATGTGTGGGGCGACGACGCGATCTTGTCCTATGTCGCCGAAGGCAGCGAGGATTTCGGGGAGCCCAGCTACGGTTACACCTATGAGCTGGAGGCATCCCCGCTGGTCGAACAGGCGCAATGGGACTTGGGCACCCGGTCGTGGATCCATCCGACGACCATCGACCGCAAGCCGCTTCTGGTTGGCGCCGACGCCGGTTTCCTCTTCCAGAACGCCGGCGCGGCGTAAGGGGGAGCGATGGAAGATCGTATCTCGATCCGCCTGATCGGCCCGGCCAAGATCGACGGCAATTGGCGCAAGCCCGACGACATGGTCGACGTCACGACCGATCAGCTTCGCGATCTGGTTTCGGCGGGTGTCGTCGCAAACAGCGAGGACCGGCATGTTGCCGACCTTGCGCCCGGCATACCCAGCTTTGACGAGGCCGTCGGTGCGATGGCAAAGGTTCTGGCCGATGCGGCCGTTGCGGCTGCGGTCGATGCGGCGCATGCGGAGATCGTTGCCGATCGCGACGCCGCGCGGATCCGCGCCACGGATGCCGAGGCCGAGGTCAGTCGTCAGCATGCCCGCATCATGGCCCTTGAGGCCGAACTGCACGATGCGCAAGGCGAGATCGCCACGCTGAAAGCCGCACCTGTCGAGGCCTCGGCCGCCCCCGTCACCCCGAAACCCGCTCCGAAGAAGGGCGGCGGGGCGAAACAGGGCTGATCCTCCTCCCCAGCCCTGTTGCGCCGGAAACGGCGCCATGGCCAGGGCGGCAACTCGCCCTGGTCAACACCCCAAGCCACAGGATCATCAGATGACCGCCCAGACCATGCAGAACACTGTGACCGCGCCCGCCATCGAGGCGAATATCCTGAGCCAGGAATTCATCAACCCGCCGTCGGTCCCGCACATGACGCTGTGTGTCCTGCGGTTGCGGAACGGTTTTGCGGTCATCGGCGAGGCTGCGCCGGCCGATCTGGCGAACTTTGACGCGGACTATGGCCGTCAGCTCGCGCGGGCCGATGCCATCCGCAAGATCTGGCCCTTCGAGGGATACCTGCTGCGCGAGACGCTTTCGCAGTCCGGCGCGGAGGGCTGAGGTCATGTTTTCCACGACGCGCAACCTGTTTCTGGGGCTGATCCCCTTTGTGTGGCATCATCTTCCGTTTTGCCTGCGCCACGCTGTCAGCACCCTTTCGGCCCTTGCCGGTCCTGCCCGACGCAGCCGCGACATGTCGGCGACCGCGCTGAATGACCGCCGCTCGGCCGGGGCGCGCTGCCGTGGCTTTCTCGGCCGCCCGGCCGTCACCATGCTGGCGGGCTGATCCATGCCCTATGCCACTCTGGACGATCTGATCGAGCGCGCCGGCGAGGTGGAAATCCGCCAGATCGCCGACCGTGATCGTGACGGCACCGCCGATCCCGACGTCATCCTTGCCGCGCTGACTGATGCCGAAAACCTGATCAACGGCTATGTCGCCGCGAGATACGCGGTGCCGCTGCCATCGGTTCCGGCCCTCGTCCGCACCTGGGCGGTGTCGATCGCGCGCTATGTCCTGCATCGCAATGGCGCCCCGGACCATGTGGCGCAGGACTACAAGGAGGCGGTCGCGGCGCTGAAGGATGTCTCGCGCGGCCTGATCGCCCTGCCGGTTGAAGCAGGCGCGACCCCGCCCTCGCAAGCCTCCGGCACGGTCATGGCCGCGCATCCGCCGCAGGCCTTTACCGAGGACAAGCTGCGGGGGTGGCGCTGATGCTGACTGCGATCGTCACCCGCCTGCGCAGTGAGCTGTTGCCCGCTGAAACGCCCGATGTCGTGCTGGTCGAGGATATCGACGAGCTGAGCAACTATGCCGGTCAGGTCGAGAGCGGCTCGGTCATCGTCGTGCCGTTTCGCGAGCAGGCAAGCGCGCAGAGCCTTGCGACCGGCGGGCACCGTCAGCGTGTCGCCCTGCAGTTTCTGACAGGCGTGGTGATCCGCCATTACGACAACCTGATGGGCGCCGAGCGCGCGGTCCAGTTTGACGGTCACGTCCGCCGGATCGAGGCCGCACTTGCCGGCTGGGAGCCGGCCGGCGCGATCTCACCCTGCGCGCTGGTAAGCGGCGAAAGCTCGCCCATCGAGAAGGGTGTCAGCATTTACGTCCAGACCTGGGAAACCGCCCGTTTCCTGACAGGAGCATGACCATGACCGACCACCCGAAATCCGGCGGCCGCTATGACCGCGATCCCGAGACCGGCCAGCTGTCCCGCCGGACAGCACAAGGGTCGGCCGAGATCCCGACGCCCCTCAAAGCCGCCGCGCCGGCTGAAGACACTGCCCCGCCCGCACCCACCACCAAACCCAAGAAGGGAGGCCGCTAATGGCGCGTCTTTTCCGCAAGCTCGCCATCCTTTGTGGGGTGGAAGCGACCTATGCCACCGCGGCGGCGATCACCGCCGCCAATGCCGTCATCGGCACCAATGTCAGCTTCACGCCGCTGGAAGCCGAAGAGGTCAACCGCGATCTCTATCTGCCCTATCTGGGCAACCAGGGCATCATCCTTGCCGGCAAGCATGCGCGGCTGGAATTCGATGTCGAGGTTGCTGGCGCCGGCGCGGCCGGGACCGCGCCGCTTTATGGCGATCTGCTGCGGATCTGTGGTTTCGCCGAAACCGTCACCGCCGGGACCGACACCACCTATACGATCGTCGAGGATGACGTCGACAGCGGCACGATCCATTTCGAGATGGACGGCGTGCGTCACGTCCTGCTGGGCGCGCTTGGCAATATGCAGCTGACCTTCGCGCCGAAGGGCATCCCGCATTATCGCTTCATCCTGACCGGCCTCCTGGGCACGATCACCGATGCGGCCCTGACGCAGACCTCGCTCGCGGGCTGGACGACGCCGCTGGAATGCTCCTCGGCCAACACCACGCTGAGCCTGCACGGCTGGGCCTCGGTTGCCGAGAACCTGACCATCGATCTGGGCAACACGGTCACGCCCCGCTTCCAGATCGGCTCGGAATCGGTGATCATCTCGGATCGCCGCACCACCGGGCAGGCTGTGGTCGAGGCGACCAATCTGGCCACCATCAACTGGTTCCAGCGCGCGCTGGCCCGCACCCGTGGCGCGCTCGAGCTGGTCCATGGCGTGACCGCCGGCAACATCGTCGAGATCAATGGCCCGGCCATCGAGATCGGCAAGATCAGCCAGGGCCAGACCGATGGCATCCTGAACTACCAGCTGCCGCTCAGCTTCTGCCCGGCGACCGGGCGGGACGAGCTGTCGATCGTGGTGCGCTGATGCAGATCACCTTCGACCCC
>NZ_QPJL01000057.1 GCF_003337565.1 Paracoccus lutimaris
CTTTCCTCAGCGAACGCGGCGAGGAGCGTTGCCAGCTCGGCCTCAACCGCTTGTTCGATCAGCTTGCGCGCACCCTCCCGGATGAGGTCCGTCAGTGGATCCGGCGAAAACCCCGATGGATCGGGCAGCGTGCTGATGGTAGTCTCCGACATGTGGCATATCCCTTTCTCGGCTGAGAATTGACGGCGTCTGAACACCGCCATGATATGCCGCCCCTCAGGGCATCACCAACTTTCGCGCGTTACTCCGGTGCTGTCGATCATCTGGAGTTTGTCGGGCGCAAGCTTCGCGTGGTTCAAGGCATCCAGGATGTCTTCCCACAGCCCGGCGAGCGTCCAGCGCCGGAACTGCCGATAGATGGAGGACCACTTGCCAAACTCCTCTGGCAGGTCCCGCCAGGGCGCGCCGGTCCGCGCGATCCAGAAAATACCATCCATAACAAGCCGATGGTCCGCAGGCTTGCGCCCGTTCGGATGCCGGACGGCTCGGATGAAGCCCTCAAAGAATGTCCATTCGTCGTCGGACATCAGGTTGCGTGCCAAGCTCATCTCCTACGTAGAGATGAGCTTGAATCACAGGGCGCAGGTCTGTGGAATCCCTTTTGTCAACATGACCTAATCTCTCTCACAAAATATGGCTCTCAAAGTCAGTAGGCTAGAAGTGTCTGGCTAATAACGGAAGCTCATTACTCTTCTCGAAGTTGAAATCGTTAAAGGCGCACAGAGGTCTTGTGTGGGTATACATGCGCGACGCCAATGTCAGCTTTGCTGGCGGCAGATCGATAGCTTGCAAGTGCAGCGAACGGCAGTTCTCCGCCCTTCTCAACGTTTTTCGTCTGGCGTCGACGGGATGACTCGGTGCAGATGGTGTAATGAATCATTTCCTTTTGATCGCAATAAAAGCAAGAAATTCTTGACATGAATACCTTGCGCACAACGCGTTGCACATATGGACTGACGCAAGCCTCAGTCGCGGCCTCAGCCAAGATCAGCCTGCCGACGCTGCGGGCGCTCGAGCGGGGCGAGGGTGGTGTTCGGGCGCTGGTTGCGGTCATGGCGGTGCTGGATCTGCGCTGGGGCTGGGCGCCGGACCGGGTGCAGGCGGCGCGGGCTCTGGCTGATCGGCGGCGGGCGCGGGGGTTCAGCCAGGCGCAGCTGGCCAATCGGATCGGGGTCAGCCGACCGGTTATCATTGCGCTTGAGCGGGATCTGGGTGCGACGGTCGCAACGCTGGTCAGGGCGGCGGCAGTGCTGCGCGTCAGGCCGGTTCTGCGTGCGGCCCCCTCGGGACGCGGCGGTCTGGTGCCTGCGACGAATACCCCGGCGCAGGATTTGGTGATGACGCCGCCGGAGCTGGCGGCAGCGGTGATCGCGTATTTCGCAGATCGGATGACGGGCAAGGTGCTGGACCCGGCCAGAGGGCGAGGGGCGTTTCACGACCTGTTTCCCGCCCATCTTAACCGGCATTGGTGCGAGATCACCGAGGGACGCGATTTTCTAGACTGGCACGAACCGGTCGACTGGGTGATGACCAATCCGCCCTGGTCGCGGCTGCGCGATTTCAGCCGCCATGCCATGCGGATCGCGCCGAGTATCGTCTGGCTGGCGCCGCTGACCAATCTGACGACCAGGGCGCGGCTGCGCGATCTGGATGAGGCCGGGTTCGGCATTGCAGAGCTGGTGCTGATCGACACGCCGAAGGACTGGCCGCAAAGCGGGTTTCAGCTGGTCGCGGCCTGGTTGCGCAAAGGGCACAGCGGCGGCTGGTCGGTGAGGCGACTGGCGGATTAGCCGCAGTGAACTGACGATCCGGCTGCCATCGCAGGCGACACGACCCCGCGCCGAGATGCCGGACCGCCTGAATCTCTCAGCAGATACTCTCGCAGGGGATGCCGTCATTGTCGCGGTCAAGCTTGCCGCCCCAAGGGCAGTTCTGCAGATACCAGCGCGCCTCGTCGCAGCTGCCGATCTGCGAGCAGGTCCGGCGCGGGCCGCAGGACCAGTTTTGTCCTGCGAATTCGTAAAGCCTCTGCATTGTCGGTGCCACATTCTGACCGCTACGACGTTCCGCACGCCAATCCCAGGGCATGTCGAAACGGCCCTGCCAGATCCCGCGCTGGCCGGTCCGGGCGTCGTCCTCGGCGGCGATATAGGCGGTCGAATACTGGCGGTAGGCCACCGCCCAACCCTCGCGCACCATCCAGCGGTTCAGGTTCTCGCCGCCCGCAAAGCAATCCGCCACCACCCGGCCATAGCGATCGGTGTCGGTCTGCTGACAGTTGACCTGCCGTCGTCCGATCCGATCTGACAGCGCCAACGCCGCCTGCTGGCCACAACGCCATGCCGTGCCGCGCGCGTTCTGGCAACGCTGGCCGCTTTCCGGCGCGTCGATGCCGTTCAGCCGGATCCGCGTGCCGTGAATCTCGATGGTGTCGCCGTCAATGACCGAGGCCACGCCCTGCAGATCGGGGTCGACCGTTTCGCCGGAACAGGCGGGCAAAGCACCGGCGAGAACAAGGGTAATGGCAGCAAGGGCGGGATTCACCAGACGTTTCGGATGGCTCACCCCTGCCTATCCGTTGGGCAGGGCCGGGCAAAGCACCAACAGGTCCAGAGAGGGAACTGTTTATTAAGAATTTTAGCGGATGGTGTTTGGTGTAGAGGAGCGGCCGTCACCCATACCGCGCCGTCACATGAGCCATGATCAAATGAAGACAATCACCAAATGAGCCTATGAGGCAGATCACCAAATGATCAAATGAACATTCTGGCTCGTGTCCATCACAGCAGATCCGCAGGTTGCGCATTCAAATCCCCAGATGATCAGATGAAGATTGTCACCATTTGATCATGCTGAACGCGCGTTGCAGCGCAGTCCCTGCGCAGCAGTGGTCGCTGATAAAGGGAGCCTGCCGCGCCATTGGCCGGGCAAACCTGTGGCGGCCCCGGCGGTGCCATCAAGGTCGTGACCAGTTGCGTGAATGCCTATGCTGAGAGAACCGGGATAAGCCCGTCGCGCCAGCCCCGGTTACCTATCCCGTCCACATGGCTGAAGCTCAAATCCGACGTCTTGCTCACGCTGGATAGAGGTCTGGGGTAACGTCTTGGTCGCTGGCACCATGATCAAATGAGGCTTTCCACCCAATGAGGCTATGAAGCAAATCACCCGATGATCAAATGAACATATTGACCCATGTCTGACTCTACGAAGCCGCAGGCTGCGTCATCAATGCTTCATTTGATCAATTGAGGCTTGTCACTATTTGATCATGCTGAACGCGGATTGCAGCGCAGTCCCAGCGCAGCGGCTGTCGCTGATCCAGGGGGCCTGCCGCGGCATTGTCCGGGCAAGCCTGTGGCGACCTTTGCTGCACGATCGGGACCGCGAAGGAATACGCGCACAGGCCGGGTGATCTCGTATATCCCTGCTGCGATCCAGCGCTTCACCGCTTCACTGCCCCGCCAGCGCCTCGGCCTCGCGGATCAGGTCGGAGAGCCGCTTGTCCAATCCTTTCGCCAGCTTCTGCATGGAGTTGATCGTCGGCTGATTGCGCAGGCTTTCGACCCTGCCGACGAGGACCGTCGAGATGCCTGCGCGCCGGGCCAGTGCCTCTTGCGACAGGTCCAGCGCCTCGCGCCGCCTTCGCAGAACCGTGGCGAAGGCGGGAATAAGCGGATCTGTGGGTCGTGTTTCGATGCCGGAAATAATTGTCGCTGCCCCTCTTGCAAATATCACTGTATATTGCTCATATAGTGTGGTGAGTTCAACCAGTGACCAGGGGCGGCCGATGCAGGAACCGGAAATCGACAATGGCCGCCTGAATGATGTTTCGACAGGGGAAGCGGACGGCCTGTCGCTGTCGGATTTATCGCATCTCATGCAGGCTGGCGGCGCCAGGGAAGGTGCTGACCACCAGATTGATCCTGAGTTCCTGACGACCCGGTCCGCGCTGGAACAGGCCTGGAGCGATTATGCCCGCTGCGATCATCGCGCTGCCGAAGCGGGCTTCACAGCGACAGACGCAGGCCGCGCTGCGATGGCGGAGATGGACCGGATCCAGCACCGCATCCGCGATATCGAGACCGGGCTTGCGGCGCGGCCGGCCGGGAATCTGGCCGAACTGCGCCTCAAGATCGCGCTGCTCTCGCTCGACGGGCAGCTGCGGCCCGAGTTCGAGGCGGGCGTTCTGGCGGATGCGATGCGGCTGCTCGCCGCGCGGGAGAAGGGCTGATGCTGCGGTCCCGCTATTCCTTTGCCGGTTCCTCTTCGGCCTCGCGGACCAGATCCGACAGCGGCACGCCCAACCCCTTGGCGAGCTTTTGCATGGTGTTGATTGTCGGCATGTGGCGGCCAAGCTCCAGCAGGGAGACGAAGCGCATCGAGACATCAGCGCGCCGGGCCAGCGCCTCTTGCGACAGATCCTGCGCCAGACGCCGACGCCGCAGGACGGTGGCGAAGGCCTCGACCAAAGGCTCGACGGTGCGGGGCGCGGGTTTGATCGACAAGGGCTGTGCTCCGGATGGTTCGGGAAGGATGTTACACCGCAAATGCTATGAATTCAAATCGTGATCTGACGGAGGCCCGCGATGCCTGAGCAATCCCCCACCATCGACTGCGGCCATTGCGGCGCGCCGGTCAAGCGCAGCGCCCGGACCTGTCCGGCCTGCCATGCACAGCGCGGCGTCGGCCGCATCGCCAGCGGCCGCGTCGTCGGACCGGAAAAGATCCCCAAGCTGCGGCGCCTGCTGGCGTTGTCTCTGGTGGGCATCGCGGTGTTCTGGGCGACCGGCGTCTGGGAAGGCGCGGTCGTCTGTGGCGTCGTCGCGCTGGGACTGGTTTTTCAGTCGGGCAGCGTGATCTTCAGTCGCGGCCAGGAATATTGGTTCCGCTGAGGATCGGCGCCTGACCGCGTTCCCCAATCCCCTTTGATCTCGCACGTCTTTCGCAGGAGTCCCGCATGAATCCGAAATCCCTTTTCCTCGGCCTGGCGCTTGTCATCGCCGCCAGCCCGGTCGCGGCCGAGACCTATCTTGGCCGCTGCAAGATGGGCGAATGCCTGCATTACGACCAGAGCGACCGCCGTGTCGAAGGGCAGGGCTCGGCACGGGTGCCGGGTGATCTGGTCCGGGTCATGCTGCGTCAGGCGGTCTCGGACCGGCCCGATACGCCGAAAAAGCGCCTGCAATTCGACGCGCCCTCCGAGGTGCGGTTTTTTTGCAGCACCGCCCGCCCGGCGTTTGGCTTGCGGGGCGGCGGCTATCAGGGCCTGAACCTCGGCCAGATCTCTGGCGCGACGGAACTGGTCGCGAACATGTATCTGCGCGCCTGTCATCCGGGCGTCGATCCCGGCCGGAACATCGAGACGACGCTGCAAAGCCTCGGCTATCGTCCGACGCCCAACGGCATCTTTGCCAGCTTCGAGGCGCTGATCCGCTAGGATCGGCACGTCCGGGCCGCGATGCGCAATGCGCGCATCTGACGAACGCAATCCTTGCGCAGCGCACGACACGCCGCCCGACAATCCCATGCCCCAGCCCCCGCCGCGCCGCCGCGCGGCGGCCATCCCGCTTATATGCCCGTTTCCGGAGGACGCCCCCATGCTCAAGACCCTCGCTCTGACCACCTGCCTCGGCCTGATCCTGGCCGCGCCGCTGGCCACCCCGTCG
>NZ_QPJL01000058.1:2500-5586 GCF_003337565.1 Paracoccus lutimaris
AATAAGCTTTGATCCATGAATTTCCGAATGGGGAAACCCACCTGAAACTTGGTTATTGTTACCTTATGGTAGTCAATAATCGGGTTAACCAGGTATCTTTTACCTGAATACATAGGGTTTAAGAAGCGAACCCGGGGAACTGAAACATCTAAGTACCCGGAGGAAAGGAAATCAACAGATACTCCCCTAGTAGTGGCGAGCGAACGGGGACCAGCCGAGCCGTGAGAATGACCAGAATGTGTTGGAAAGCACAGCCATAGTGGGTGACAGCCCCGTATGGGAAGTTTGATCGGACGTATTAAGTAGGGCGGGACACGTGAAATCCTGTCTGAAGATCGGGGGACCACCCTCGAAGGCTAAGTACTCCTTACTGACCGATAGCGAACCAGTACCGTGAGGGAAAGGTGAAAAGCACCCCGACGAGGGGAGTGAAACAGTTTCTGAAACCGGACGCCTACAAGCAGTCGGAGCCTCCTTGAGAGGTGACGGCGTACCTTTTGTATAATGGGTCAACGACTTGGTCTATCTAGCAAGCTTAAGCCGGTAGGTGTAGGCGCAGCGAAAGCGAGTCTTAAATGGGCGACTTAGTTAGATGGATCAGACCCGAAACCAGATGATCTAGGCATGAGCAGGATGAAGGTTGGGTAACACCAACTGGAGGTCCGAACCCACACCTGTTGAAAAAGGTCGGGATGACTTGTGCCTAGGGGTGAAAGGCCAATCAAATCTGGAGATAGCTGGTTCTCCGCGAAAGCTATTTAGGTAGCGCCTCGGACGTATCCTCCTGGGGGTAGAGCACTACATGGATGATGGGGGCCCACAGCCTTACTGAGTCTAAGTAAACTCCGAATACCAGGAAGGACTATCCGGGAGACACACGGCGGGTGCTAACGTCCGTCGTGGAGAGGGAAACAACCCTGACCAACAGCTAAGGCCCCCAATTCGTGGCTAAGTGGGAAAGCATGTGAGACTTCCAAAACAACCAGGAGGTTGGCTTAGAAGCAGCCATCCTTTAAAGATAGCGTAACAGCTCACTGGTCTAATCAAGAGGTCTTGCGGCGAAGATGTAACGGGGCTCAAGCCACGAGCCGAAGCTTTGGGTGTGCATTTATGCACGCGGTAGCGGAGCGTTCTGTGATATAGAACGCTGCCTCCTTAGTATCCACGTCCATAGTCACCCGTAAGGATGACGGACAACGATACATTGGAGGCATTGTTCTGACTGTGAAGCCGGGCTGTAAGGCATCCGGTGGAGTGATCAGAAGCGAGAATGTTGACATGAGTAGCGACAAACAGGGTGAGAGACCCTGTCGCCGAAAGTCCAAGGGTTCCTGCTTAAAGCTAATCTGAGCAGGGTAAGCCGGCCCCTAAGGCGAGGCCGAAAGGCGTAGTCGATGGGAACCAGGTTAATATTCCTGGGCCAGGAGATGGTGACGGATCACAGAGCTAGTGAGGTCTTATCGGATTGATCTTGCTGGTGAGTGGTTCCTGGAAATAGCCCTCCATGAGACCGTACCCTAAACCGACACAGGTGGACTGGTAGAGAATACCAAGGCGCTTGAGAGAACCACATTTAAGGAACTCGGCAAAATACCTCCGTAAGTTCGCGAGAAGGAGGCCCCGTTTGTACGCAAGTATGGGCGGGGGGCACAAACCAGGGGGTGGCGACTGTTTACTAAAAACACAGGGCTCTGCGAAGCCGTAAGGCGACGTATAGGGTCTGACGCCTGCCCGGTGCCGGAAGGTTAAAAGGAGATGTGCAAGCATTGAATTGAAGCCCCGGTAAACGGCGGCCGTAACTATAACGGTCCTAAGGTAGCGAAATTCCTTGTCGGGTAAGTTCCGACCTGCACGAATGGCGTAACGACTTCCCCGCTGTCTCAAATGTGGACTCAGCGAAATTGAATTGTCTGTGAAGATGCAGACTTCCCGCGGTTAGACGGAAAGACCCCATGCACCTTTACTATAGCTTCGCACTGGCATCAGGATTGTGATGTGCAGGATAGGTGGTAGGCATTGAAACCGGGACGCCAGTTCCGGTGGAGCCATCCTTGAGATACCACCCTTCGCACTCTTGATGTCTAACCGCGGCCCGTTATCCGGGTCCGGGACCCTGCGTGGTGGGTAGTTTGACTGGGGCGGTCGCCTCCCAAAAAGTAACGGAGGCGCGCGAAGGTTGGCTCAGAGCGGTCGGAAATCGCTCGTTGAGTGCAATGGCAGAAGCCAGCCTGACTGCGAGACTGACAAGTCGAGCAGAGACGAAAGTCGGCCATAGTGATCCGGTGGTCCCGAGTGGAAGGGCCATCGCTCAACGGATAAAAGGTACGCTGGGGATAACAGGCTGATGATGCCCAAGAGTCCATATCGACGGCATCGTTTGGCACCTCGATGTCGGCTCATCTCATCCTGGGGCTGGAGCAGGTCCCAAGGGTATGGCTGTTCGCCATTTAAAGAGGTACGTGAGCTGGGTTTAGAACGTCGTGAGACAGTTCGGTCCCTATCTGCCGTGGGTGTAGGATACTTGAGAGGAGTTGCCCCTAGTACGAGAGGACCGGGGTGAACGTTCCACTGGTGGACCAGTTGTCGTGCCAACGGCAGTGCTGGGTAGCTATGAACGGACAGGATAAACGCTGAAGGCATCTAAGCGTGAAGCCCCCCTCAAAACAAGGTATCCCTTGAGAGCCGTGGAAGACCACCACGTCGATAGGCCGGAGATGTAAGCGCAGCAATGCGTTCAGTTGACCGGTACTAATGGCTCGATTGGCTTGATTTGATCCGGAAGAAGGCAGACCTTCTTCCAAAAGCATCCTTGGACAATACTCCCGAAAGGGAACGCCGATATCGCTTCTTTTCTGGTCTGGTGGCTTTAGCACGAGCAAAACACCCGATCCCATCCCGAACTCGGCCGTTAAGTGCCGTTGCGCCAATGGTACTGCGTCTCAAGACGTGGGAGAGTAGGTCACCGCCAGACCTGAAAAGAAGCGATCATCTCTCTGACACGATGAAATACCGCACCGCAAAGATCCGCGATGCAATTGGCGCGGGGTAGAGCAGCCCGGTAGCTCGTCAGGCTCATAACCTGAAGG
>NZ_QPJL01000059.1 GCF_003337565.1 Paracoccus lutimaris
CCCGCGCAGGAAGGAAAAATCCGAGGTGACATGAAGCTCGGCATATCTCATCCAAAGATCCCGTGCAGGAACCAGCGATGCGAGCCGGTGGCGGCGTCCTCGCCGTCGCCCGCGCGAAAGATCCACAGCCGTTCGCCCGCATCATCCTCGACGCGGAAGTAATCGCGCACGGCGATGCGCTCCGCCTCGCGGGTCCACCATTCGCCAAAGATGCGTTCCGGGCCATCGGCGCGGGCGATGCGGCGGCGCACGCCGCGCCAGACGATCCAGACCGGCGGCTGGTCGGGCAGCAGCGCCATGGTGTCGATCGCTTCGGGGCGCGGCAGCAGACGCGACGGGCGCGGCCAATGATGCGGCCAGCCCGCACCGCTATCCTCGGCCAATGCGGGAATCCGGCGGCTGGACCGTTCGGGCACATCGCTGTCAACGGGCGCGAAGCGGTAGATCGCCTGCGCGCCGACGCGATTGGCCAGAATGTCGATTAGACCGGACAGATCCGGCGCCTCGGGCGCAAGCGTGCTGGTCTGGCGCGCGGCCAGTGGCTCGGCGATGGTTGCGGAAAGCGTCATGATCTCGATGCCGAGGCCCGGGGCAATGCTGGGGATCTTGTCGCAAAGCAGTCGGGTCAGGCGGGCCGGATCGCGTTGCGCCACAGCCAGGCCCACGCGCACGGTCTGCATCTCGCGGTCGGTGCGGTGGCAGATCAGATCCAACCTGCGGGCGCCAAGGCCCTGCGCTTCCAGCTGCGCGCAAAGTGCCGCTACCAGCTTGGCGATATAGCGCGCGATGGTCTCGGGCGCGGCAATGGGTTCGGCAAAGGCGCGGCGGGTCTCGATCAGGTCTGCAGGCCGTAGGGCATCGATCGGTTCCGGAGCATCGCCAAACATCTGGTCGATGCGGCGGATCAGCTCGGGGCCAAAGCGGCGGGTCAGCGGCGCGCGTGGCTGCGCCAGGAGATCGCCGATGCGGCCAAAGCCCATGTCGCGCAGACCGGCCACGGTGGCGGCGGGCAGCCGCAGCGCCTCGGGCGGCATGTCGGCCAGATCGCCACTGAACCGCGCCAGCGCATGCGCCGCGCCCCAGGTTCCGGCCACCGCCGCGCGCGCGGTCACACCCGACAGCGCAAGCCGGCCGGTCAGCGCCTCCAGCATCGGGTCTTCGCCGCCATGCAGATGCGCGGCACCGGTCGCGTCGATGACGATCCCGTCCGGCGGATCGACCGCGACGATGGGCGCGATGCGCTGCAGGATCCAGAAGGCCAGCCGCTCGAGGCTCGCCAGATCCTCGGCCACATTCGCAGGCGCGATCCGCAGATCCGGCACCAGCGCCTGCGCCTTGCTGACCGGCATGCCGGGCCGCAGGCCAACCCCTGCCGCCAGCGCATCCACCGCCGTTACCACGCGGCGACTACCGATGCGTCCTGCCAGAACCAATGGCCTTTCCGGTGGCCTATCCGAAGGCGTGCCGTCCTGCCGCCGCAGCCGATCCACCGGCCACATCGGCAGGAAGACCGAGATGACCCGTGCCATCACATGCCTCCAGTTCCAGATCGAACGACTCCCCGGCCCGCGCGCGCAGCAGTTCCACCAGCCAGCGCGCCCGGCCCACCCCTGGCACCGGCAAAGGCGAGGACGGCAGCACCGAGACCCGCCAGCGCGTCATCGCCGCCGTGGGTTGGCCAAAATCGCTGACATCAGCCTGTCTGCGCCAGCGGCGCAGGGCGATGCCGGTGGTGCCCGAGGTCTTGGCCGCCAGATGCAGCCGACGCGAGGCGGTCATCGACAGTCGCGCCACATCCGCCACCACGGCGGCCAGACTGCCATGGCGCAGCCCCTCCTCCATACAGGCCAGCACCGCCGTATCGTCGCCCGCCTCGACATGAATCACCCGGCCTGGCGGCAGGCCGGCCTGTTCCAGCCCCGGCGCGAACAGATCGGCCTGCGTCACGCACCAGAGCACCTGCCCGGGCAAGCGCGCGGCGATCCCAGCGGCAAAACAGGCCGCCGCCGCGCCATCGGTGGCGCCATTGCCGCCGCCCGCGACCTCGTGCAGGCAGCCAAGCGCCAGCCCGCCCGTGGGCAGGCGGCGGTCAAGCTCGGCCAGGCCGAAGGGCAGCGCCGCCAGCGGCGGGCCGTGATCGCCCTCGATCGCTGCGATCCGGTGCCGCAGCGCCACGAGAGCCGGATCGGAACGAGGCGCGGACATGGCAGTGTCGGGCTCCTGTCAGGACGGGAATCAAGGCGTCATGTTCTTCATTTGTTCTGATTTAGGCCGTGAGTCAATGCTGCGGGGGATTTGTGATCCTCGCCATCCGGGCCCATATCGACAGGAATGCCGTGGCCGGAGGAGGCAAGCCGATGTGCAACCTGTATAATCTGACCACGAATCAGCAGGCGATCCGCGACATCGCCGGCGCGACGTCCGACAGCCTCGGCAATCTTGAACCTTCGCTCGATGTCTATCCCGACCGCCCGGCACCGGTTGTCCGCAATACCGGCAGCGGTCGCGAGCTGGCGCGGCTCACCTGGGGCATGCCGACGCCGACGCAATTCCTGAAGGCGCCGGATGCGCCGGACAGCGGCGTGACGAACATCCGCAACACCGCCAGTCCGCATTGGCGGCGCTGGCTGGGGGTCGCGCATCGCTGCGTGGTGCCGGCGACGGCCTTCTCGGAATACGGCCAGCGGCCCGATCCAGTGACCAGGCGCAAACCGCTGCATTGGTTCGCGCTGGACCAGACGCGGCCGCTATTCTTCTTTGCCGGGATCTGCACGCCGTGGCGGGGCACACGGGGCTCAGCGAGGACGCCCCGCACCGGCGATCATCAGCTCTTCGCCTTCCTGACGTGTGCACCGAACAGCGTGGTCGGGCGGATCCATCCCAAGGCCATGCCGGTGATCCTGACCTCGGCGGCCGAGATCGACACCTGGCTGGGTGCCGACTGGTCCGAAGCCCGCCACCTGCAGCGCCCGCTGGAGGATGATGAGCTGATCGAGGTGGAGTGATGCCGCTGCGGCGCGGACGGGCGACAGAACTACTTACCTGCAGTCAGCTCCAGCCATGGCGTGAGGCGGTTTGGCGCACTCAGGTGTAAGATTTCCTTGAAGTCTCAAGGCCGAGTTCAATCAACTGGCGGATTGCTTCGCTTTCAGACCCAATTCGCTTCTCGAAACGAAAGTCGGCGATCCGCTGAGCTTGCTCTTCGCTGAGGCCGATGAGCTTCTTGACGGGGTAGATAGATGGTTTGGACATAATTCGTCGTATAAAGCATAGTCTATACGTTGACAATGCCACCTATAGGTTATATATCTTATATCAGGCCAAGGAGAGGCGGCAACCTCCCCCCGGCCCTAATCAGGTCAACCTTGTAGGAGATCGACCATGACTGTTTACCAATCTATTCATTCTGCTGGCGTTCTGGAAGCCTTTGCTCCGGGTTTCACGCATACGTCGGTGACGCGACGCTTTGGCGTTATGCAGCGGGCGCTTGGGGCGTGGATCGAGGCTGAGCGGGATCTGGAGCATTCCGGCAGCTGGGATCCGGCCTGCGATCACTGGCTGCGCGATGCAGAGGCCGCACGGGCGGCGGTCGGGGCGGCGCTGGATGCGCTCTGCGATACGCCCGCCGAACGGCTGGAGGACCGGCCGCTGTTGCGGATTGCGCGGTTGACCCGGGCGCTGGCGCTCAGCGAGGATGGCGCGGAATTCGCCCAGCTCTATGCGCGGGTGACGGCGCCCGGGGCGCTGCTGCGCTGTCCGGGGCGGCATCCGCTGGCGCTGCGGGTGAACCTGATGCTGGCCGAGGCGCGGCGCGCGCTGGCGCAGCTCGCCGCCCTGCCCGACCATGCACAGATCATCGAAGGTAATTGCGTCGAGATCGTGCCCGAGGATCTTGCGATCGCTGAGACTGCTTGCACTGTGGCTTCCGACGCGTATCCGCCGGTCATGCAGGCCGCGCCCGGCGTGTAGCGCCCAACCTGCGGCATCCTGAACACGCGCGGCCCGGACAAGAGTTCGGCCCGCCGGGTTCTGCTCTGCACAGCAATGACGCGGCGGATTCTTCGCGCACTGCCTTGATGTGCACCGCGCCGCCACACTGCCACCCTTCCCAGGTTCCCCGCCCGGACTGCTATCTCCGCAGCCCCGCGCCTTCCACGCATCCCGCCCCACGGGAGGATCTCTCATGCCTTCAACCTACGACACGCCCGTCTTCCCCGGCCCGGTCCATGCGCATTGGCAGGCAACCGCCGCCTCGAAGGGCTTTGACCTCATCGCCCGCATCCGCGACCGCTATCATCTGCAATTGCGCTGCCAGACCTGCAGCGGCAGTTTCACCGCCAAACTGTTCACGCTGATGCGCCACCAGCCGCTCTGCCCGCATTGCCTGGCCGCCCGGCGCAGCGCGGTGGCCAATGCAGCGGGCATCACCCTCCTTGGCCCCGATCCCGACCGGCGCGGCTATGGCCGGTTCCGCGCACCCTGCGGCCATGTTCTGGCGCGCCAGTTCGAGCTGATCGACCGTATCGCCAAGGGCGCGACCGGGCTGCGCTGCGAGACATGCCATAACGCCCGCGAAGCCGCCGAGGCGCGGCGCTTTGACTGGGAACGGCTCGGGTATTGCCCCTCGGGGCGGCCGAACTACCGGCTCTATCGCCATCACTGCGGGCATGTGCAGCGGATTGCGCAGGCCAATATGCTCTGGGGCCAATGCGATTGCGCCGGCTGCGGCCAAGGCTGGAACGCCAAGCCGAGCTTTCTTTATCTCCTCCGCATCGTCCTGCCCGCGGGCGCGAACCGACCCACCCGACATTACCTCAAGCTGGGCTACAGCGCCCATCCGGTCAAGCGCCACCGCCATCAGCTGGGCCTGCCGCGCGACGCGCAGGTCGAGCTGATGCGGGTGTTGGCGATGGCGTCGGGCCATCTTGCCTGCAGGGCGGAACAGGCCGCGCATCGCCGCCTGACCAGCGCCCATCCCGAGGCCGTGGTGCCCGCAACGGAGCTTGCCGGCGCGATGAATGTGGTGCGCGAGATCTATCGCCCGATGCTGCTGCCAATGATCGAGGCCGAACTCGACCGCATCGCGGCTGAGGCCGACAGAACCTCCGGCTGACACCCTCGCCCCTTTCATATCATTCCTCCCGCGCCACCCTGCGGCGCGGCCCGTCCTCTCATGCCGAGGCACCGCCCATGACCCAGCACCAGCCCGTCCCGCAGCCCGCCCCGAAGAAAGCCGCTCGCCCCGCCCAACCCGGCTGGACCTATCTCGCCCATAAACTCCTGCAGCGGCTGCAGGATCACGAGGATCTGCCGGAATCCGACGCGGATGCGACCGATGACCCGGCCCGCTTGCAAAATCCCACGCCGCCCGCGCTGACCAGCCGCACGCTGCTGATGGGCCTGCGCCTCGCCGCCAGCTTCGGCAGCCAGGCCGCCGTCAATGCCGCGATCACACCCAACGCCATCACACTTCTGCGTGGCGTCACCGCTGAAGACTGGCCCGCGCTGCACTACATCCTGCCCTGCCT
>NZ_QPJL01000060.1 GCF_003337565.1 Paracoccus lutimaris
GCCAGTAAAGGTTGCTCATCATCACCCCCGTCAGTTCGGGAGCTTGAATCACGCAGGCAGACCAGCCTCAAGCCGATTAATGGGTCCTGACCCTAGCTTCTCTGCACCCTTTCCCGCAGCGCCCGCACAAGGTCGCGGGACGTGTGGAACACCGCCAGGATCGTGACGGCCTCGGCGCTGATCTCATAGACGATCAGATAGGGCAGGTCCGGGACGCTCAGCTCCCGTGTCTCGGGGTGACGGCCGGGACGTCCCAAGGCGGGAAACTCGGGCAGCTTTTCTGCCGCCCGGACAATCCCCCGATAGACGTTCTCGGCAGCAACGGGATTATCCAGCGCGATGTAATCCACGATCCCCTCAAGGTCGCGGGCGGCGGGTTCGGCAATGACAAGTTGCTTCAACGCGCCCAACCGTGCTTGGCAGCGATCCCGGCAAAGACTTCATCGGCAGGGACCACCTTGCCGTCACGGGCGGCGGCGATCCCGCTGGCGATCCGCTCCATCTGCCACGCATTGGCTTCCAGATACTGCTCTATCGCCTGATTGACGATGTAGTTGCGGGAACGGTCCATCGCGCTTGCCAGGGCATCGATCTCGGAGACCTTGGCCGTGCGGATGGTGATCGGCTCTGATGCGGCGCGCTGCGGCATGATGTGCTCCATTGTAGTCATATGTAATCATAGCACCTGCCGCCGTTCATTCCAAGCCATGCTGCCCGCTGCGCCGGTCGCTCGATCCCTGTGGTCTCGCTCAGGGATCATCACCTTCGGCCATGAGGCACAGCCCATCTTCGCCGCCCTGACCCCGGACCGGCAGGACGCGGCCTATCGCGAAGTGACCGAAGCCGTCGCCGCACGTCTCGGCACCACCGTCTCCGGGTTGGTGGTCCATCGCGACGAGGCGGCGGACCATGCGCATTTCCAATGCCCCGGCTTCACCCGCGACGGCATGCCGGTCTCAAAAATCGCCAAGCGCGAGGCCCTGCGCGATCTCCAGACCATCGCGGCGGAGATCATGGGACGCCATGCGCCCGGTATCGAACGCGGCACATCGCGCTGGCAGCGGATCGCGGCGGGCGAGGATTACGCCGATACGGTCCATAAATCCGCCGCCGAGATGCGCTCCCGCCTGCCCGCCGAGATTGCGGCCAGGGAAGCCGAGCTGGTGGCGGCACAGGAAAAGCTGGACAAGAACACGGCCCTGCTGGCGAAAGCGCAGGCCACAGCCGAGGGCAAGCGAGCCGAGAAGGCGCGCAGGAACGCCGTGACCTATGAGCGCCGGATGGAAGCGGCACGATCCGAACTGGCCGGGATCGAGGCCGATCTGAAGCGGCTGCGCGGCTTGCAGGACAGCATCCGGGCCGAGAACCGGAAGCTGGCTAAGGATGGCGAGCGCATCGCCCAGGAGAACGGGCAGAAGGCCGCAGAGTCCCGCCGCCTGGACGAGGCACTGGCTCAAAAAAAAACGCGGATCGCCAGCTTGCGGGCGAGATTGCAGAGCTTGAACGCCGCATATCCGATCACCGATCTGCAGATCGACGTGATGGCGACCTTTGTCGCGGATCTTTGCCGCATATACCGGATCCCGGTGACCCGGCGCACGGTGCTGAGCCACGCCGAGGTGCAGCCGACGCTTGGCATCAAGCAAAACGCCAAGTGGGACATCAGTTGGTTGCCCGGGATGGACAAGCCCGGCGATCCGGTTGCGGTCGGGGATCAGTTGCGGGCCCGGATCGGCGCGGCCATGGGCCAGCCCGCAACCGAGACTGTGGCCTATACCCCGCTGCTGCGCCGCGGATCTACGGGGGATGCAGTCGAATACCTGCAAAGCCTGCTGGCCGAGCGTGACTTTGACCCCGGCCCGATTGACGGCGCTTTCGGCGCCCGGACGGCGCGCGCCGCTGTCGAATACCAGAAATCCTCCGGCCTTGCGCCGGACGGGATCATTGGCCCCATGACATGGGCCGCGCTTTTCAAAGGAGACTGACCATGCAAACCAAAGGCGAATACCGCGTCGGCATCTCGTTCAACCCCAGCGCCTCGGGGCTGGTGGACGAGATCAAGCGCAAGGCTGCCGATCTTATCGATCTGATCGACAGCATCCACCCGCATGCGGGAGATGGCAATCAAGGGGAGTGGGGCGAAGAGGTTGTCCAGCTCAAGGATACGGCGCAGAGAGGCGTAGAGATCGCCGCCATGATGGCAGTCAAGGCCGCAACGAAGCCTGAAAGGGTATGAGAATGGACGGAATCAAAGCAGTTGCGCCGATATTCATCGCCAAGACCAGAAGTTTCTGGCTGGGGATCGTTCCGGCGTCCCTCACACTGATCGACGTGGCCTTTCAGGCGCTGACGCCTGGCCTGCGCCACGGCGCGCCACATCGCAGAGAGGTAAACGAAGTCCTTGTTTGCGGACTCGGCCTTGACCTCGCCGGCAGCAACGCGCTCCATCCATTTGGCCCGGAACGCGAACATGTCGTCGGTTGTCACATCCGCGAGCTGCTTGTTGCCAATCGCCTCGATAAAATTCGTCGTGGCTTTCAGGCGCGGGGCGCGGTGCCGCCGGAGCTGGTCCTGGCTCTTGCCAACGACACGATCACCGGCAACCTCGTAAAACTTCTCAAAGGCTTGGGAAACAGTCATGGCTGGCGCCGGAACGAGCCCGAGCGCCGCTTCTGCTTCCTTCATATCCAGCCTGCCACGCTTATCCATGATGGATTCGATCCGCTGCAAGACATCTTCAAGCGGCAGTCGAGCGACATCAGGCGCGTCGAGATAGCGATAGCCGCGCCGCTGCGCCAAGCTGCGCGCCGCTTTCATCCTCACATCACCATCTGTATCATGCCCGTCTATCTTGGCTTCCCAAGCTTCGATCATCTGTGCCCAGACTTCGGGGGCCTTGCGCCGCGCCACATCGAAACTGTCCGTCGCAAGCGAAATGTGAACCAGTTCTTTCGGCTCGACTGACGCATAGCGGATCGGCACCCGCTTGCGCAGGTAATAGGTATCGCCGCGCAAAATCGGGGTGATCTTTTTCATGCGGCGATCATGCTCATGGCGTCAGGGATATCAAGTCATGGCGTGCATCAAATTGTGAACCAAATTGTGAACCAAAACTGCCGGAAAATCTCATGGCGGCCTGGCCGTGCATAAAGAAATCGTTGTATATCAACAATGTAATCCTTTATCGGCATGGGATAATGGCGGAGGGGATGGGCCTGACGTCTAACCTTCTCTACCTTAAGTCATTGAAATTCATTATGTTTAAATCTCGGCAATCTTCAGCTTGCGCTTCCACATGACGCGATTAGCGCAGACCTTGCGCATATCCCCCCTGGGGGGATAAGAGCGCACGATGTCCGAGTCAGCCCAGCACAGTTCGCACCCCCATATCATCAACCGCCTCAAACGGGCGGAGGGACACCTCAGATCCATCATCGCCATGCTGGAGGCGGAGAAGCCCTGCGCCGAGATCGCGGGCCAGATCAAGGCGGTCGAAAGCGCTGTCACAGCCGCCAAGCGGATGCTGATTCACGACCACATCGATCATTGCCTGGGGCACGGCGGCGAGAGCGATCTCGTCGAATTGCGCGCGCTGGCCAAACTTCTCTGAGAGGCACCATGCTCGCCGTCCTTGCCAACCGCACGTACCGTCATCTGTTCGCCGCGCAGGTCATTGCGCTGATAGGCACCGGCTTGGCCACGGTCGCTCTCGGGCTTCTGGCCTGGGATCTCGCGGGGGCCGATGCGGGGGTGGTGCTCGGCACCGCGCTTGCGATCAAGATGGTCGCCTATGTGACGCTTGCGCCGATTGCCTCGGCCTTTGCCGACCGGGTGCCGCGACGGGCGATGCTGGTGGCGCTCGACCTGATCCGGGCGACGGTCGCGCTGGCGCTGCCTTTCGTGTCCGAGGTCTGGCACATCTATGTGCTGATCTTCCTGCTGCAGGCGGCATCGGCTGGCTTCACCCCGACCTTCCAGGCGACGATCCCGGACGTTCTGCCCGACGAGGCCGAGTACACGCGGGCACTGTCGCTCTCGCGGCTGGCCTATGATCTGGAGAACCTGCTCTCGCCGATGCTCGCGGCCGCGCTGCTGACGGTGGTGAGCTTTCCGGTCTTGTTCGGCGGCACCGTCATCGGCTTTCTGGCATCGGCCGCACTCGTGACGACCGTCACTCTGCCGTCACCCCGGCCGACGCAGCCGCGCGGTATCTGGGACCGGACCACCCGCGGCATCCGCATCTATCTCGCCACGCAGCGCCTGCGGGGGCTGCTTGCGCTAAACCTTGCGGTGGCCGCAGCAGGGGCCATGGTGATCGTCAACACGGTCGTGCTGGTTCAGGCGCGGCTTGGCCTCGGCGAAGAGCAGGTGGCGCTGGCACTCGCGGCGTTTGGCGGCGGCTCGATGGTCGCGGCGCTGCTGCTGCCGCGGCTGCTCGACCGAATGCCGGACCGACCGCCGATGATTGCGGGTGCCATGATCCTCGTTTGCGGAACGGCCCTCGGCCCGCTTGTCGGATCGCTGCCTGCGCTGATGGCGCTGTGGCTTGTCATTGGCTTCGGCTACAGCCTGACACAAACACCGACGGGGCGGCTGCTGCGCCGTTCCGCCCAGCCAGAGGATCGGCCGGCGATCTTCGCCGCCCAGTTCGCGCTCAGCCATGCCTGCTGGCTTCTCACCTATCCGCTGGCGGGCCGGTTCGGGGCCGCATTCGGTCTGGATGCGACCTTTCTCATCATGGCGGGCCTCGCCTCCCTCGGGGTGGCGGGCGCACTGAAGCTCTGGCCTGCGGCAGAGGCGGAGGTGTTGATTGCCACTGAGATTTGACCCGGCATTGTCACCGAGAACTGACCCACCCAGTGGTTATGTTCTGCGTGTTATGATGGCGTCAATGCTAGT
>NZ_QPJL01000061.1:0-4090 GCF_003337565.1 Paracoccus lutimaris
ACGCCGATCTGCATGTCCAGCGGCTCGACGCCCTCGATGGTTTTGACCTGAAGGGCGGGCCGATCCGATTCCGGCTGAACCGCCGCGGCGCTGCTTGGCAGCAGCGTCCAGGGGTCGTCGCTGTCCTGGTCCGACGGGATGCTCATCTGGAAACCTATCACAATACACCTGTCACAACATTGGCCTTTTACCGTACCGCGCGCCGATCAACCATAGCCCGCCTCGCGCTGATGACGGACGGCAAGCACCACGGCGCGGATCTCGTCCAGCCGGTAAAGCACCACTTAGCCACTGTCGCCAACGCCGATCAGCCATTCCCGGAACTTCGGATCCATCTTGACCGCCAGTCGGCCCGTCTCGGGGTGGGCCTTGATGATCCGCATGCCCTCGCGGATCATCGTCACCGCACGCGATGCGGCAGTGGGGCTTTTCGGGGCAAGGAAGCGGTAGCAGTGCTGAACGTCCCGCAGGGCGGCGGGGGTCCAGATCAGCTCCGGCATTCCGGCGGCCCCACGTCCAGACCGGCTTCAAGCTGGGCCAGCCAGTTATCAGCCTCGGCATGAGGCAGCGGAAAGCAGCTGGACCAGCTTGTCTTCCTACTACCAAAACCCGCCTCCGCTCCAGCGACTGAGATGCGTCTGTGGTGGAGGCGGCTTCTTGGGTAGAGGAGGGGCAATGGATCAGGCATCCGCCAACATTTCCTCGACCATTTCTTTCAGCCACTCGACGGTCAATGTGCGTGCAGAGAGCGAATCGAAGGCGGCCTGATGTTCCAACCCATCGGTGACTGCTTCGGCCATCTGTCCCGATTGACTGCCCGATCCGGCATGCACCGTGCCATCACCCGCAGCATTCGGTCCGGACATTTCCAGAAGTGCGATATAGTCGGAATCGCCGCTCGGCCCAAGAAGGCGCGTCTGCCACTGATCGCCCCACCAGGGATCCACTGTTGCACCACGATAGGTACCAGAAGCGGGGACCGGTCCCCGATGAAGCGCAACCGTCCAATCGACCCGGTCGCGCGTCTGCCTGCCCGTGCCGTAGAACATGCGCGTATTGGGATGGAAGCCTGACGGACCGAGCTGGTCATGAAATGACTTGGCATCATCAAGCTGCAAAAGGAAATTCTTGAAGGCAAGCGCACCTGTCGGATCGCCGCCGGGATTGAGATATTCCTTTACGATCAGGCGCCAATAATCGACCTCATTCTCGTATATCTCTGAATAGGGATCGGCGATTGGCAGCGACATGCGGCGTCCGTCAGGCTCGACCGCGCTCAGCCAGTCGCGGCGACCATCGACACCGCGATGCCATTTGTTCGGTGCCAGCTCAAGCGGGCCAGCACAATTTCCGGCAGTCGCGGTGACCTGATGGGCATTCTTGCCAAGCACTCCGCTGGTCGCGCCTTCAAAACCGCCGCGGATACGCTTGTAAAGCTCGGGTGCACCATGGGTCGGCATCACGCCGTGAATGACCCCGTGAACCATATCGGCATGCCCAAGGATCTGGGTAAAGGCCCGTGCCACCAGACCGCCCATGGAATGCGTCAGGATGATGGGTTTGAGAACCTCTCGCCCGATCTCTTGCCCCAGTTGCTCGCAGTCCTTGATCGCCCGGGTCACGACATCTGACAGATTGCCATGCTCTTTGTTGATCGGCTTGCTTGCGGAGTATAGATTCGACGCCGTCCAGTTGTAGGGAAAGGCCCAGACCTGAAATTTGGCCATGACCAAACAATTGTCCAGCTTCACCAGATATTCGTCATTGAGCCAATTCAGAAAGGGAAGGTAGGAAGAGAGCAGGCCTCCCCAACCCCGGTCCCAGATGCCACCATCCGTTTGGTGTGCGACTTCCAGGAAGGTCGGATCGAAATACTCATTTGTGTCGCCGACGATCATACGGCGTTTGCCTTGGCCGCCACGGAACAGCAGACCCAAGGCATTCCAACCTTCATCCCAGCTTTCGGTACCGGGCTGCCAGACGACTTTGTTCTTTCTGTTGCGTAACCGGCTGCCCATGATGCCGGGGATGAAGATGATCGGCAGGATGACATGGCGGGGGCAGAGCGCGACAGGATCATCGACCATTTCAGCGCCTCCTGACCGATGGCAGCACAGCCTCCCAGATGGCCTCCATTTCGGCCACCGGATAGGGTTCCGCATCCAGATCGACATCGTTCTTGAACAGCTCCAGCCGGACCTCGCGGCTTGGTTCCCCCACCGCGCCCCCCTCGACGCCATGGGCCTCAAACCACAATATGCGATCACGATGCGATGTCTTTTGTCCGGCGCGTCCTGAAATACCGGCGATTTTGGCTCTGGCGCCAACCATCCCAAAGAGCCAGTTTTCACGAATATCGACCTGCGCGGCTCGCTGTTCCGAGGTGTCGAACGACATGCCGACACCAAAGGCGTCCGGGTCTTTAAAGCCCGCCGATGCCATGTCATTGACGACCGGCAGGTCGATCAGCGCCCGATCAGCGCAGATCCCCGGTTGCGACGGGATGACATCGTTTTCGCGTGGCCAGGTGGCATCGGCGATCTCTGACAGGCCGACCTGCTGCGGGCCGTCACCCAGATGCGCCACCTCATCAAGGGTATCGAACACATCGGCGCGCGCCCGGAACAGATGGCCGTGGCGAACATAATAAGCCTCGACGTTGATGAACCGTGATTTAGAATCAGTAAGATAAGGGTTGTATTTCTCTGTCGCCACCAACTGGATATCCCTCAGTTGGGAAGCGCCTGCATAGCGAAAATTGACGCCCCTTTCTTCCACGCCTGCGCGCAACTCCTCGATGCGCCCCGCGACATAATCGGGCAATTGTGCCGCCTTCAGTGGCCCAAGACCGATAACGCGCACTGGGCGCGGCAAGCCAATGGACGCATCCGGATAGATCATTTCGAATCGGTCCGGCACATCAATCACATATCGCCCGATGCAGTAACTTTTCATCTCACCAACCTTGTTTTTGACATCTTGCGCATGCATCTCACTGCGCCACCACATCAGCAGCGCAATGCTCAAAGCCCCCAGAAGGATGAGAATGATTTTGACGCGATTGCTCATCCGCGATCCCACAATACCTGTTTGCGCATCAGCGCCTCCTGACCGATGGCAGCACAGCCTCCCAGATGGCCTCCATTTCGGCCACCGGATAGGGTTCCGCATCCAGATCGACATCGTTCTTGAACAGCTCCAGCCGGACCTCGCGGCTTGGTTCCCCCACCGCCCCCCCCTCGACGCCATGGGCCTCAAACCACAATATGCGATCACGGTGTGACGTCTTTTGTCCGGCGCGTCCTGAAATACCGGCGATTTTGGCTCTGGCGCCAACCATCCCAAAGAGCCAGTTTTCACGAATATCGACCTGCGCGGCTCGCTGTTCCGAGGTGTCGAACGACATGCCGACACCAAAGGCGTCCGGGTCTTTAAAGCCCGCCGATGCCATGTCATTGACGACCGGCAGGTCGATCAGCGCCCGATCAGCGCAGATCCCCGGTTGCGACGGGATGACATCGTTTTCGCGTGGCCAGGTGGCATCGGCGATCTCTGACAGGCCGACCTGCTGCGGGCCGTCACCCAGATGCGCCACCTCATCAAGGGTATCGAACACATCGGCGCGCGCCCGGAACAGATGGCCGTGGCGAACATAATAAGCCTCGACGTTGATGAACCGTGATTTAGAATCAGTAAGATAAGGGTTGTATTTCTCTGTCGCCACCAACTGGATATCCCCCAGTTGGGAAGCGCCTGCATAGCGAAAATTGACGCCCCTTTCTTCAACACCTGCGCGCAACTCCTCGATGCGCCCCGCGACATAATCGGGCAATTGTGCCGCCTTCAGTGGCCCAAGACCGATAACGCGCACTGGGCGCGGCAAGCCAATGGACGCATCCGGATAGATCATTTCGAATCGGTCCGGCACATCAATCACATATCGCCCGATGCAGTAACTTTTCATCTCACCAACCTTGTTTTTGACATCTTGCGCATGCATCTCACTGCGCCACCACATCAGCAGCGCAATGCTCAAAGCCCCCAGAAGGATGAGAATGATTTTGACGCGATTGCTCATCCGCGATCCCCT
>NZ_QPJL01000061.1:4187-4882 GCF_003337565.1 Paracoccus lutimaris
GCATGCATCTCACTGCGCCACCACATCAGCAGCGCAATGCTCAAAGCCCCCAGAAGGATGAGAATGATTTTGACGCGATTGCTCATCCGCGATCCCCTAGTACCTGTTTGCGCAAATACCAGACACGCACACCTGGACCTCTGGTCCTGTCGGACAATAGTAGTCTGACATCAACCGGCCAACTATCCGGCGCACCAGTAAAGCCTATCGCCACACATGACATCGCTTCTATCAAATGATCGCGCTTGGTGATGCCACACTCCATTATCCAGACCCGCACCTGGCCGAGCTGCTCATCAGATACAGGGGCCACATGTCCAAGCTGCACCAACTGCGCGCGGGCCAAACGAATATCCTCGTCCCGACGTTGCTGTTGCAATTGACGCCGCAATAGCGGGCGTATTTCTGAGCTAAACACGATTCTTCCGACTGGTCGTTCTGGATTCGGCGACTCCGATGTCCGGATCAGCAATGCAAGCCCATCTTCTGAGAGCGATATGAACAGGCGGTGTCTCAGCAGGTTGTTAATCCATCGCACGTCTATCGCCGGGGCATTGGCAAGTGCCCCCAAGGTGCCTTGCTCCCAGAACCTGAAGTAATACCACTTCCCGCTTTCATCCTGAACGCGTGTGAACTTTCTGAAGTGCCGCCACATGTCATCCAGCGTTCCGTGCGCCCGGACATAGATGCCCGGT
>NZ_QPJL01000062.1 GCF_003337565.1 Paracoccus lutimaris
CGGGTTGAGGCTATGGACCAAGGGCTCTTGCGCCACCGACAGGGTGAGCGCCTTGGCGCCATAGAGGCCGCTACCATATGAGTTCGGCGGGCACAAGGGAAGGGACTCCCCAACCGCAAGCGGAGGCAACCTTCACTGGGATCGTCGACATTGAAAACGATGGCGACGAATAGAAATGACACCTCAGAATGTTCCCGTTAAGTTCCAACCTTCTCGTTGCGAACCACAGGAACCGCCGTGCCAACCCAGATCACCCCGACCGCACCTGTCGCCCCATGGCTGGGCGGCAAGCGCAACCTCGCCCGGCGCATCTGCGCCATCATCGACGCCACCCCCTGCGTCACCTATGCCGAGCCTTTCGTGGGCATGGGCGGCATCTTCCTGCGCCGCACCTCGCGTCCTCGGGCAGAGGTGATCAACGATCGCGGCCGCGATATCGCGAACCTGTTTCGCATCCTCCAGCGCCATTATCCGCAGTTTCTGGACACGCTGCGATTCCAGCTGACCACGCGGGCCGAGTTCGAGCGCCTCGTCCAGGTCGCGCCTGATACGCTGACCGATCTCGAACGCGCAGCGCGATTCCTTTACCTTCAGCGCACGGCCTTCGGCGGCAAGGTCTGCCAAAGTGTCTTTGAAATGCTCGGTCGCGAAGTATGTGGCGATCAGCCCGCCCAAGGTCCCGGTCTTAGGCTCCTTGGCCTTCAACGCATCGGCCAACGCCCGAATGTGCTCACATTCAGCAAAGAATGCCGCGCTGCCAATCGGTGCAGCGTCCAAGTCGATCTTGTGACCCGTCGCGCGATGGTAGCAACGCGCCTTGCCGTGCCGGTCCTTGAAGACTTTGAAACCTTTGACGCGGACCACCGTCATGCCAGGCGCCCCAAAATTGCCGCTTGGCTAGCGTCGGCCACACCTGCCTTTTCGGTGTCTATCCACTGATCCAGATCGCGCTTGTCATACAGTTCGAACCGCCCCGCCATTTTCACGGTCTGGACGGGGCAGATTGCCTTGAAATGCTTGGCCGCCAGCCCGCAATAGGACGCAGCCTCGGACGCGGACAGCATCCGTTTATCCACCACGTTCAGATTGAGGGTTGCAGCGGCCATGTGTTTCAGCCCTCCGCCTCTGACAGATCGATCACATCGCCCGTGACCGCCTCGTGCAGCGCGGCAATGGTGCGAAATGTAAAGCTGATCGTCACCTTTCGCTCTACGTTCTGAACGCTGCTATACTCGCCCGCCATGAATCGCTCGGAATCGACCATGTAGATCGCATTGAAAAGCAGCACGTCGCCCCAATTTGCCTTGATGTTGGCAGAGACAGCGCCGATCTTGATCTCCGTATCGATCATCATCGGGGTCACGCTGCCAATGCAGATCCAATCCAGACTTGCGCCGTTCACCTTGTGCCATTCCAGCAGTTCGTCGGTCATGACGATACTGTCGGTCGCGCGGCGGCTGTAGCGCAGCTTGCACGGCTCAACCTCGTAGTGCTTGCAGAACTCGGCCATCCGTTCAGCCACGGTGGTGGGGAATGTGGGAATCATGCCCGGCCCTCCATCGTGTCCAGAGCCTCGGCCAGAGCGGCGCGCGCCTCAATGCGATTGGCCTCGGGCAGGTTCGGCGATTCCGTCGCATCCAGCGCCAGCAAGATCATGTCGCGGATGATGTGTCGGCTGGCGTCAGGCAAGCCAATATCGTTCGCCCGAGGGCGTTCTTGCAGTTCCATCAGTTCCTCCATTGTTACGCGGTCGCCGTCGCGGCCCGCTCCATCCGTTCACGCACGGCCCGGATCACTTCGCTGTTCTGGCTGGACTCATTCCGTTCAGCCTGCGCGGCAATCCAAGCCTTCAGGTCAGCAGGAAGCCGAAGTTGCAAGGGTTTTCGTTCCATCCTAGCACCTCAATTGTGTCACCGTGACTTATAGTGTCACCGTGACGCGATTGCGGTCAAGCGAAATTTGCTGTCACCGTGACACAAAGAAGCGGAGGCAAAACATGTCCACGGGCACCGGACGCGAGAGCGACAAATTTATGCTTCGCCTGCCCGATGGGATGCGGGACCGGATCAAGGCTGCCGCTGACGCGAACAATCGCAGCATGAACGCTGAGATCGTGGCGACGCTTGAGCATGAGTATCCAGCACCCATACTCCCACCCCTCACGGACGAAGATATGATCGCTTTTTTTGATCAGATGTTGGCGCGCCTTAACCCAGAAGATGAAGCATATGATCCCGTAGCATTCAAAAAATACGTGGACGAGGCGAAGCAACTGCGGGACATGTATAAAGCCCGCCTTGAGGACGCTTTGAAAAAATAACAGGGCTGGCGCTGTTCGCGAAGGACGGGCGTCCGACCGGCGGCCCAAACAAGTGTTTGCTCGCATCGTGTGATTGTGGCAGATGAACGCGTCGCGGCCGTGGGGCCAGCCGCATCTCGGCACGACGCTCTTGATTCCCTCGCAAGTTTTCGTATATACATAAACCTATGTTGATGATCGTCTGGGATGAGCCGAAGCGGCAAACGAACCTTGCCAAACACGGCTTGGATTTTGCCGATCTGGATGAGGGATTCTTTCTCGCCTCGGTCGTCGTCCCGTCGAAGGCCGGCCGCTACATGGCGATAGGTCATCTGTCAGATGGCACGATTGCCGTGGTGTTCGCCACCCTAGGCACCGAAGGGGTTTCGGTGATCTCGATGCGGCCCGCCAGCCAGAAGGAAAGGAGCCTGCTGTGACCCGAAAGCACCTGACCGAAGAACAGATCAAGCGCATGATCGCCAGCGATCCAGATGCGCCGGAAGCGACTGATGAACAGATCGCCAAAGCCAAGCCATTCGCCGAGGCATTCCCGGCACTGGCAGATGCCATGCGCAGGAATGTCGGGGGCCGTCCAAGGGCAGAGCATCCGAAAGTTGCCGTGTCGCTGCGTTTGGATCAGGACGTGGTTGAGCGGTTCAAGGCCAGCGGGCCGGGCTGGCAAACGCGCATGAACAACGCCTTGCGCGGCGCGGCGGGTCTATAGATCGGGGCCGGTGCAACGTCCCGCTGCCCCCGGCCCCTTGCCCTGACGCGGGCCATCCGGCCGAGCCGGTCGGGTTGCCCCCGGTGACGCCGTAGCAACCTGCGCCGCGCCACCGGAGGGATAGCCGCGCCTTGACGGGGTTTGGCTTTCCAAAGCCGGGCACTCGCCGTCTGATCCCAGATGCTTCGCGGCGTTGACGAAACCGCCGGGCGCATCCAGCCCTATCCTCTCAATCCGCCCAATCGATGAATTGCAGCGCGTCCTTGACGGTGGCGGGGTCCAGCCCGGCCTCTTTCGCCGTCGCCATGGCCTGCAGCATGGTCGAGACCGCCCGCGCCTTGCCGCCGTGATCGTAAGCCTGCATCGGCCGCACCACGTCGATTGCCACCGCCGCGCCCAGCTTTTCGGTCGCTTCCTCGGCCATCAGGTTGACGATGGGTTTCTGGTCCTCGACATCTTCCCGATGCTCGGCCGTCTGTCCGTCCAGCAACGGGCGGAACTGTCCAGGCTCGGCTCGCGGGCCTTCTGGGCCGCCGAACAGGGCCTCGTGCATCTGGTTCAACAGCGCACGGGACCCGGCTCGTCTCAAAGCAGATGGCGACGCGACACGGGCGGCGTGGTGGTTGGTATGCCTTGGGAGTTTTGCGCGAAGTCTCTGATGACAAATGCTGTTTCCCCATCTACCGCGCCATCCTGTCGGCTGGCCCTGGCTGTCTGGCCAATTCAGCTTTTGCCGCTTGCTGAGTTTCAACTGATCCGGATTTTGACTATGCGTTTCGCGGCCGAAGACCTGTTGTCCGCCCTTCTAGAAGCCACACCCCGCCCGACTGCCCAGGCGCCGCGCGATGCACGCGGCCTCTACGGCCTCGTCGATCATCATGGCGATCTGCGCTACATCGGCTCGACCAGTTCGACCGATCAGACCTTCTACGAACGGATCCACCAGCGCCATCGGACCGGATCGGAGGGCATGAGCCACTACTTCTCGCAGATGTACAACACCGGCCGGATGTGGCGCGACCGCAGTCGCTCTATCAGGCGTATCCGGTGCCGGTGAAGAACGCGAACTTCTGACCTCACTGGATCTGGTTTCCGAGCTGCGTCGTCTCGCTCAGCCGTCCTGGTTGCCGGCTGACAATAAAACCTTGCTTTTCTACGTTAGGGCGGCGCGCAAGGCAGCCCGGCTCTATGGCCTGACACATCCCGAGTCTTTGACAAAGTTCGTCTATCTCGGCACGATTTGCGCACCGTTCTTCTGGCGAGAGCCGGACACACAGAAGTTTCTGTCGGCACACCGGAACCGTCCAGACGCCCGTTTTGCCGATTTTTACAAGCTATTCAAACGGCAGGCGCAACACGCCAGGGTGCCGTGGGTTTTACCGGAGCATTGACGATGGGAAGCTGGCTGGAAAACCTCTTTCAACCATCGCCGGGCTATTGCCCCGCGCCTCCCGTCCAATTGCCTCAGGACATTACGGACATTCTTCCCCCTGTGCCGCCTTCGCCGGACCCGGAACCAGAGCCGCCCAGCAAGGCTGACCTTATCGCGAAAGCCGCGGTGATCGCTGCTGCAATCGCGCAGAAGATCAAGGAGGAAGATGAGTGCAAGACCCGTGAAAACTGCATGGCCGTGAAGATGGGCACAGGCGGCATTCCGCCTCGCATGCCTTATGCCAACACCCGCACCAGTCGTGTTGGCTAGGCTCCAGACTCATTGATCTTCACAGCCAGAACATGACTGTTGCGGCGAGGGCGACGGCGGATAGGAAGGTCTTGGCGGATCTGTCATAGCG
>NZ_QPJL01000063.1 GCF_003337565.1 Paracoccus lutimaris
CCTACACCGCAATCGCGGCCAAGATGGCGCGCACCGTACACGCCGTGGTCAATCACGGCGAACCCTATCGCCCCTTCTTCGAGGGGGTGAGCCCAGGCGGAAGGACCTCTCTCTGACTGAGCCGTGGAGGCAGTCAATCTGACCTCGTAGATAATGTTCGGGCCTTCTGCTTGGGATTTGGGATCTCGTATTAAGGACGGTGAGGGCCGCCATCGCGCGTACCCTGTGTTTGCTATGGATGAGATCATTTCTTGACGGCAGAGCCCGTCTGGGCAACCTTATAAAGGTATCCGGACAGCCGGATGCCACTAGACCTGCTGACCTAAGCAGCCAGAATTTCCCGACATAGGACGTTGTCGGATCGAATGAACGCGGGCACGCCGCGCAGAATGAACAGATCCGTCAGGGCATCGATCACATCTGCCGAGTTCAGTTTGCGCTTCACCCTGATCGTCAGACATTCCCGGCTGTGTTCATCGAGGATGTTCAGCGCCCGGAACGCCTTGCCATCGTCGGTCCGGCAATGGACGAAGTCATAGGACCAGACGTGGTTGCGGTATTCGGGCCGCAGCCGGACGCAGGACCCGTCGTTCAGCCAGAGCCGCCCCTTCTTCGGTTGTTTTGCGGGCACCTTCAGCCCCTCTCGCCGCCAAAGCCGTTCAACGCGCTTGTCGTTCACCTGCCAGCCGGCATCGCGCAGCAGGGCTGCGATCCGGCGATAGCCATAGCGGCCATATTGGCGCGCCAGTTCGATCATATTCGCGACCAGCCGGCTTTCATCCGCCCGGCCCCGCGGCAACTTCCGTTGCGTCGAGCGATGCTGGCGCAACACACGACAGGCGCGGCGTTCGGAAATGCCCAACTCACCACGAATATGGTCAATGCAGGCCCGGCGGCGCGCGGGGCTCAGAAGTTTCCCCGCGCGGCTTCCGTCAGAATCAGCTTGTCCAGCGTCAGATCAGAAACCGCGCGCCTCAGCCGTTCATTCTCCTGCTGAAGCCGCTTCAGTTCCTTCAACTGATCTACACCCATCCCGCCATACTGCTTGCGCCAGCGATAATAGGTCTGTTCGACAACCCCGATCTTCCTGATCGCGTCCAGACGGGACATCCATTGCCCCATCAGAACCTCAACCTGACGCAGCTTCGACACAATCTCTTCCGGCTTCGGTCGCTTGTTCGCCATTCTTGATCCTCCGTTTCCTAACCATAACGGCGGACCACTTCAGCGGGGGAGGATCACTTCTTCTGGCGGATTCTCAAGGCGCACGGCTATTTGGTTGGATTTCCGCGGCGAATGACGATCCTGACGCCGCCGAACGAGGCGATCGCGCTGTCTGCGATCCGCAGCGGCTTCGATGCGCCGTCCAAGTTATCGGACGAGGTGAAAGCGCAGAAGGCAGCGCTGGAAGTAGCCGAGCGCATGCGGCTGGCAACCGTGGAGGGCAAGATCTGTTTCGACTTGTTTGCGGACCGGGTGGCCATCCTCTTGCATGGCTCGGCCAAGGTCCGCAAGCTTGTGTCAACCATGTACCCGTTCATCATTCTGGACGAGTTTCAGGACACGAGCGCAGAGCAATGGCGCGCGGTCAAGGAAATCGGGAAGGGCACCACACTGATTGCGCTGGCCGATCCGGAGCAGCGGATCTTCGATTTTATCGGCGCCGATCCCGAGCGCCTGAACCACTTCAAGGACGCCTTCAAACCCTTCGAGCACGACTTGGCCAGCGACAATCACCGAAGCAAGGGCACCGACATCGCGATCTTCGGTGATCATCTACTCACTGGAAAGTTTCGGAACGAGCCCTATCAGGGCATCGAATATGAAGGGTTCGCGTCAAACCCTAACCAGGCCTATGCGTCGATTGTCACGCAAATTCTGAAGTCACGGCAACGACTTATAGCGATTGGCCGTCACGACTGGTCGCTCGCGATCTTGGCTCCGACGAAGCGTATGACGCGTCTTGTGTCGGACAGTCTCCGCGCGCCGTTTGGCAACGTGCCGCCGATCATGCATACGGCGGCTGTCGATATGGAAGGCCCGATGCAACGGGCGGCTATACCCTGTGAGGGATGATATCTCGAACACGGCATCAACGCCGGCTCCCGGTTCGAGCCCGAACGCGCCTCGCGTCGTGCCTCCCGTTTCGGTCAGAAGATCGGCCCAGGCTCCGATAATACTGGCCCAATTCTTGTTGTAGCGTGTAGCCCACCGTTCGCGACGCCAGTCACCGGTGGGATCACCCCGACGATCTGACTGTGTACCCAGTTCAGTCGGGGCTTGGTCGGCGACCAGGTTTCTTGCATCCTCAGTTTGAGGAGCGCCTCGTATGGGTAGCTGGACGAACGTGTAGGGCTCGAAACCGCACCACCACCTGCCGTCGAGTCTTTCCAGCTTGAGGTGGATGCCCTCCTGAAATGGGAAGCCAAGCGTGGGCACCGTGCCGAACAAATTGGACCCATAGGCTTCGCGCATCCGGGACAGGGATTGTTGCTGGCGCCGGGCTCGCTCAGGATCATCGCCGTCTCGCGGCGTGGCGATAACGAGCGAATGACCTGAACTCCTGTACCGCGGGATGTCGTGTGTTGCGCCAGCATCGCTCGACGCAACGGAAGTTGCCGCGGGGCCGGGCGGATGAAAGCCGGCTGGTCGCGAATATGATCGAACTGGCGCGCCAATATGGCCGCTATGGCTATCGCCGGATCGCAGCCCTGCTGCGCGATGCCGGCTGGCAGGTGAACGACAAGCGCGTTGAACGGCTTTGGCGGCGAGAGGGGCTGAAGGTGCCCGCAAAACAACCGAAGAAGGGGCGGCTCTGGCTGAACGACGGGTCCTGCGTCCGGCTGCGGCCCGAATACCGCAACCACGTCTGGTCCTATGACTTCGTCCATTGCCGGACCGACGATGGCAAGGCGTTCCGGGCGCTGAACATCCTCGATGAACACAGCCGGGAATGTCTGACGATCAGGGTGAAGCGCAAACTGAACTCGGCAGATGTGATCGATGCCCTGACGGATCTGTTCATTCTGCGCGGCGTGCCCGCGTTCATTCGATCCGACAACGTCCTATGTCGGGAAATTCTGGCTGCTTAGGTCAGCAGGTCTAGTGGCATCCGGCTGTCCGGATACCTTTATAAGGTTGCCCAGACGGGCTCTGCCGTCAAGAAATGATCTCATCCATAGCAAACACAGGGTACGCGCGATGGCGGCCCTCACCGTCCTTAATACGAGATCCCAAATCCCAAGCAGAAGGCCCGAACATTATCTACGAGGTCAGATTGACTGCCTCCACGGCTCAGTCAGAGAGAGGTCCTTCCGCCTGGGCTCACCCCCTCGAAGAAGGGGCGATAGGGTTCGCCGTGATTGACCACGGCGTGTACGGTGCGCGCCATCTTGGCCGCGATTGCGGTGTAGG
>NZ_QPJL01000064.1 GCF_003337565.1 Paracoccus lutimaris
AACGCGGGGGCTTTGTCATGTCTGCTTCCGACAAAGCCAGAATTCCGGCCAATTCCCCAATGAGTTCAATCTCATGGCCACCAGTTGCGCCCGGAGCAGGCACCATGCGGATCTCGGTGATCAGGCTGCGCAGGATCTGCGTGGCCTCCAACCGCAGACCCGGTTCTTGCAGAGCTTGCGAGAGATTGGCGATCTTCTCGCGATAGAGATCCGACAGGCGCGGGTGCAGCCGCAGGGCCGGGGGCTCGGGCGTGTCTTCGATAGAGACGGTCAACTGGGCCTTCCGGCTTTCGAAATCGGCCATCTTCGCCTTCATCGACGGATGATACAGGCCGTCCTCGATTGCAGACAGAATGCCCGCGATCTTCTTCTCGACCTGCTTGAGCTCGCGCCGGGCATGATCCAGCGCGTTGCTGCGGTCCCCGGCGGCGGCATTGAACGCCTTGCGATATTCCTCGACGAAGGCGGCGATCAACTCGGGGTGCAGCAGCTTGTCGCGCAACCCGTCCAGCACCCGGCTCTCGACCTCTTCGCGCAGGATAGTCGCCCGGTTGCTGCAGATGGCGTCGCCCTTGTTGCGTGCCGCCGCGCAGCCGTAGCGGGTCTTGTTGATCAGCGTGTAGCTTGCGCCGCAGCAGGCGCATTTGACGAGGCCCGAGAACAGATAGTCCGGGCGGCGGGCGCGTTCGGGCCGGGGCCGGGCGCTCTGCACGCCGGCCGGGTTCATCTCGGCGCGGATCGCACCCTGGCGCGCCTTGGCCGCCTGCCAGAGGTCATCGGGGATGATCCGCAGCTCGGGCACATCCTCGATGATCCAGTCCTCGGGCGGGTTCGGACGAGCCTGCCGCTTATGCGACGCGGGGTCCTTGACGAAGCGCTGCCGGTTCCAGACGAGGCGGCCGATATAAAGCTCATTGTTCAGGATCCCGGTGCCCCGCTTCCAATTCCCTGAAATCGTCGATGGCCCCCAGGTGCCAGCACCCTTGCCGCTGTCGGGTGAGGCAATGCCTTCTTCATTCAGCGCTGCGGCGATCGTCCGCGCCGAAAGCCCCGAGGCGTATTCGGTAAAGATGCGGGTGACGATGTCGGCCTGGTCGGGGTCAATCATCCGCTCGCCGGTGCTGATCGTGCCGTCGGACATCAGTTCGCGCCGGACGCGGTAGCCATAGCTGATTCCGCCCGCCGATTTGCCGCCGCGCACCCGGCCCTCCAGCCCGCGATGGGTCTTTTGCGCCAGATCCTTCAGATAGAGCGCCGACATCGTGCCCTTCAGCCCGATATGCAGCTCGGAAATCTCGCCCTCGGCCACGGTGATCAGCGGGATGCCAAGGAACGACATCTGTTTATAGAAGGCGGCGATATGCTCCTGATCGCGGCTGATGCGGTCAATGCTTTCGGCGACGACGACATCGACCCGGGCCCTGCCCGCGTCATCCTGCAGATTCTGGTAGCCGGGCCGCAGGGCCGAAGCGCCGGACATGGCGGCATCGGAATAGATCCCTGCGACGGTCCAGCCTTTCTCGGCGATCAGGCGACGGCAGATCCGGATCTGGTCTTCCAGCGAGGCCTCGCGCTGGTGCTCCGAGCTGTAGCGGGCATAGATCGCGGCGCGTGGTGCGGATGAAATCATCGGTTCTTCCTCGGGCAAGCGCCATGCGTCCGTTGCGCGGCGATATCGGCCTGTGCGCAGTGCCGTGCCAGCGCCCGCACCAGTTCCAGCAGGCCTGGATGGATGAAAGGTTGGGGCTTCATGTGCTGCGGATCAAGCTTTGTTGAAGCGGATTGTGGTTCATTATGGGTCTTGTCTGTCGGTTGCATGCCGGGCCCTATGGATTGCGAGGGGCCCAGCCCTCGGTCGAAACCGGCTGGTCACATTGGAATCAAATCGGCGATTTTGGCGCCGTGAGGGGTGGGATGCCCGATCTTGACGATCTGCTTGGTCGGGTCATGACCTGGGCCGAGCCGCAATATCTGCAGCTGCGCAAGGCGCGTGAGGACGCGCTGCAGCCCGGCGCGGCGCTGGAGGATGCCGATCTCTGGCCGGTCCTGCTGCTGATCGACAGCGAAAGGCGTCAGGTTCCGCGCCTGATCATGGATCGGGTCCGGGCGCAGAAACTGCATCTTGTCGAAGGCTTCAGCCTGGCCGATGTCGAGGAGAGTCTGCTGCTGCCTGCGTGGCAGCAGGCGCGGTTCCGGACCTCGGGCTGTGCCGTGATCGCGCTGCCCATGCCGGCACTGGTTGCGCTGCCACGCGGGCGCCGTCAGCTCGAATTGGTCGAGGCGCGTCTCTTCGAAGCCCTCCGGCTCTGGACCTTTGCCCTCAGGCCCTTGATCGAGTTTTTGTGCGCCAATTCAAAAAGCCTCAGCAACAGCTATCCCTCGCACATCGACTACATTGCCGCGCATGCCCCCGATCTGGTGGCGATCAGCGCCACGCCGGGACGTCAAAAAGCCAGCACCGATGCAAAGGCGCGCGATGCCCGGAACGTCGAGGCGCATAGCGTGCTTCGCGACTTTCTCGATCAACTGGGACGCGAGGGGCGGCGCAGCCGCGTCTCTTTTGCGACTGAGGGACCGGCGCAGCCATTCTTCGGCGATGCGCTGGCGGATCGAATGTTGCGCCGCACCAGAGCTTTTTTGCCGACGGGTGTATCGCCCGTCCCGAAACGCTATGCCACCCTTTACCTGCGCGTAATCAACACGCTGTCCAAGGGCCGCCGCCTGGCGCAACTGGCCTTTGAGCAGCGCCCCCGCGACATGCGCGCCTATGAGGAGGGGATGGAAAAACTTGGCCCCCTCGCGATGCCGGAGGTGCTGGCTGCGCCGGATATGTTTGGCAACCGGCTTCACGCAGCTGCGGGCCGGGTCTATCAGGCGCAGCTGGCCAGACGGCTGGTCCAGCCGCCGACCCTTCGCGAGGCGGACCGGCTGACCGCGGCAGAGATGGCGACGCTGGCATTCCTTGCCGATATCGATCCCTATCAGATCTCGGCGCAGCATGTGCTGCTGCGCCCTGAAATCTGGGCCGCACGCGAGGTCGGCGCTCAGGCGTTCCTGCGCCGGGATGGCGATGGTCGTCGCATGGCGGCGCTGCAGCATCTGCTGGCGGATGACACCATGCCGACCGCCGCCGTGCTGGAACAACCTCTGATGCCGGAGCTGGCGTCGATTGCCGGGACGATCCGGGAG
>NZ_QPJL01000065.1 GCF_003337565.1 Paracoccus lutimaris
TAGCCGCGCGCCGCCATACCGTCGATCAGCTTGTCGCGAAAGGCGCTGACGCCGCCAGTGAACTTGAAGGTCGCCATGGATTTGCGCAGCATGTCCGCCTCGCCCGGGGTGAAGCCCGCGCATTCGATGGCGACGCGCATGGCCTGTTCCTGGAACAGCGGCACGCCCAGCGTCTTGCCCAGCACCTTTTCCAGCTCTGGCCGGGGGTATTCCACCGGCTCCAGCCCGGCGCGGCGGCGCAGATAGGGATGCACCATGTCACCCTGGATCGGACCGGGGCGAACGATGGCAACCTGGATGACCAGATCGTAATAGGTGCGCGGTTGCAGGCGCGGCAGCATCGCCATCTGGGCCCGGCTCTCGATCTGGAAGGTGCCCAGCGTGTCGGCCTTGCGGATCATCGCATAGGTGCGCGGATCCTCGGCCGGGATGCTGGCGAGGTCATATTGCGCGCCCTTGTGCGCCGCCACCAGGGCCAGCCCCTTGGCCATGCAGGTCAGCATGCCAAGCGCCAGCACATCGACCTTCATGAACTTCAGGGCGTCGATGTCATCCTTGTCCCATTCGATGATCTGGCGATCCTGCATCGCGGCCGGCTCGATCGGCACCAGATCATCCAGCCGGTCATGGGTCAGCACGAAGCCGCCCGGATGCTGCGACAGATGCCGCGGTGCGCCCATCAGCTGCCGCGCCAGATCAAGGGTCAGCCGCAGACGGCGGTCGGTGGGGTTCAGGTTCAGCTCGGCCAGTTGCGCATCGGTGACGCCCTCGTCGGACCAGGCCCAGATCAGCGAGGAGAGCGCGGTGATCAGATCCTCGGGCAGGCCCATGGCCTTACCGACATCGCGCAGAGCCCCCTTGGCGCGATAGCGGATGACGGTGGCGGTCAGCGCAGCATGATCGCGGCCATAGGTCCTGTAAATCCACTGGATGACCTCTTCGCGGCGCTCATGTTCGAAATCGACGTCAATATCGGGCGGCTCGCGGCGTTCCTCGCTGACGAAGCGTTCGAACAGCAGGTCATTGCGGCCCGGATCGATGGCGGTGATGCCCAGAACATAGCAGACGGCCGAGTTGGCCGCCGAGCCGCGCCCTTGGAGTAATGAGCGAAAGTTGGTGATGCCCTGAGGGGGCGGCATATCATGGCGGTGTTCAGAACGCCGTCAATTCTCAACTGAGAAAGGGATATGCCACATGCCAGAGAATACCATTGCCAAGCTGCCCGATCCATCCGGATTCAGTACCGATCCCTTCACCGATATTATCCGTGACGGCGCGCGCAAGCTGATCGAACAGGCAATCCAGGCGGAGTTGGCGGTGCTGATGGCCGCCTTTTCCGCCGAGAAGCTGGAGAATGGCACATCACGCCTGGTGCGCCATGGTTACCTGCCGGAACGCGAGGTGATGACCGGGATTGGTCCCGTGCCGGTGAAAGTGCCGCGGGTGCGCGATCGCAAGCCCGGTGAGGACAAGATCACCTTCACGCCCAGCATCCTGCCGCGATACCTGCGCAAGGCGAAATCGGTCGAGGAGTTGCTGCCCTGGCTTTATCTCAAGGGCGTCAGCACGGGTGATTTCAGCGAGGCGCTCGCGGCACTGCTGGGCCCGAACGCCGATGGGCTTTCCGCCAAGACGATCACGCGGCTGAAGGCTGACTGGTGGAACGACTATGAGGCCTGGCAAAAACGCGACCTGAGCCACCGGCGCTTTCTCTACATCTGGGCCGACGGGGTGTATTTCAAACCGCGCATGGCCGAAGAAAAGCAATGTGTTCTGGTGATCGTCGGGGCTGATGAATATGGCCGCAAGGAGCTTCTGGCGATGATCGACGGCTTTCGCGAAAGCGCTGAGAGCTGGCGTGAGCTCTTGCTCGATCTGAAGCGCCGGGGCTTGAAGCAGGATCCCAACCTGGCCATCGGCGACGGTGCGCTCGGGTTCTGGACCGCGCTGCGCGAGGTCTTCGCCACCACACGCGAGCAGCGGTGTTGGGTCCACAAGACAATGAATGTGCTGAATGCCCTGCCAAAGTCGCTGCAGGACAAGGCCAAGAGCCATCTGCACGACATCTGGCAGGCTGAAACAAAGGCCGAGGCCGGCGCCGCCTTCGACTTTTTCGTCGAAACCTACGGCGTCAAATACGACAAGGCCGTTGCCAAGCTGGTCAAGGATCGCGAGGCGTTGCTGACCTTTTACGACTACCCGGCCGAACACTGGAAACACATCCGGACATCCAATCCAATTGAAAGCACCTTCGCGACCGTTCGGCACCGCACGAAACGCACCAAAGGATGCCTCAGCCGCAGGACCGGACTGGCCATGGCCTTCAAGCTGATGATGTCGGCGCAGGGGAAATGGCGCAAACTCGACGGTCAGAACCGCCTGCCGGAGATCATCCAGGGGATTGAGTTCCGCGACGGCCTCCGTCAACTTCAAGCCGCCGCCTGATCAGGCGTCACCAACTTTTGCCCATATCTCGCGCCCTTGGCACAGGATATTCTGCGACCGGGCATAGCGGACGATGCTGTGCACGGTCAGGAAATAGGGCGCATAGTGCAGCCGGCCGATCAGGGTCAGCTCATGGTGCAGCGCCTGTGTCACCTCGGGCGGGATGCCCTCGGGGTAACGCTCGGCCGCGCCCGCCCATGTCAGGCGCGCCAACGTGTCCTGCGCGGTCAGCGCGGGATCGTCGCGTTCTTCGGGATATTGATATTGAAGCTGTCCAAGGTCGAAGGTGCAGCGCTGCATGATCTCGATGCTGCGGGAAACCGCCTCGGGATAGCGCTCAAACAGGCGGGCCATTTCCTGCGGCGGCTTCAGATAGCGGTCGGCGTGACGTTCGCGGCGATGGCCAAGCGCCTCGACGGTGCAATTGTGGCGGATGGCGGTCACCACATCCTGCAGGATGCGGCGCGCGGGGATGTGGAACAGGACGTCGTTGGTGACAACCGTGGGCACATGGGCGCGGGCGGCCAGCGTGGCCAGATCATGCAGGCGCAGCTGGTCGTT
>NZ_QPJL01000066.1 GCF_003337565.1 Paracoccus lutimaris
GGCATCCAGTCGGGCGTCAGCCCGGCGCGGGCCAGTTCCGCGACGCGGATTGCCATGCGCTTGCCGCCGAGGCTATCGGGGATTCCGGCGACGGTGGCGGCGATGACCTCGGCGTCCTCATGGGTGTAGCCGCCGATCTTGTGCTGGCCGCCGTCGATCTTGCAGCCCAGCACGGCGCGCTGCAGCAGCACGTATTCCAGGCCGAAGCCGAAGCCTTCCTCGGTGACATCCGGGGGCAGTGGCAGTTCAAGCTGCGCCTGTTCCACTCGGAATGCCCATTCCAGCGCGGCCTGCACGCCCAGCGCGCGCTTGATTCTGGTGCCGCTGACGCGGCCGTGGAAACTCATCGGTGCAATCCTTCAAGGAAATCCATCTGCGCCGGGCGCTGGGCCGCATCGGTCGGCCGCCAGATCCACGGGCCCGAGGCAATGGGCAGCTGCGAGAGAGCGCCACGCATGTGCCGCTGCCAGAGGGTGAACTCCGTTGCCGAGCAGGCGCAGAGCGCGTGCCCGGTGGGCCAGCCCATCAGCCATCCGACGAAGAGCGGGTTCAGCCGCCGCCGTGATCGGCCCTTGAGGATCCGCCGCGAGACGACGCGCCCATGCGAGGCAATCATCGAAGCCCAGAGCCGGCGCGAGATCGGGGCGTGCGGCGAGGACCGTGGCCCATCCGGCAAGGTCACCGGGGCCGGGCGGATGAAGCCCTGCTCTGCCCGGTAGTGCAGCAGGTCCATCCGGGACTTGCCGTCGGTGCGGGTGATGCTGGCCTCGGAACTGCCCTTCCAGTTCTGGGCGGCCGGTGTCGGCCAGTGGTTCGGCAGCGCCTTCGCAATGCCCAGCGCCAGCGCCTCGGCCTTCCGGGTAAAGTCGCTGTTCCCGGCTGGGTTGTAGCTGCCGGTGCCCGGATGCAGGCTCATCGGTGTGGGCCAGGATAAAGATCCGCAGCCGTTCGTGCGACGCGCCGACCTCTGCCGCCGAGAACAGGCCCGCCGCAGGCGTGTAACCCATTGCCCAAAGCTCTCGCAGGACGGTTTCAAGGCCGAGGGTGACATGCCCGGCGACGTTTTCGAGGAACACCCATTCCGGACGGCATTCGCGGATGACGCGGGCGACGTCGGGCCAGAGGTGGCGGGGATCGTCGGCGCCGCCGCGCTTCCCGGCCGCGCTGAAGGGCTGGCAGGGATAGCCAGCGAGGACGACATTGAACGCGCCCCGGAAGGGGCGGGCGTTGAAGCTGCGCAGGTCGGTCCAGATCGGGGCCGGGGCGATGTATCCCGTGCGCTGGGCGGCAATGAGGACCGCCCGGGGCCAGTCCTCCCATTCGACGAAGGCGCGGGTGTGATAGCCGGGCTCGGCCAGCATGAGGCCCAGATCAAGGCCTCCGCCGCCTGCGCAGAGGGACAATCCGTGCCGGGGACGTGACACCATGCCATTCACCGCACCCCGCGCTCGCGCAGGCGTTGGGCCGTGACCAGCCCGCGGGCCAGCATGGCGTCGCGCATAGTGTTGCTGATCGCGCTGACCGGCAGGTAGCGGTCGGAGTTGACCAGATCGGCGTAGAAGGCGGGCAGATCGGTGACCGGCTTGGTGGCCGGGGCAGGGGTCGCCTTGGGCTTCCCGCGCTTCCGCCCGGCATCCTCGGCCTTGCGCTGGGCGGCGCGCTGCATGGCGCGGTCCAGCGCCTTCGGCCCGTCTGGCGGTTCGGGGTGTTCCTGGCGGCTGGCCTCGGCTGCGGCGATGATCTCCGCCTCGGTCAGGCCGAGTTCGTCGCGCCAGCGCTGGACGTGCAGCCGGGGCGGCCAGCCTTGCCACCAGCCGGGCAGGGCGGCGGGGTCGAGGCCCAGCGCGTCGAGCAGATCCCCGAAAACCTGATCGGAAATCGTCTCGCGCGCCTGCGCGCCCTCCTCCTCCTTTACTGGTTTACTTAGAGGTTCCCTTACAGGGTTAGTGTCCGAATTTCGGACACGGCTTTCGGGATTTTCCGGACACGGCTCAGCCGGAAATTCGGACGCGGCTCCGGCGCAATCCCCGTGTCCGAAATCCGGACACGGCAAGGCATCTGCCATGCCATCGACACCACAACCATAGGCATCGTCGAGGCTTTCCGCGCCGTCGTCGTCCCCGTGTCCGATTTCCGGACACGGTACCACAGCCACAGGTGTGAACCCCGGCTCGAACCCCAGGATGTAGCGGGTGGGCAGCTGGCGCTTGGTCACGGGATCGAGCCGCGGCACCCGCCGAAGCAAGCCTACCGCCTCGAGCTGGCCAAGATGATCGTTCAGCGTCGACCGGCTGATCTCGCAGTCATGGGCCAGCCGGTCCTGTGAGGGGAAGCAGCCGTAGTCGGGGTTGAACCGGTCGCAAAGGTGCCAGAGCACGATCTTGGTCGTGGGCTTCAATCCGCGCTGCTTGATGGCCCAGTTGGTGGCCTCGTGACTCATGGCGCGGGCCTCCGCGGGGCAGGAGCGATTCGCGTGGTGAAGCCATGATCGGCCAGCGCGCCCAGCGCGTCGTCGAGGCTGCGGACCAGCGCCCAGCCAAAGCCCTGCGCCTGCACCGCATCGCGGAACGCCTCCTGCTCTGGCCGCAATCGCCCCTTCGGCGCCTTCAACTCGAGGAACAGGACGCGGCTGTCGCAGATCACCATCAGGTCGGCGAACCCGGCATGGACGCCCATGCCGACGAGGATCGCTTGGCGCTTGGCCCCGCGGGGCCCGGCCTCGGTCACCTCGTTGGCGCAGTGGTGGATGATGACGGTGCGGGGCAGGGCGATGCGCAAGGCCTGCACGACGGCGCGCTGAAGATCGGCCTCGGGGGTGCCACG
>NZ_QPJL01000067.1 GCF_003337565.1 Paracoccus lutimaris
ACCGTCGCCGGAATCCCCGATAGCCTCGGCGGCAAGCGCATGGCAATCCGCGTCGCGGAACTGGCCCGCGCCGGGCTGACGCCCGACTGGATGCCGGGTGCCGTCCCGCGCTGCGTGCCGACCATCGTCAAACAGAACCAGCATGGAACGCACGCAGGCGCCGTCGTCGTCGGGACGGAGCGCATCCGCGTGCGTGGCGCAGGCGCTCGCGCTACATGGAAGACCATCGACATCCTTGCTTGCCCGATCACGTTCTCGCCCCATCCACAGCAGATCGAAGCTGCCCGGCGCGGCTATGACGACTGGTGGCAGGCGCTGGGTTGGGTGCGCGAGGGGCTGATCGCGGGTGGGATGCTGCGCGAGGTTGAGGTGACGGATGCCATGCCGAAGGTGCGGCCTTGGGCACGATAGACCATTGCTAAATTCAGCCAAAATGGCCAAAAGATAGAGGCCACAGGCCGGGAGCGAGGAAATGCAAACCCTAAGCGCGAAGGACGCAAAGTACGAATTCGGGCGGCTGATTGATCTCGCCCGAGCCGAGCCGGTGGCCGTGACAAAGCATGGTCGAGCCGTCGTCGTGGTAATTGCTGTCGAGGAGTATGAGCGGTTAAAGGACATTGAAATGGATAATGAGAATCGCCGCTCGGGAAAGACTAGTGGGACAGATCAATGATCCGGACTATTCAAGAATCTCAAGTGCTTCCGGTTCTGAATTTTCAGAACCACGCACCTGTGCAATTTACAAGAAGGAAACTCCTTCTATCAGAAGGGTTTAATATATAATGAGTCTCGTGATGGCCACGAACAGACCCGAACGCGATATTGAAGACGCCCTGATCGCGAAACTCAAAGAGCTTAAGTATGAGTATCGACCCGATATTCGTGATCGGGCTACTTTGGAGGCGAATTTTAGGAGCAAATTCGAAGCGCTAAATGGGGTCAAACTCACCGATGGCGAGTTTCAGCGGCTGCACGATGAAATCGTCACGCCGGATGTTTTTACGGCGGCGCGAACCCTGCGCGAGCGGAACAGTTTCACTCGCGATGACGGGACGCCGCTCAACTACACGCTCGTGAACATCAAGGATTGGTGCAAGAATTCCTTCGAGGTCGTAAACCAACTCCGGATCAACACGGACAACAGCCACCACCGTTATGACGTCATTCTGCTGATCAACGGGGTGCCGGTTGTTCAGATTGAACTAAAGACCCTTGGCATCAGCCCGCGTCGCGCCATGGAGCAGATCGTCGATTACAAGAACGACCCCGGGAATGGCTATACCAAGACAATCCTGTGCTTCCTCCAGCTCTTCATCGTCAGCAATCGCGATCGGACGTTTTACTTCGCGAACAACAACGCGCGCCATTTCGCATTCAATGCCGAGGAGCGCTTTCTGCCGGTCTATGAATTCGCGGATGTCGATAACAACAAGATCGTCCATCTCGACACCTTCGCGGAAACCTTCCTTGTAAAATGTACGCTCGGTCAAACAATCAGCCGGTACATGGTTCTGGTCGCGAGCGAGCAGAAACTGCTGATGATGCGTCCGTATCAGGTCTACGCGGTGAGGGCGATTGTCGACTCCATCGCCCAGGATTGCGGCAATGGCTACATTTGGCACACGACGGGCAGCGGCAAGACACTCACCTCCTTCAAGGCATCAACCCTCTTGAAGGACAATCCCGACATCGAGAAATGCCTCTTCGTCGTGGATCGCAAGGACCTTGATCGCCAGACGCGCGAGGAGTTCAACAAGTTCCAAGAAGGCTGCGTCGAGGAGAACACCAATACGGCGTCCCTCGTTCGGCGCCTTCTTTCGAACGATTACGCCGACAAGGTGATTGTCTGTACGATCCAGAAGCTTGGCCTCGCGCTGGACGAGAACAGCAAGCGCAACAAGCAGCAGAAGAAGGACGGCAAGAAGAGCTTCAAGGAGCAGCTGGAACCCCTGCGCGAAAAGCGCATCGCCTTCATCTTCGACGAATGCCACCGTTCGCAATTCGGCGAGAACCACAAGGCCATCAAGGAGTTCTTCCCCCGCGCCCAGCTCTTCGGCTTCACCGGGACGCCCATCTTCGATCAGAACGCCGCGCAGCAGAAAATCGAAGACACCCAAGCCAGCATGAAGACAACGGAAGATCTATTCCAGCAGCGCCTTCACACTTACACGATCACTCACGCCATTGAGGACGGAAACGTCCTCAGGTTCCATGTCGACTATTTCAAGCCCCAAGGCAAAACCCTGCCGAAGCCGGGTGAACCGCTGGCCAAGCGGGCGGTCATCGATGCGATCCTCGCGAAACACGACGCGGCAACCGGTCAGCGCCGCTTCAATGCCCTGCTCGCCACCTCGTCGATCAATGACGCGATCGAGTATCACACCCTCTTCAAAACGATTCAGGCCGAAAAGCTGGCAACGGATCCCAACTTCCAACTGCTGAACATCGCATGCGTCTTCTCCCCGCCTGCCGAGGGCAATCCTGACGTAAAGCAGATTCAAGAAGACCTGCCGCAGGAGAAGGAAGACAACGCGGTTGAGCCGGAGAAAAAGAAGGAGGTGTTGATTGCCACTGAGATTTGACCCGGCATTGTCACCGAGAACTGACCCACCCAGTGGTTATGTTCTGCGTGTTATGATGGCGTCAATGCTAGT
>NZ_QPJL01000068.1 GCF_003337565.1 Paracoccus lutimaris
AGGTGAAGGTTTTCCGATGCGGGTCGCGTTGGCACGCTGCTCATTGGCGCGACCACGACCCGGGTTGGAAAACCTCCCAAGGTGGAAGCCGCGGGGGTCTTGGATCAAGCTATGGGCAAAGTGTGCGAACGGTCGCGGCGGCGGCTGCATCCGGGGCGCGGCTGATGGCGAGGCAGGCGCCGGATACGGTCTCAAACCCGGCTGATGATCCCGACGAGGCTGTGCGTTCTGGAGATGCTGCTGCCTTGTGCCGCGTTGGAAATAAACGAGCACGCACTGTTCGGACCGGGTCAGCGGAGTGTAGCCGGTGCTGTTTCGTGACGGATGACGGGCGATATGTCATGCTGCCTGCTCCCTCGGTGGGGCGCGCGACATCGGTTTCTGTCCCCGCCTGAAGATCTCGATGATACGCATGGGACCGCCGCAGCAGGGGCATGGCTCACGCAGGGTGAGCGGGGCGATCTCGGGCTCTGGTCCTGGCTCTGGCTCTGGCTCTGGAGTGGCGGGCGGTTCAATCTGCTGGACGCAGAGCAAGGCGCGGATCTTGGTGATGTTGGCCTTGCGGATCGAACTGGCCAGCAGGCCGTAATGCCGGATGCGATGGAAGCCATCGGGCAGGACGTGGATCAGGAACCGGCGGATGAAGTCAGGCGTGGCCAGCCGCATGACCTTTTGCCGGCCGCCGGATTTGACGCGGTAATCTTTCCAGCGGAACGCCACGGTATGGGCATCGGCACTGACCAGGCGTGCGTTCGAAATGGCGACGCGGTGCGTGTAGCGGCTCAGATAGGCCAGCACAGCCTTGGGCCCTCCGAACGGTGGTTTGGCGTAGACCACCCATTCGGATTTGCGGAACGGGGCGAGCCAGGCGGTGAAGGTCTCCGCGTGGGCCAGTTCGGCCAGAGCGCCGAAGAAGGCCAGCTGACCGGCCCGGTGCAGGGCCATTAACCCCTCCAGAAACAGGCGGCGGAACAGTCGCGAGAGAACTCGCACATGCAGGAAGAACCCTGGTTTGCAGGCGATCCACCTGGTGCCGTCTGGCGACAGGCCGCCGCCGGGGACGATCATGTGGATGTGCGGGTGGTGTGTCAGCGCCGATCCCCAGGTATGAAGGACGCTGGTCATACCCACCCGCGCGCCCATGCGCTTGGGGTCGGCCGCGATGGTCATGACGGTCTCGGCCGACGCCTTGAACAGCAGGCCATAGATCGCCTTCTTGTTCCAATAGGCGATCTGCGCGATTTCGGCTGGCATCGTGAAGACGACGTGGAAGTATTCCACCGGCAGCAGGTCCTCAGCCCGTGCCTCCATCCAGTCGCGCGCCGCCGGCCCCTGACACTTCGGACAGTGCCGGTTCTTGCAGGAGTTGTAGGCAATGTGATGGTGGCCACACTTGGCACAGCCCGCCACATGCCCGCCGAGCGCCTCGGTCCGGCAGGCCTCGATGGCTGACATGACCTTCAGTTGGGTCAGGCTGACATGCCCGGCATTGGCCCGCCGCCAAGTGGGACCATGGGCGCGAAAGATGTCAGCGATCTCCAACTTTGGCCGAGGCACCCCGGCGCCCGGTCACTCCAGGCTTCGCTTTACGGTCTGGTCCTGTAACCTGGCCAGCATCTCGTAGGGGCTGACGGTGTCACGGATCGTCTTGGTGGCCACGTGGGTATATCGGGCGGTCGTCGTCAGCTTGGCATGCCCGAGCAGCACCTGAATCACGCGCACATCCGTGTTCGCTTCGAGCAGATGCGTCGCGAAGCTGTGGCGCAACGTGTGCAAGGTGGCGGGCTTCTTCACCCCGGCCATGTGCTTGGCCGAGGTGAAGGCCCGGTTCAGTTGGCGCGGTGAGATCGGGTTGATCTTGGGCTTGCCGGGGAACAGCCAACCCTCCGGCCGGGCCTCGCGCCACCAGGCGCGCAGCAACTCCAGCAATCCGGGCGACAGCATGACCTTGCGGTCCTTCTGGCCCTTGCCCTGCTCGACATGGATCAGCATCCGGTCGCTGTCGATGTCGCCGATCTTGAGATTGCAGACCTCGGCGGCCCGGAGCCCTGCACCGTAGGAGATGCTGAGCGCGGCGCGATACTTGAGCCCAGGCCCCGGTGCCGCCATCAGGATGTCGGACACCTCCTCGACGCTGAAGACTACCGGCAGCTTGCGCGGTTCGGTGCGGAATTGCATGTAGCGCTTCATCTCCTCCCGCCCGCAGGTCATGCCGAAAAAGAACCGAAGCGCCACTATCCGCACGTTGAACGTCGATGGCGTGACCCCGGTGTCGGTCATGTGGAGCTGATAGGCGCGCAAATCCTCGGGCGTGGCCGTATCGGGTGACCGCCCGAGAAAGGCCGCGAAATCCTTGATGGCCCGGATGTGCGACTTCTGTGCCTTGTCGCCCATCCCGCGGATGCGCATGTCTTCGATCATCCGCTGACGCAGCGGGCTTACTCTCTCCTCTGTCATGGAAGCCTCCTGTCTGATGATTGAGAAGGCCCCAATCGTCAGGCAGGATCGTCCATTCCCAAATGCACGACGGTCAGATCAGCGCGCAACCTTCACAACAGGCGCCATTGCCGCGCGAGCGGCTTCGTCC
>NZ_QPJL01000069.1 GCF_003337565.1 Paracoccus lutimaris
CTGAGAACGGCGGTGAGAAAGTCGGCCACGGTAGCGGCGGGATGAGCCTGCTGCGGGCGGCGTAAAAGTCGTCCACTTTTACCCTTTCTGGCGACAGGGAGGGTGGGAGGATTTTCACCGTGGACATGTATCGGAAGGTTCGGCTGGCCTGTGCCGAGGGCATGAGTCAGCGCGAGGCGGCGCGGCATTTCAACATCTCGCGCGACAGCGTCAGGAAGATGATGGCGTTCTCGGTTCCGCCGGGCTACCGGCGGAAGGCGGCGGTGAAGCGGCCGAAGCTGGATGCTTTTGCCAGGATCATCGATGCTTGGCTCGACGGCGATCGGGATGTGCATCGCAAGCAGCGGCACACGGCGAAGCGGGTGTTCGAGCGGCTCAAGGCCGAGCATGGCTTCACCGGTGGCTACACGATCGTGAAGGATTATGTGCGCGAACGCGAGCGGCGCGGGCGCGAGATGTTCGTGCCGCTGGCGCATCCGCCGGGTCATGTCCAGGCCGATTTCGGCGAGGCGGTGGTCATCATCGGCGGTGTCGAGCAGAAGGCGCATTTCTTCGTCATGGATCTGCCGCACAGTGATGCCTGCTTCGTGCGGGCCTATCCGGCGGCGACGGCGGAGGCCTGGGTCGACGGTCACGTCCATGCCTTCACTTTCTTCGGCAAGGTGCCTGCGTCGGTGCTCTACGACAACGACCGATGCCTGGTCGCGAAGATCCTGCCGGACGGCACGCGTCAGAGGGCCACGCTGTTCAACGGGTTCCTGTCGCATTACCTGTTCCGGGACCGTTACGGACGCCCCGGTAAAGGCAACGACAAGGGCAATGTCGAGGGTTTGGTCGGCTACTCCCGCCGCAACTTCATGGTGCCGATCCCCCGGTTCGCGACCTGGGACGCGTTCAACGACTATCTTGAGGATCAGTGCCGCAAGCGTCAGACGGACGCCCTGCGCGGCCAATCGGAGACCATCGGTCAGCGCCTTGCGCGGGACCTGGCTTCGATGTCCGACCTGCCCGCCGCGCCGTTCGACGCCTGTGATCAGGCCACCGGGCGGGTCAGTTCGCAGGCGCTGGTGCGCTACAAGACCAATGATTACTCGGTCCCGGTCGCCTATGGCCACCGCGATGTCTGGATCCGGGGCTATGTCGACGCCGTCGTAATCGGCTGCGGCGGTGAGGTCATCGCAAGGCATCCGCGCTGCTACGACCGCGAGGACATGGTCTTCGATCCGATCCATTACCTGCCGCTGATCGAGCAGAAGATCAACGCTCTCGACCAAGCTGCCCCCTTGGCTGACTGGGACCTTCCACCCGAGTTCGCCACCCTGCGCCGTCTCATGGAAGCGTGCATGCAGAAGACGGGGCGGCGCGAATACGTTCAGGTCCTGCGCCTGCTGGAGAGCTTCGGCATCGACGACCTGCATGCCGCAGTGAAGAAGGCGCTGCAGCTCGGCGCGGTCGGCTTCGACGCCATTAAGCACCTCGTCCTCTGCCAGGTCGAGAAGCGGCCGCCAAAGCTGGACCTCGACGTCTACCCCTACCTGCCGCGCGCCCATGTCGCGACCACCTCGGCTGCGGCCTACATGTGCCTGCTGTCGGAGGATGCGGCATGACCGAAGCCCCGAAGATTCTGCTGGCGCACCACCTGAAGACGCTGAAGCTGCCGACCTTTTTGCGGGAATACGACAAGCTCGCCCGCCAATGCGCGGCCGAGGGCCAGGACCACGTCCAGTTCCTGACCCGTCTGGTCGAGCTTGAACTTATCGACCGTGAACGGCGAATGGTCGAGCGGCGCATCAAGGCCGCGAAGTTCCCGGTCACCAAGAGCCTCGACAGCTTCGACTTCAGGGCGATCCCCAAGCTCAACAAGATGCAGGTGCTGGAACTGGCCCGCTGCGAATGGATCGAGCGCCGCGAGAATGTCATCGCCCTTGGCCCCAGCGGCACCGGCAAGACCCACATCGCCTTGGGTCTCGGGCTGGCGGCCTGCCAGAAGGGCATGTCGGTCGGCTTCACCACCGCCGCGACGCTGGTCAACGAATTGATGGAGGCGCGAGACGAACGTAGGCTGCTGCGCCTGCAGAAGCAAATTGTCGGCCACAAGCTCCTCATCATCGACGAACTGGGCTTCGTGCCCCTCTCCAAAACCGGCGCCGAACTGCTGTTCGAGCTGATCTCGCAGCGCTACGAACGGGGTGCCACGCTGATCACCAGCAACCTGCCGTTTGACGAATGGACCGAAACCTTCGGCTCCGAGCGGCTCACCGGCGCACTCCTCGACCGGCTCACCCATCACGTCCACATCCTCGAGATGAACGGCGACAGCTATCGGCTCGGCCAGAGCCGTGCCCGAAAGACCCCACCCAGCACCTGATCAAGCAACCGAGATTTGGCCCTGCGGGCCAATGCGCCATGGCCCGCGCCAGCTATCTGGCGAGCGCGCGCGCCATGGCGCTCAATCCCCGCCACTGGCCTGGTTTTGCGCCGCCCCGTGGCCGGTTTTGTCTCCGCCGTTGACA
>NZ_QPJL01000070.1 GCF_003337565.1 Paracoccus lutimaris
GACCTGAGACACGGTTATGGCCACACGCTGCGCTATTTGGGGGCTGCGCGCGCGGCCATAACCTCAAAACAGCGCTTCTTCCCGACGTGCTACGGAACCGAGTTCACCAGCAAGGCCATCCTGAAATGGGCCAACGCGAACGACGTCGAATGGCACTACATCGACCCGGGCAAGCCGCAGCAGAATGGCTACATCGAAAGCTTCAACGGCAGCCTGCGCGACGAATGCCTGAACGAGGAAATCTTCGACAGCCTGGCTGATGCCCGCCGCAAACTGGCCCTCTGGCGCTACGACTACAACAACGTCAGGCCCCATTCCTCGCTGGGCAACAAGACCCCGTCCGACGCGCGCCGAGCGCTTGAGCAATCTGAGGGCTCCGCGCCCGGCGCGCTTGCCACACCCGAAACCAACCAATATCAACCCCAAGGACTCTCGTTATGAACGAGGGACGACCGGGGGGCAGGTCAAGGGGCTGTCAGCTTGATCGTGGAGACATTGGCTCCGGCACTCATTGAGTTTCCTCCAATTGTCACGCTCGCAGTGATCTACATACTGTCTTCGGCGCTTACCGAGGCGGTCACCAACAACGCCGTGGCCGTCGTGGTTACACCGCTCGCGATCGGTGTTGCGGCAGAACTTGGCGCCGACCCAAGGCCGTTCGTCGTCGCCGTGATGTTTGGTGCAAGCGCGAGCTTTGCGACCCCGGTTGGCTATCAGACCAACACACTGGTGTATGGCGCAGGAAACTACAGATTTGGCGATTTCCTGAGAATCGGTATTCCGATGAACATTATCGTCGGCGGATCGGTGGTGGGGGCGATCCCGATCTTCTTCCCATTCTAGATTTTCTGAACTTTATGCCCAGCTGCCGTGGCGCTTCCTGCTCGGGCTACGAGAAGCGTAAGGAGTAGCAGCATGAGGATGCCAATTGCCGCAGAGATAGCTGATCCTGCGAGAATGCCCAACTTCGCCGCATTCAGGACGGAACGGTCGAATGCGAGGCCCGCGATGAGCAGCGACATCGTGAAACCAATCCCGGTCAGAAACGACCCGGCCAGAATGAACGGCCACGACAAGCCCGGCGCGAGTGCCGCCAGGCCGGATCGGACGGCAATCCAGCTGAACCCGAAGACGCCGATCGGTTTTCCCAACACCAAGCCGACAATGATCGCCAGCGAGACCGGTTGTACGAAATCGACACCCTGAATCGTGATGCCGGCATTTGCCAGTGCGAAGATCGGCATGATTGCAAAGCCGACCCAGGGGTGCAGCATCATCTCGAGCCGTTCGACTGGTGAGAGCGACTCAGTGACTGCTCTGCCGGCTTGACGCAGGTCGCGGTGGCTTGCGGCATTTCCTTGTCGACGATCGCCCGTCGGAACGGCGAGGACCCGCCCAAGGATCTCACGCAGGCGGGCATCGCTCACCCATATGCGCGTTGGCGTCATCAGGCCCAGAATGACACCTGCAATGGTCGCGTGGACGCCGGAAGCATCGAAGCATAACCAGACTGCCGCTCCCAGAAGGAAATAGACCGGTACGCTTCTGATCCCGAGTCGCGATGCGCCTGCGACGATACAAATCCCCAGAAAGCCCAATCCGAGAGCCGACCAGTTCAACGCCTCACCGTAACCGAAGGCGACTACGAGGATTGCACCGACGTCGTCAAAGATGGCCAAAGACAGCAGGAACAATCGCAAGGTGGGCGGGATCCGGCGTCCGAAGAGCGCCAGGCACCCGATCACGAAGGCCGTATCGGTTGCCATCACAGTTCCCCAGCCGTGCATGCCGGGCTGACCGGACATCAACACAAGATACAAAGAGACTGGCACGACCATACCACCCAAGGCGCCTACGAACGGAAGGGCGGCCTGTCGAGGGTTTCGCAATTCGCCCAGCACCAACTCGCGCTTGAGTTCCAGAGAAAGCACGAAGAAGAAAAGGGTCATCAGACCGTCGTTGATCCAGTGCCGAAGCGAGCGGGTGAAATCCAAAGAGCCGAATGTGAGACCGATGGGGGTCTCCCAGAAGCCCAGAAAACCTTCTTGCCATGGCGAGTTGGCCAGCGCTAAAGCCAGCAGAACAGCCGCAAGCAGGAGCCCACCAGCTGCCGCTTCGATCTTCAGGAAGCGTGCGAATGGTTTCGTTATGCTGTCGGCGGCCTCATGGGGCAGGCCTGGTTGAGTATCGATCACGGGAGAAGCATACCTTTTCGGGTCGAGAGAGACTGTGCCATCGCAACGCGGATGCGCTGACCACGAGAAGCGGGAGTATCCGAAACTCTGTGTATCTGACCGGGCCCATGCGGTTTTCAGATACGGTCAGGCGTCGAAACGCCCTGCGAACATTATGGCCAGCTGA
>NZ_QPJL01000071.1 GCF_003337565.1 Paracoccus lutimaris
TCGAGACCAACGACGAGTGGGCCGTCGCGCGGCGATACATGAGCCTTGAAACGCTCGCCCGCGTCACCGACAATCCCAACGTCAGGCTGCCTGCCGTGGCTACCTGACAGACCCAGACCTCTCAGAAGGTCGACGCTCCTACACCACGCCGTGGGGCACTATCCGCGTCCAATCCCTTCGCCAGCTTCTGCATGGAGTTGATCGTCGGCTGATTGCGCAGGCTTTCGACCCTGCCGACGAAGACCGTCGAGATGCCGGCGCGCCGGGCCAGTGCCTCTTGCGACAGATCCAGCGCCTCGCGCCGCCTTCTTAGCGCCGTGGCGAAGGCGGGAATGAGCGGATCTGTCGGGCGTGTCTTGATGCCAGAAATAATTGTCGCTGCCCCTCTTGCAAATATCACTGTATATTGCTCACATCGTGCAGTGAGTTCAATCAGTGTTCAGGGGTGGCCGATGCAGGAACCGGAAATCGACAATGGCCGCCTGAATGATGTTTCGACAGAGGGAGCGGACGGCCTGTCGCTGCCGGATCTATCGGATCTGATGCAGGCTGGCGGCGCCGGGGAAGGTGCTGACCACCAGATTGACCCTGAGTTCCCGACGACCCAAGCTGCGCTGGAACAGGCCTGGAGCGAATATGCGGCCTGCGACCGTCGCGCGGCCGAAGCGGGCTTTGCAGCGACTGACGCAGGCCGCGCAGCGATGGCGGAGATGGACCGGATCCAGCATCGCATCCGCGATCTCGAGACCGGGCTTGCGGCGCGGTCGGCCGGGAATCTGGCCGAATTGCGCCTCAAGATCGCGATGCTCTCGCTCGACGGCGCGCTGCGACCCGAGTTCGAGGCGGGCGTGCTGGCGGATGCGATGCGGCTGCTGGCGGCGCGGGAGAGGGGCTGATGCAGCCGCCCCGCTATTCCTTCGCCGGTTCCGCTTCGGCCTCGCGGACCAGATCCGACAGCGGCACGCCCAGCCCTTTGGCGAGCTTTTGCATGGTGTTGATCGTCGGCATGTGGCGGCCGAGCTCCAGGAGCGAAACAAAGCGCATCGAGACATCGGCGCGCCGGGCCAGCGCCTCTTGTGACAGGTCCTGCGCCAGGCGCCGGCGGCGCAGGACGGTGGCGAAGGCCTCGACCAAAGGCTCGACGGTGCGGGGCGCGGGTTTGATCGACAAGGGCTGTGCTCCGGATGGTTCGGGAAGGATGTTACACCGCAAATGCTATGAATTCAAATCGTGATCTGACGGAGGCCCGCGATGCCTGAGCAATCCCCCACCATCGACTGCGGCCATTGTGGCACGCCGGTCAAACGCAGCGTCCGGACTTGCCCCGCCTGCCATGCACAGCGCGGCGTCGGCCGCATCGCCAGCGGTCGCGTCGTCGGACCGGAAAAGATCCCGAAGCTGCGGCGCCTGCTGGCTTTGTCTCTGGCGGGGCTAGCGGTGTTCTGGGCGACCGGCGTCTGGGAAGGCGCCGTCGTCTGTGGCGCCGTCGCGCTGGGGCTGGTCTTTCAGTCTGGCAGCGTGATCTTCAGCCGCGGCCAGGAATATTGGTTCCGCTGAGGACCGCTGCCTGACCGCGTTCCCCAATCCCCTTTGATCTCACACGTCTTTCGCAGGAGTCCCGCATGAACGCAAAATCCCTTTTCCTCGGCCTCGCGCTGGCCGCCCTTGCCAGCCCGGTCGCGGCCGAGACCTATCTTGGCCGCTGCAAGATGGGCGAATGCCTGCATTACGACCAAAGCGACCGCCGTGTCGAAGGGCAGGGCTCGGCACGGGTGCCGGGTGATCTTGTCCGGGTCACGCTGCGTCAGGCGGTCTCGGCCCGGCCCGACACGCCGAAAAAGCGCCTGCAATTCGACGCGCCCTCCGAGGTGCGGTTCTTTTGCAGCACCGCCCGCCCGGCCTTCGGGATGCAGGGTGGCGGCGGCTATCAGGGGCTGAACCTCGGCCAGATCTCTGGTGCGACGGAACTGGTTGCGAACATGTATCTGCGCGCCTGCCATCCGGGCGTGGATCCCGGACGGAACATCGAGGCGACGCTGCAAGGCCTTGGCTATCGTCCGACGCCCGACGGGACGTTTGCCAGCTTCGAAGCGCTGATCCGCTAGGATCTACACGTCCGGGCCGCGATGCGCAACGCGGACAGCTGACGAACGCAATCCGCGCGCGGCGCGCAGGAGCCGCCGCCCAACGATTCCATGCACCAGATGACCCCCGCCGCGTCGCCGCGCGGCGGATATCCCACTTCTATGCCCGTTTCCGGAGGACGCCCCCATGCTCAAGACCCTCGCTCTGACCACCTGCCTCGGCCTGATCCTGGCCGCGCCGCTGGCCACCCCGTCG
>NZ_QPJL01000072.1 GCF_003337565.1 Paracoccus lutimaris
GGTGGCGTATTTGCCGAGGATGATCGTCTCGGGGTTTTCCTCGCCGCGGATGGTCGATGATATGGTGATGCCGCCGCCTTGGGCCGGCTCTGGTGGCTTTGTACACGCCTGCGGCTATGTTTCTTGGATTGACGGGTCTGGGCTGTATGGTCCCAATCGGGTTTTCTCCGGATTCATAGGTAAAGATTCTAGCGGCACCCCCGTGTTTAGCTCACATATCGCGCGGACTGACAGGGATGATCAGGCTCTTTCGATGGTTTGCGAGCAATACGGAGCATCGCTGACGCAGCGGAATCTCCCTCCGCCAGAGGCAAGTAGGGACCGGGAGCCGCCTGTTGAAATTGCAAGATTGATAGATACAGCCAGGGAACTGGATCGGCGGTGTCGAGGGACAGAAGGCGCTGACCCCTCATCATCTGTGTGTGACGAGCGAAATGCTGCGTTCGATCAAGTGAATAATGCTGGCTGGTGCTATGGAAAAGATGGTCAATTTGGCTATCAATCTGAATGGCATGCATGCGGTCCTGACTCGATCGGGAGATAGATCCTCGCCGTGACGCCTTCGTATGTTCCTGTTAAGTTCCACATTCCTCGTCGTGAACAACAGGACCCATCATGCCAGCCCAGATCACCCCAATTGCACCTGTCGCCCCATGGCTGGGCGGCAAGCGCAACCTCGCCCGGCGCATCTGCACCATCATCGACGCCACGCCCTGCGTCACCTATGCCGAGCCTTTCGTGGGCATGGGCGGCATCTTCCTGCGCCGCACCTCGCGTCCTCGGGCAGAGGTGATCAATGATCGCGGCCGCGACATCGCGAACCTGTTTCGTATCCTCCAGCGCCACTATCCGCAATTCTTGGACACGCTGCGCTTCCAGCTGACCACCAGGGCCGAGTTCCTGCGCCTCGTCCAGGTCAGCCCCGACACGCTGACCGATCTCGAACGCGCAGCGCGTTTCCTTTACCTTCAGCGCACGGCCTTTGGCGGCAAGGTTTCGGGCCGCAACTTCGGCGTCGACAAGACACGCGGCGGGCGGTTCAATCTGACGACGCTGGAGCCGATGCTCGAGGACCTGCACAGCCGCCTGTCGGGGGTGACGATCGAATGCCTGGACTGGTCGGATTTCATCCCGCGCTATGACGCCGAGGGCACGCTGTTCTATCTCGACCCGCCCTATTGGGGCTGCGAGGATGACTATGGCAAGGCGATGTTCGCCCGCGCCGACTTCCTGCGCATGGCCGAGTTGCTGGCTGGGATCAAAGGCCGCTTCGTCCTGTCGCTGAACGACCTGTCAGAGGTGCGCGAGACCTTCGCCGGATTCGAGATGGCCGAGATCCGCACCACCTATACGATCAGCGGCAAGCGCAACGATCAGGCGGGCGATCGGGCCGAGCTGCTGATCTCGAACTGGCGGCTTCCCGGGCGTCAGGACGTCGCCGGAACGACCGATTCCTGACAGTTTGCGATTTCCGAAACCTCCCATCGCTGGAGCGGGCCGAACTGAGGCTCAACCCCCAGCAATCGTGGGTTTCGGAACAGAGCAGGGGGTTTCGGCACTGAATTTCCGAAACCCCCTGTTTGATTGATGCCTTTGCGCGGGATGGTCAGGCGCAGATGACGCCACGCAGCGCGGTCCGCCCACGCTCTTTTCTCAATGTTATCCGCATGCTGTCTGATGCGCGCTATTTGCGCGGTGAATGTCGATTGGATGCTCGGTCGATGACGTCTCAATCGACATTTTCACCCACCAACTTGCATGAGCCGCCGGGCTCGCCAGCGCCTCTGAGAGGCGTTTTCTCTTTTCCTGTCAGGCTCTTGGGGTGGACAGACAGCAGGTCAGGTCTTTGTCCGGGAGTTAGTCCCCCCCTACAGACGGAGCGCAAGAACATGCGGAAAACCCCTTTGTGTCCCGAGCATGTCCCCAGCTGAAACCTGAGCGGCAAAAACACGCAAGTTGGATGCGTGTTTTCTATCTTTTTCAATGGGATATATTGGTAGCGGAGGAGGGATTTGAACCCCCGACACAAGGATTATGATTCCTCTGCTCTAACCAGCTGAGCTACTCCGCCACGGGTGGGGCGGATTTACGTTGTGCCGCGTCGGGCGTCAAGTGCCCCCGATGAACAAAAACTGCAGCCGCGCCGAATTTTCGCTGCGGTGCGGCAGATGCAGGCAGTATCCCCCGTCCGAAGGGCGGTGTCGAAAGGCTAGGCCCTGTTGACAAAAGGGAATCACAGGGTGTTCTGAACGTGATTCAATCTGGTATCTGCGATGGAGACCAGCTTGGCACGAGACCTGATGTC
>NZ_QPJL01000073.1 GCF_003337565.1 Paracoccus lutimaris
GGCCGGTATTCTGGATGATATCGCCGGCGGCCACGGTGATCGCAGCGCTCCAGCTGTCAGTTGCGGTATAGGCAGGCATGATCGGTCCCTTTCTGGTCAGATTGCGTTGCGCATGGCCCATTCGACTGCCGCGCGCTGGTTGGCGGTCAGGATCGATCCGGCAATGCAGATGCCGGAAATTGCTCCGGCGAGCGCCGGGGAGGCGTCGCGGGCGCCGCCGATCGCGAAGGTGGGCAGGTTGAGGTTGGCCACGGTCAGCGGGGCTGCGGCCGCGACGCCGTTGACCGTCATCGAGGCCGCGCCACCCGAGATCGTCATCCAGATCATGGCGTCACGCACAGCCGCCGGCATGTCGATATCCATCGAACTGCCCCCGATCTGGCCACGCACATAATTGCCAAGCCCAGCAGAAACATAGCGATAGGCGATCCGCACCACGCCGGTGCCGGTGGCATTGAGGTCTTGGCCAGCGATGGTCTGGCTGTCGACCGTCTCGTCCTGCACCTCCAGCATCACGCGCAACCCGATGCTGCCGGTCGCCATCTGGCCGATGGCGGCGCCTGAAAGCGTCATGGTTCCGCGTGCGACGGCGGCATCCCCGAAATCGACACCGGTGCCGGCAATATAAAGCGGCTGGCGGGCGGCGGCGGTCTGCACGAACTGCCGGCCGTGAATGCCGCCGGTCCAGGTTGAAACCCGGCCATTGGCGTCCCGCCCGATGTGGGTGGCATCGGTGCGCCAGACATCGACAAGGTCGGGGATGCCGGCCAGGATGCTGTCGAGCGTGGTGACGACGCCCAGCGTCGCGGCCAGCGGCGCGTCGATATCTGCGGTCAAAATTCCGGCCATGGTGATCTCCTAGGCGATTGCGATGCGATGCGACGGCATGCGGCGGCGGTGGATGATGGAGGGGTTGAGCGGGTCGCGCATGCGCGAGGTGGTCACGATGCGGCCCCTAAAGGCGGTGTAGCCGTCATCCAGCCCTCGCACGTCCTGCGCCTGCATCATGTAGCTGATGGCGGTGGGTAGCGCATCGCAGGTCAGCCGCACCTGCCGGCCCAGCAGCTCGACCCCGGTGATCGTCGCGCCTGTCGCGGTCCATCCCAGATTGGCGTCGATGCCCTGCCCGGCATAGCGGTCAGGCTCGATCTCCCACATCTCGCCGTCCCACAACGAGGCGTAGTCGAGGGTGATGACATTGCCCGAACGCGACACGCCCGGGCGGCGGATCGTCCAGGACCGGCCCGCCTCGCGTGCCGCCCGGGCCCAATTAAACATGCCCAGAAGCGGCTCGCCCTGCGCCTCGCTGAAATGGACATTGTTGTCGATGATCGGGATATAGGCCTCGGGCGTGACCAGGACTCCGTAACCCTGCTCGGCCAGATCGAGATAGCTCTGCACCACCTGCCAGTGCTCGGCGGCCAGGCTGGTGTCGGTATCGCCGCCCGGCTGGCTGAAATAGATCGCGGCATCCTCGAAATTGCGGGCGTCGAACTCGGCGCGCAGGGCGGTGATCAGGTTGCGCAGGGTGGTGGCGTGCAGCGCAGGATCGTCATCCGCCTTGGAGCTGGTGCCATGGCAGACATAGAGATCCACGCGCGGGATCAGCCCGTCGATGGCTGCCAGACGCTCCAGCTCGTCCAGCCAGAACATCAGATTGTCCCAATGCAGCGCGCTGTCGGTCAGGCCCGACGGCGCATCACCGAGGGCTGAATTATAGCGGGTGATGTGCTCACCCGACTGGCCCCAGAGCGTGCCGACATTGCGCCGCTCGATCAGGCCGTATTTGCGCCGCCAGCCATTGTAGCCCTTGACCGCGTAATAGGCGCCGCCCGGGTCCGAGGGTGCGGGATCGGGGCTGACGAAGCCGCTGCCGGGGACGGCCGTGTCATAGGCCAGGCTCTGCGGCCCCAGCATGGTGATCGCGGCGCCGTCCGAGCGCATCAGCCCGCCGATCATCAGCGCGGTCTGCGGATAGACCTGCGGATAGACCGGCGTCGAGCCGCTGTCCCAGGACATGAACAGCAGGCTTTGGGTCAGGCAGATGGTGGCGGTGATGTATTGCGGATCGACCTCGGCCAGCGAATTGGCCGCATCGAGCGCCAGTGCGTCCCGCATGCGGCCGGCCAGTTCGGCTGATACCTGGAAATCGAGCCCATCCCGCGCCAGACGGATGATCGTCTTGCCGGACCTGTCTTGCAGGATCGACCAGCCCTCCAGCCCCTCGGACA
>NZ_QPJL01000074.1 GCF_003337565.1 Paracoccus lutimaris
CCCCAGCTGGTTCAAGCCGGGGCAAGGTTGCACATGGGTCAATTCTCAATGACAATTTCCGCTGTTGCCGGGTCAAATCTCAGTGGCAATCAACAGTCAAGCGGCATAATCTTCATCAATCGCAATGGCTTGCGTTGGCGCAACGCCCCGCGTGAGTATGGCCAGCCGAAGACGCTCTACAACCGTTGGAAGCGGTGGGGTGACATGGGGGTCTTCGCGAGGATGAAGTTCCTCATGACCGCAGGCCAGACAAGCGACCATACCGGTGCCGCCGCCCTGCTGGACAGTCTGCCCGCTGCCGAATGGATGATCGCGGACCGGGGTTATGACGCCGATTGGTTCCGGGAAGCGTTGAAAGACAAACGGATACGCCCTCGCATCCCCGGTCGGAAATCGCGCAGCAAGGCTGTCCCCTACGACAAGCGGCGCTACCCCCGCCACAACCGCATCGAGATCATGTTCGGTAGTCTGAAAGACTGGCGCAGGGTCGCAACCCGCTATGACAGATGCGCCGAGACCTTCCTATCCGCCCTAGCTGCAACCGCCATCTTCTGGCTTTGAGGATCAATGCGTCTGGAGACTAAATCCAAAACAAAGCGATAGGTCCAAGGCTTGCCGCCGCCTTGCACGCGAACGGTCAAGCGCCCGTGAAAGGCGCATTTCTCATTCGGCATCGGATCTCGTGCCAAACTGATCGCCACGGCGGGTCCCAGATCGAAGCGCGGCCGGAACGCTCTGCGCGACCATCTGGCCAGCACGCTAGGCGACAGCGCGTCGTCGGTCACGGATCAGCCGGATCATCGCCGCGATGATGAAGAGCAGCACCACCGCCCCGACCACCATGATCGCCGGCAGATAGGGCTTAAGCCGGGCAAGGGGCGCGACCGGGCCGCCCTGACGCGATTGCGCGACATCGGCAACGGTGACATTCGCGGCACCGGCATTCCCCCAGGTGGTCAGGACGTAATTCGCGATTCCGGCGATTTCCTCGTCGCTGAGCGCCCCGACAAAAGAGCCTCTGTTGAAATGCGGCATGAAGACATGCGCGTCGCCGACCCTGCGATCGACCCCGTAGAGGATGGCCGCGATCAGGTTCGTGGCCGAAGCCGCGCCGGTCGCGGAATTGTGGAAAAGCGACGGATAGGACTGGCCCGTGCTGCCGGCGCCATCGGGCTGGTGACAACTGGCGCAATAGCCGCTGAACAACTCGGCCCCGGTGGTCAGCCCGTCATTGGCGTTTTGCGGATGGGTGCCGCGAAGCGTCGCCTCGTCGCTTTTCGGCGCCCCGAACGAGGTCGCGTCCGTGCCTGAGCCGGCATCCTTCGGTGCGACCGTCTTCAGATAGGCGGCCATGGCCGCGAGGTCATCATCGGTGACGTGCTGCAGGCTGTTCTGGACCGCCTCGGCCATAGGCCCGCCGGCCTGACCCCGGCCCTCGGCATGGCCGGTCCCAAGATAGGCGGCGATCTGTTCGGGCGACCATGTGCCGATGCCATTGCCAGCGTCAGCGGTGATGTCCGGCGCATACCACGGCCCGACATCGCCGCCCGTCAGATAGGCACCGCGCACCGGCCCCATCAACAGCCCGCGCGGGCTGTGGCAACTGCCGCAATGGGCCAGCGCATCGACCAGATACCGGCCCCGGTTCTGGGCCTCGGTCAGGGCGGGGTCGGGTGTAAAGGGATCGCCCCCGGCATAAAGCAGGTTCCAGCCGGTCATCGCGAAGCGCAGGTTGAAGGGAAAGGCGAGGCTGGTCCGCTGCCCGGGCGCCGCATCGACCGGGGCCACGCCTTGGGTGAAATAGGCGTAAAGCGCGGCGATGTCCTCATCGGTGATGCCGACATAGGCGTCATAGGGCATCGCCGGGTAAAGATGCCTGCCATCGCGGGCGAGGCCGCGACGGACAGCGCGGGCGAATGAGATATGCTCGAAAGTTGGTGACGCTTGATCAGGCGGCAGCTTGAATGTGGCGGACGCCGTCGCGGAACTCAACCCCGCTGATGACCTCTGGCA
>NZ_QPJL01000075.1 GCF_003337565.1 Paracoccus lutimaris
GACATCAGGTCTCGTGCCAAGCTGGTCTCCATCGCAGATACCAGATTGAATCACGTTCAGAACACCCTGTGATTCCCTTTTGTCAACAGGGCCTAAGTTAGTACCCCCTACAAAGATCAATGGGTCCTGTCCCTAAGGAGGTCGAGATGTACTTCGCTTACCTCAAGCGCAGGCGCAGTGATGGTTTCGTGACGGTGTAGCGGCGCGCTAGCTTCCGGACGGACGCGCACTAGCTTCCGGACGAAAAAATTTCGCGTTGCCCTGTCAGGAAGCCTCTCTTTTCGGCCGTCTCTGACACCCTAGGTCCGGCCCGTTCATTTCCACCATCCGCGCGCGCGACCGATGAGATAGGCCCATTGGCCTGCGTTGTCGCCCCGGATGCGGTTGGCCTCGGTGGTCCAATGGACCGCGTCCCCGGCGTTGTTATGCCCAGGTCCCTGAGGGCCGGGCAGGTATTTGACCCCGGGGATGGCGTTGGCATGCCCGCTGTCTGCATCAAACGTAGCCTGCATCTGGGCAAGCAGGGCGTATCCCGCGCCGCTATATTCCGCCGGACCAAGGATCAGCTCCGGCAGGTCAGGAACCGCCAAATCGGCGCGGGTCCGCGAGACCATGTTCCGGAAGGCGGCGGGCAACTGCGCCTGCCAGTCGGCCTTGTTCAAGTCGGCCTCGTTCCCGGCCCAGACACCTATCGTTCCGACATGGTTCTCGATTTGCGAAAGAGCCGCCTGATAGGTGGAGACCATGATCGGATAACGGCGCAGATCGCCGGTCGCGGTCGTGTCCGGGTTCCATGGCGCATCGGCCCCCAAAAGGCCCGTGCCTGAGCGGGACACCGGGACGATCACCACCCTCACCGCCCCCTTGGTCAGCGCCACAATCTGCCGGGCCATGGACATGGCCGGGCCAACCCTGTGGCCCGGGTTGAGGCTATGGACCAAGGGCTCTTGCGCCACCGACAGGGTGAGCGCCTTGGCGCCATAGAGGCCGCTACCATATGAGTTCGGCGGGCACATCCAGATGTCAGGGTGCCAGCCATCCTTGATCGGATCTGCCACCTCCAGGCCGAAGCCCTCACCGTTGGATTGCGCCTTGATGATCAAGATCACGGTCGGTTTGTGGCGCGAGGCGGAAACGTCATAAAGCTGCACGTTCCGGATCGTGCCGGCCCATTGATTGCCCGATTCGATCAGGAGCGTGTTCTGGCTGGGCGTGCGGTTGCGTAGATACGATACCTGCATGCGGGTCGAGGGCTGGGTGTCCCCGCCCCGGATATGCAGACCATTCCATGCCCCGGTATTGGAGCCATTGCCAACCAACTGCGCGCGCGCGCCCAGCGTAAAATTGGCCGACGTTTGGGTGATGATCTCGAAGGTCATGACCAGATCAGTGGCCTCGGTCGGGATGGTAAGCCCCAGTGCCGTCATCTTCGAATACTGCCCGGTACCCAGACTGTGCGTGGCTCCCGCGCCGGCCAGCGACCAGCCGCCCGCCACCGACCATGCCGCCGGATCGTCGAGGCCGGGATTGGGTAGCAGCTGCGGCGGCAGCGCCGGCATGGGCGGCACGACATAGGCGCCGAGCATTGTCGGGACGAAGGTTCTGCCGCGCTTGTGGCGCGTCCAGCGGTCGAAGGCGTTAAATGGACGGCCGTAGAGCCACATCGGAATCAGAGCCCCCGGATGATCTTGAAGGAACCCTCAAGGCGGCTGCCCGATCTTACGCGGATGCTGGTCGCCCGGTCGAAAGCGAAACCCGGCTGATCGGGATGAAGATCGACGGCATCCCCGTCTGCAGCGGGCGTGACCGGGCAGACCAGCAGCAAGCGGCGGCCGGTATTCTGGATGATATCGCCGGCGGCCACGGTGATCGCAGCGCTCCAGCTGTCAGTTGCGGTATAGGCAGGCATGATCGGTCCCTTTCTG
>NZ_QPJL01000076.1 GCF_003337565.1 Paracoccus lutimaris
AGGTGGTGCTGTCGATTCGCGCCGAATTTGGCGATTACGACAGCGCGCGCGGCGGCTTTCCGGTCAGCATCTTTACCCCGACCTCGCGCCTGCCGTTGTCCATGGGTCGCAGCCTGTTCTTCCGCAACTGGCAGGACGTCGCGCTGTTCCCGGCGACGCGCGACGAAGGCCGCGCCCTGCGCCAGAAGATCGGCCAGGACAGTCTGCTGGCGCTGGTGACGGTGCGCGACATTCGCAAATCCCAAACCCGCAGCGGCGGCTATGAGGGCCATGTCGCCAGCGTCATCTTTTCCACCACCAGGGGCAGCGAGATCGGCCAGATCACTCCGCCTGACGCCATCGCCGCGGATCCTGATGCTGTGGTCGCACAGACCGAGGCGGCGCGGCAAACCATCCTGACCGCCGCCGGGATCCCGCCGCTTGGCACGCGCTGGGACGACGCGAAACAGCATCTGCAGCCGCTCTGGCCGGTGATGGCCAGCAGCGATTTTGTAAACTGGGGCACCGCCAAGCGCGTGGCCTATTTCTGGAAGGACGGCGCGGTGCAACAGGACGAGGCGCATGATCCGGCCAAGGGCTTCCGGCTGTATCTGCAGCAACGCGAGGCCGGCTGGATGCCGCAGGACGGCGAGCATATCAGCGTGACCGACCTGCTTTACGGAAGCGGGGCGAGCGCGGTCGACACAAGGGGCCTTGGCCCGGGCCTCGCCTGCTACACCCCCGAGGTGTTCGACCGCTGCGCCGTGCTGATCTTTGAACCCAAGGACGGCAGCCATGTCCTGACCGGCGCTTACGGCGTCATCGAACAGCCCGCCGCCACCAGCGCGGAAGCGGCGTTCACCACATTCCTCGGCGATGCCGCAGGTGCCTTCGACGGCCTCACCACCATCGCTGACTACGACCGCGAAGACATCCGCCAGGCCCGCAAAGCCCCGATCACCGGCGGCCGCGGCGTCCCGACTTTCGCCGCAGGCGCAGGCCAGCCCCTGACCGCCAACTTGCCCTATGATCCGCTGAAAAACACCACCGGCATCGAGGCCATCCAAAGAGAAATCGCGATCTATGCCATCGAAGGCGCAGAGGGCAGGACGCCGGTAGTCTATGTTATCGGGCAGTGAGGGTGGTCAGGGCAGATCCGGCTCCGACACGCCGACATCTTGCACAAGATTGCCGTCGCCGTTGACCATGATCACCGTGGTGCCGAACGCCATCCGAAGCCGCTCCTGATCTTCGTCCCGCACGAAGGACAGGCGCGGCGCCTCGATCCCCTCGTCCTGCGCGATCTGCCGGGCACGGCAGATCAGCTCGGCGCGCGTCAGTCGCTGCCGTCCAGTGGTGCGCCCAACACGCCCAGAATCTGTGCCATCCTGCCCTGCAACTTGTCGATCTGGTGTTTCTGCACGGCCAGATTCTTTGTGATTTGTTGCATCAGATCGCGGCTCTGGCCCTCGGCCTCCATTGCTGTTGCCGCCCATTCCACCTGATCGCCCACCCGGGTGATCTCGGCCAGAAAGAGGTCGATCCGGTCCGAAAGGCCCGGCGCCTCTTCCTGCGCCAGCAATGCCTGTAGCGGCCCGATCAATGCCGTCAGCTTGCGCAGTTCGGCCAAAAGCGCTGGCCATTCTGTTGGGGGTGAGGGTGCCGTCATTCAAAGTCTCCAACCTGTTGCCAATGTTTTGCCATCTTTGCAAAAAATGCTCGCGCATTGCTTTTGCCAGAATTCGCCCGGCCTGCCTGCGCCGCAGGTTAGACATGATCCGCGCCAGGCGGCGCCCTAGGTCATGTTGACAAATGGCGGAGCCAGAGGCGGATCGACGTGATATCGATGAAGCCAAGGAAGCTTTCGGCGGTCTTGTCGTAGCGGGTGGCG
>NZ_QPJL01000077.1 GCF_003337565.1 Paracoccus lutimaris
GCGCGGCCTCGGTCTGTGCGGCGACGACAGCGGGATCTGCGGCGATGGCGTCGGGCGGGATGATCTGGCCGATCTCGCTGCCCGTGGTGGTGGAATAGGTGACGCGGGCGACATGGCCTTCGTAGCCGCCGCTGCGGGTCTGCGATTTGCGGATGTCGCGGATGTCGACCCGCGCCAGCAGGCTGTCCTGGCCGATTTTCTGGCGCAGGGCCCGGCCTTCATCCCGCGTCGCCGGGAACAGCGCGACATCCTGCCAGTTGCGGAAGAACAGGCTACGGCCCAAGGGCAGCGGCAGGCGCGAGGTCGGGGTGAAGATGCTGACCGGAAAGCCGCCGCGCACGTTGTCATAATCGCCAAATTCGGCGCGGATCGACAGCACCACCTCGGCGGTGGCGGGGTCGATCGTGGCGCGGTCGGCGGCGAGCCGGGCCATGACCCTGACCAGCGCCTCGTCGCGGCTGAACTCATCGGCGGCGAGATATTCGGGGTCCTGCAGCGCCAGCGATTCTAGGTCGGGCGCGGTGCCGTCGAGGGTTTCCAGAAAGGCGCCCCACCAGGCGGCATCGGGATCGGTATAGGTTTCGGCCAGCGACGGGGTGGACAGGATCAGGCCGAGGCAGGTGGTCAGGGCGAGCGTCTTGAGCATGGGCAGTCCTCCGGAAACAAGCATAAAAGCGGGATGACCGCCGCGCGGCGACGCGGCGGGGTGATCTGGTGCATGGGGTTGTTGGACGGCGTGTCATGTGCGCGGCACGCGGATTGCGTTCGTCAGATGCGCGCGTTGCGCATCGCGGCCCCGGCGCGCAGCCTGTTAACGGATCAGCGCGTCAAAGCTGGCAAACGTCCCATCAGGCGTCGGAACATAGCCGATGCCTTGCAGCGTCGCCTCGATGTTCCGGCCGGGATCCACGCCCGGATGACAGGCGCGCAGATACATGTTCGCGACCAGTTCCGTCGCGCCAGAGATCTGGCCAAGGTTCAGACCCTGATAGCCGCCACCCTGCAGGCCAAACGCCGGGCGGGCGGTGCTGCAGAAGAACCGCACCTCGGAGGGCGCGTCGAATTGCAGGCGCGCCGTGGGCGTATCGGGCCGGTCCGAGACCGCCTGACGCAGCGTGACCCGGACCAGTTCGCCCGGAACCCGCGACGAGCCCTGCCCTTCGACGCGACGATCACTCTGGTCGTAATGCAGGCATTCGCCCATCTTGCAGCGGCCGAGATAGGTCTCGGCCGCGACCGGGCTGGCGAGGGCGGCCAGTGCCAGGCCGAGGAAAAGGGATTTGGGATTCATGCGGGACTCCTGCGAAAGACATGCAATATCAACGAGAATTGGGGCAAACGGTCAGGCAGCGATCCTCACCGGAACCAATATTCCCGTCCCCGGCTGAAGATCACGCTGCCGGATTGGAACACCAGCCCCAGCGCGACGGCACCACAGACGACGGCGCCTTCCCACACGCCGGTCGCCCAGAACACCGCGATGCCCACCAGAGACAACGCCAGCAGGCGCCGCAGCTTGGGGATCTTTTCCGGGCCGATGACGCGACCGCTGGCGATGCGGCCGACGCCGCGCTGTGCGTGACAGGCCGGGCAGGTCCGGACGCTGCGCTTGACCGGCGTGCCACAGTGGCCGCAGTCGATGGTGGGGGATTGCTCAGGCATCGCGGGCCTCCGTCAGATCACGATTTGAATTCATAGCATTTGCGGTGTAACATCCTTCCCGAACCATCCGGAGCACAGCCCTTGTCGATCAAACCCGCG
>NZ_QPJL01000078.1 GCF_003337565.1 Paracoccus lutimaris
AGCTATCTGGCGAGCGCGCGCGCCATGGCGCTCAATCCCCGCCACTGGCCTGGTTTTGCGCCGCCCCGTGGCCGGTTTTGTCTCCGCCGTTGACAACCGCCCCGGGTTTACCGGAGAGTAAAACACTCAAAGGATGAGCCCTATGACCAAGCAGAGATTCACCCCCGCCTATCCTGCCGAGCTTCGCGAACGCGGTGTTCGGCTTTTTCGAGAGAACCGCGCCGGTTACGCCAGCGACACAGCTGCTTACAAGGCAATTGCGCCGAAGCTCGGCTGTTCACCCGACAGTCTGCGTGTCTGGTGTCAGCAGGCCGAACGTGACGCTGGGCGACGCGGTGGGCTGACAAGCGCCGAGAAGGATCGGATCAAGGAACTGGAGCGCGAGGTCCGTGAACTGCGTCAAGCGAACGAGATCCTGAAGAAGGCCAGCGCATATTTCGCGGCGGCGGAGCTCGACCGCCCGTTTCGCAAATGATCGCGTTCATTGATGATCACCGTAGTGTCTTTGGTGTCGGGCCGATCTGCCGGGTTCTGGGGATCGCACCATCGACGTATTACGCCTTCAAGACAGTGGAGCACGATCCGGACCTGGCATCGGACCGGGCCAGGCAGGATCGGCTGGACATGGCGGCGATCAAGAAGGCCTTCGATGGCAGCCGAGGCCGCTATGGCGCGCGCAAGGTCTGGCATCAGCTGCGCCGCGGCGGTCACGATATCGCCCGCTGCACGGTGGAGCGGCTGATGAAGGTCATGGGATTACAAGGTGTTGTGCGGGGCAAGAAGGTGATCACCACTAACCCCGATACGGCCCAACCCTGCCCGGACGACAAGGTGAACCGAGCCTTCGTGGCAGACATGCCAAACGAGCTGTGGGTTTCGGATTTCACCTATGTCTCCACCTGGCAGGGTATGGTTTACGTCGCCTTCGTGACCGACGTCTTTGCCCGCAAGATCGTCGGCTGGCGCGTCTCGACGTCGATGACGACAGGCTTCGTGCTCGACGCACTAAACCAGGCCATCTGCCAGAGGGCGCCGTCCGAGGCTGACAAGCTAATCCACCACAGCGACCGCGGCAGCCAATACCTGTCGATCCGATACACCGAGCGACTGGCAGAGGCGGGTATCGACACATCCGTCGGCAGCGTCGGGGATTCCTATGACAATGCCCTCGCGGAAAGCATCATCGGCCTGTTCAAGACCGAGGTCATCAAGTTCCTTGGACCCTGGAAGTCGGTTGGTCAGGTCGAATGGGAAACCCTGAAATGGGTCGACTGGTATAACAACACGCGCCTGCACAGCGCCATCGGATATGTCACACCGAACGAAGCAGAGGAGGCTTTCTACGCTGCCTTGAATAACGTCGAAAAAGCCGCGTAATCATTGAACCAGAAACTCTCCGGTAAACCCGGGGCGGTTCAGAGTGCGCGAGCCAGGGACGGCCCCGTGCCAGTCCTGGCACCAGGGCCGGCAGATGGACGCGACGAGTCCTCAGCCGCCGGTCATGTGGCATCACATTAGGGAATTTCGTATCATTCAGCGACTAGCTAGAGGTGTTGATTGCCACTGAGATTTGACCCGGCATTGTCACCGAGAACTGACCCACCCAGTGGTTATGTTCTGCGTGTTATGATGGCGTCAATGCTAGT
>NZ_QPJL01000079.1 GCF_003337565.1 Paracoccus lutimaris
CGGGCAGCGTGCAGGCGAGGACAAGGGTCAGGGCGGCAAGGGTGGGATGCATCACGTGGTCTCGGGTGGTTCACCCCTGCCTAACCGTTGGGCAGAACGGGGCAAAGCACCAACAGGACCATAGCGGGAACTGTTTGTTAAGAATTTTAGCGGATGATGGTCGGGCGGCGAGCAGCCGCCTTTGCCGACCCTGCGCCCGTCGTCCGAACCATGTTCACATGAAGACAATCACCAAATGAGCCTATGAAGCAGATCACCAAATGATCATTCTGGCCTGTGCCCATCCCTGCGGACCCGCAGGTTGGGACATCAAAGCTTCATTTGATCAAATGAAGATTATCCCCATTTGATCATTCCGTGCGCGCGCTGCAGCGCAGGTCCTGCGCAGCGGCGGTCGCTGATAAAGGGAGCCTGCCGCGCCACTGGCCGGGCAAGCTTGTCGCGGCCCCGGCGGTGCCATCAAGGCCGTGACCAGTTGCGTGAATGCCGATGCTGAGAGAACCGGGATAACCCCGTCGCGCCAGCCCCGGTTACCTATCCCGTCCACATGGCTGAAGCTCAAATCCGACGTCTTGCTCATGCTGGATAGAAGTCTGGGGTAACGTCTTGGTCGCTGGCGCCATGATCAAATGAGGCTTTCCACCCAATGAGGCTATGAAGCAGATCACCCGATGATCAAATGAACATATTGACCCATGTCTGACTCTACGAAGCCGCAGGCTGCGTCATCAATGCTTCATTTGATCAATTGAGGCTTGTCACTATTTGATCATGCTGAACGCGGATTGCAGCGCAGTCCCAGCGCGGCGGCGGTCTCTGATCCAGGGGGCCTGCCGCGTCATTGTCCGGGGGAAGCCTGTCGTGACCTCTGCGGTGCAATCAGGACCGCGAGAGATTGTAAGCGCGCGGACGCCGGATGATCTGGTATGCACCTGCTGCGGCTCTGCGCCGCGTCCAACCCTTCACCGCTTCGCCAGCGCCTCGGCCTCGCGGATCAGGTCCGAGAGCCGCGCGTCCAATCCCTTCGCCAGCTTCTGCATGGAATTGATCGTCGGCTGGTTGCGCGTGCTTTCGACCCTGCCGACGAAGACCGTCGAGATGCCGGCGCGCCGGGCCAGCGCCTCTTGCGACAGATCCAGCATCTCGCGCCGCCTTCGCAGAACCGTGGCAAAGGCGGGAATGAGTGGGTCTTTGGGCCGTGTTTCAATGCCGGAAATAATTGTCGCTGCCCCTCTTGCAAATATCACTGTATATTGCTCACATAGTGTAGTGAGTTCAACCAGTGATCAGGGGCGGCCAATGCAGGGACCGGAAATCGACAATGGCCGCCTGAGTGATGTTTCGGCAGAGGCAGCGGACGGCCTGTCGCAGCTGTCGCAGATCGCGGGGACGGGGAATGATGCTGAACCCGAGATTGATTCGGCGTTCCTGACGACCCGGTCCGCGCTGGAACAGGCCTGGAGCTATCATGCCGCCTGCGATGCCCGTGCGGCTGCTGCGGGGTTCGCGGCCAGCGACGAGGGCCGCGCGGTGATGGCGGAGATGGACCGGATCCAGCACCGCATCCGTGATCTCGAGACCGGGCTTGCGGCGCGGCCGTCCGGCAATCTGGCCGAATTGCGCCTCA
>NZ_QPJL01000080.1 GCF_003337565.1 Paracoccus lutimaris
CTTTCCTCAGCGAACGCGGCGAGGAGCGTTGCCAGCTCGGCCTCAACCGCTTGTTCGATCAGCTTGCGCGCACCCTCCCGGATGAGGTCCGTCAGTGGATCCGGCGAAAACCCCGATGGATCGGGCAGCGTGCTGATGGTAGTCTCCGACATGTGGCATATCCCTTTCTCGGCTGAGAATTGACGGCGTCTGAACACCGCCATGATATGCCGCCCCTCAGGGCATCACCAACTTTCGCGCGTTACTCGGCGGCGCCAATACGTCCAGCATCGTCCCATGCGCCGGACAGACCTGCAAAGAGTCGAGCTGCCACAAAACCCGTCCCCATGTCCTGCCATGGACATCGCGGTCGTTTGCGACGCAATGGGGACAGTATTTCAGAGCCGAGCGATTCAGAAAGGACAGCGGCAGGTCACGGCCACGGAAGCAGAAGAACCCGTCACCAACCGGCACGAAGCTGCCTGCAACAAGCGCCTCAACATCAGCGCCCGTCAGATCGGCAAGTTCCTGGACCGTATCGGGATCAAGCTGAAGGATTTTTTGCCAGGACAGATCCATGTCCTGAACAAAATCCTGCACATGCCGCAACCCGTTCCTCTGCGCGATGTGCGACACGAAAGACGGCAGGGTTTCCATCGGCAGGAGCGGCAATGTCAGCCCCAGCCTCATCGCGGCCTCCTGGGGATATCAGGACCGGGCTCTGGCTCCAGCAGCTTGCGTACGTTGATGGTCAGATAGTTCTCGGCGATGAAGGGGTTCAGGCCGTTCGGACAGCCGGAACGCCGCGCGAAGCAGCTGACGAAGGCTTTCACCGACAGGGTGTCATCTCCGGGAAGAAGCACTTCGCCGATGGCCTCGCAGATCATTTCGGCGAGGATACCAAAGCAGGAGTCGGCGGCATGAACGAGCCGTCTGACAAAGTCTGGCTTGCCGAGATTTTCGTCCGCCGCGATCTGCGCCGCTGCGGCATATTGCCGGATCGCGGCGACGATCATGCCCCCGTCGACGCTTGTCTTCAGCGGACGATGCTCGATGGGCCTCAGGCGGCGCGCAAGCTGCGGGTCCATGTTCACCAGGTCCAGCAGGTCCGGCATGCCACTGAGGATGAGGCCGACCGGCCATTTCGGTGACTGCATCAGCGATTTCAGCGTGCTGATCACCGCATGCTGTTCGCCACGATTATTGTGGCGCGCGAAGTCCTGCGCCTCGTCCAGATGCAGGAACAGAACCTGCCGCTCGGCAAACTGTGTTTTCACAAGCTGCCAGATGATATGGGCGGATCGGTCCCGACGGAGCTGATAGCCGAGCGTATCCAACATGCCTAGACCGACGCCCTTCGGCGTGGCGGGCGACGGCACAGCCAAGCTGACGACATCCGCCTGTTCCTCGCCTTCAGACAGGATATGCAGGCCCGAGGGGTGCTGGTGTAGGGCATTCCTGACCAGCGTCGTCTTGCCCGCCCCCGAAGGTCCCAAGATCAGCAGCCCATGAACCTCTTTCTGGCGGCCTGCCTGTTGATTGCCACTGAGATTTGACCCGGCATTGTCACCGAGAACTGACCCACCCAGTGGTTATGTTCTGCGTGTTATGATGGCGTCAATGCTAGT
>NZ_QPJL01000081.1 GCF_003337565.1 Paracoccus lutimaris
ATCGCAGCCGTCAGCGTCGTCTTGCCGTGGTCAACGTGACCAATCGTCCCGATGTTGACGTGCGGTTTCGTACGTTCAAACTTTGCCTTTGCCATCATGGCCTCCTATCGAGGGGGCCAGCCCGCGCGTCAGCCCCCGAGTAACATCCGCCGCGACTTATAGGCCCGGCCGGGAAAAATCAAGGGCAGCCGGGCCGTTCCGAGGCCAGATCTGGCCCAGTTCCGGCCCAGCCCGGCAAGGCGGGAACCGAACCGCGCGAAAGGCGTTTGAATCCGGTAACAAGGCCGCCCGGAAGGCGGCCAATAAATGCCTGTGGAGGATCGTGATGAGTCTGATGAAATCCCTTGCCCGTGTTGCGGCGGGCGTGATGCTGGCCAAGGGTATCGGCGCCGTGATGAAGAATGCGCAGAACCGTCAGAGGCAGGGCGGATCGCGTCCTTCCTCGGACGGACGGTCCTCGGGCGGGTTGCTTGACGATCTTCTGGGCAGCAATACCGGCGGCGGCGGCAATCGCAATACCGGCTCGGGCGGGCTCGCCGACATGCTGGGTCAGGTGCTGGGCGGCCGCAGCGGCGGCGCCGGATCAGGCTCGGCCTATGGCGGGGCGAATTCGCCGCGTCGCGGACAGGCGCAGGGCGGGCTGGGCGGCATTCTGGACCAGCTTTCGACCGGCGCGGCCGCAGGCGGTCTGGGCGGCCTTCTGGGCGGCATCCTTGGCGGGGGCGGCACTCAGCAGCCATCGCCGCAGGAAAAGCTGGTGCAAAGGGGGTCGCAACCCACGAATGACGCCAGCTTTGGCGAGCTCTTCAACGATGCCATCGCCAAGGGCGATGAGCCCGAGATCGCCCCCACCCCGGAACAGAACGCGCTGGCCGGGCTGATGCTCAAGGCGATGATCCAGGCCGCCAAGTCGGATGGCGAGATCGACGAGAAGGAAAAAGCCAAGCTCATGTCCGAATTCGGCGATCTGGACGAGGACGAGCGCGCCTTTATCCGCGACCAGATGTCCGCGCCCGTCGATGCCGCAGCGCTGGCGCGCGAGGTGCCCGAGGGCTACGGCCCGCAGATCTATCTGATGTCGCTGATGGCCATCGAATTCGACAACCGCAAGGAGGCCGAATACCTGCATGCGCTGGCCGAAAACCTCGGTCTGGACAAGGCGACGGTGAACGGCATCCACGACAAGGTCGGCGTGATCAACCTTTACGCCTGAGCGCGATCACACGACAGGACAAGGCCGGGGCGCTAACCCCGGCCTTTTTCATATGCGCGGGGCTTTGCAGCGCGGCGAACATGGTTTATGTTCCATATTTGTTCCAGCCGCGATCTCCAAGCGGTGGCAGTCAGGAGGCGGGGCCCGGATGGACCGGCATGAGGATCAGGACGGCGCGCTCCGCAAGATCATCCATGTCGACATGGACGCCTATTACGCCTCGGTTGTTGATTGCCACTGAGATTTGACCCGGCATTGTCACCGAGAACTGACCCACCCAGTGGTTATGTTCTGCGTGTTATGATGGCGTCAATGCTAGT
>NZ_QPJL01000082.1 GCF_003337565.1 Paracoccus lutimaris
CCGTCTGGGCAACCTTATAAAGGTATCCGGACAGCCGGATGCCACTAGACCTGCTGACCTAAGCAGCCAGAATTTCCCGACATAGGACGTTGTCGCTGACGATGCAAGCGGGCTTGCCGTAAATCCTGACCAGCGCATCCAGTTCCCGTGCCACCCGAGCCCCAGAGATGCTCGTGTCAGCGATCAACGCCAGGTTCTCGCGGCAGCAATCGTCGTTCACAGCCAGAATGCGGAACTTGCGGCAGGCCCCGAACGTGTCGGACAGGAAGTCTAACGACCACCGCTGGTTTGGCCTCAACGGCGCTGGTATTGGCGTCCGGCTACCTCGTGCCCTCTTGCGGCCACGCCTGCGGCGCACCGACAGGCCCTCTTCCCGGTAGATGCGATAGAGCTTCTTCTCGTTCATGATCATGCCCTTGCGCTCCAGCAGGATGCCCACGCGCCGGTAGCCGAACCGCCGGCGCTTCTCGGCAATCTTGTGCATCTCCTCACGGATTTCCGGGTTGTCGGGTGGCCTGTCACGCCGCACCGTCTTCGGATCGACACCGATCAGGACACAGGCCCGACGCTGAGAGATCGGATGATCCTTCATCGCCCGCAGCACCGCGTCCCGCCGTTGCACCGGTGTCGTCAGGGCTTTCCCAAGAGATCCTTCAGAACCACGTTGTCCAGCATGGCATCGGCCAGAAGGCGCTTCAGCTTCGCGTTCTCGTCCTCGAGCTGCTTCAGCCGCTTGGCGTCCGACAGGTCCATCCCGCCATACTTCGCCTTGAGCTTGTAGAACGTCGCGGGGCTCAACCCGTGCTTCCGGCAAAGCTCGGAACTCGGCAAACCCGCCTCCTGCTCCTTGATCATCCCGATAATCTGCGCCTCGGTGAACCGGCTTTTCCTCATGTCGTCTGCTCCTTCTCAGGTTGGGCAGACTCTACATCACAGCGAGGGAACTTCCGGGGGGCAGGTCACCCTGTATTCTGCATACCGGTGCCGACGATCAGCATGGAAAAGATCAGCACAAGGACGCTGGCGTCAATGGAGGCCCAAGCCTCGCCGTTGTCGATGCACCGGAGCACGAGGATGGCAGCGACCGCGACGAGGGCAAGCACGCTTATCTCGGCGAACCCGGCAGCGGCGAGCGCCACAACCGCGAAAAGAGCGAACAGAGCAAGCGGCGCTTTCCCGCGTCGGAACGCGCGCGCCCCCGCGTCCGTGATGGCGGCAAGATCGCCCACCTCGGTCAGACGGGCAAATCCTTCAGGAGTTCCTTCCAGTAGCAGCGTGTCTGCAGGGCGCAATAGCGCGGTGGAGAGGTCGGGTCCTAGCAGTCGATCGGATTTGACGTCCGGATATGTTTCCAGTGCTCGGCCGGATAGTCGTAGAGGGTCAGCAGCGCGTCCCGGTCCTTGACCAGCTTGGCCACCGCCTTGTCCCATTTCACGCCGTAGGTTTCGACGAAGAAGTTGAAGGCGACGTTGGCTTCGGCCTTTGTCCCGGC
>NZ_QPJL01000083.1 GCF_003337565.1 Paracoccus lutimaris
AGCATCTGCTGGCGGATGACACCATGCCGACCGCCGCCGTGCTGGAACAACCTCTGATGCCGGAGCTGGCGTCGATTGCCGGGACGATCCGGGAGTTGTGCCGTATCTTCCCCTGACGCTGGCGCGTGTCGGCTGGAAGGGGTTGAAACGGCCGGAATTGTGATCGACTTCACGCTTCCGCTTCCGCGATCATGCGCATGGCATCATCAAGCACGGTCTTCCGGAACTCGGGCCTGACCTGACCGTCGAGGGAGAGGATTGCGATCTTGATCTGCAGCTCGGCGCGGTTGTTTGCCGGGTTCCGGGCGATGTGGTTCTCGATGGCTGTGATGCGGGTGGCGATGGTGGTCATGGCGGCGAGGTGGGCGTGGCCGGTAGCGGTTGCGAAGCCGGCACTGGCAGCGCGGCGGTCGTGACGGGCGTGGGTGGTCCAGGCACGCTGCCAGTCGGCGAGGGCGGTGGTGAAGATCTTGCGCGGGGTTTGGGACCGGGGTTGGGGCATGGGGCGCCTCGCCGTTGCTGGAAGGGATGATGTGGAAGAAAACCGGGCCTCCCCGGGGTTCTGGAGTCTTTATCGCTGCGCTGGTGGGGGCGTGGCCACTGCCGGGGCGGCATTCTTCAGCCTGTTCGGCAGGCCGGAGGCTGAGAAGCGTCGGGCGATGAAGACCCGCTTTCCGGCTCGGGCGCTGCGGCCACGACCTCGATCGTCCTGACCTGATCGAGCCATTCTGCGGCGTCTTTGCCGGAGAGTTCGCGGTGGCTGGCGAGGGTTTGGGCCATGTCTTCAAGCAGGTTGCGATGGTTGGCCAAGATCGCCAACGCCTGCGCCTCGGCCGCCTCGATGCGGGCGCGCAGGCGTTGGCGGGTTGCCTTGTCGTGCAGCCAATCGGAACTCTCGCCAAGCCAGAGCGGGCCCTCGGCGCCGAGGCCGAAGCGGGTCTCGATGGCCAGCGCGACGCGAGTGGCCAGCGCCAGATCGGAGTCGTCGGGGCCGCCGGCGCCCGAGCTGACCGTGCCGAAGATCAGCCGTTCGGCGGCGCGGCCGGCCACGAGTTCGGCCAGCAGGTCGGTGTGATCGGCGATCAGGCCGGCGCGCGGGGCGCGTCGGATGCGGGTCTGGCCGCCGGTGCGGTCCAGCGCGATGTGCTGGATCTGGCCATGGCCAAGCGCCGCCGTCACCAGCGCATGGCCGCATTCATGGATGGCGATGCGCCGCGTCATCGCGGGGTCATCATCGGCGCCAAAGGCCGCGCGCAGATCCTCGGCCGTGACCCGGCGTCCGGCGCGGCGGGCCACTCCGCGCAAGTTGCGCAGCCCGGCGTCGAGATCGGCCATGCTGTGGCCGACGGCCTGATGCGCCAGCGCGCGGATCTCGGGCTCGGGCAGGGTCAGATGGCGGCGCAGCACGCCCGCCAGCGCTGCGGCATCGGGCAGCGGCACGGCCAGACGCAGGTCGAAGCGGCCCGGGCGCAGCACGGCCGGATCGATCAA
>NZ_QPJL01000084.1 GCF_003337565.1 Paracoccus lutimaris
TTGATCGATCCGGCCGTGCTGCGCCCGGGCCGCTTCGACCTGCGTCTGGCCGTGCCGCTGCCCGATGCCGCAGCGCTGGCGGGCGTGCTGCGCCGACATCTGACCCTGCCGGAGCCCGAGATCCGCGCGCTGGCGCAACAGGCCGTCGGGCACAGCATGGCCGATTTGGACGCAACGCTGCGCGACTTGCGCGGTCAAGCCCGCCGGGCCGGACGTCGGGTGACGGCAGAGGATCTGCACGCGGCCTTTGGCGCCGATGATGACCCCATGATGACGCGACGCATCGCCATCCACGAATGCGGCCACGCGCTGGTGACGGCGGCGCTCGGCCATGGCCAGATCCAGCACATCGCGCTGGACCGCGCTGCCGGCCAGACCCGCATCCGCCGCGCCCCGCGCGCCGGCCTGATTGCCGATCACAGCGATCTGCTGGCCGAACTGATGGCTGGCCGCGCCGCCGAACGGCTGATCTTCGGCACGGTCAGCTCGGGCGCCGGCGGCCCCGACGACTCCGATCTGGCGCTCGCGACCCGTGTCGCACTCGCCATCGAGACCCGCTTCGGCCTCGGTGCCGAGGGTCCGCTCTGGCTCGGCGAGACAGCAGACTGGCTGCATGATCCCGAGACCCGCGCCCGCCTGCGTGCCCGGATCGAAGCCGCCGAGGCTCAGGCCATGCAGATCCTCACCCCGCATCATGCCCTGCTCGAGGACATGGCCAAAACCCTCGCCGCCCGCCGCGAACTCTCCGGCCAGGAGGCGGCAAAATGGCTCGAGCAGGTCAGGACGAGCGACGCCGTGGCCGCAGCACCCGAACCCGAAAGCGCGCCATCATCGCCCGACGCCTCTCAGCCTCCGGCCTGCCGAACACTCTGAGGAACGCCGAACCCGACAACCAGAACGGACAGATCAAAGCACCACAGCACTTCTTCTCTTCCACATCATCCAAAAACCGCGAGGTGCCCCATGCCCAAACCTCTGTCCCAAACCCCGCGCGGCATGTTCATCATCGCCCTTGCCGACTGGCAGCGCGCATGGACCGATCACGACCGCCGCGCCGCCAGCGCCGGGTTCGCCACCGCAACCGGCCAAGCCCACCTCGCCGCTATGAGCGACCTCTCGACAAGCATCACAGCCATCGAGGGCAGGATCGCCCAAACCCCGGCAAACAACCTCGCAGAACTCCACATCAAGATCACCATTCTTTCCCTCGACGGTCTGATCAGGCCCGAGTTCCAGAGCAGTATCCTAGAGGATGCCATGCGGATGGTCGCGGAAGCGGAGGCAGAAGCGTGAGGTCGATCACAATTCCGGCCGTTTCAACCCCTTCCAGCCGACACGCGCCAGCGTCAGGGGAAGATACGGCACAGCTCCCGGATCGTCCCGGCAATCGACGCCAGCTCCGGCATCAGAGGTTGTTCCAGCACGGCGGCGGTCGGCATGGTGTCATCCGCCAGCAGATGCT
>NZ_QPJL01000085.1 GCF_003337565.1 Paracoccus lutimaris
CGCCACCCGCTACGACAAGACCGCCGAAAGCTTCCTTGGCTTCATCGATATCACGTCGATCCGCCTCTGGCTCCGCCATTTGTCAACATGACCTAGTGCTCTACATTTTCTATTCCTTCATGGTCGATTCCGCGTTCTTTAGCAGTAAATCATGTTTCAACTTACGCGAGGCTCAAGTCTGCTACCTCGCCAAAAACTCCGCATGGTCGGATGGTTCGTATCTCCAAACAATCACAGGATTCTACACTTCCATTATCACAGTTCTCATTGGGATTGTTGCGATCGTGGCAACGGTTGGTGCCTACACGATCAAAGCCAGCATGCGCGCTCAAGCTGAGTAAGAATTACCGATTCACGTCACCAGCCATTTCAACCACATGGATGGCCAAAATCAAATTCGGGCTATTGTGGAAGACAAAATGGGTGCAAAGATAAGCAATTTGCCCATCCCCGAAAATGGCCCACTGTCCGAATGGATCGCATCTATCGAGCGTCGCCTTGAAAGTATCGAGAACTTAGAAGAGCGTGAGAATGAGCAATGACCAGACCGACACCCCCCGGATATACTTCCCGACTTCCCAAGACTATCTCCTCCGCCCTCGACACGCCTGAACGTGTTTTGGAATATTGCCGGACGCACAACCTAACGACTGATTACGATGCGGTTAACATCGAGGAGATCATCAATAGCGATGATGCGCTTACGTTGATCTACGAGGATCTAGGCGAGAAAGATGCTTACATAAAGTGTAATAGTGCCAACGATTTTACAATCGGCATCCATAAGTTTCATCACAAGAATCGCCAACGGTTCTCCATGGCCCATGAGTATGGCCATTACCAGCTGCATAGAAACAATATAAAAACAATTAAAGAGGGTGAAAAAATATTGCATCGGGATGGGGTGGTTAAAGCTGTCGAGCGTCAAGCTAATAATTTTGCAGCCGACATATTGATGCCAAGATTAAGCGTTGAACGGGCTATGCGAGATGCAGGTGAAAATATGACTGAAGCGGCCCGTCGCTTACAAGTCTCTGTTGCAGCGCTAGACTATAGGCTAATCAATTTAGGGATGCGGAATGGCCGATAAATATCATTTGGTGCTTCGAACCGGACAGTCCGAAATGAGGGCCTATCAGAATTTAACGTTGGAGCAGAAGGTTGGCATTGCACCACTGATCGAGTTGACGCGTGGTCGAAAGAACCACAAGTCAACTTTTGAGAAGACCAGTGAACAATACAATTTTGGCGGCATCAAAAGGTTTGTGGCGAGTGAGACATTAGGCTCCAGACTCATTGATCTTCACAGCCAGAACATGACTGTTGCGGCGAGGGCGACGGCGGATAGGAAGGTCTTGGCGGATCTGTCATAGCGG
>NZ_QPJL01000086.1 GCF_003337565.1 Paracoccus lutimaris
CTGGGGCTGGGCGCCGGACCGGGTGCAGGCGGCGCGGGCTCTGGCCGATCGGCGGCGGGCGCGGGGGCTGAGCCAGGCGCAACTGGCCAATCGGATCGGGGTCAGCCGACCGGTTGTCATTGCGCTCGAACGAGATCTGGGCGCGACGGTCGCGACGCTGGTCAGGGCAGCGGCGGTGCTGGGCGTCAGGTCGGTGCTACGCGCTGCCCCCTCGGGGCGTGGCGGTCTGGTGCCGGCGACGAATGCCCCGGCGCAGGATCTGGTGATGACGCCGCCGGAGCTGGCGGCAGCGGTGATCGGGCATTTCGCAGATCGGATGACGGGCAAGGTGCTGGACCCGGCCAGAGGGCGTGGGGCGTTTCACGACCTGTTTCCCGCCCATCTTAACCGGCATTGGTGCGAGATCACTGAGGGACACGATTTCCTAGACTGGCACGAACCGGTCGACTGGGTGATGACCAATCCGCCCTGGTCGCGGCTGCGCGATTTTACCCGCCATGCCATGCGGATTGCGCCGAATGTCGTCTGGCTGGCGCCGTTGACCAATCTAACCACGAAGGCGCGGCTGCGCGATCTGGACGAGGCCGGGTTCGGCATTGCCGAGCTGGTCTTGATCGACACGCCGAAGGATTGGCCGCAGAGTGGCTTTCAACTGGTCGCGGCCTGGCTGCGCAAAGGGCACAGCGGCGGCTGGTCGGTGACGCGGCTGGGCGGATTAGCCGCAGTGAACTGACGATCCGGCAGCCATCGCAGGCGACACGACCCCGCGCCGAGATGCCGGACCGCCTGAATCTCTCTCAGCAGATGCTCTCGCAGGGGATGCCGTCATTGTCGCGGTCGAGCCTGCCGCCCCAGGGGCAGTTCTGCAGATACCAGCGCGCCTCTGCGCAACTGCCGATCTGAGAGCAGGTCCGGCGCGGGTTGCAGGACCAGTTTTGCCCGGCGAGTTGTTGCAACCTCTGCATCGGCGGTGCCGCTTTCTGACGGCTGCGGCGTGCCGCACGCCAATCCCACGGCATGTCGAAACGGCCCTCCCAGATCCCGCGCTGGCCGGTCCGGGCGTGCTCCTCGGCCGCGACATAGGCGGTCGAATATTGGCGGTAAGCCACCGCCCAGCCCTCGCGCACCATCCAGCGGTTCAGATTCTCGCCGCCCGCAAAGCAATCCGCCACAGACCGGCCATAGCGGTCGATGTCTGTTTCCTGGCAGCTGACGACTTGCCGCCCGATCCGGTCTGACAGTGCCAGCGAAGCCTGCTGACCACAGCGCCAGGCCGTGCCGCGCGGATCCTGGCACAGCTGCCCGCTTTCCGGCGCATCGATGCCGTTCAGCCGGATCCGGGCGCCGTGGATCTCGATGGTGTCGCC
>NZ_QPJL01000087.1 GCF_003337565.1 Paracoccus lutimaris
GGAGAGTGTCCGATCTTCTGTGTATCGGTGATCTGGTCCATGCTTCCTGAGAGGAGCAAGGACGATGACGATTTCGAACGAACTGCTGGACGAACTGCTGAAGGGCTGCAAGCGGCCTGAGGATCTGCTTGGCGATGCCGGTCTGATGAAGGAACTGAAGGTCCGGCTGATGGAGCGGATGCTCGGCGCCGAACTGACAGCACATCTGGGCTATGAGGCCGGTGCTGAGCCGCCAGCCGAACAGGCGAACCGCCGGAACGGGGTTGCGACGAAGCGGGTGAAGGGCTCGGACGGCGAGGTGCCGCTTTCGGTGCCACGCGACCGGGACGGCAGCTTCGAACCGGAGCTGGTGAAGAAGGGCCAGACCCGGATCGACGGGGTCGACGACAAGATCATCGGGCTCTATGCCGCCGGGCTGTCGGTGCGCGACATCCAGGCGCATCTGGAGGACCTCTATGGTTTACGTGTTTCGCCTGATCTGATCAGCCGCGTCACCGATGCCGTGCTGGACGAGGTCCGGGAATGGCAACACCGGGCGCTGGACCGGATGTATCCCATTGTGATCTTTGACGCTTTGCGGGTGAAGATCCGCGATGCTGACAGCCGGATGGTCAAGAACAAGGCCGTTTACATCGCCTTGGGCGTTACCCGGGACGGGGATCGCGAGGTTCTGGGGCTCTGGATCGCCGACAATGAGGGCGCCAAGTTCTGGCTGTCGGTGATGAATGAGCTGCGCAACCGCGGGGTCCAGGACATCCTGATCGCTGTCGTCGACGGGCTGAAGGGTTTTCCCGAGGCCATCACCGCAGCCTTTCCCGAGACGACGGTCCAGACCTGCATCGTTCACCTGATCCGGCATTCGATGAATTTCTGCAGTTGGAAGGACCGCAAGGCCGTGGCCGCCGACCTGCGCCCGATTTACGAGGCCCCGACCGCCGAGGAGGCCGCCCGCCAACTGGACGCCTTCGAAGATAAATGGGGCGGGAAATACCCGTCCATCGCCCCGGCCTGGCGCCGGGCATGGGCCGAGGTCACGCCGTTCTATGCATTCAGTGCCGCGATCCGGAAGATCATCTACACCACCAACGCAGTGGAATCACTGAACAGGGTGCTGAGGAAAACGCTGAAAACCAAGGGCTCATTCCCGACCGAGGAGGCTGCCACGAAGCTGATCTTCCTGGCCATCCGCAACTTCGAGAAGGGCGGCCGCGCCGTCCGGGAATGGGTTGCGGCCCGCAATCAGCTGGCCATAATGTTCGCAGGGCGTTTCGACGCCTGACCGTATCTGAAAACCGCATGGGCCCGGTCAGATACACAGAGTTTCGGATACTCCC
>NZ_QPJL01000088.1 GCF_003337565.1 Paracoccus lutimaris
GATAGTGCCCCAGGGCGTGGTGTAGGAGGCCGCGGGCGACGCTGATGGCGACGCTGGCGGTCACCGTCGATCTTCGGAAAGGTTTGGGTTGCGACACCTGAAACCTGAGACGGAGATGACGATGACCGACGACAAAATGGCGCTGATCGAGCTGGTTGAGAAGCAGGCCGATGGCGACCTCGTGCGCGAGATGCTGGCCTTTGCGGCCGAGCGGATCATGGAAGCAGAGATCGAGGGGCGGACGTGCGCGGCCAAAGGTGCGCGCTCGCCGATGCGGGAAGCCCAGCGAAACGGATACCGCGACCGGGACTGGGACACGCGCGCTGGCCGCATCTCGCTGGAGATCCCGAAGCTGCGGAAGGGCAGCTACTTCCCCAGCTTCCTCGAACCACGCCGCACGGCGGAGAAGGCCTTGGTTGCTGTGATCCAGGAAGCCTACGTCCACGGCATCTCGACGCGGTCCGTCGATGATCTGGTCAAAGCCATGGGCGCTGGTGGCATGTCGAAGAGCCAGGTCAGCCGGTTGTGCATGGAGATCGATGAGCGGGTGGACGCCTTCCTGGCCCGCCCCCTTGAAGGTGCGTGGCCCTATCTCTGGCTCGATGCCACCTACCTCAAGGTCAGGGAGGGCGGGCGCATCATCAGCAAGGCGGTGATACTCGCCGTGGCCGTGAACGAGGACGGCAAGCGCGAGGTGCTGGGCGTCGCCACCGGTCCGTCCGAGGCGGAGACCTTCTGGACCGGCTTCCTGCGCAGCCTTGCGGACCGGGGCCTGCGCGGCGTGAAGCTGGTGATCGCAGACGACCACAAGGGCCTGCGGGCTGCCGCACGTCGCGTGTTCAACGCCACCCACCAGAGATGCCGCATTCACTGGATGCGCAACGCCCTGGCTCACGCTCCGGCAAAGCAGCGCACCGCGGTGGCGGCGATGCTGAAGACCATCTTTGCCCAGGAGAGCAAGGCCGACGCCGAGGCACAGTGGAATGTCGTGGCCGACGCCCTGCGGGAAAAACAGCCCAAACTCGGTGCCCTGATGGACGCCTCCTGCGACGATGTCCTCGCTTACATGTCGTTTCCCCGCGAGCACTGGACCCAGATCGCCTCCACCAACCCGCTCGAACGTGTGAACCGCGAGGTGAAACGGCGAGCCGACGTCATAGGGATCTTCCCGAACGATGCAGCCATCGTCCGCCTCGTCGGCGCGCTGATGCTCGAGACCAACGACGAGTGGGCCGTCGCGCGGCGATACATGAGCCTTGAAACGCTCGCCCGCGTCACCGACAATCCCAACGTCAGGCTGCCTGCC
>NZ_QPJL01000089.1 GCF_003337565.1 Paracoccus lutimaris
ATGGCAAAGGCAAAGTTTGAACGTACGAAACCGCACGTCAACATCGGGACGATTGGTCACGTTGACCACGGCAAGACGACGCTGACGGCTGCGATCACGAAGTATTTCGGCGAATTCCGCGCCTATGACCAGATCGACGGCGCGCCGGAAGAAAAGGCCCGCGGGATCACGATCTCGACCGCGCATGTGGAATACGAATCGCCCACGCGCCACTACGCGCACGTGGACTGCCCCGGCCACGCCGACTATGTGAAGAACATGATCACCGGCGCGGCGCAGATGGACGGCGCGATCCTGGTTGTGAACGCCGCTGACGGCCCGATGCCGCAGACCCGCGAACACATCCTGCTGGGCCGCCAGGTCGGCATCCCCTACATGGTCGTCTACCTCAACAAGGTCGACCAGGTGGATGACGAAGAGCTGCTGGAACTGGTCGAGATGGAAGTGCGCGAGCTGCTGAGCTCGTATGACTATCCCGGCGACGACATTCCGATCGTCAAGGGCTCGGCCCTGGCCGCGATGGAAGGCCGTGACGCGGAAATCGGCGAGAACTCGATCCGCGCGCTGATCGCCGCGGTGGACGAGTACATCCCGACCCCCGAGCGCGCCGTTGACCAGCCGTTCCTGATGCCGATCGAAGACGTGTTCTCGATCTCGGGCCGCGGCACGGTTGTGACCGGCCGTGTCGAGCGTGGCGCGGTGAACGTCGGCGACGAACTGGAAATCATCGGCATCCGCCCGACCAAGAAGACGACCTGCACGGGCGTGGAAATGTTCCGCAAGCTGCTGGACCGCGGGGAAGCTGGCGACAACATCGGCGCGCTGCTGCGCGGCGTTGAGCGTGACGGCGTCGAGCGCGGCCAGGTTCTGGCCAAGCCGGGTTCGGTTACCCCGCACACCACCTTCGAGGCCGAGGCCTATATCCTGACCAAGGAAGAGGGTGGCCGTCACACGCCGTTCTTTGCGAACTACCGTCCGCAGTTCTACTTCCGCACGACGGACGTGACCGGGACGGTGAAGCTGCCGGAAGGCACCGAGATGGTGATGCCGGGCGACAACCTGAAGTTCGAGGTCGAGCTGATCGCCCCGATCGCGATGGAAGAGAAGCTGCGCTTCGCCATCCGTGAAGGCGGCCGCACCGTCGGCGCCGGCGTCGTTGCCAAGATCATCAAGTAAGCCAAGGCTTGCGAAGCGATCACATCGGATGATCCGGCAACGGATATCACGATGGAAAGGGCCGCCCCAAGGGGCGGCCTTTTT
>NZ_QPJL01000090.1 GCF_003337565.1 Paracoccus lutimaris
GGGCCGTTTTTAGCCGAGTGCAGATGGCTGAGATGCCCCGCTTTGCCCTCACCTGAAATCCCTTGTCCCGACCTTGATCGTGTCGAGATGCAGATCGCGGATGAACATGTCGCGGGGTTTGGGATGGCGGGGGTCGGGGGCGGGGCTGGCGTTGTGGAATTCGTCGCCGCGGCCATGCGGCAGGGGGAAGGCGCCGCGGTTGCCGACGCTGGCCAAGGCGTCCGAGAGGTCGCTCAGGCGGTGGACGACGAAATGCACCACCTCGCCCTCGCGCTGGATCATGCCGCGTGCGGCGATTATGCTGGCAGAGAGGATGATGCGGCGGTTGGCCTCGAAGACCTTGGGCCAGACCACAAGATTGGCGATGCCGGTTTCGTCCTCGAGCGTGATGAACATAGTGCCCTTGGCCGAGCCGGGGCGCTGGCGCACCAGCACCAGGCCCGCGAGTTCGGCCCAGCGACGGTTCGGTAGTGCCATGGCATCAGTGCAGGTCAGGATCCGGCGTTTTTCCAGATCGCCCCGCAGAAAGGCCACCGGGTGGCGGCGCAAGGACAGGCCGGTGCGGCTGTAATCCTCGGCCACCTCGCGGCCTGCACTCATCGGGCGCAGCGGAACGGTGGGCTCGTTGCTCTCGAGTGCGGCGAAGAGCGGCAGGTCGCTGTCGGGCAAGCCCTTGATCGCCCAGACCGCCCGACGCCGCGACAGGCCGAAGGCGTGGAAACAGTCGGCCTCGGCAATGCGGATCAGGGCGGGTTTGGGCACCTCGGCGCGGCGCCAGAGATCCTCGACCGAGGCAAAGGGGGCCGCGCGGGCGATGACCTGCGCATGGGCCTCGGCCAGCCCTTTCACCATGCGCAGGCCGAGGCGGACAGCAAAACGCCCGTCAACCGGTTCCAGCGTGCAATCCCACTCCGAGGCGTTCACGCAGACCGGGCGCACCTCCACGCCATGCGCCTGCGCATCGCGCACGATCTGCGCGGGAGCGTAAAAGCCCATCGGCTGGCTGTTCAAAAGCGCCGTGCAAAACGCATCCGGGTGCCAGCACTTGAGCCAGGCCGAGGCATAGGCGACCAACGCAAAGCTGGCGGCATGGCTTTCGGGGAAGCCGTAGCTGCCAAAGCCTTCCAGCTGCCGGAACGTCCGCTCGGCAAAGTCGCGCGGATAGCCGCGCGCCGCCATACCGTCGATCAGCTTGTCGCGAAAGGCGCTGACGCCGCCAGTGAACTTGAAGGTCGCCATGGATTTGCGCAGCATGTC
>NZ_QPJL01000091.1 GCF_003337565.1 Paracoccus lutimaris
GGCGTGCTTTGGGGCTGCGGGTTCGAGGATTTCCTTGGCCAGCGCTATGAGGACGGCAACATCGTCGATCTCTACCTGAAACGGCGCGGCTGGAAGGAAACGGCCTTGAACCGGGCCTATTTCACCGCGCTTCGGGATGCGCCGGTCAGTCTGTACGAGGTCAGCGACGTCCAGCCTGGGACGTCTATGGTGCTGCGCGATCTGCTGTCGGATGCCGCGCCGATCACGGTGAGGGAGAAATCCGCCACGCGGACGCTGAAGCAATGGGACAGGATTGCCGTGCGGGTGGTGCCCGAGCGCGATCACCATGTCATCTCCGGGGCACTGTTGCCCTTCCGGGCCGAGGCGGTGGATTTCCTGTTTGCCGGGCTGCGCGATGCCCTGAAGCTGAGGAAACGAGATGCGCTGCGGCTTTCGCACGATGAGCTGATGGGCTGCGCACCCATCTTCACCTCCGCTTGGCTGTTCATCGAGATTGACCGCGTTCTCACGCCGGACCAGCCGCAGTTCACCAATTCGGACGGCGACGATGTGCTGTTCCACGACCTGCGCTACCCGCTTGCCAGCGGCGTCACGCAGAAGGCCGTGGCGGAGCGTCTGGACCGGGTGAAGGGCTTCCTGGCCGAGGGGCCGAAGTTCTGGAACTGGCTGGCCGCTCGCAAGGCGCGCGGTGGAAAGGCGGGCGGTGGCATCATGCTGGACACGCAGATGGAGGGGGCCACCGTGCTGGGCTCGCTGGAACTGACGGGTAAGACGCTGCTCGTGACCGTCAACTCGGCCGAGCGGGCGGCCAAGGTCCAGACGTTGATCGGCGCGGCCGCCGGGGATCTGCTGAGGGCACCGTTGACCACGATCCGGACGGTTGAGCAGATGCGGGCCGACCAACGACGTGACGGGCCGAGCGAGGCGGCCGATGAAATCCCGTCCGAGATCGCGCGCCAGCTCATGCTGGATCACCTGGACAAGCACTACCGCGAAACGCTGGACGCGCCGATCCCGGCACTGGGCGGCAAGTCACCGCGTCAGGCTGTCCGGACGACTGCGGGGCGCGAGAAGGTGATCGAGTGGCTGAAGATGCTGGAAAACCGTAGTGCCGGGCATGGGGAGGGTCCGATTTCCGAGTACGATTTCGGCTGGATGTGGGTCGAGCTTGGGCTGCAGGAACATCGGAAATGAAGGGCGACAAGACAGTCTGCGATGATGATCTGCGGGGGAGGGCGCG
>NZ_QPJL01000092.1 GCF_003337565.1 Paracoccus lutimaris
GCGCGGCCTCGGTCTGTGCGGCGACGACAGCGGGATCTGCGGCGATGGCGTCGGGCGGGATGATCTGGCCGATCTCGCTGCCCGTGGTGGTGGAATAGGTGACGCGGGCGACATGGCCTTCGTAGCCGCCGCTGCGGGTCCGGGATTTGCGGATGTCGCGGATGTCGACCCGCGCCAGCAGGCTGTCCTGACCGATCTTCTGGCGCAGGGCCCGGCCTTCGTCCCGCGTCGCCGGGAACAGCGCGACATCCTGCCAGTTGCGAAAGAACAGGCTGCGGCCCATGGACAACGGCAGGCGCGAGGTCGGGGTGAAGATGCTCACCGGAAAGCCGCCGCGAGCGCTGTCATAATCGCCGAAATCGGCGCGGATCGACAGCACCACCTCGGCACTGGCCGGGTCGAGCGTGGCGCGGTCAGCGGCAAGGCGGGCCATGACCCTGGTCATCGCCTCGTCGCGGCTGAACTCATCGGCAGCGAGATATTCGGGATCCTGCAGCGCTTGCGATTCAAGGTCGGGCGCGGTGCCATCGAGGGTATCCAGAAAGGCGTTCCACCAGGCGGGATCGGGGTCGGTGTAGGTTTCGGCCAGCGACGGCGTGGCCAGGATCAGGCCAAGGCAGGTGGTCAGGGCGAGGGTCTTGAGCATGGGGGCGTCCTCTGGAAACGGGCATAAAAGCGGGATATCCGCCGCGCGGCGACGCGGCGGTGGCTGGGGCTGGGGCATGGGCAAGGGATTGTCGGGCGGCGTGTCGTCGCGCCGCGCGGGGGCTGCGTTCGTCAGCTGTCCGCGTTGCGCATCGCGGCCCGGACGCAGAGATCCTAGCGGATCAGCGCATCGAAGCTGGCAAACGTCCTGTCTGGCGTCGGAAGATAGCCAAGGCCTTGCAGCGTCGCTTCGATGTTCCGGCCGGGATCCACGCCCGGATGGCAGGCGCGCAGATACATGTTCGCAACCAGTTCCGTCGCACCAGAGATCTGGCCGAGGTTCAGCCCCTGATAGCCGCCGCCACCCTGCATCCCGAAGGCCGGGCGGGCGGTGCTGCAAAAGAACCGCACCTCGGAGGGCGCGTCGAATTGCAGGCGCTTTTTCGGCGTATCGGACCGGTCCGAGATCGCCTGACGCAGCATGACCCGGACCAGATCACCCGGCACCCGTGCCGAGCCCTGCCCTTCGACACGGCGGTCGCTCTGGTCGTAATGCAGGCATT